>NZ_JBLFJV010000009.1:0-19766 GCF_047444975.1 Streptomyces sp. CWNU-52B | reverse complement strand
CCCACCCGCACCCGACGACACCACCCCAACCAGCCGCCCCCTCACCTGCCCCAGGCCGGAGGCCAAAGGCCGAAGGACAGCACAAAGGGCCGGGCACCCCTCAAAGGTGCCCGGCCCCTCAAAAGCCGGCCTCACAAACCGCGCGTCCCGCAGAGCGAACCGTCACTTCTTGCGACGCCGCCCACCCTTCTGCTGCTTACGCCGCTCCGCACGAGTAAGCCCGTCCGACTCCGACCGCACCGGCTCCTCGTCCGTGGCGAAGTCACCCTCGACGACCCCACCCTCCCCGTCGACCGTGGGCGCGGAGAAGTGCAGCCGGTCGGGCCGCTGCGGACTGTCGAGCCCCTTCGCCCGGATCTCCGGCCGAGAGGCCCCCGCCGCCCCCGCGGGAACGGCGTCCTGCTTGTCGAGCGACGGCTTCGCGTCCTCGACCGGAACCTCCTCGACCTGCTGCTCGACCTGGACCTCCAGGTTGAACAGGTAGCCGACGGACTCCTCCTTGATGCCGTCCATCATGGCGGTGAACATGTCGAAGCCCTCGCGCTGGTACTCGACCAGCGGGTCCTTCTGCGCCATCGCCCGCAGGCCGATGCCCTCCTGGAGGTAGTCCATCTCGTAGAGGTGCTCGCGCCACTTGCGGTCCAGGACCGACAGCACGACCCGCCGCTCCAGCTCCCGCATGATCTCGGAGCCGAGCTGCTCCTCACGGGCCGCGTACTGCTCGTAGATGTCGTCCTTGATGGACTCGGAGATGAACTCGGCGGTCAGACCGGCACGGTCACCGGCCGCCTCCTCCAGCTCCTCGACGGTCACCTTCACCGGGTAGAGCTGCTTGAAGGCGCCCCACAGCCGGTCGACGTCCCACTCCTCGGCGAAGCCCTCCGCGGTCTCCGCGTCGATGTACGCGTCGATCGTGTCGTTCATGAAGTGCTGGATCTGCTCCTGCAGGTCCTCGCCCTCCAGGACGCGGCGCCGCTCGCCGTAGATGACCTCGCGCTGCCGGTTGAGGACCTCGTCGTACTTGAGGACGTTCTTGCGGGTCTCGAAGTTCTGCGTCTCGACCTGCGACTGCGCGGAGGCGATGGCACGGGTGACCATCTTGTTCTCGATCGGCACGTCGTCCGGCACGTTCGCCATCGACATGACGCGCTCGACCATCTGCGCCTTGAAGAGCCGCATCAGGTCGTCGCCCAGGGACAGGTAGAAGCGGGACTCGCCCGGGTCGCCCTGACGGCCGGAACGACCGCGCAGCTGGTTGTCGATACGGCGCGACTCGTGGCGCTCGGTGCCCAGCACGTACAGCCCGCCGAGGTCCTTGACCTCTTCGAACTCGGTCTGCACGGCCTTCTCGGCCCGCTCCAGGGCGGCCGGCAGCGCCGAGGCCCACTCCTCGATGTGCTCCTCGGGGTCGAGGCCGCGCTGGCGCAGCTCCGCCTCGGCGAGGTCGTCGGGGTTGCCGCCGAGCTTGATGTCCGTACCACGGCCCGCCATGTTCGTGGCGACGGTGACCGCGCCCTTGCGGCCGGCCTGGGCGATGATCGGCGCCTCGCGGTCGTGCTGCTTCGCGTTCAGCACCTCGTGCTGGATGCCGCGCTTGCTGAGCTGCTGCGAGAGGTACTCGGACTTCTCGACCGAGGTGGTGCCGACCAGGATCGGCTGGCCCTTCTCGTGCTTCTCGGCGATGTCGTCGACCACCGCGTCGAACTTCGCGACCTCGGTGCGGTAGATCAGGTCCGACTGGTCCATGCGGACCATGGGCCGGTTGGTCGGGATCGGGACGACACCGAGCTTGTAGATCTGGTGGAACTCGGCGGCCTCGGTCATCGCCGTACCGGTCATACCGGAGAGCTTGCCGTAGAGGCGGAAGAAGTTCTGCAAGGTGATCGTGGCGAGGGTCTGGTTCTCGTCCTTGATGTCCACCCCTTCCTTCGCCTCGATGGCCTGGTGCATGCCCTCGTTGTAGCGGCGGCCGGCGAGGATACGGCCGGTGTGCTCGTCGACGATCATGACTTCGCCGTCGATGACGACGTAGTCCTTGTCCTTCTTGAAGAGCTCCTTGGCCTTGATGGCGTTGTTCAGGTAGCCCACCAGCGGCGTGTTCACCGACTCGTAGAGGTTGTCGATGCCCAGCCAGTCCTCGACCTTGGCGACACCGGGCTCGTGGATGGCGACCGTGCGCTTCTTCTCGTCGACCTCGTAGTCGCCGGTCTCCTCGATGCCCTTGAGGGTGTTGCCCGCCTCGCCCTTCTTCAGGCGCGTGACGAGCTTGGCGAAGTCGCCATACCACTTGGTGGCCTGGTCGGCGGGGCCGGAGATGATCAGCGGCGTACGGGCCTCGTCGACCAGGATCGAGTCGACCTCGTCGACGATCGCGTAGTTGTGGCCGCGCTGCACCAGTTCGTCCTGCGACCACGCCATGTTGTCGCGCAGGTAGTCGAAGCCGAATTCGTTGTTCGTGCCGTACGTGATGTCGCAGCCGTACTGCTCGCGGCGCTGGGCCGGCGTCATGTTGGCCAGGATGCAGCCGACGGTCAGACCCAGGAACTTGTGGACGCGGCCCATCATCTCGGAGTCGCGCTCGGCCAGGTAGTCGTTGACCGTGATGAGGTGGACGCCGTCTCCGGAGAGGGCGTTCAGATACGCGGGCAGCGTGCCGACCAGGGTCTTGCCCTCACCGGTCTTCATCTCGGCGACGTAGCCGAGGTGGAGGGCGGCGCCGCCCATGATCTGCACGTCGTAGTGGCGCTGGCCGAGGGCGCGCTTGGCGGCCTCGCGGACGGTGGCGAACGCCTCGGGCAGCAGGTCGTCGAGGGTCTCCCCGTCGGCGTACCGCTGCTTGTACTCATCGGTCAGGGCTCGCAGCTCGGCGTCGGAGAGGTCAACGAAGTCCTCTTCGATGGAGTTGACCTGGTCCGCGATGCGGTGCAGCTTGCGCAGGATCTTTCCTTCGCCTGCACGCATGATCTTCGAGAGGACGGACACGGGGGTTTGTCTCCTTGCCGGTCGGGCCTGGGACGGTCGGTTTCACTGACAGTTCAATGACAGAGTCAAATCAACAGAGTCACATCACAGCTTGAGCAACGGCCATCGTAAGCGAGGACCCCACCGCGCCGGGAGGTCTGCATGTGACAGCCATGGAGACAACGGGCGGAGGATGCGGAAGGTGCCGCACCGACACCACGAAAGGTGACGACGGCCTCACTCAGAGCGAAAGTGATGGCTTCCGTACCGAAGCCCGCGCAGAATCGGCCGATGGACCCCGTCACCCTGACCTCCGAACGACTCCTGCTGCGCACGGTGGGCGCGCACGACACCGCCGCCGTCTTCGACGCCGTCCAGGATCCCGACATCCAGCGCTGGACCACGATCCCGTCGCCCTATCTGCGGGAGCACGCCACGGCGTTCACCGAGCAGATGGTGCCCGACGGCTGGGCGGACTGCTCGATGTTCACCTTCGGTGTCTTCCTGCCCGTGAGCGGTGAACTCGTCGGCATGCTCGCCCTCACGATGCGTTCCCTGGGCGTCGGCGAGATCGGCTTCTGCGCGGCGAAGGAGCACCGGGGCAACGGCTACATCACCGAGGCCGCCCTCACCGCCGCCCGCTGGGCGTTCACCCAACGGGCCATGGACCGCGTCGAGTGGCGGGCCGAGGTGGGCAACACGGGCTCCCTCGCGGTCGCCGAACGCGCCGGATTCACCCTGGAGGGGACTCTCCGCGCCGGCGTCAACAACAAGGGCGTACGCCGCGACTGCTGGGTCGGCTCCCTGCTCCCGTCGGACCTGGGGCTGCCGTCGGCGACGCCGTACCTGCCCGCTCCCCGGCCGGCCTGACCGTCCGCTCGCCCCCTCCGTCCGCGTGAACGCCCAGGTCGGAAGCGATTGTCAGTGGCACCGCCTATCGTGCGGACCATGACGAGTCTGCCGCGCCCGACCGCCGAACTCTCCGCCGACGAGGCCCGCCGGATCGCCCTGCGCGCGCAGGGCTTCCTCGGCGCCCCCGACCGCAGGGGCGGCGTCCGGGGCGTGCTGCGACATCTGGGCGCGGTCCAGCTCGACACCATCTCCGTCCTGGCCCGCTCCCACGAACTCATCCCGTACGCACGCCTCGGCGCCGTCGGCCGCAGAACGGTCGACGACGCCTACTGGACCCCGGCCCCGGCCGGTACGAGCCCGGCGCGGCCCCACGCCTTCGAGTACTGGTCGCACGCGGCCTGCATCCTCCCCGTCGAGGAGTGGCCGCACTTCGCCTTCCGCCGCCGCGCCTACCGCGCCCGCCCGCACTGGAACCACGCGCTGCCGGACGGCACGTACGACCAGGTCATCAAGCAGCTGCGGGCCGAGGGGCCGCTCACGGCCACCGACTTGGGCGGCGCGAAGAAGACCAGCGAGTGGTGGGACTGGTCGGGCACGAAGGTCGCCGTCGAGCGCGCGCTGATGTACGGAGAGGTGGTGTGCACGGAGCGCCGCGGCTGGAAGCGGGTGTACGACCTCGCCGAGCGGGCGATCCCGGACACCCTGCTGCACGACGAGCTGGACGACGCGGAGTGCCTGCGCCGCCTGGTGGCGCTGGCGGGCCGGTCCCTGGGCGTCGGCACCCGCGCGGACATCGCCGACTACCACCGCCTCAAGGGCGAGCAGGTCGACGCGGTGATCGCGGAGTCGGGCCTGGTCCCGGTCACGGTGGAGGGCTGGTCCAAGCCGGCCTGGGCGGATCCCGCGGCGCTGGGGACGACCCCGCGCGGCCGGCACCGCACCACGCTCCTGTCCCCGTTCGACTCACTGGTCTGGGACCGGGCGCGCACGGAGCGGATCTTCGGCTTCACCCACCGCCTGGAGGCCTACGTCCCCAAGCCCAAGCGGGTGTACGGCTACTTCGCCATGCCGGTACTGGCCGGCGGACAGCTCGTCGGCCGCGTCGACCCGGCCCGCGAGGGCACCACCCTGATCGCCAAGCAGGTCACCCTGGACACCCCCAAGTCCGTCCCGGCGGTGGCCCAGGCCCTCGTGGAAGCAGCCACCTGGGTCAACTGCACGGACATCCGCGTGGAAAGAGCCAACACCCCGGCCCTGCGCGACGCCCTCACAGCGGAACTGGCAGGACGACTGGGCTAGGGTCCGGGCTTTTCAGGGGTAACTCACGCCGCCCCTACCGGATCTCGAGAATCTTCTCCCGCATCGCGTACACCACGGCCTCCATCCTGGAGTGCAGCTGCAGCTTCTCCAGGATGTTCCGCACGTGGTTCTTCACGGTGTTCTCGGAGATGAACAACTCCTTGGCGATGTCCCGGTTGTTCATCCCGGTCGCCACCAGCTTCAGGACCTCCAGCTCACGATCGGTGAGCCGAGGCGCCGGCACCAGCCGCCGCTCGTCCGTGCGCTGGATCATCGACTTGAACTCGGTGAGCAGCTTCGAGGCCATCGAGGGGCTGATCTGCGACTGCCCGTCCGCGACCGCGCGAATGGCCGTGGCCACCTCGTCCGTGGAGATCTCCTTCAGGAGGTACCCCGTGGCCCCCGCCTTGATCGCGTCGTAGAGGTCGGCCTCCTCGTCACTGATCGTCAGCATGATGATCTTCGCGCTGGGGGCGACCTCCTTGATGGACGTGCACGCCTCGATCCCGCCGCGCTTGGGCATCCGTACGTCCATCAGCACGATGTCCGGCAGCAGATCGGCGGCCTTGTCGACCGCCTCGGCACCGTCCCCCGCCTCCCCGACGACCTGGATGTCCTCCTCGGCGGCCAGCACGATCTCCAGGCCGCGGCGGAAGAGGGCGTGGTCATCCACGACAAGGACGCGAATGGGCTCCTTGCGCGGGGCGCCCGTGTCCGGGCCCACGCCGACGACGCCGTCGTCGGCATCCTCGTCACGCATCGGTCCGAAGCTGTCCGCCATGGTTCCTCCCCCTGAAGGCCGTGGCCTGTGTTCCTGTGCCGACGCCAACCCGGCGCGACGGCACACCGGTTGAGGCCGGTACGGCCATGATTTCATGCCCCGACGACAACGGGATGACAGAGCGGGGCACGAAGGGGTCGCACACCGGTGCCCCTGGGGGCGCACGGGCACTCCAGGGGCACCGGCTCAGCGCTCACCGGGCGGGGTCAGCCGCCGAGCGCCCCGCCTGCGGGGGCCTGCTGCGCCTCGGCGACCATCGGGTCCGTGCTGAGGTGGATGACGCCGTAGTCGTACGCGTGCCGCCGGTAGACGACACTCGGTTCCTTGGTCTCGGAGTCGACGAACAAGTAGAAGTCGTGCCCGACCAGTTCCATCTCGTAGAGCGCCTGGTCCAGCGACATCGGGGACGCGACGTGGGTCTTCTCGCGGACGACGAGGGGGCCGTCACCCTTCACCTCGAGGGAGCCGATCTTCTTGGTCGGCACGTCCTCGGGCTCTTCGTCGTGGACGACACTGCCGTTCCCGTCGAGCGTCGCCGCGTCCGGGACGTGGTCGACGACCTCGGCGGCCGAGATCCTGCGGGCGCCGCGACGGGTGTAGCGCTTGTCGTGCTGCTTGCGCAGCCGCGCCTCCAGCTTGTCCGCCGCGAGGTCCAGCGCCGCGTACGGATCGCTTGCCGCCGCCTCTGCCCGGATCACCGGACCGCGGGAGTGAAGTGTGATCTCCACTCGGTCGGAGCGGTCGGCCTGCCGGGGGTTCAGCTCCTTGGACACCTCGACGTCCAGGCTGATCACCTTGCCATCGAGCTTCTGGATCTTCTCCAGCTTCAGCTTCTCGGCCACGTGCTTGCGGAACCGCTCGGGCACCTCGGTCTTGCGGCCCTTGACGACGATGTCCACGCAGAACTCCGTTCCCGGATCGCTCCGCTTCGACGGCGGAGCATCTCCTTTTTGCACCAGGCTCCAGCGCGTTCCGGAGCCTCGGACTCGGTGACTTCCACCTCCTCCTCCCCCGCGGGCAAGATCTCCACCCCACCGTCCCGGGTGAATGAGGAAAACCCACGGCGCGGCATTCCGATATGCAAGGGACGGCGACCGCCATTCCCTCACAACCGAACATATCTCGCCTGGACGGATGTCGTCACCCTCTACTGCCGTGTACCTCCATTGAAGTGAATGGAACCTCTTACTACCTGCAACGACGCAAGTCCGCTGTCAGTTCCGGTTTATTTCGAAAGAAACTGGAGATGTCGCGATCACTGCCGCGACAACCCGGTCTTCCGTGCTGTTCGCGCCCTTCTTTTCCCTGACCGCTGCTTGCCGGTCTACACCTGTCATCGGTGCCCGTCCCGCCGCTTCTTCCGTCGTTCTGGTTGTTACCCGGCCGTAGAATCCGCCCTTTTCCGGGAGAACGGCCCTCAGGGCCCGCGCCGCCTCGGCCAAGGAGGCGCCCGTCGTCATCAGATCGTCGACGAGCACGATCCGTCCGCCGCCGCTGCCCAGCAGCCGTACTCCCCCGGGAGCCGCCTCCAGGGCACCGGCGAGATTGTCCAGCCGCTGACGCGCGTCGAGCCCCGACTGGTCGGCCACGGCACGCCGTTGCCGCAGGAGGGCCAGCACCCGGGCCGGCGTCCCGGTGCGCCGCAGCTCGGCCGCCGCGGCGAACGCGATCCGCCGCACGGGGTCGTGCCCCCGCGCCCGCACGGCCCACCGCGCCGACGGCACGGGAACCAGCAGCACGGGACGTCCACCAGCGCCGAGCCCCGCACGCACGGCCCCCGCCAGGGCCACGCCGAGCGGCCCGGCGAGCGCCAACGCCCCCCGTTCCTTGTGGGCGAGGAGCGCCGCCCGCACCCGGTCCTCGTACGGAGCCGCCGCGTGCACCACCGGCAGTCCCGGCGGCTCAGGCTCCGGTCGCACCCGGCGCGGTACGTCCCCCGTCAGGGCGGCACGGCACTGTGGGCAGAGCACCGTGCGAGGCCGTCCACAGCCTCCGCACTCGGCCGGAAGCACCAGGTCGGTGAGGTCCTGCCACCACCCCCGCATGCCCACCACTGTGCCAAATCCCCGAGCACCGGGACCAGCCCTGTGGACAACTACCTGTGGACAACTCGCCACCGCACACACCGGCGCGCACACAGCCGCAGACACCGGCGCGGCTCGGGACTCATCCCGGATAGACCGGCGCCATCCCCGTCTCCACCACGGTCTGCCACTGCGAACCCGTCGACAGCCGCACGATCCCGTCCTCCGAGTGCGCGACCAGCGGCAGCCGTTCGTCCTCGGAGGCGGCGATCTCCTTCACCCCGGTGAGCGCGGACGGAGCCGGGCCGACCGGCGTGGACCCGTCGACCTGGACGTACTGGATCTGCTGCACGCCACGGGCCTCGCGCCCGACCACGACCAGGCGGCTGTCGCCCGCCCAGGACATGGCCGTGACCTCCTCCAGCTGCGGTGCCACGGCCCGCAGTTCACGGATCGCGACGGCGCCCTTCCCGCTCGCGTCGCCCGCACCCCGCGCGTCCGCGCGTTCGATCCGCCCCATGAGCAGGGTCGTGCGGTCGTCGTCCCGCACCACCAGCGCGATCCGCACCCCGTCCGCGGCCACCCGCACCGCCTCGATCCGCCCCTCCAGGCCGGGTGTCCTGACCACCAGCGGGTCGCCCGCGCCCTTCGACAGCAGGAGCAGCCGGGAGCGCTTCGGGTCGCGGTCGGCCACCCACAGGTCACCGCTCGCGTCCCAACTGGGCGTCGTCAGGCCGTCGTCCGGGGACGTGGCCTTGCTGCGCAGCACGGCCTCCCCGAGCGAGCCGCCCGACGCGAGGGACCCCACGTACATCGAGCGTCCGTCGACCGACACCCCGGCGGCGGTGTCCTCGTCCCGCGAGACCGCGGCCGCCCGCAGTTCCTTGCCCCCGTCGCCGAGCGCACCGGGCACCGGCTCGGGCTCCTGCTCGCTGCCGGCCCCCGGTATCCGGACCAGCCGCTTCTCGCCGTCGATGAAGTACTCGTACTCGGCGCGCTTGGCCGGGCCGTGCGCGACGTAGATCTCCGCCCGGTCGCCGCTGAGCACGCACGACTGCGTACCGTCCGAACGCTGCAGCTCCACCTCGTCGATGCCCGTGGGCGTCAGGTCCTGGAGCGTGAACAGGATCTGGGCGGCCATCTCCGTGCACACGGCCTGCCCGACCCGGTCGGCACTGGCGTTCAGCGGCACCGTCAGCCGGTTCTGGTCGTCGGGCGTCAGCGACTTGACGCCCTTCTTCAGCGCCGTACCGGTGGGGAAGCTCGACCTGACCACCGGCTTGAGCCAGCTCGTCGGGCCCTTCAGGACCGAGCGGACCATCTGCGTCACCGGGTCCACCTGCTCCCGTACGTAGACGGGGTCGGCGACCGCGCCGAGCTGGTCGTCGGTCCTGCCCTCGGTGTTCGAGGCGAAGTAGTACTTGTTGACGGACTCGTAGTTGCGCTGGAAGTCGGACATCCCCATCACCAGGCCCGGCGGCGGGGCGTCGATGCGCCACTCCTTGGCGCCGTCCGCGGCCTTCCGCTCCGTGAGGTGCACGGTCGCGTTGTACGCCCCCTCGGCAGGCTTGTAGGCGAACTGCGAGTCCACCGTGGCGACCTTGGTGCCGATCAGCGAGTAGGCGTAGTCACCGGTCGCCTCCCGGCTGCCGCTGTGCTGCGCCGCGGTGTTCGGGCCGTCCGCGAGCACCGTCGTCGACTCGTTCGGACGCCACTCCTGCGACGCCTTGTCGGTCAGGTACTTGCGGGCCGTCTCGAACTCCGGGTCGTCGCTGGTCAGCGCTTCGAGGAAACCCTGGACTATCTCCTCCGGCTGCGCGTTCTCCCGGGGTGGCATCGCGAAGACCCTGACCTGCGCGTCCGGCCGCTGGGAGGCCTCGACGTCCCGCAGGTCCCCGCCGTCCGGCATCGACGCGCACCCGGCCAGCAGTACGGTCCCGCAGACCGCGTACACCGCCGTGCGTACCGGACGCCGACGGCCGCCCCGATCGCGGTCAGCGCCCACGAGACCCCTCCTCATGCTTCACCTGTTCCGACGGCGACCCCGACGGCGGTTCCGACGGCGACTCCGACGGTGGAACCGAAGCCTGTTCCGGCACCGCGTCCGCTGTCGCGTCGGACATCTCTTCCGAGATCGCTTCCGGTGCCTCTTCCTGCGTCGCGGCCGGGCCGCGGGTCTCCGCCGTGGGTCGCGGCACCACACGCGCGCCGCTGCCGGGCAGCGCCGCCGGGTCCACCGCTCCCGCCACCCTGGGGGCGCGCGCCGGCATCGGCGGCACCGCCCGCTCCCCGGCGGGCTGCGCCGGTACGGTGGCCAGTTTCTGGGTGCCGCCGAGCGGCAGCCCCGCGTCGTTCAGGCCGCGGTTGCGCCGCGAGTCCTTGGGCTCCAGCGGTATCGGCGAGCCCCGCAGCGGCTCGTCCGCCGTCCGCGGCAGCGTCAGCCGGAACTGCGAGCCACCGCCCGGTTCGCCCCACGCCTGCAGCCAGCCGCCGTGCAGCCGCGCGTCCTCCAGGGCGATGGACAGGCCCAGGCCCGTACCGCCGGTGGTGCGCGCGCGTGCCGGGTCGGCCCGCCAGAAGCGGCTGAACACCCGGGTCGCCTCACCGGGCTTGAGCCCCACTCCGTAGTCGCGCACCGCGATGGCGACCGCTCCGCCCGCGGACGCGAGCTTGACCACGACGTCCTTGCCCTCGCCGTGCTCCACGGAGTTGACCACGAGGTTGCGCAGCACCCGCTCCACCCGCCGGGTGTCCGCCTCGGCGACCACGGGCTGCTGGTCCCCCACGACGCGTATGCGGGTGCCCTTGCGCTCGGCGAGCGGCTCGGCCCCGCTGATCACCCTGCGGACGACCTCCCGCAGGTCTATCGGCTCGGCCTCCAGGGCCGCCGCGCCCGCGTCGAAGCGGCTGATCTCCAGCAGATCCGCGAGGAGCGTCTCGAACCGGTCCAGCTGGTCGGCGAGCAGCTCGGCCGACCTGGCGGTCATCGGATCGAAGTCCACGCGCGCGTCGTGGATGACGTCGGCCGCCATCCGGACCGTCGTCAACGGCGTACGCAGCTCGTGCGACACGTCGGACACGAACCTGCGCTGCATCCGCGACAGGTCCTCCAGCTGCTGGATCTTCAGCTGGAGGTTCTGCGCCATCTTGTTGAAGGCTTCGCCGAGCCGCGCGATGTCGTCCTCGCCGGTGACCTTCATCCGTTCCTGGAGGCGTCCCGCGGACAGCCGCTCGGCGATCCCGGCGGCCATCCGTACGGGCGTGACGACCTGGCGCACCACGAGCCACGCGATCGCTCCGAGCAGCACCACGACGAAGAGACCCGCCGTCGCGAGCGTCCCCTTGACCAGGCTGAGCGACTTCTCCTCCTGCGTGAGCGGGAAGAGGTAGTACAGCTGGTACGGGTCGCCCTTGGGGTCGTTGACCTGGATGCCGATGATCAGCGCCGGCTGGGACTCCTGGCCGTTGGTGTAGACGATGCGCGTATAGCTCTGGGTCGCGCCCCGGCCGCCGTCCACCCGCTCGCGCAGGTCCTGGGGCACGCTGAGGCTCGGGTCGACATAACCCGAGGCGCGCGGGCCGAGGCCCCTGCTGCTGTCCGAGGTGGTGGTGCCGAGGGTCACGACGCTGAACGCGCCCTGGCCGCCGCTGGAGAGCGACTCGACGAGGGAGCTCATCCAGCCGCTGACGTTCTGGACGGGGTTGTCACCCGGGTCGGCGCGGTCGTCCCCGCCGGTGCCCTTCGCGCTGTCGGCCTCCTGTTTGGCGACCGTGAAGCCGCCCGTGGCCTGGCTCTGGGAGGCCTTCACCTTGGCGTCCAGCAGGCCGTTGCGCACCTGCCCGATCACGACGAAACCCAGCAGCAGGACCACACCCAGCGACATCAGCAGGGTCGTGACGACGACCTTGAGCTGGATGTTGCGCCGCCACAGCCGCATGACCGGCAGCAGCGGACGGCGCACCCAGCGCATGAAGAGCCGCAGGACCGGGCTGCCCTGGACACCGCCCTGGAGCAGCCCGCCCTCGACGAGCCGTCCCCAGTGGGAGCCCGTCATCTTCCGGCCGACAGGCCGCCCCGGGCGAGCCCCCGGCTCGCCGGGCGCCGGAGCGGCACTGTCCCGGGACACGTCAGCTCGGTCCGGCCTTGTAACCGACGCCACGGACGGTCACCACGATCTCCGGCCGCTCCGGGTCCTTCTCGACCTTGGAACGCAGCCGCTGCACATGGACGTTCACCAGACGGGTGTCCGCCGCGTGCCGGTAGCCCCACACCTGCTCCAGGAGCACCTCACGCGTGAACACCTGCCACGGCTTGCGGGCCAGCGCCACCAGCAGGTCGAACTCCAGCGGGGTGAGCGCGATCGAGGCGCCGTCCCGCTTCACAGAGTGACCGGCCACGTCGATGACAAGATCGCCGATCGCGAGCTGCTCGGGCGCCGGTTCCTCGGACCTGCGCAGCCTGGCCCGGATCCGGGCCACCAGCTCCTTTGGCTTGAACGGCTTGACGATGTAGTCGTCCGCTCCCGACTCCAGGCCGACCACGACATCGACGGTGTCGCTCTTCGCGGTGAGCATCACGATCGGTACCCCGGACTCCGCCCTGATCAGGCGGCACACCTCGATGCCGTCCCGGCCGGGAAGCATCAGGTCCAGGAGCACCAGGTCGGGCTTGCTCTCACGGAAAGCGGCCAGCGCCTTGTCGCCGTCGGCTACGAAAGACGGCTCAAAACCTTCACCACGCAACACAATGCCGAGCATCTCGGCCAGTGCGGTGTCGTCATCGACGACAAGGACTCGTCCCTTCATAAACGACATCATCCCATTAACTAAATCGTTACCTGGCGTGACCTGTCACACAGCTCCGCGAGCGCCTCGGTCGTGACGGGCGACACGACGCCCTCCTCGGTGACGATCGCCGTCACCAACTCGGGCGGCGTCACGTCGAAAGCCGGGTTGTACGCCTGGGTCCCCAGAGGTGCCACCGGTATCCCGCCTCCCGCTTCGACTCCCGCCACGGGCACCAGCGGTGCTGTGATCTCGGTCACTTCATGACTGGCACGCTGCTCGACCTCGATCGATGCTCCGTTCGGAGTGGCCGGGTCCACCGTCGTCAACGGCGCCACCACGATGAACGGCACGTGGTGGTACCTGGCCAGCACCGCGAGCGGATAGCTCCCCACCTTGTTCGCCACCGAACCGTCGGCGGCAATCCGGTCCGCTCCGATGAGCACCGCATCCACCTCTCCCGCCGAGAACAATGACCCGGCAGCGTTGTCCGTGAGCAAGGTGTACGCCATTTGGGCGCGCGCCGCCTCATACGAGGTCAGGCGAGCACCCTGCAGCAACGGGCGTGTCTCGTCCACCCAGAGCCTGCGCAGCCGCCCCGCGCGGTGCGCCGCGAGCGCCACGGCGAACGCCGTCCCCTCCCCGCCGGACACCAGCGCGCCGGTGTTGCAGTGCGTGAGAATCCGGTGGTTTCCCCCCGGCAGCAACTCGTCGAGAAGCGTCAGACCGTGCACGGCCATACGCCCGCTGGCCTCGGCGTCTTCCAGGTGGAGTGCCCGCGCGGCGGCCAGCGCGGCCGCCGCTGCCTGCTCCTGGCCGCCCCCGGCCCGCAGGGCGGCCAGATGGGCCTCCTGCGCCCGGCGCACCCCGTACGAGAGGTTCACCGCGGTGGGCCGCGCACCCGCCAGCGAGGCCGCGGCCTCGTCCACGTCGAACCCCCGGGCGGCGGCGAGAGCGACCCCGTACGCCCCGGCGATACCGAGCAGCGGCGCCCCGCGCACCGCGAGCGACCGGATCGCGTCCACCAGTGCGGGCGCGTCCGTGCACACCAGCTCGACCTCCTCGGCGGGCAGCCGCGTCTGGTCGAGGAGGACCAGCACGGGTCCCTCCGGCGGCTCGTCCCATCGGATCGCGGGTATCTCGGGGGGCCGGTTGTCCTCGCGGAACTGCGCGTACTGATCAGCCATCCGCCCAGTCTGCCCCGTACGAGGCGGACAATTGAAGGTGTGCAGCCCATACGGCACCCGGTCACTTCCCGGCCGCACCGTGACACGATGGGCTGCCAACCTGCCGCCGCGACCGCGGACGGGCACCGTGAAGGAGCGACGATGAACGACACTCCGGGCTGGGCATCGCCCGGATCTGCCCCCTCCGACGGGCAGAACGGACAGGAGCCGACGCCTTCCGCCCCTGCCCGGCCCACCGACCGGCCCGGCCCACCGCACCCCTCGGGAGAGCCGGCTCAGCCGGGCTCCACCCCGTCCGGTCCGGGCCCGAAGTGGTCCAAGGAGCAGCCTCCGCCCGCCCAGTGGCCCTCGCCGGGCGGCCCGCAGGGCGCCCCGCCCCAGGCCCCGCCACCCCCGCCCGGCCCCGGCTGGGGCGGCCCGCCTCCCCCCGGCCCCGGCGGTCCGGGCGGATACGGCGGCGGCTACGGGCAGGGCCCTGGCGGCCACCCAGGCTGGGGAAGCGGCTGGGGCGGTCCGCCGCCCGCGGCCAAGCCCGGCGTGATCCCGCTCCGCCCGCTCGGCGTCGGTGAGATCCTCGACGGCGCGGTGTCGACGATGCGTACGCACTGGCGCACGGTCCTCGGCATCTCGCTGACCGTCGCGGTCGTCACCCAGATCGTGGTGATCCTCCTCCAGGGCTTCCTGCTGGACGACAGCGGCAGCGCGGACGTCCTCGAGGACCCCGACGCCACCGCCGGGGAACTGACCCGCGCCCTGGGCGACACCCTGCTGAGCTCCGGTGTCATCCTGCTCATCACCCTGCTGGGCACCATCGTCGCGACGGCCCTGCTCACGACCGTGACCAGCCGTGCCGTCCTCGGCAAGCCGGTGACCACCGCCGAGGCCTGGCGCGACGCCCGGCCCCAGCTGCTCAGGCTCTTCGGCCTGACCTTCCTGCTGCCGCTCATCGCGGTCGCGATCACCGCCGTGGGCATCCTGCCCGGCGTCCTCGTCGGCCTCGCGGGCGGCGGCGACGGCGGTGTCGCGCTCGCCGCCCTCGGCGGCCTGGCCGCGGCCTTCGTCGCCCTCTGGGCGATGATCCGCCTCTCCCTGGCCTCGCCGGCGCTGATGCTGGAGAAGCAGGGCGTCCTGAAGTCGCTGAGCCGCTCCGCGAAGCTGGTCCGCGGCTCCTGGTGGCGGGTCTTCGGCATCCAGCTCCTCGCCACGATCATCGCGAACATCCTCGCGTCGATCATCGTGATCCCGTTCGCCGTACTCGCCTCCGCGCTCGGCGGCGACGGCATCAGCGGGCTGCTCGACACCGGCGGCGGCGACCTCGGCTGGACGTTCCTCATCGTCAGTGGCGTCGGCTCGGTGATCGGCTCCATGCTCACCTTCCCGATCACCGCCGGTGTCGGTGTGCTCCTCTACATCGACCAGCGCATCCGCCGCGAGGCCCTCGACCTCGACCTGGCCCGCGCGGCCGGCGTCCAGGACTACGGACCGGGCGCCCCCGGCTCCACCGCGGGGAGCTGACGGAGTGAGTCCGGCGGGGGGAGTTCTCAGTACGGCACTGGCACTGGCGCAGTCACGCGGCGACGGCGAACCGCCGGTGACCGTCCCGCGCGACCCCGCGCGGGAGGCCGCCCGGCACGAGCTGTCGAAGCGGATGTACCACGAGAACGACCCCAGCCTGCTCCGAAGGGCCCTGAACGCCTTCTGGGAGTGGGTCGACAAACTGCTCGGCGCCGCCTCCTCGGCGACCCCGGGAGGCGGACTCGGCCTCCTGGTCGTCGTCCTGGCGGCCGTGGCACTCCTGGGCGCCCTCTGGTGGCGACTCGGCTCCCCCCGCCGCGGCCCCTCGTCCGCGGCCCCGCTCTTCGACGACCGGCCGCGCAGCGCCGCCGAGCACCGCGCGGCCGCCGAGGCACAGGCCGCCCAAAGCCACTGGAACCAGGCCGTCCAGGAACGCATGCGCGCCGTCGTGCGCTCCCTGGAGGAACGCGCGCTGCTCGACCCCCGCCCCGGGCGCACCGCCGACGAGGCCGCCGCGGAAGCAGGCCGCACACTCCCGGCCCACACGGAGCGGCTGCGCGCCGCGGCACGGGACTTCGACGACGTGACGTACGGCGGACGGTCGGCGGACCCGGAGACGTACCACCGCCTCGCGCAGCTGGACCGCGACCTGGAACGCGCCAGGCCGGTCCTCACGAGCAGCGCCGCCGACACGAACCACAGCGCCCACCAGGGGGCAGCCCGATGACCTCCGAGGCCACCCTGCCCTCCAGCCCGGCGCCCTCCTCGGCACCCTCCCCCGCGCCGCCGTCCACGTCGGACTCGCCCACCGTCCGTCAGGTGTGGACCCGCTCGCGCGGGATCCTGCTCGCCCTCGTGATCCTGCTGACCGCCGCCGTCGTCATCGCCGTCGTACGCTCCGGCGCCCGGCACGGCAGCCTCGACCCGCGCTCCGCCGACCCCGCCGGCAGCCGCGCCGTCGCCGAACTCCTCGCCGACCAGGGCGTGTCCACGCGCGTGGTGACCACCCTGGCGGAGGCGGGCCGCGCGGCCGGCCCCGACACGACACTCCTGATCACCGGCCCCGACCTGTTGACCGACCGTCAACAGGGACGCCTCCACGCCGCGTTCGGGAGCTCCGGCGGGCGCACCGTCCTCGTGGCCCCCGGCACCCCGTCCGTCGGCGCCCTCGCGCCCGGCGTGACGGCGGACCCCACCCCCAGCTTCGACTCCGCGCTCCGGCCCGGCTGCACCCTGTCCGCGGCCCGCCGAGCGGGCACCGCCGACACGGGCGGCATGCGCTACTCGACGAACGCGCCCGGCGCCGACTCCTGCTACCCCAGCGACGGCCTGGCCACCCTGCTGCGCGTGCCGGCATCCCAAGGGAACGGCGACACCGTCGTACTCGGCGCGCCCGACATCCTTCAGAACGACCGCCTCGACGAGCAGGGCAACGCCTCCCTCGCCCTCCAGCTCCTCGGCTCCCGCCCCCATGTGGTCTGGTACCTCCCCTCGCTCTCCGACGACTCGGCCACCGAGGCGGGTGACCGGAGCTTCCTCGACCTGATCCCCTCCGGCTGGCTCTGGGGCACGCTGCAGCTCTTCATCGCCGCGGTGCTCGCCGCCCTCTGGCGCGCCCGCCGCCTCGGCCCGCTCGTCCCCGAACGGCTCCCCGTCGCGATCCGCGCCTCCGAGACCGTCGAAGGCCGCGCCCGCCTCTACCGCAAGTCCAACGCCCGCGACCGCGCGGCCGGCGCCCTGCGCTCCACCACCCGGACCCGCCTCGCCCCCCTCGTCGGTGTCTCCCCCGCTCAGGCGCACGCGCCCGAAGCCCTGCTCCCCGCTCTGTCCGCCCGGCTCCACCGGGAAGGACAGTCCCTGCACGCCCTCCTCTTCGGGCCGCCGCCCCGCGACGACGCGGCCCTCATCGATCTCGCCGACCAACTCGACGCCCTCGAAAGAGAGGTACGCCGTCCATGATGGACCCGACCACTGACAACGCCGGGAGCACCGGGAATCAGGGCTCAGCCCGCGACTCCCTGGAAGCCCTGCGCGCCGAGATCGCCAAAGCCGTGGTCGGCCAGGACCCCGCCGTGACCGGCCTCGTCGTCGCCCTCCTGTGCCGCGGACACGTACTCCTCGAAGGAGTGCCCGGAGTCGCCAAGACACTCCTCGTGCGGGCCCTCGCCGCCGCGCTGGAACTCGACACGAAGCGCGTCCAGTTCACCCCCGACCTGATGCCCAGCGACATCACGGGCTCCCTCGTCTACGACGCCCGCACCGCGGAGTTCTCCTTCCAGCCCGGCCCGGTCTTCACGAACCTCCTGCTCGCCGACGAGATCAACCGCACCCCGCCCAAGACCCAGTCCTCGCTCCTCGAAGCGATGGAGGAACGCCAGGTCACGGTCGACGGCACGGCACGCCCGCTCCCCGAGCCGTTCCTGGTCGCCGCGACACAGAACCCGGTCGAGTACGAGGGCACGTACCCCCTCCCGGAAGCCCAACTGGACCGCTTCCTCCTCAAACTGACGATCCCTCTCCCCTCCCGCGAGGACGAGATCGACGTCCTCACCCGGCACACGGAGGGCTTCAACCCCCGCGACCTGCGCGCCGCCGGCGTACGCCCCGTGGCGGGTCCGGCAGACCTCGAAGCGGCCCGCGCGGCCGTCGCCAAGACCGCGGTCTCCCCCGAGATCACCGGCTACGTGGTGGACATCTGCCGCGCCACCCGCGACTCGCCGTCCCTCATCCTCGGCGTCTCACCCCGGGGCGCGACGGCGCTCCTCGCCACGGCCCGCGCCTGGGCCTGGCTGACCGGCCGCGACTACGTCATCCCCGACGACGTGAAGGCCCTCGCGCTGCCGACGCTGCGCCACCGCGTACAGCTCCGCCCGGAGGCCGAGATGGAGGGCGTGACGGCCGACTCGGTCATCAACGCGATCCTCTCCCACGTCCCCGTACCCCGCTGATGGCCCTCACCGGCCGCGCCGCCCTCCTCGCGGCTCTCGGCACCCTCCCCGTGGGCCTCTGGGAGCCCGGCTGGACAGGCATCCTCGCCGTCAACGCCCCGCTGGCCCTCGCCTGCGCCTGCGACTTCGCCCTGGCGGCACCGGTACGCCGGCTCGGTCTGACCCGCTCCGGCGCCACCTCGGTACGCCTCGGGGAAACCGCCGACGTCACCCTCACCGTCACCAACACGTCGAGCCGCCCCCTGCGCGCCCGCATCCGTGACGCCTGGCCCCCGAGCAGCTGGCAGCCCGGCGCGGAAGTCACCGCGTCCCGCCACCAGGTGACGGTCCCGCCGGGCGAACGCCGCCGTGTGACGACCCGCCTGCGCCCCACCCGCCGCGGCGACCGCCAGGCCGACCGGGTCACCATCCGCTCGTACGGTCCCTTGGGCCTCTTCGCCCGCCAGGGCAACCACAAGGTCCCGTGGACGGTACGCGTCCTGCCGCCTTTCACCAGCCGCAAGCACCTGCCGTCGAAACTGGCCCGGCTGCGCGAACTCGACGGCCGCACCAGCGTTCTGACCCGCGGTGAGGGAACCGAGTTCGACAGCCTGCGCGACTACGTTCCGGGCGACGACACCCGCTCGATCGACTGGCGCACCACCGCCCGCCGGCCGAAGGTCGCGGTACGCACCTGGCGTCCCGAACGCGACCGGCACATCCTCCTGATCCTGGACACGGGCCGCACCGCCGCGGGCCGCGTCGGAGACGCTCCCCGCCTCGACGCCTCCATGGACGCGGCCCTGCTCCTGGCGGCCCTCGCGTCCCGCGCCGGCGACCGGGTGGACCTCCTCGCCTACGACCGCCGGGTACGCGCGCTGGTACAGGGACGAGCCGCGGGCGATGTCCTTCCCTCCCTGGTCAACGCCATGGCACACCTGGAGCCGGAACTCGTCGAGACGGACGCCCGCGGCCTCACCTCCACCGCGCTCCGCACAGCGCCCCGCCGCTCACTGATCGTGCTCCTCACGACCCTGGACGCGGCCCCCATCGAGGAGGGCCTGCTTCCGGTACTCTCCCGCCTCACCCAGCGCCACACGGTCCTCGTCGCCTCGGTCTCCGACCCGCACATCGAGCGCATGGCCACGGCACGGGGCAGCACCGAGTCCGTGTACGAGGCCGCGGCGGCGGCGCAGGCCCAGACGGAACGTCACCGCACCGCCGAGCAGCTGACCCGACACGGTGTCACTGTCGTCGACGCGACGCCGGACGATCTGCCGCCGGCTCTCGCGGACGCGTATCTCGCTCTCAAGGCGGCAGGCCGTCTCTGACCCACACCGGATCACCGGTGGAAAGGAGTCTTCGCGGGTAGGGGGTCTGCACGGGAACGCAAAAAAGCCCCCGCACCGAAGTGCGGGGGCTCTCTCACAATAAT
>NZ_JBLFJV010000008.1:0-336222 GCF_047444975.1 Streptomyces sp. CWNU-52B | reverse complement strand
CGTACGCTGCGGCCACACATCCCGCCACACCCCCTACACCGAACAACCGGCCCGAGCCCCCTCTAGTAAGGGGCGCGAGGAACTGCGCGCTCAGCCAAAGCAAACCCGCACCAACCATCGGACTCGAGCCCCCACCTACCCAGGGGCGCGGGGAACGGCGCGCTCAACCACGACAGACCCGCACCCAACAGCGCCGCTGAACCCCCACCTACCCGGGGGCGCGAGGAACTGCGCGACCAGCCCCAGCGGACCCGCACCAACAAACCTGCCCAAGCCCCGCAGGGGCACGCGGGGAACTGCGCGGCCAGCCCCAACGCTGATCTTCCTCCACAGTCCGGTTCTCAGACTGCGACAGCACTGGTGTCGGGCGGGAGCGGGAACGCCCCTCACGCCCCGGCGACCAGCACCAGCTCCGAGCGCGGCACCCGCCTGACCGCCACCGGGGCGACGGCCCGCACGGCGCGCGGCCGGGCGGCGCCCTCCGCGCGGTCGCCCGAGAAGACGAACAGCCGCAGTACCAGGAAGCGTCCGACCCCCGCGAGCCCCGAGGCGCCGAGGTAGACGATCTGCTCGGTCAGCGCGCCCGGCGACGACTGCACCAGGTGCAGGGCGAACACGGCGAGCGAGGTCACCGCGTACGCAACCGTCGCCGAACCGGCGGACTGCCAGTGCCGGCGCCACCCGGCCCGCTCCCCGGTGCCGAAGGTGAAGAGCGCGTGCAGCTCCGTGCAGAGGACGGTGGACACGACAGTGATCACCGCGTTCGCCACGGCCCAGGGCATCGACCCGGCCAGCAGCGCCACAGCCGCGCTGGAGAGGACCCCGACGCCACCGCCGCACACCACGAACCGGACGAAGGAGGCGAAGGGTCCGGGAGCGACCTCGCCCACCGTCTCCGGCTGCGACGCGAGCTGCGAGTCCATGGGGGTTTCCTTCCTGGGAGGGGCTGACTGCCCCTGAGATCAACTGGGTTCAACCGGGTTCAACAATGTCGTCGGCCGGCCTCGGCCACGAGAGAGGCCGCACCCGGATCCTTGGTGGGGCCAGCGCTACCGTCCGGCCTGCGCCACACCCCCCGACGCCCCCGCGGGCGAGGGGTCATACGAGGTGGGACAGGGGGAAGGCGACGCGATGGACGATGTCCGCCGGCCACGGGAACGAGGGGGAGATGGCCCGCTGGTGGGCCAGCCCGTGCAGGCCGAGCCAGAGCGCGACCGCGTCGGCGGCCGGGTCCGTGCTGGTGCAGTCCCCCGCGGCGAGGCAGTCGGCCAGGCAGTCGGTGAGCATCCGCATCGCTTCCGCGCCGAGCGTTCCCGGGTCGCAGAGGGTCGCCGGGTCGCAGTCGGCGGCGAACGGGGTCCGGTTGCCGCCGAACATGACCCGGTAGCGCTCGGGGTGGTCGCGGGCGAAGTCCAGGTAGGCCCGGCACACGGTGCGCAGGCGCTCCTGGGGATCCTCGCCCGCCTCGTCGAGCGCGGACCGGATCCAGGCCGCCAGTTCGTCGAAGGCCTGCCGCATCACCTGGAGCATGAGGGCCGGCTGGTCGGCGAAGTGCGGGTAGATCGAGGGGGCGGCGATCCCGGCCCGGCGGGCCACGGCCCGCAGCGTCACGGCCCGCTCGTCGCCGTCGGCTTCGAGCAGCTCGGCCGCCGCGGCCAGGATCTCGACGCGGAGCCTGTCCCCCTCACCGCGGCGGTTCCTCGGCCGGACCCGGGGGGTGATGTCGTTCATGGCTGCTCCCGCTCTGCTCGGCCCGTCTGATTACAGACGTAAGGCTACGAGCGTTAACCGATGGAGCGCAAGGGGTAACGCACATAAGTTTCCCGCTGTAAGGTAACGACATGGCAGACGACACTTCAGCGACACCCGTCCGCGTACGCAACCGTCGCGGGGAGGGCGACCGACTGCGCCAGGAGATCGTGCAGGCGGCGGTCGACCTGCTCGACGAGACCGGCGACGAGAGCGCCATCACCCTGCGCTCCGTCGCCCGCCGCGTGGGGATCGCCGCCCCCTCGATCTACCGGCACTTCCCGGACCAGCCGGCCATCATGCTGGCCGTGGTGCGCAGCGCCTTCACCGAGCTGGACGCGCTCCTCGACGCCGCCGTGGACGCCGCGGGCGACACGCCCCGCGAGCGGCTCACGGCCGTGTGCCGGGCCTACCTGGACTTCGGCCGGGCGCACCCCGGGCGCTACCGCACGATGTTCGGGGGGCTCTGGGTGCCCGACCTGAACGCGAGCTCCGTGACGAAGGAGGACATGGCCACGCTCGGCCAGGAGAGCATGCAGCGGCTCGCCGGAGCCCTGGGGGCCTGTGTCGCCGACGGCTCAGCGACGAGTACCGACGTACCCGCCGACACGGTCGCGCTCTGGCTCGGCCTGCACGGGCTCGCGCACCAGCGGGCGGTCTCCCCTTCGTTCCCCTGGCCGCCGGACATCGCCGAACGCGTCATCACGACGCTCGCGCACTTCACGGACGAGTGAGGAACGGCCCGTGACGGCCTCCGGGGGTCCGCCCCGGGAGCGAGAGCGGGAACGAAGGTGTCAGCGTGCGGCGCGGGACGGACTCCGACGTCCGGCGTCGCGCGCGATCGCCTTCGCGATCTTCTCGGCGTCGATGGCCAGTTCGCGGAACATGCCGCTGATCGGGTTGGTGAAGCCGGTGAAGTACAGACCGGGCGCGGCCTTCGGGGCGCGGGCGCCCCGGACGACCGGGCGTCCGCTCGCGTCGAGCACGCCGAGGTGACCGACGACGCCTTCCAGGGCGCGCCGGTAGCCGGTCGCGGCGATCACGGCGTCTGGGCCGACGCGGTCACCGTTCGCGAGGACGACCTTGCCGTCCTCGAACCCCTCGACCGCGGCCACGACCTCGACCCGGCCCTTGCGCACGGCGTCGAGGAGGCCGACGTCCTGCACGGGGATGGACCCCTGCTTCACCCGCGAGTACAGCCCGGTGTCGGGCCGCGGCAGCCCCTTGTCCGAGAGGTCCGGAACGCTGAGCCTGGCGATCGGCCCGGCCAGCCGGTCCACCAGCGCGACCGGCAGCCGCCTGCACAGGATCCCGGTGTACTGGGCCGGCCAGCCGGCCGTCGACCGGCGCACGATGTGCGGCGCGGTCCGCACGGCGAGGCGTACGCGCGAGGCGCCGCCCTCGACGAGGTCCACGGCGATCTCGGCGCCGGTGTTGCCCACGCCGACCACCAGGACGTCCAGCCCGGTGTACGGGGCGGGGTCGCGGTACTCGCCCGCGTGCAGGAAGGTGCCGGTGTACGCGTCACGGCCCGGCCACTCGGGCACGTACGGCGTGTGGTTGCAGCCGGTGGCGACGACCACCGCGCTGCCGGTCAGCTGACGCCCGCCGGTGGCGTGCAGCAGCCAGCCGTGGCCGTCGGCGGCGGGCTCCACGCGGGAGACCTCGACGCCCGTGACGACCTCCAGCTCGTGGTGCTCGGCGTACTTCTCCAGATAGCGCACCACGTTGTCACGTGACACCCACCGCCCGAAGGAGCGCGGCATCGCCAGACCGGGCAGCCCGGAGAGCCGCCGCGTGGTGTGCAGCCGCAGCCGGTCGTAGTGCCGCCGCCAGGACGCCCCGACGCGGTCGGACTTCTCCAGCACGACAGCCCGTACGCCTTGGGCGCGCAGCGCGTACGCCGTCGCGAGTCCGCCGGGCCCGCCCCCGATGACGTACACGGGTCGGTCCTGCTGCGGCGCGGGCGCCGGGAATGTCGGGTCGGAAGAGTCGGCCATGTGCCGAGCGTATGCACGCCGTCACTTGATGGGTCTCGGTCAAGCCCGGAATCGGTTGCGAATTGATCACGGCTGTAGGAGACGTGTGTGGGGCCTGTGTCGTAGGCCACTCGCGCGCGTGCGGTGTGGGACGCGACCACGACGGGACGGGTGACGTAGGCCCACTCGCTCACTCGGGAGTTCGCGGCCGGACGACGTCACGCCAACCATAAGGAGTACAGTCCTTAGCATCGTACCCCTTACAAAAAGCGTCCAGGGAGCTCAATTGCAGCAACGGGACAAGCCCCCCGCCAAGCCGTCACGCGTCTTCGATCGCGGGGGCGAATGGGACGCGCTCACGGCCTTCGCGGACCGTCCCCTGCCGCACGCCATGCTCGGCATCGTCAGCGGTCGGCGGCGCATGGGGAAGACGTATCTTCTACGCGCACTCGTCGAGCAGCGGAAGGGCTTCTACTTCGGGGCCACCGCCGGCACCGAGGCCGAGTCGCTTCGCCAGTTCAGTGCGGCCCTGGCCGAGCACGCGGGTTCGCCGGTGTCCTTCTCGTTCGACACCTGGGACGACGCGATCTCGTATCTCTTCAGTCTCGCCCTCCCCGGCCGGGAAGGCAGTCCGTTCCTCGTGGTCATCGACGAGTTTCCCTACCTGTCGAAGGTGGCTCCGGAGCTCCCCTCGCTCATTCAGCGTGAGACCGACCGCTTCCAGGTGGAGGAGAGTCGCATGCGGCTGCTTCTGTGCGGTTCGGCGATGTCCGTCATGGGCGGATTGCTGGCCAGCACGGCGCCCCTGCGCGGCCGGGCCCAGCTCGAACTCGTCGTACGGCCCTTCGGATACCGGGCAGCAGCGGACTTCTGGGGTGTCGGCGGCGATCCGGCGCTCGCCGCCAGGCTTCACGCCGTCGTCGGAGGCACCCCCGCGTATCGTCGCCAGTTTCTCGCGGACGACGTTCCCGGCGGTCTGGCCGACTTCGACGACTGGATCTGCCGTACGGTCCTTTCTCCGTTCAGCCCCCTCTTCCGGGAGGCGCGGTATCTGCTCGCCGAGGAAGCGGACATCCGTGACACCGCCCTGTACCACTCGGTGCTCGCGGCCGTGGCGCACGGCAATGCGACGAGAGGCGGCATCGCCGGATACATCGGCCGTAAGTCCGTCGACATCTCGCACCCTCTTCACGTGCTGGAGGACAGCCACCTCCTCGCACGGGAAGAGGACGTCTTCCGGGCCGGGAAGTCGCAGTACCGCATCACCGAGCCGCTGATCAATTTCTACGAGGCCGTGATGCGGCCGTCCTGGGCACGGTTGGAGAGCGGCCAGGCCGCGGAGGTGTGGGCCCAGTCCGCGGAGCGCTTCGCCGCTCAGGTGGCGGGGCCGCACTTCGAGACGGTATGCCGTGAGTATGTGCTCGGGCCGGGGCGGTCCCTGCTCGGCACCTCCCTCGGGAAGGTCGGCAGCGGCGTGGTGACCGACCCGAAGGAACGCCGGCAGATTCAGATCGACGTGGCGGTGGTCGAACCGGGGTCCGGCGGGCACAAGCCTGCGGTCGCTCTGCTCGGTGAGGTGAAGTGGGGGACCGTCATGGGTGTCCCCCACTTGGAACGGCTCGGCCGGGCCAGGGAGTTGCTCTCCGCGCGGGGCATGGACACCACGCGTTGCGCGCTGGCGTGCTTCAGCGCCGCCGGTTTCAGCGAGGCGTTGCTCGGCGAGGCCGGGCGGGGGGACGTACTGCTGGTGGGACTGGACGAGTTGTACGGGAAGGCACTCCCGGCGGGGATCCTGACCTGATGCCGGGTCTCCAGCTCCGGGTGGAGCCGGGTGCTCGCCCGGAGAGTTTCACGCAGCGGCCTTGCGCGAACACCCACGCATCGACTGAACTGACGTACCGTCAGATTCCGTCGAGGGCAGGGGACTTCAGTGGACACGATCTGGCTCGATGGAGCCGAATGGCTGGCCGTCCTGCGGATCGGTCTCGGGCTGTGGTGGCTGGAGAGCTGGCGGCACAAGGACAAGAAGGGCTGGTTCGAGCGGGGGACCGGGATCGCGTGGGCGGCGGACGTCGCGGCCAAGCACCGGTGGAACGCGGTGCGCGGCGGCTTCGACGTGGTGGTCGCGCCCCGGCCGCGCGCGATGGCGTACGTCGTCGTGTACGCCGAACTCGCCCTCGGCCTCGGCCTCGTCGTGGGCTTCCTGACCCCGGTCGCCCTGGTCTGCGGAGTGCTGCTCAACCTCCTCTACCTCGTCCTGATGATCCACGACTGGGCCGAGCAGGGGCAGAACACGATGATGGCGCTGATCTCCCTGGTGGCCCTCTTCGGCATGTCCTGGCAGACCTGGTCGCTGGACAGCGCGCTGGGACTCTTCTGATGGCCGCCGCCGCCCGCTTCGACCTGCCGGAGACGGACGCCTTCACCCGGCCGTACTGGGACGCGGCCGCCGCCGGGCACCTGCTGCTGCGCCGGTGCGACGCGTGCGGGCGCGTGCACCACTACCCCCGCGAGTTCTGCCCGCACTGCTGGAGCGAGTCGGTGACCTGGGAACGGGCGAGCGGCCGGGCCACGCTCTACACCTGGTCCGTCGTCCACCGCAACGACCTGCCGCCCTTCGGGACCCGCACGCCGTACGTCGCCGCCGTCGTCGATCTCGAAGAGGGGCCGCGGATGATGACCGAGGTGGTGGACTGCGAGGCGGGGGCGCTGCGGGTGGGGATGGCGCTGGAGGTGGCCTTCCGCCCGCAGGGCCCGGAGAACCCGGAGGACGCCGAGGGGGTGGCGGGCGCCGCGGCCGCGGTGGGCGGTGTCGTGGTTCCGGTGTTCCGGCCGGCGGTCTCCGTCCCGGACGAGACACCCTAGGGGTGCCTCCTGGCGTTCCGCGGCGCCGTTGTTCAATGGCCCGATGACCGACTTGTACGAGTCCTCCTCCCTCCCCCTGCCCGAGATCCACGGCTACGGACTGTGGCTCCGCCCCTGGGACGCGGACGCCGAGGAGGACGTCCAGGCGTGGCTGCGCGGCTACACCGACCCCGAGTTCCAGCGGTGGAACACTCCGCTCAGACCGGTGGACACCCGGGCCCAGGCGCAGGACTCGCTGCGGGCACGGATCAAGACGGCCCAGGAGGGGGTGAGTACCTCCTTCTGCGTGACGGACGCCCGGAACGGCCTGCGGCTCGGGCACATCGGGGTCAACGACATCGACCACGTCATACGCGTCGCCCGCGTCGGCTACTGGGTGCTGCCCGACGCCCGTGGCCGCCAGGTGGCCACCCGCGCGCTCGCCCTGGCCTCACGCTGGGCCTTCGAGGAACTCGGCCTGCACCGGCTGGAACTGGGACACGCGCTCGGCCACGAGGCGTCGTGCCGGATCGCCGAGCGGTGCGGCTACCCGTGCGAGGGGACCCTGCGCGAGGCGATGTTCCAGGCGGGGCGCCTGGACGCCTTCCGGGACGTCCATCTGCACGCCCGCCTGGCCACCGACCCCGAAGTCGACCTCGAACCCACGCTGCCCTGACCACCGGCCCACCGGCCCACCGGCCCACCACTGGATACGTGCCGCTACAGCGCTACGGCCACAGCAACTCCTTGCGCCACGGTGTGCCGTCCGCACCGTCCGCCTTCGTGCGGCGATAGGTGAGCCGTACGTGCCGGCGGCGCGCGTCGCCCTGGAAGAACTCCACCTCGTCCGGGTCCAGGACGTACACCGTCCACGACGGCACGGCCGCGTCCGGCTCACGACGGGCCCGCTCCCACGCCGCGTCCGAGGCGCGCGTCAACTCCTCGTACGACTCCAGCACTTCGCTCTGCCGCCCCACCAGCGCGGAGGCGAGCGCCCCGGCCGAGCGGGCCCGCAGGTCGGCGCGCGCGACCTCGGGCGGGGCGACGGTCACCGGGCCGCGCACCCTGACCTGCCTGCCCTGCGCCGGCCAGTAGAAGCCGAGCGCCGCGTACGGGCGGGACGCCAGGTGCCGGCCCTTGCGGCTGCCCGCGTGGGAGGCGAAGTGCCAGCCCCGCGCGTCGGCGCCGTGCAGCATCACGGTGCGTACGTCGGGCAGGCCGTCGGCGTCCGCCGTGGCCAGCGACATCGTGTGCGGCTCACGCTGCCCGGCGGCCACGGCCCCGGCGAACCACTGCTCGAAGAGCGGCAGCGGATCGGCCGGGGCCCCGGCCGGGTCGAAGTCCGGCAGCTCGGTGTCCCAGACCCGCTGGGCCCGCAACAACCGTACGAACTCGGAGATCTCAGCGGGCTCGCCGGGCGGGACGGGCTCGACGGGCGGGGTGGGGGTGTCGTCGCTCATGGCCATGCCCCGATCATCCCCTCGCTCCCCCTCGCCCCTCTCCCGCGCCGCCGAGGCCGGGGTGGTCCCTGAGCTGCCTGCGGGAGGAGATGCCGAGCTTGCGGAAGATGTTCCGCAGGTGGGCGTCTATCGTGCGCGGGCTGAGGAACAGCCGCCCGGCGATCTCCTTGGACGTCGCCCCGGTGGCGACGAGCCGGGCGATGTACACCTCCTGCGCGGTGAGCTGGTCGTACCTGGTCCCGGACCGGTCGAGGGCCTTCTCGCCGGTGGCCCGCAGCTCGTCCGCGGCCCGCCGGGCGAACGCCTCGATGCCCGCCCCGGACAGCAGCTCGTGCGCGGTACGCAGATGCCGGCGGCAGTCCCGCCGACGGCCCTCGCGCCGCAGCCACTGCCCGTACAGGAGATGGGACCTGGCCAGGTACGGGAGCATGGGGCTCTTCTCCAGGTACGTGATGGCCGCCCGGTAGTGGTCCTCGACCCCGGTCACCAGCGCGCGTGCGTACGCCGCGATGCCCAGGCCCGAGACGGTCCCGCTCGCCTCGGTGCGCTCGGTCAGCGCCTCCAGCGCCCTGGCGGCCTCGTCGTGCTCGCCGCACCGGACGGCCGCCTCCACCAGCTCGGGCAGGGCGAACCCGGCGAGGAAGAGGTCGCCGTGCTCGGCGGCCTGCCGGGCCGCGGTCAGTGCGGCCGGGTAGTCGCCCAGGCTGTTGTGCAGCACGGCCTCCGCCACGTGGACGTTGGCGATCAGCTGCCCGGTGCCACGCGCGGTCGCCGCCGTGGTGACCGTCTCGAACAGCTCCAGCGCCTCCTCGCGACGGCCACGCATCGCCGCCAGCTGCAGCCGGTGGTACGTCACCGGGTGCCCGCCGGCCGCGTCGGCGACGGCAGCCTCCTCGGCGATGGCCTCCATCGCCTGCCCCAGGTCGCCGGTCAGTACGGAGTAGGACGCCAGCTGGGCGAGGCCCAGGCGCAGTATGAGCGGCGAACCCGACTCACGGCCGGTCTTCATCAGCCACTCGATGATCGCTCCGAGGGCGTGCGGGTCGAACAGTTCGCCCGCGAGCATGACGGCGAGTGCGGGCCGCCGGGTCCACATCGGCGCGTCGC
This sequence comes from Streptomyces sp. CWNU-52B, assembly GCF_047444975.1. Taxonomy (NCBI): domain Bacteria; kingdom Bacillati; phylum Actinomycetota; class Actinomycetes; order Kitasatosporales; family Streptomycetaceae; genus Streptomyces; species Streptomyces sp. CWNU-52B. Next base: position 327,083 of record NZ_JBLFJV010000008.1, on the reverse strand, counting down.
CGTCACCGTCGAGGACGCTCCGGACCAGCGGGACCGCGGCCCGGTGTCCGTCCGCGTCCAGCCGGATCAACGCGTCGAGGACGTCCGGAACACCCTCGGCTCCCTCGGCTCCTTCAGCTCCCTCGGCTCCTTCAGCTCCTTCAGCTCCTTCGGCTCCTTGGACGTTCCGGGAACGCGGTGCGGGCGCCGCGGACCGGGCCGCCGCGAGGACCATGTCCATCACACCGGTGGCCCGGCCGACCACGAGGCTCATCTCCAGCGCGTCCAGGAAGCGCTCGCGGGACCATTCCGGGTCCACGTCCACGAGGCGCTGTGCGGCGCGCAGCATGAACATCGGGCCGTCGCCGTCGTTGTTGCGTACGTAGGCGATCTGGCCGCGCAGCAGATCGACCCTGGCGTGCTGGAGTTCGTCGAGTGCCGCGTTCTCGACGGTCGTCAGGAGCCGCGCCGCGCTGTCGGCGAGGCCCGCGTAGAGCTTGGCCTCCACGGCCGTGAGGGTGCGTTCGGTCCGCCGGCCGGCGTCCAGGGACAGCTCCGCCGCGCGTTCGAGGAAGGCCGCCGCGGCCACCGCGCCGCCGCGCGACCGGGCACGGACCGCGGAGCGCTCCAGCTCGGCGGCGATGTCCTCGTCGGGGCCCGTACCGGCCTGGGCGCGGTGCCAGGCACGCCGGTCGGGGTCCGTGACCGGGTCGGTGACCTCGGCGAGGACCCGGTGGGCGGTACGGCGCCGGCCGGGCTCCGCGGCCCGGTAGACCGCGGACCTGGCCAGCGGGTGGCAGAAGCGGACGCGGGTGGCGAACTCGACGAGGCCGGTGGCGGTCGCGGCGGCGCCGGACGCCGTCACGTCGAGGTCCAGTCGCCGCGCGGCGGGCCACAGCAGGCCCGGGTCGCCGGTCGGGTCGGCGCTCGCGACGGTCAGCAACAGCCGTGCCGCCTCGGGCAGTTCGTCGAGCCTGGCCCGGAAGCTGCGCTCGATCCGGTTCGGCACCGACGTCGTGTCCGGCGGGGCGAAGCCACCGTCCCGGGGCAGTTCGAGCAGTGCCAGGGGGTTGCCGCGCGCCTCGGCCATGATCCGCTGGCGGACCTGGTCGTCGAGCGTCGCATGGCTCTTCGCCGCCAGGAAGGACCGCGCCTCGGTGTCGCTGAGCCCGCCGACGGACAGGCCGGGCAGTTCGTCCAGTTCGCCCTCCGTACGGTCCGGCCTGGCCGCGAACACGAGGGCGACGGGCTCGCAGCTGACGCGCCGGGCGAGGAAGGTCAGTACCTTCGAGGACGCCGCGTCCAGCCACTGGGCGTCGTCGACCAGACACAGCAGCGGGCTCTCCCGGGCCGCGCAGGACAGCAGTTCCAGGGTCGCGAGGCCGATGCGGAACACGTCCGGCTCACCGGCGACCAGGCCGAACGCGTTCCGCAGGGTCTCGCCGTGCCCGTCGGGCAGTTCGGCGAGGTGCGGCAGCAACGGCACGCAGAGCTGGTGGAGGGCGGCGAACGGCAACTCCCGCTCGTACTGCGACCCGCACGCCCGGACGGTACGGAACCCGAAGGCCGCCCGCTGTACGTGCTCCAGCAGCGCGCTCTTGCCGATGCCCGCCTCGCCCCGCAGGACCAGCGCCCCGCCCCGGCCCTCGCGCGCGGCGCCGGTCAACTCGTCGAGGCGTCCGGTCTCAGCCTGCCTGCCGACGAGTTGACCGGGAGAGTGAGCCGAGGTCATGCCGCCTACGTTAGGCGACGGGCACCACCCGGGTATCACCGGCTGTCGACCGGTAGGTGAAGTTCGCCGATGCGAGCACGGGTACGTCGGCACAAGTCTGGCGGCTCGACCCATCGAGAAGAGAGCGCCCCTCCATGATCACCCCGCCGGCCGTCGCCGCCCCGCCGCCGTCCGGGCCGCACCGGTGGACCGGGGGCGCGGCCCGCTTGCCAGGGGCGCGGGGAACTGCGCGACCAGCCCCCACCGGGGCCGCAGCCGACCACCCGCACCAACCACTCCGACACCCACCCCGAAGCATCCGCCGCGCGACCCGACACGCCCGTTGCCTTACACCGTGAAGTTTACTGCCGAATCCTCTTGCGGATCCTCAACTAACGCGTATAGCCTTACATCCGTAAGCACACAGCCGAAGCATTCAGGGGACACGCCATGACCAGCACCGCCACCACCACCGTCACAGAAATCGTCCTCCCCGGCCTGGTCGAGCCCGACGGCCTGGAGCTCCGCACCCGCGACCTCCCCGCACCGGCCAAGGGCCAGGTCGTCCTGCGCATGGACGCGACCGGCGTCTCGTTCGCCGAGCAGCAGATGCGCCGCGGCAAGTACTACGACCAGCCCCCGTTCCCCTTCGTCCCCGGCTACGACCTCGTCGGCACCGTCACGGCGGTCGGCCCGGAGGTCGACACCACACTCGTCGGACGCCGGTTCGCCGCGGTCACCAAGGTCGGCGCGTGGGCCAGCCACCTCCTCGTCGACGCCGTGGACCTGATGCCCGTACCGGACGAGGTGGACTCCGCCGCCGCCGAGACCGTGGCCGTCAACGGCATCACCGCCTGGCAGATGCTGCACCGCATCGCCAAGGTCCGCACCGGCGGCACGATCGTCGTCCTGGGCGCCAACGGCGGCGTCGGCTCCACCCTCGTCCAACTGGCCCGTCACGCCGGCATCACCGTGATCGGCACGGCCTCGGAGCGCCACCACGAGACCGTGCGCGAGCTGGGCGCGACCCCGGTCGACTACCGCGACCCGGACATGTACGCCCGGATCCACGAGCTCGCCCCGGGAGGCGTGGACGCGGTGTTCGACCACGTCGGCGGCGCCGGAGTGGAGCAGTCGTGGCAGTTGCTGCGCAAGGGCGGAACACTCGTCTCCTACGGCACCGCCGCCACCAAGGACGACGAGGGCAGCTCCCAGCTGCCGGTGATGAAGCTGTTCGCACGGCTCGCCGCGTGGAACTCCCTGCCCAACGGCAAGAGCGCGCACTTCTACAACTTCTGGGCCGGCAAGCGCCGCTGCCGCGCGTCCTGGCAGCAGCGGATGACCGAGGACCTCACCCAGGTGCTGCGCCTGGTGGCCGACGACGTCCTCACCCCGCAGATCGCCGCGAAGATCCCGCTGTCGGCCGCCGCCTCGGCGCTGACCCTCGCCGAGTCCCGCACCGTCGCCGGCAAGGTCGTCATCGTCCCGGAGGCGTGACCCGGGTCAGCCATCCGAAACCACCGAAAAAGAGAGAGAAGAGAACGACATGACGAACACACTGCGCAGGCTCATTCAGGGCTCGACCGTCGCCGCGGTCGCCATGGCGACGGCCTTCACCGCACCGTCCGTCGCCGCGGCGCACGAAACCCACCCCGCGCCCCGGACGCAGCCCGGCTCCGGCGCCGGAGCCTTCCAGGAATGCCGGGGCGTGACCGTCGACAAGGACGCACCGGTCATCAGCCGGGCCGGCGCCCTGATCAAGGCACCGCTGAAGACGGTCTGGAAGCTGCACACCGACATCGACGCGTGGTCCAGCTGGATCCCGGAGATCACACCGGCGCAGAAGAAGACGCCCGGACCGCTGCGACCTGGCTCGGTCTTCGACTGGTCCCCGCAGAACATGAAGGTCACGTCGACCGTCACGTCGGTCGAGCTGGGCCGGTGCACCGCGTGGGCCGCGCCCGTGAACGGCATCGACGGCGTGCACCTGTTCACCTTCAAGCAGGTCAAGGGCGGCGTACTCGCCACCACCGAGGAGTCCTGGGCGGGCGCTCCCGCCGAGGCCGACATCCCCGGCAACCAGGCCGCCCTCGACGCCGGCCTCAAGGACTGGGTGAACCGGCTCAAGAGCACGGCCGAGACGAAGAGCGGCTGCGCCGGCCACCGGGACCGGTGACCGCCCGGACGTCAAACCTGTGTCCGCCACAAGTTCTTTTGCCTGCAGACCCGTTCCTGACGCGCCGTCAGTTCAGTAATCTGACAGTGCGTCAGTTATTGGCAGCCACTCAGGAGCGGGCGGACCGATGCTTGGATCAACCCACGGCACCCTCACCACCGACTCCCGCCGGGCCCGGGTCATCGCCTGCGGCGAGCAACCGGCCCCTGCCGTGCACGGCAGACCGGCCGCCACCGACGACCTCGACGTCAGCGGCCGGCCACTGTACGCCGGCGTACCCGATCTGGACCGCTTCTTCCGCCCCGAGTCGGTGGCCGTCGTCGGCGCCTCCGACGCGGAGGGGCGCCCGAACACCGGCATCACCCGCCAACTGCTCGCCTGGGCCGAGCGGGTGGGCGCCCGGCTGCACCCGGTGCACCCCACCCGTGAGTCGGTGTTCGGCATCCCTTGCGTCGCCTCGGTGGCCGATCTGCCCGAACAGGTCGACCTGGCCGTGCTGTTGGTCTCCGACCCGCTCCCCGTGATCGAGCAACTCGCCGACACCAAGGTGCGGTTCGCGGTGGCCTTCGCCTCCGGGTTCGCCGAGACGGGAGCGGAGGGCGCCGCCGAGCAGGCACGGCTCGCCGCCGCCGTGCAGCGCTCCGGGCTGCGGCTGCTCGGCCCGAACACCAACCTCAACGCGTTCGAGAGGTTCCGCGACGACCTGGACGGGCCGGCGATCGCGCTGATCACCCAGTCCGGGCACCAGGGCCGACCGGTCTTCACCCTCCAGGAGCTGGGCATCCGCCTCTCCCACTGGGCCCCCACCGGCAACGAGGCCGACCTGGAGAGCGCCGACTTCATCTCGTACTTCGCCGAGCGGCCCGAGGTGGGCGTCATCGCCTGTTACGTCGAGGGGCTGAAGGACGGCCGCTCCTTCCTGCTGGCCGCCGACCGGGCCGCCCGGCGTGGCGTGCCCGTCGTCGCGGTCAAGGTCGGCCGCACCGAGACGGGCGCCCGTACGGCCGCCTCCCACACCGGCAAGCTGACCGGCGCGGACGCGGTGGTGGACGCCGCGATGCGCCAGTACGGGGTCGTGCGGGTGGACGGCCTCGACGAACTGCAGGACACCGCCGCCCTGTTGGCGCGCGCCCGGCCGCCGTCCGCGGACGGGGTGGCCGTCTACTCGATCTCCGGTGGTACGGGGGCCCACTTCTCGGACCTGGCGACCGAGGCGGGGCTGCGGCTGCCGGCGCTCTCCGCCGCCAAGCAGGCGGAACTGCACCAGTGGATACCCGAGTACCTGGACGTCACGAACCCCGTCGACAACGGCGGCCACCCCGTCGGGGACTGGCGCGGCCGGAAGATCATCGACGCGATCCTGGCGGATCCGGCGGTCGGGGTGCTCATCTGCCCGATCACGGGTCCGTTCCCGCCGATGAGCGACCGGCTCGCGCAGGACCTGGTGGACGCGGCGGAGCAGACGGACAAACTGGTGTGCGTGGTGTGGGGATCGCCGGTCGGCACGGAGTCCGCGTACCGCGAGACGCTGCTCGGCTCCTCGCGGGTCGCGACCTTCCGCACGTTCGCGAACTGCATCACGGCGGTACGCGCCCACCTGGACCACGCCCGGTTCGCCGCGTCCTACCGCTCCCCCTTCGACGAGGCACCGCGCAGCCTGTCGCCGTCCTGCCGCAAGGCACGGGCGCTGATGCGTCCGGGCAGCAGGCTCAGCGAGCACGCGGCGAAGCAGTTGCTGCGCGCGTACGGGATCCGGGTGCCGCGGGAGCAGTTGGTGACCAGCGCGGCGGCGGCGGTGCGGGCCGCCGGGCTGGTCGGGTACCCCGTGGTGATGAAGGCGTCCGGCGCGCGGCTCGCCCACAAGACGGAACTGGGTCTGGTGAAGATCGGCCTCACCTCGGCGAGCCAGGTCAGGGACGCGTACCGCGATCTGACCGACATCGCCCGCTACGAGGACGTGTCGCTCGACGGGGTTCTGGTGTGCCAGATGGTGGAGCCCGGCGTCGAGATGGTCGTCGGCGTGACCCACGACGAGCTCTTCGGTCCGACGGTGACGGTCGGGCTGGGCGGGGTGCTGGTCGAGGTCCTCCAGGACACGGCGGTACGGGTGCCGCCGTTCGGCGAGGACCAGGCGCGGTCGATGCTCGGGGAGTTGCGGGGGCGGGCCTTGCTGGACGGCGTCCGGGGTCGGCCTCCGGCGGACCTCGACGCGCTGGTGGAGGTGGTCCTGCGCGTCCAGCGGATGGCACTGGAACTGGACGGCGAGCTGTCCGAGCTGGACATCAACCCGTTGATGGTGTTGCCGCGGGGGCAGGGGGCGGTGGCGCTGGACGCGCTGGCGGTTTGCTTCTAGCCGTTGGTTGTCTGCGGGCCCTGCGGGGCTTGGGCCGCGTTGTTCGTCTGCGGGCCCGGTGGGGGCTGGGCGCGCAGTTCCCCGCGGTGCCCTGCGGGGCTTGGGCCGTTGTTTGTCTGCGGGTGCATCGTGGCTGGTCGCGCAGTTCCTCGCGCCCCTGGGTGGGTGGGGTCTGGGGTTGTGTTCTGTCTGCGGGTGCGTGGGGGCTGGGCGCGCAGTTCCCCGCGCCCCTGGGGTGGGTGGGGTCTGGGGTTGTGTGGTGTCTGCGGGTGCGTGGGGGCTGGGCGCGCAGTTCCCCGCGCCCCTGGGGTGGGTGGGGCCTGGGGTTGTGTGGTGTCTGCGGGTGCGTGGGGGCTGAGCGCGCAGTTCCCCGCGCCCCTGGGGTGGGTGGGGGTGGAGGGTGGTGGTCGGGTGCGGGTGGGGGCGTGTCGGGACGTGCGTCCGCAGCCGGAAACGCGTCGGGCCGACCACGTTCGCGAGGGTGGGTGGGAGTCGTCGTACGCTGCGGCCACACATCCCGCCACACCCCTACGCCCACTCGCCAGGGGCGCGAGGAACGGCGCGCTCAACCACAACAAACCCGCACCCGACAGCACCGCTGAACCCCCACCTACCCAGGGGCGCGGGGAACTGCGCGACCGGCCACAACGCACCCGCACCAACAAACCTGCCCAAGCCCCGCAGGGGAGCGCGGGGAACTGCGCGCTCAGCCCCAGCGGACCCGCACCAACAAACCTGCCCAAGCCCCGCAGGGGCACGCTGACCCTGGACCGAACGGAGAAGCCGTTGATAAATCACACCCTCGACAACCACACGTCATGGATCACCCTCAACCGGCCCGAGTCCATGAACGCCCTCACCCCCGAACACCGAGACCACCTCATCCACCTCCTGGACACCGCATCCGCCGACCCCGACACCCACGCGGTCGTCCTCACAGCGACAGGCCGCGGATTCTGCGCCGGCGCAGACCTACGAGGCGGCCCACCCCCAGGGGACCGAGTCCCCGGAGACGTCGCCCGCGTCATCCGCAACGGCGCCCAACGCCTCATCACCGCAGTCCTGGACTGCGAGAAACCCGTACTCGCCGCAGTGAACGGCACCGCAGCCGGCCTCGGCGCCCACCTCGCCTACGCCTGCGACCTGATCCTCGCCGCGGAATCGGCCAAGTTCATCGAGGTGTTCGCCCGCCGCGGCCTGGTCCCCGACGGCGGCGGCGCCTACCTCCTCCCTCGCCTGATAGGCCCGCAGCGGGCGAAGGAGCTGATGTTCTTCGGCGACGCCCTCACCGCCACGGACGCGTACCACCTGGGCCTGGTCAACAGGGTCGTCCCGGACGACGAGTTGGAGAAGACGGCCCGCGCCTGGGCCGACCGCCTCGCCACCGGCCCCACCCGCTCCCTCGCCCTCACCAAACAACTGGTGAACGCCTCCCTGGACTCCGACCGCGCCACCGCGTTCACGGCCGAGGCCGCCGCCCAGGAGATCAACATGACGACGAGGGACGCGGCCGAAGGCGTAACGGCGTTCGTGGAGCGCCGCGGCCCACGGTTCGAGGGCCGCTGAGCGAACGGAGCCCTTCCCATCTGACGCATCGTCAGCTTCAATGGACGGTGTGATGGGACACGCAGGAATGGCCGCGGCAGCCGTCCGCTACCTCAGGGCGACCGGCACGACGGGAACGACCGGAACGCCCGTGGAACCCCTGCCGCGCCCCGAACTGCGATGCGTCGGCGAGGACGAGCGCGCGACCATCGCCCCGGCCGACTTCAGGAACGTACTGGGCACCTTCGCGACCGGCGTGACAGTGATCACGGCCCCCGTCACGGCGCGCGGCGAAGGCGGCGACGAGGACGACCGGCCCGCGGGATTCGCCTGCCAGTCCTTCTCCTCCCTCTCCCTCGACCCCCCGCTCGTCACCTTCATGGTCAGCCGTACGTCGACGACCTGGCCGCGCATCGCCCGCGCGGGCGTCTTCTGCGTCAACGTCCTGGCCGCCCACCAGGGCGAGCTGTGCCGCGGCTTCGCGGTGAGCGGCGGGGACAAGTTCGCGGGCGTCACGTACGACGCGGCCCCGGCCACCGGCTCCCCCCGCCTGGCGGGCACCCTCGCGTGGATCGACTGCACGATCCACGCGGTACACACGGGCGGCGACCACCTCATCGTCATCGGCCGGGTGGACGCCCTGGACACAACAACCGAGGCCGAACGCCCCCTGCTGTTCCACAAGGGCCGCTTCATCTGACCGTCACGCACAGCACTGCCCCGGCGGGCTCATCCGCGCGTCTCGGCGATCAGTGGTCCGTCACCTCCGTCACCGTCGCCGTCCCCGCCGTCACCGTCCGGTCGGGGCAACCTGGCGCCCCGGCTGTCGGCGACGCGCAGCACGTCTCCGAGCACGTGCGTAGCCGCCCGCAGGGCTCGCCGCAGCGCGTACTCTCCCGCCTTGCGATCACCCAGGACAGCCCTCGCGCCCGTGAGGACGTCGGCCCCGTCCCGGAGTTGCTCCGCCTCCACTTCGTCCGCGAGCCTGGACAGCCGTCCACCACTGCCGTTCGTGGACAGGAAGCACGGCTTACCCGTGTCGGTCTCCCAGGGCAACAGCCTCAAGCCCGGAGGAGGCGTGTGGACGGCGTTCCGGTCGTAGCTCACGCGCCCACCTCTCCCGCAGCCGGTGATGTAACAGGCATCATGAAAGCTCCCTTCCGAGGGAGCCGGGGCGGTGTGTCTGCTTGGCGGTAGGGCACCACCCCGGCATGGTTCGGCACAGACTGTCGGCCGTTACTGGCTCAAGCCAGTTTGACCAAGGAAGACCGAGCACGTCAAGTCACTGGCTCAAGCCACTTGATATGCTGCGCGTATGACAGCTTCAGACTCCGGCCACTCCTCGAACCAGCCGCCGAGCAGGCGCATCGCGGACGAACTGCGAGCCGCCATCAATACCGGTCATCTCGCTCCAGGCGGCAAGCTGCCCTCGGAACGCGCCCTCGCCCAGCAGTACGGGGCCGCACGGAACACGGCCCGCGAGGCGATCCGCCTCCTCGCCGAAGAAGGTCTGGTGACGGCCCGTCACGGGAGCGGAGTCTTCGTACGGGAGCCGCAGCGGCTGTTCCGGTTCGGCAGCGACCGCTACTCGCGACGGAACCGCGAGACCGGCCTCACCCCCTTCCGGCTGGAAGCCGAGCGGCAGGGCATGGAGGCCCGTATCGATGTCGTGAGCATCACCCGGGAACGTCCTCCTCAGGACATCGCCGACCGTCTGAACATCCCCGTCGACGACGAGAGCGTGCTGCATCGGGAGAACCACTACTTCGCCGACGACGAACCCGTCCAGATCGTGTCCACGTATCTCCGGTGGGCCGAAGCACAGAACACGGCGCTGACGCGGCCCGGAACCGGCAAGGACGGCATCTACGGCCGTCTCGAAGAACTCGGTCACGTCATGACACGCGTACGGGACGAGATCACGGCGCGCATGCCGATACCGGCCGAGGCGGCGGTTCTCGGCCTGCCCCCTGGGGTTCCGGTCCTCGAAGTCCTGCATACGAGCCTGGACCAGGAGGGCGAACCCTTCGAGGTGTCCCGGTACGTGCACCGGGCGGACCGCACCGGCCTGCTCTACGAACTCCCCGTCGACTGAACGCCGAACACCGACCCGCCGGCCTCAACAGGAGCCCAGCATGGACAGCGACGTCGTCATCCGCCGCTTCGAGGACTCGGATCTCCCCGGGGCCGCCGCGGCCTTGACGGAAGTGCACGCCACCGACGGCTACCCGGTCGAAGGTGTTGCCCACCCGGAGGCATGGCTGCGGTCGGACGAGGACCAGGTACTGGCCTCCTGGGTCGCGGAGGCGGGGCGAAGGATCGTCGGCCATGTCGCGGTGATGCGGCCGGACGGTGAGGACGCCGTGTCCCTGTGGGCCGAGCAAGCGGGGGACGACGCACGGTGCCTCGGGGTACTGGCCCGGCTCTTCGTCGTCAGGGACGCCCGGCAGGCCGCCCTGGGCGAGCGGTTGGTCCGGGCCGCCATGGACTACGGGCTGAGCACCGGCCGCCGCCTGGTGCTGGACGTCATGGTCAAGGACACCGCGGCCATCCGCCTCTACGAACGCCTCGGCTGGCTCAGGACCGGCCGGGCCACGCACCACTACGGCGCAGGCCGTTCCAGCGAGGCGCTCTGCTATGTGGCGCCTGACGGCTGAACCCGGCGCCACGCGCCACCTCACACGGCCACCGCTCCCGGCGGCACCGGCCGGCGTCGCCGGATCACCAGTGCCATCAGCGCCGCCGCCGCGCACAGCGCCCCCGACGCGTACCACATCACGTCGTACGAGCCGAAGGTGTCGCGGGCGACGCCGCCCAGGAAGGCCACGAGGGCCGCGCCGACCTGGTGGGAGGCGAGGACCCAGCCGAAGACGATCGCGCTGTCGTCGCCGAACTGGTCGCGGCACAGGGCGATCGTGGGCGGGACCGTGGCGACCCAGTCCAGGCCGTAGAAGACGATGAAGAAGACCATCGGCGGGTGGACCGAGGGGGCCAGGAGGAGGGGGAGGAAGAGAAGGGAGATGCCGCGCAGGGCGTAGTACACCGCCAGCAGGCGGCGCGGGTCGAAGCGGTCCGTGAACCAGCCGGAGGCGATCGTGCCGACCACGTCGAAGACACCGATCACCGCGAGCAGCGAGGCCGCCGCCGTGATCGGCATGCCGTGGTCGTGGGCCGCGGGCACGAAGTGGGTCTGGACCAGGCCGTTGGTCGAGGCGCCGCAGATCGCGAACGTCCCCGCGAGCAGCCAGAAGGGTCCGGTGCGCGCGGCGGAGACGAGGACCTTGACGGTGCGGCGCGCCGCTCCCGGTACCGGCGCCGGCTTCTCGACGAACCGCTCCGCTCCGTACGGCGCCAGGCCCACGTCCGCCGGGTGGTCGCGCAGCAGCAGCCAGACGAACGGCACGACCGCGAGCGCCGCCAGCGACACCGTCACGGCGGCCGGGCGCCAGTCGTGCTCCGAGACGATCCAGGACAGCACCGGCAGGAAGATCAGCTGACCGGAGGCCGAGGCGGCGGTGAGGATGCCGGTGACGAGGCCGCGCCGCTCGGTGAACCAGCGGTTGGTGACGGTCGCGGCGAAGGCGAGGGCCATCGAGCCCGAGCCGAGCCCCACGAGCAGCCCCCAGCACAGCAGCAGCTGCCACGCGGCGGTCATCCACACCGTGGCGCCCGAGCCGATCGCGATCACGAGCAGGGCGAGCGCGACGACCCGCCGGATCCCGAACCGGTCCATCAGCGCGGCGGCGAACGGCGCCGTCAGCCCGTACAGCGCGAGGTTGACGGAGACCGCGAGGCCGATCGTGCCCCGCGACCAGTCGAATTCCTCGTGCAACGGGTCGATCAGCAGGCCAGGCAGCGAGCGGAAGGCCGCCGCGCCGATGATCGTCACGAAGGTGACGGCCGCCACGAACCACGCCCGGTGCACGCGGTGCCCCCGGCGTACGCGCGTGCGCCGCCCGCGGCGTCCGGCTCCGGAGTCCTGCGCGGATGCCTTGCCGGTATCAGCCGCGGCATCGGTTGTCTGTGTCACGTCAACGAGCTTGCGCCCTGCCCCTCCCCCGAACGAGTGGCCCGAAGGACACCATTGAATAGGATCGGGCCATGGGTACGCACGTGACGCACAAGCCGCTCCGCCGGCACCGTGTCGTCGTCCTCGCCCTGGACGGCCTCCTCCCCTTCGAACTGGGCATCCCGCAGCGCATCTTCGGACGCGCCCGGGACGCGAAGGGCCGGGACCTGTACGAGATCGTCACCTGCTCGGTCCGGCCGCCCGGCCCGGTCGAGACGGACGCCGACTTCTCCGTGCTGGTGGAGAACGGGCCCGAGGCGCTGGCCACCGCCGACACCGTCGTCATCCCCGCCTTCTACGAGTTCGGCCCGGTCCACGACCAGGGCGTGCTCACAGACGAGCTGGCCGCGGCCCTCGCCCTGATCCGGCCGGGCACCCGGCTCGTCTCCATCTGCACGGGCGGGTACGTCCTCGCCGCCGCCGGTCTGCTCGACGGGCGCCCGGCGACCACGCACTGGGCGTCCGCCGAGCACTTCCAGCGGACCTTCCCGAAGGTGCGGGTCGACGCCGACGTGCTGTTCATCGACGACGGGGACATCCTGACCTCCGCCGGTGTCGCGGCCGGCATCGACCTGTGCGTCCACATCGTGCGCCGCGACCACGGGACGGCCGTCGCCAACGAGGTGGCCCGCCGCACGGTCGTACCGCCGCACCGTGACGGCGGGCAGGCGCAGTACGTCCAACGGCCCGTGCCCGAACCGCGGTCGGCCACCACGACCGCCGCCCGCGCCTGGGCGCTGGGCCGGCTGCACGAGCCGATCCAGCTGCGGGACATGGCCGCGCGGGAGGCGATGTCGGTACGGACGTTCACGCGGCGGTTCCGGGAGGAGGCCGGGATCAGCCCCGGGCAGTGGCTCACCCAGCAGCGGGTCGAAAGGGCCCGCCACCTCCTCGAATCCACCGAGCTGTCCATCGACCAGGTCGCCCGGGACGCCGGCTTCGGCACGGCCCAGTCGATGCGCCAGCATCTCCAGTCCACCCTGGGGGTCACCCCGACGTCGTACCGCCGCACGTTCCGCTGAACGGTGCGAACGGTGCCGGGCGGCTACCGCTCCTCGGCGCCGGGCCGTCGCACCTCGAAGTGGAAGCAGCCGTACTCCAGCGCCCGGACGTGCACGAGCACCACCTCCGGGTCGCTGAACGCGTCGTCGAAGGCCGCGTCGAAGCCGGCCGTGGTGTCGACCGGGATCTCCAGCAGGCGGCCACCGGCGATCCGGCCCCGGGCGTCGTAGCGGCGCACGGTACGCAGGGCGCCCGGCCGGTCGAAGGGGTAGGTCTCGCCGGGCACGAACCCGCCGCAGTCGTCGGCGTGGATGAAGACGGGCCCCTGTTCGTCGTACGCCCCCGGACGCGCGCCCTTCGAGGCGGCCCAGCGCCGCAGCGGGGCGTACGAGACGAGGGCGATCCGTTCGCCGAGCCTGATGGGACGCAGACAGCAGCGCGGCGGGGAGCCTTCGTCGTCGCGGGTCGCGAGGTACGGGACGCAGGGGCGGCCCGCGTCGTCGGTGATCCGCAGTTCCTTGAGGGTGGCTGTGTCGACGGGGAGCACGGTGTACCTGGTCATGCGCCCATGCTGGCTCGACGCGCCTGCGCCCGCTGGCGGGAAACGGACGTCGCGTCGGGCGACGGCGGGCGCCGTCGGCCGCCGTCGCCCGCGTCAGGAGCGATCGAACAGGCTGACCACGCTCCGTGGTGCCTCGCTGCCGAAGAAGGTCTCCAGGTTCTTCGCCGACCGGCCGGCGGCGTCACCGCCCCGCAGGAACAGCCGCTCCTCGTACGCGGCGAGCGCGGCCTCGACGTCGGGTCGCGCCACCAACTCGCCCGCCAGGTCGGCACCGTCGTACATGGCGAGGTTCGCGCCCTCGCCTGCGAAGGGCGACATCAGATGCGCGGCGTCGCCGACGAGCGTCACGCCGGGCACCCGCTCCCAGGTGAGCCCGACGGGCAGGGCGTAGATGGGCCGGAGCCACGGCTCCGCGTCGCTCCGGGTCACCAAGGCGGTCAGCAGCGGCGACCAGCCGTCGAACTCGGCGGCGAGTCGCCGCAGGCCCGCGGACGGGTCGCTGAAGTCGATCGACCTCATCCACCCCTCCGGCTTGTTCAGCGCCACGTATCCGCGCACCCGCCCGTCGGCGTAGCGGTGGGCGATGATGCCCTTGCCCGGCGCGACCGCCATCAGCGTGCCGTCGCCGATCGCGGCCACGCTCGCCCGGCGGTCCTGGCCGTACTGGCCGTCCAAGGCGTCCGGAGCATCAGGGGCGTCCGGGGAGAAGGCGATCTCGGTGAAGCAGGTGCCGCTGTAGAGCGGCTCGGCGGGGGTGAGCAGCGCGCGCACCGTCGACCAGGAACCGTCCGCGCCGACGACGAGGTCGGCCCGCGTGGCGGAACCGTCCGCGAAGCCGAGGTCGTAGCCGCCCGCCACCCGGTGCCGGACCGAGGCGAGCTTGTGGCCCCACCTGATCGTCCCGGGCGCCAGCGAGTCGATGAGCAGGCGCCTGAGTTCGCCGCGGTCCACCTCCGGACGGGCCGAAGCGGGGTCCCCGGGCAGGTCGAACAGGACCGTGCCGTGGCGGTCGACCACACGCTTGGCGTCCTCACCCGGGCGGACCAGGGTGAGGAACTCGTCGTGGAGACCGGCCGCACGGAGCGCGACCTGTCCGGTCTCCACGTGCATGTCGAGCAGGCCGCCCTGCGCACGGGCCGTCGCCGACGCCTCGCCCTCGTAGACCGTCGCGGCGACACCGTGCGTCTGAAGCACCCGGGCGAGCGTCAGCCCGCCCAGTCCCGCTCCGACAACGGCGACGGCAGTGTCGGTGGAAGTGGCAAGGGCAGTGGCAGGGGCAGGGGCAGGGGCAGGGGTCTTCTGCATGATGCGCTCCTCTGTCGCGCCGGCACGCGGCGGCGGTGGTAAGCGCCGAGAGCGGACGGGACGCCCGGTCTCGGCAAGGAGACGCTCACCGATCAGAACCCTCTGCATCGATGTACGAGCGATGTCCGGCGGGTGGGCCCGCGGAACATCGTTTTTCGCGACCTTGTGACTATAACGCGCCCCGTCCGGACCGGCCCGGCGCCGACGCCGGAGAGGGCCACGGGACGGTCAGAACGTCAGGACCGCCCGTGCCACCCGCCCCGCCCCCGCGTCCGCCGCCGCCTTCTCGAAGTCCTCCACCGGGTACGTCTCCGTCACCAGCTCGTCCAGCAGTAGCCGGCCCTCGCGGTACAGGTCCGCGTACAGCGCGATGTCCCGCTGCGGCCGCGAGGACCCGTACCGGCAGCCCAGGATCGACTTGTCCAGATACATCGACGAGACGAGGAAGGACGCCTCGGCGTCGGCGGGCGGCACCCCGAGCAGCACCGCCTGCCCGTGCCGGTCGAGCAGGTCGACGGCCTGCCGTACGAGTTCCACCCTGCCCACGCACTCGAAGACGTGGTCGGCGCCGGTCGGCAGGATGTCCCGTACCCCCTGCGTGGAGGTGAGGAAGTGCCCGGCCCCGAACCGCCGCGCCACTCCCTCCTTCGCCGGATTCGAGTCCACCGCGACCACCGTGAGCGCCCCGGCGAGCCGCGCGCCCTGGATCACGTTGAGCCCGATCCCGCCCGTGCCGATGACGACCACGCTGTCCCCGCGGTCCACCCGCGCCCGGTTCAGCACGGCCCCGACGCCCGTCAGCACCCCGCAGCCGATCAGGGCGGCCGACGCCAGCGGGATGTCCTTCGGGATCCGTACCGCCTGGACGGCCTTCACCACCGTCCGTTCCGCGAAGGCGGAGTTGGACGCGAACTGGTAGAGCGGCCGCCCGGCCCGTACGAACGGCCGCTGCGGCATCCCGATCGCCTTGCGGCACATGGTGGGCCGCCCCCGGTCGCACTGCGCGCACGTACCGCAGTTCGCGAGCGTGGACAGGGAGACGTGATCGCCGGGCTCGACGTGGGTGACGCCCGCGCCCACCTCGGCCACGACTCCCGCGCCCTCGTGGCCGAGCACCACGGGTACGGGGAAGGGGATGGTCCCGTCCACCACGGACAGGTCGCTGTGGCACAGCCCCGCCGCCGACACCGCGACCAGCACCTCGCCAGGGCCCGGGTCCCGTACCTCCAGGTCGTCCACCACCTGGGTCTGCCCGCCGTCGAAGATCACGCCCCGCATGCCGCCCCCACCTTCTTCCACCAGCTCGTCGCACCCATCTCAGCCCTTCGCCTCCCTGGGAAGGCCGAGCACGCGCTCGGCGATGATCGTGCGCTGGATCTCGTCCGAACCGCCGTAGATCGTGTCGGCCCGGCTGAAGAGGAACAGGTGCTGGAGCGCGTCGAGTTCGTACGGCGCCGCGTCCGTCCAGTCCGCCGGCCCCACCGCGGCGCCCGCACCCCGTACCCGCATCGCCAGTTCACCCAGCCGCTGGTGCCACCCGCCCCACAGCAGCTTGGCCGCGCTGGGGGCACCCCGGTCGGCCGAACTCCCCAGGGTGCGCAGCGCGTTCCACCGCATGGTGCGCAACTCGGCCCACTGGCGCACGAGCAGCTCCCGTACGACCGGGTCGTCCACCGCGCCCGTGGCGACGGCCGCCTCCACGACCCGCGTCAACTCCTGTGCGAAGCCGATCTGCTGGGCCAGGGTGGAGACGCCCCGCTCGAAACCGAGCAGGCTCATCGCGACCTGCCAGCCGTCGCCCTCGCCGCCGACGAGATGCTCCGCGCGGGCGTACGCCCCGTCGAAGAAGACCTCGTTGAACTCGCTGGTCCCGGTCATCTGCCGGATCGGCCGTACGTCGATCCGGCCGGGCTGGTCCATGGGTACGAGCAGGAAGCTGAGCCCGCGATGCCTGCGGGACCCCGCCTCCGTACGCGCCAGCACGAAGCACCAGTCCGCCTCGTGCGCGAGCGAGGTCCAGATCTTCTGCCCGCTGATCCGGTAGCCACCCGCGCCGCCGTCCCGCACGGCCTCCGTGCGGATGCCCGCGAGGTCGGACCCCGCCCCCGGTTCGCTGTAGCCCTGGCACCAGAGTTCGTCACCGGAGGCGATCGGCGGCAGGAAGCGCGCCTTCTGCTCCTGGCTGCCGTGGGCGATGAGCGTGGGGGCGAAGAGGTTCTCCCCGATGTGCCCGCTGCGGGCGGGCGCCCTGGACCGCGCGTACTCCTCGGCCCACACCACCTGCCGGCTGAGCCCGACCGCCCGGTTCCCGTACCCCTCCTCCCGCCACCCGAGCCCGATCCACCCGCCCTTGCCGAGCGTCCGTTCCCAGCTCCGGCGGTCTCCCGAACCGGCCCCCGGAACGTGCTCCGCGAGCCAGCCCCGCACTTCCGACCGAAACGCCGAGTCCTCCGACGTGACCTCGAAATCCAAGGTGCCCTCCCACTGCCCTCTTTTTTGGGGGCGCGGGGCTGTGACATCTGCGGCTCCGCCGCGTGGGCGCGACCAGCACCCCAGCCAACCCGCACCCGCAAGACTCCGACCAGCCCCTACCGCGCCCCCTTCGCAACGCGTGCCGCCCGCTCCATCTCCTCCACCCGCGCCAGCAACGGCATGGGATCCACCCCCACCGTCCCCGGCAGGAAGTCCGCGATCCGCTCCGGCGTCCACCGCCCCTCCGCGTACCCGGAACGGAGTTCCCTCGGTTGCGCCCACACCGCGATCTTCGGCCCCGCGATCGTGTACACCTGCCCGGTGATCCGCTCCTCGCGGGCCCGCTCGGAGAGCAGGTAGACCACCAGTGCGGCCACGTCCTCGGGCTCGCCGATCTCCGTCAGCTCCATCGGCACGTTCGCCGACATGCGCGTACGGGCGACCGGCGCGACCGCGTTCGCCGTGACCCCGTACTTGTGGAGCCCGAGCGCGGCGCTCCGCACGAGCGAGATGATCCCGCCCTTCGCGGCGCTGTAGTTGGCCTGCGAGACGGACCCCTGGTGGTTGCCGCTGGTGAACCCGATCAGGGTCCCGGACCCCTGCCGGCGCATGACGGCGGACGCAGCGCGGAACACGGTGAACGTGCCCTTCAGATGTGTGGCGAGCACCGGGTCCCACTCGTCCTCGGACATGTTGAAGAGCATCCGTTCACGCAGGATCCCGGCCACGCAGACGACGCCGTCGAGGTGCCCGTACGTCTCCAGGGCCGTGTCGACGATCCGCTGTCCGCCCGCCATGGTGGAGATGTCGTCGGCCACGGCGACCGCTTCCCCGCCGGTCTCCCCGATCTCCTTGACCACGGCGTCGGCCACCGAACTCGTCGGCTCCGAGCCCTCGATGGACACCCCGTAGTCGTTGACGACGACCCGCGCGCCCTCGGCCGCCGCCGCCAGTGCCACCGCGCGTCCGATGCCCCGGCCCGCCCCGGTCACGGCGATGACCTTGTCCGCCAAGAAGTTCCCCACGCCCCGGCCCCTTCCCGCAGTTTCTGACGGTCCGTTAGATTTGACTCCGATTCTACGACCCGTCAGATACCTGGAGACAAGCCCCGGGGAGCACCCATGTCACTACCGGCCGAGTTCCACGAGATCGCCAAGCGCGTGAACAACTGGGGGCGTTGGGGTGCCGAGGACGAGATCGGCACGCTGAACCTGATCACCGACGAGGTCGTCCGCGCGGCCGCCGCGAGCGTCCGCACCGGGCGGCGCGTGCCGCTCGCGCTACCGCTCCGGCAGGACGGCGTACAGACGGGGATGATCCCGGGCCGGGTCGATCCGCTGCACACGATGGTGCAGATCAACCAGGAGCTGTTCGGTCCGGGCACGGTCGCGTGCAGCGACGACGTCGTGACGATGGGCCTCCAGGCGGCCACCCACTGGGACGCGCTCACCCACGCCTCGCACTCGGGGAAGCTCTACAACGGCCGCCCCGCCGACACGATCACGGCCCACGGGGGCGCCCGGTTCAGCGGCATCGACAAGCCCCGGCACATCGTCTCGCGCGGCGTCCTGCTGGACGTGGCCCGCGCGCTCGGGACGGAGCGCCTGGACGGCGGGCACGCGGTGACCCCGGAGGACCTCGAAGCGGCCGAGGAACTGGGCGGGACGAAGGTGGGTCCGGGCGACATCGTCCTCGTACGCACCGGTCAGATCCAGCTCTGCCTCGCGGGCGACAAGCAGGCGTACGCCTTCCCGTCCCCCGGTCTGTCCGTGCGCACTCCGGAGTGGTTCCACGCCCGCGATGTCGCGGCGGTCGCGAACGACACCCTCACCTTTGAGATATTTCCTCCTGAAATAGCGGACTTGTGGCTGGGTGTCCATGCCCTCGACCTGGTCGAAATGGGCATGCTCCAGGGTCAGAACTGGAATCTCGAAGAGTTGTCCACAGCCTGTGGAGAACTCGGCCGTTACGCGTTCCTGCTGTCGGCGATGCCCGAACCCTTCGTCGGCGGCACCGGCACCCCCGTGGCCCCGGTCGCGATCCTCTGACGAGCGCGGAGGTACGAGAGGGGCAGGAGCGGGCGGGAAGGAGCAGGAGGGGCGAAGAAGGGCCGACAGGGGTCGCCGAGGGCCGGCTGACGGCGCGTTTCCCTCACTCGCGGCCGCGCGTCGCCATCCGGCTCTCCGACGCGCCCGCTCCTGGCCCCGCAGAAGCCGACGCCCACCGCGATCCGCGCTCGCCGAGGGCCCCGTCACCGAGTCCTCGACGTCCCCTCACAACGAATCACCGAACACGAGCGTGACGAAACGGACACGCTACGTCAACGCCTGTTCGGGGATTTATGCCCTAAGTACCCTTTGTGAGCACCGTGGAAGGAAGCACGACCCGGCGCACTCGACAGCGCAGGACGCCCGGACCTCCGGCTCCGTGCCACCCGTGCGCCAGCGGGCGCGTCCGCATTCGAGCGCCCGCTCCCGCGCGTCGCACCACCCCGCACTCCGTCCGCCCCGCGCGTCACAGGGCCTCGTACGACCGACCCCGGCGCACTACACGGCCTCGTACGCCCGGTCCCCGTACGCGGTCGGAGCCACCTGGCGGCCCTTCGCGACCCCGGCCGATTCGACTCCCTCGACCTCTTCGGCCTCTTCGGCCCCTTCAGTCGCTCCGACCACCTCGGCCGCCTGACCCGTCTCGCCCGTCTCGGCGGCCGGTGAACAGCGGTCCACCTCGCACCAGATGCGCTTGCCCGCGTCCTCGGTGGCCCAGCCCCACCGGTCGGCGAGGCAGTCGACGAGGGCGAGGCCCCGGCCGTTGGTCTCGTCGCCGTCCGCGCAGCGCGGGAGCGGGGCCCGGGTGCTGGCGTCGAGCACTTCCAGCCGGACGGTCGCGACGGCCGCGCCGGCCGCGACCGCCTCGCGGACGGCCCGCTCACCGGCCGGCCGCCCGGCCGTTCGCCCGGCCGCCCGTTCGGACGTCGGCCCCGCTGCCGGCCCCGCTGCCGGTCCCGCCGCCGGTCCGGGCGCCGTGTCCGGCATCAGCAGACGCAGGACGGCGGGGCGGCCCGTGTGCACCACGGCGTTGGTGACCAGCTCCGAGACGAGCAGGATCAGCGTCTCCGCCAGTGGCTCATCGGCCTCTATCCCGGAGCCCATGAGCCGCGAACGGGCCCACCTTCTGGCTCTCCCCACCTCCGCGGGGTCGGGCCGGATCTCCAGCTGCACTTGAAGCACCTGCACCGCTCACACCATCCGAACCGGCGGACACATCGCCTCGCGCCTCGCAAGGGCCACGATCGTGGTCAGAAAAGGGTTCACGGAACGTGATGCCCTCGCGAGACAGCATGGTTGACGTACAGTCACCCCAACAAGCGCTTCGGGCATATTCCAGCGCGAAGGAGTACGCGTACGGCATACTGTGCGACGCTCGCCACGGGGAGTCGAACAGGCAGGAACGCTCCTGCCCCTTGCCTCGCGAGCGGCGCGCACCGCCGGATCCGGGGCTGCCCCGGGGGCAACACCGTGATGGCCCGGCCTCAGAACCACTCGCATCCCACACAAGGTACCGGAGCCTTGGGCCGACTCCAGGCCGTGACGAGTCACGCCTGGGACACAACGCCGTATCGGCGTTCGGCCGTTCCGGTATGCCACGTTCCGTGACCTCCGTCCCCTCCGGCCCGTTCCGGCGTGCCACGATCGGCGGCGGCCGGCGGCGCTCCGGACGGCGGGTCCGCGTCCCTCAGCGCGCCGCCGGAGCCAGCAGATCCTGGGCGAGAGCCTCCTCGGCCGCCGCGGCGCCCGTCCCGCGGCGAGCCCTCGACCAGGCCCGTTTCAGGTGGAGGTGCACCTCCGACTCCCAGGTGAACCCCATGCCGCCGTGCACCTGGAGGCAGTCGCGGGCCCCGCGTCCGGCGGCCTCGTCGGCCAGCAGCCGGGCCGCCGCGATGTCGAGCGGATCGCGCGTGACGGCCGCCGCGTACACCGCCGCGCGGGCCACTTCCACCCGCACCAGCATCTCCGAGCACAGATGTTTCACCGCCTGGAATGACCCGATCGGCTGACCGAACTGCTCACGTGTCCGGGCGTGTTGCACGGCCAGCGCGCAGGTCCGCGCGGCCGAGCCGAGCTGCTCGGCGGCGGTCAGCAGTTCGGCCACCGGATCGGGGGGCGCGGCCCGGGGCACCCGGTGCAGCGGCGTCAGCGGGTCGGCCGAGCGCAGGGCGACGGCGCCCGTCACATCGCCGCGTACGACGTCCGCGGCGGCCAGCCACTCGACGAGGTCGCCGTCGACGGCCGCCACGACGCACTCGCCGGTGGCCGCTCCGGGCACCTCTCCGGCCGCGAGGTGGGTGGCCACCAGCGGTCCGGGCAGCAGCGCCCGGCCGGCCTCCTCGAAGGCGAGCACCGCCTCGGGCAGCCCGAGGCCGACCCCGCCCCGCGCCTCGGGCAGCCGCAGCGCGAAGAACCCCGCCTCGCCCAACTCACGCCAGAGCACCCGATCGAGCCCCGTTGCCCCCTCGTGTCGGTCCCGGTCCACGGCGGCCCGCAACCGCTCCCGCCCGAACCGCCGCACCAGCAGCTCGCGCACCCCGGCCCGCAAGGCGCGCTGGTCGTCGGTGAGTTGGAAGTCCATCCGGTCACCGTCCTCTCGGGAGGCCCAGGATGCGCTCGGCCACGATGTTGCGCTGGATCTGCGAGGTGCCGGCCGCGATGGTGTACGAGAGCGACGACAGCCGGTCCACCGTCCACGGTCTGTCCAGGTCGAGCCCCTCGGGCCCGAGCACCTCGGCCGCCGCGTCGTACAGCTCCTGCCGCGCCTGCGAGTACCGCAGCTTGAAGACCGAACCCCCGACACCCGGCACGCCGCCCGTCCGCTCGGACTCGCTCACGTTCCACTGGGTGAGCCGCCACAGCGCACGGAACTCGGCGTTCAGCCTGCCGAGCCTGCGGCGCAGCGGCACATCGTCCCAGCGGCCGTTCTTCCGCGCCTCGCGGGCCACTTCGCCGAGCACCCGCCGGCAGGCCACCACCTCGCCCACGAAGGCGGTGCCGCGTTCGAAGGAGAGGGTCACCATGGTCACGCGCCAGCCGTCGTTCTCCTCGCCGACCCGGTTGGCGACGGGCACCCGGACCTCGTCGAGGAAGACCTCGGCGAACTCGGCGGAACCGGCGAGGGTGCGCAGCGGCCGTACCGAGATCCCCGGCGCGTCCATCGGCATCGCGAGCCACGAGATCCCCCGGTGTTTGGGGGCATCGGCGTCGGTCCGCACCAACAGCTCGCACCAGTCGGCGACTTCGGCGTGCGAGGTCCAGATCTTGGACCCGCTCACCACGTAGTCGTCGCCGTCCCGCCGCGCCCGGGTGCGCAGGGCCGCCAGGTCGGAGCCGGCGTCCGGCTCGCTGAACCCCTGGCACCAGACCTCCTCGCCGCGCAGCACGGGCGGCAGCCAGCGCGCCCGCTGGGCGGCGGTGCCCTCGGCCGCGACGGTCGGCCCGGCGTGCAGCAGCCCGACGAAGTTGGCGCCCACGTAGGGGGCGCCCGCCTTCTCCGTCTCCTCCAGGAAGATCAGGTGCCGGGTCGGGGTGGCGCCCCGGCCGCCCGCGTCGACGGGCCAGTGCAGTCCCGCGTACCCGGCGTCGTACAGCCTGCGCTGCCACCCGAGGTCGTACGCGCGCCGGCCGGGCCAGTCGTCGGGTGAGGGCGCCGGGGGCAGCCCGGGGAGCACCTCGGCGAGCCACTTCCTCAGCCCGGCCCTGAACTCCTCGTCCTCGGGCGTGTACGAGAGGTCCATCAGCCGGCGCGGTGTCCGTCGAGGTCCAGGTCCAGCATGCGGATGGCGTTGCCGCGCATCAGCTTGTAGACCGTCTCGTCGTCGAGGCCCTTCACATGGTCGAGGGCGACCTCCTTGGTGTGCGGGAAGGTCGAGTCGACGTGCGGGTAGTCGGTCTCGAAGGTCGCGTTGTCCCGCCCGACCACGTCCAGCGAGGCGACCCCGTGCTTGTCGCGGAAGAAGCAGCAGAAGATCTGCCGGTAGTAGTAGGTGGACGGCGGCTCGGGGATCAGGTCCCTGACGCCGCCCCAGGCCCGGTGCTCCTCCCACACGTCGTCGGCACGCTCAAGGGCGTACGGGATCCAGCCCATCTGCCCCTCGGAGTAGGCGAGTTTGAGCCGGGGGAACTTCACGAGCACCCCGCTGAACAGGAAGTCCATCATCGAGGCCATGGCGTTGTTGAAGCTGAGCGAGGCCTGGACGGCGGGCGGCGCGTCCGGCGAGGCGGCGGGCATCTGGCTGCTGCTGCCGATGTGCATGTTGACGACCGTGCCGGTCTCCTGGCAGACCGCGAAGAACGGGTCCCAGTAGCCGGAGTGGATGGACGGCAGCCCCAGATGGGTGGGGATCTCGGAGAAGGTGACGGCCTTCACGCCCCGAGCCGCGTTGCGCCGTATCTCGGCGACGGCGAGGTCGATGTCCCAGAGCGGGATGATGCACAGCGGGATCAGCCGGCCCCCGCTGCCCCCGCACCACTCCTCGACCATGAAGTCGTTGTACGCGCGCACGCAGGCGAGCGCGACCTCCTTGTCGTGGGCCTCGGCGAAGGTCTGCCCGCAGAACCGCGGGAAGGTCGGGAAGCACAGGCTCCCCTCCACGTGGTTGGCGTCCATGTCCTTGAGCCGCTCGACGGGGTCCCAGCAGCCGGGCCGCATCTCCTCGCGGGTGATGCCCTCCAGGGTCATCTCGTCCCGGTCGAAGCCGACGGCGGCGATGTTGCGCTTGTACGGGAACTTCAGGTCCTCGTAGATCCACCAGTCGGTCGGCGGCCCGTCCGGGTCCATCGTGATCCGGTACTTGCCCGCCACGTAGGCCAGTTCGCCGATGCCGGCGGTCAGCGGCTTGGGGCCGCGGTCCCGGTACTTGCTCGGCAGCCAGGTCTCGAAGAGGTGCGCGGGTTCGATCACGTGGTCGTCGACGCTGATGATGCGGGGCAGTTCGGTCATGGGTCCCCTCCGTCTTGCCAACCAGGAGTATCTGACGGACCGTCAGTTATAGCCTCCCCAGAAGGCTAGCCCCGCACCCCTGGACCGACAAGGCATGGAGCCCTACGCTCTCCAGCCGAACTGACTGCCCGTCAGCTACCGGCTGTCCGGCGGTGAGGAGTGCCGTGAGGAGTACGGACATGACGACGGACACCGCACACGAACTGGGCGCCTCCCGCACCTTCTGGGAGCTGATCGAACGCCGCGCCGCGCTCACCCCGGACCGCCCCGTCCTCTTCCAGGACGACCGCACGCTGACCTTCGAGGAGCTGCGCGCGGGCGCCGAGAGGACCGCGGCGGGCCTGCACGCCATGGGCGTACGCCCCTCGACGGTGGTGGCCTGGCAGCTGCCCACCCGCATCGAGACGGTCGTCCTCGCGACGGCCCTGACCCGACTCGGGGCGGTGCAGTCCCCGGTGATCCCCTTCTACCGGGACCGCGAAGTCGCCTTCGCCGTACGGGAGTCGAAGGCGTCCCACTTCGCCGTACCCGGAACGTGGCGCGGCTTCGACCACACGACGATGGCGAAGCGCATCGAGGCACCGGGCGTCTTCGAGGCGTACGACGCACTCCCCTCGGGAGACCCGTCGACCCTCCCCCCGCCCCCCACCAGCGGCACGGACGTGCGCTGGATCTACTGGACCTCGGGGACGACGTCCGACCCCAAGGGCGTGCTGCACACGGACCGTTCGCTGATCGCCGGGGGCGCCTGCCTGGCCCACGCGCTGCACCTGTCGCCCGAGGACGTCGGCTCGATCGCGTTCCCCTTCGCGCACATAGGCGGCCCCGACTACCTGGTCATGCTGCTGCTGTACGGGTTCCCGGCGGTCCTCTTCGAGAAGTTCGCGCTGCCGCACGCCCTGGCGGGGTTCCGCGAGCGCGGGGTGACGGTGGCGGGCGGTTCCACGGCGTTCTACTCGATGTTCCTGGCCGAGCAGCGCAAACAGCCGGATACGAGGCTCATCCCCTCGCTGCGCCTCCTCGCGGGCGGCGGGGCCCCGAAGCCGCCCGAGCTGCACCACGCGGTGGTACGCGAGATGGGGGTACGGCTGACCCACGGTTACGGCATGACGGAGGTCCCCATGATCACCATGGGCTCGCCCGACGACTCCGAGGAGGACCTCGCGACGACGGAGGGAAGGCCGCCGCAGGGCATGGAGATCCGGATCGTCGACGGCGAGGTGCGGCTGCGCGGCGAGGCGGTCTGCCGGGGCTATCTGGACCCGGCGCAGACGGCCGGGGCCTTCGACGAGGACGGCTTCCTGATCACCGGGGACCTCGGGCATCTCACCGGCAGCGGCCATCTGGTCCTGACGGGCCGCCTGAAGGACGTCATCATCCGCAAGGGCGAGAACATCTCGGCCAAGGAGATAGAGGACCTGCTCCACCGCCATCCGGCCGTCGGCGACGTGGCGGTGATCGGCCTGCCGGACGCGGAACGGGGCGAACGGGTCTGCGCGGTGGTCGAGACGAGCGAACAGCCGCCCGGGACCCCGCCGCTGACCCTGTCCGCCCTCTCCGCCCATCTGCGCGCGGAAGGACTGTCCCCGCACAAGCTGCCGGAGCAACTGGAGCTGGTGGACGCCCTTCCGCGCAACGAGGCCCTGCGGAAGGTGCTCAAGTACAAGCTGCGGGAGCGCTACTCGGGGACGGTGAAGTAGCGGGCGAAGGCGCTCACGATCTCCGGCTCGGTGACGAGCCCGTCCGTGTCCGCGTCGAGCGCGCCGGCCGAGGCGGCGGCCACCTCCGCGGGCACACCGAGCGCCCGCAGGATGCGGGTGGTCTCGTCGACGGTCACGGAGCCGTCCCCGTCGCTGTCGGCGACGGCGACGGCCGCGTCCAGGAAGGGGCGGGCGATCTCGGCGAACCGGTCGGGGTTGTCCCGCAGCCGCTTGACGGCTCCGTTCACGAACTCCTCGCGGGTGATCCGCTGGTCACCGTCCCGGTCCGCTATGCCGGCCATGCCCTGCCAGAAGGCCTCCGCGCCGATGTAGAGGGCCTGGCCCCTGTCCGACCTGGCCGTCGTGCCGAACTCGGCGAGCAGCGCCTTGGTCGCCGCGTTGAAGTCCTCACGGTCGATATAGCCGTTGCCG
The DNA here is from genome assembly GCF_047444975.1 of Streptomyces sp. CWNU-52B. Classification (NCBI taxonomy): domain Bacteria; kingdom Bacillati; phylum Actinomycetota; class Actinomycetes; order Kitasatosporales; family Streptomycetaceae; genus Streptomyces; species Streptomyces sp. CWNU-52B. Next base: position 300,784 of record NZ_JBLFJV010000008.1, on the reverse strand, counting down.
TCCTGGTCGAAGGTGGCGAACCGGGCGGCGATCTTCCGCTCGTACTCGGTACTGACCATGTCTTTCGAGCCGCCTTACATCACGGGGGTGCGTCTGGCAGGGAGCGTACGACGACCGGGCGCTCCGGGGAGCGGGAAAACGACGCTTGTGCCAAGACCGGGAAAATTCCGCGACAACGACATCACCGGTGCCACGGAAAGATCTTCCCCCACGTGACGGGAATCACGCCGACAGGGAACCCGCCTTGTCGTCGACGGCGGCGTCGACATCGGGATACACGTCGAAGAGCCGGCGCACCCCGAGCGCCCCGAGGACCCGGTTGACGTGGGAACCGTCGACCGCACCCTGGGCGGGCAGGATCAGCCGGAGGCGGCCCTGGCAGGAGCGGATCAGCCGGCGGCCCGCGATCAGCACCCCCACCCCGCTGGAGTCGCAGAACAGCACCTCGGAGAGGTCCAGGACGACATCGTGCCGCCCGTCGGCCACGGCGCTGTGCATGCGCTGCCGCAGCACGGGCGAGGTGACCAGATCCATCTCACCCGCGACCCGCACGACGGCCCAGCCGCTCTGTTCGCCTTCGGTCACCCTGAGCGTCACGCGTCTGTCCCTCGCTCGACGATGTCGGACCCGGACGGTCCGGTCGCGGCCGGACCCGGAAACGGAAGCAACTGCTCAGCTTCCCTGGTGCGTGGCTGCTGCCCCACCCCTCCCACCATGAAACACGGAATGCCGAATCGAAACGTGCCCCAGGTGGGCTGATCCGGTCGACATCGCTCCACTTCGACCACCATCGATCACACCATTCCGGACACCCCAGCGCACACAGCGAACCCCTCCCGGGCGGGCCCATACCATCCGAGCGCCCTCCGGGGGCGCGCATTGACACAAAGGGGCGTGCGCCGTCACGGGTGCCGACTACATTCAAGAGGAGGCCGGAGAGGAGAATCCGGTGGACACAGGCACAGGCGCACAGCACGGACAGGGGTGAGGGGGCCGGATGGCCAAGAGGGACGCGCCGCCCCGCCGGGACCGCAAGATGCAGCAGCGGCTCGCACGAGGGGAGGCTGCCGCACTCGGTGAGCTCTATGACCGATTCGCTTCACTCGTGCACGGTCTCGCTCATCGCGTGCTCGGAGATGAGCACGCGGCCGACGGCATCACCCGCGAGGTCTTCACCCACATCTGGGAGAACCCCGAGTCGTACGACCCCAAGCAAGGCCCCCTGCGCTCCTGGGTCGCCACGCTGACCCACCGCCTCGCCGTCCAGCGCCTGCGCACCACGGAGACCGCCGCGCTCACCCACGACGGCACCCACGACACCGACGAACTGGAACGCAGGGTCCGCCGCGCCTCGGTGGCCGCCCGCGCCGACTACATCGTCACGTCCATGCCGACCCCGCTGCGCGCCGCCCTTGACCTCGCCTACTTCGAGCGCCGCGACTACCGCCAGACCGCCGCCGACCTGGGCGTCACGGAGGACGAGGCGCGCCGCCGCCTGCGCCTGGGCCTCCAGCTCCTGTCCACGGCGCACGACGCCGGCCCCTCCGGGACGCCGCCGGACCACGGGGGTACCCGGTGAACAGCGCGAACCCCTTCCCGTACGAGGAAGACCCGGAGGAGCACGGCCCCCGGAACCCGCACCGGACCCCCGACGAGCCCCCGCGCATACCCACACCCCGCACATCGGTGGAGGACACGGACCGCCCCCTGCCCACCGCACCCCTGGTCCTCGAACACCGGGTCCTCAAGGCCCTGCTCGGTGCCTGGGCGCTGGCGGCCTGCTCCCCCGAGGAGACGGCGGCGGTCGAGGACCACCTCGGCGACTGCGGTGCCTGCGCCGACGAGGCCCTGCGCCTGCGCGAGGCCGTGGGCCTCCTGCACCCGCCGGAGAGCCTCGACCTGGACCCGGCCCTGCGCACCCGCGTACTGGAGGCCTGCCTGGGCCGCCGCCCGCCCCGGATCCCGGTCCCCTCCTGGGCGACTCCGTACGACGCCGAGACCGCCCGCCTGGACGCCCTGCTCCAGGACATCGGCGACGTGGAGTGGCACGCCCCGGTCCGGCTGCGCTGGTTCGACGGCGACAAACAGACGACCCGGCGCACCACCGTCGCCGGGGTGATCGCCCACCTCCTGGCCGTGGACGGCCTCGTCGCCGTCACCCTCGGCCTGGACGACCCGCTGGAACGCACAGCCGAGACCACGCCGTCGGCCCGCACCGAGGCCTTCTGGCGCGCCGGCCACGTCCCGCCGACCCGTTCCGTACGCGGCCCGTGGCGTGAGCAGGCCCACAACCTCGTCCGCACGACGGCCTTCGCGGGCGGCGGCTCCGGCCGGCTGCCCGTCACGTACGGCGACTTCGAACTCCCGCTGCGGGACTCGATGCTGGACCGCGCCTTCGAGACCTGGGTCCACGCGGAAGACATCGCGGACGCGGTCGACTACCCCTACGAACCGCCCTCGCCCCGCCATCTGCACGCCATGATCGACCTGGGCGCCCGGCTGCTCCCCTCGGCCCTGGCCGCCCGCCGCCGAGCGGGCCTGGCGGCCCCGGCCCTGCCCCGCCCCCCGGTCCCGGCCGGCGTCCCCGGCCGCAGCCTCCGCCTGGAGATCGAGGGCCTGGGCGGCGGGGAGTGGCTCATCCCGCTCGACGCCCCCGGCACCCTGGCCTCCCCCGACCACGAAGTGGCGCACGTGGCCCTGGACGGCGTGGAGTTCTGCCAGCTGGCAGCGGGCCACGTACCTCCGGAGGAGGCGGCGGCGGGCCAGGTGGGAGACCGAGAGGCGATCAGAGACGTCCTGTTCGCGGCGGCATCACTGAGCCGCATGTAGCAGCCCCGGCACCCGGCAGGACGATACGAGCCGGCACCAGCGGAACGACGCGAGCCAATGAGCATGCGGGGCCACGATCCTCCGCAGCCGCGAGAGAACGGCAGGGGGCCGGGGCGACGTGTCCGCCCGCAGCGGATGGCGCGTCCGCACCGGTCCCTGCAGAAACGGCTCGGTCGCGCCAGACCGAGGACGGACATGTCGCCCCGGCCCCCGACCCCACCCCCGGCAGGCGCCCCGAGGCAACCCGTCAGCGCCGCACACACCTCAGCGCCCGACACACTTCGGCGCACCTCGGCACACCTCAGCGCACCTCAGTCGAAGACGACGGTCCGCAGCCCGTTCAACAGGATCCGCCGCTCGGCATGCCACTTCACGGCCCGCGCCAGCGCCTGGCACTCCACGTCACGCCCCACGGCGACCAGCTGCTCCGGCGTGACCTGGTGGCCCACGCGCTCGACCTCCTGCTCGATGATCGGCCCCTCGTCGAGGTCGGCCGTCACATAGTGCGCGGTCGCACCGATCAGCTTCACCCCACGCACATGCGCCTGGTGATAAGGCTTCGCACCCTTGAAGCTCGGCAGGAACGAGTGGTGGATGTTGATGATCCGCCCGCTCAGCTGCTTGCAGAAGTCGTCGGACAGCACCTGCATGTACCGCGCGAGCACCACCAGCTCCACGCCCTGCTCCCGCACCAGCTCAAGCACTCGCGCCTCGGCCTGCGCCTTGGTGTCCTTGGTGACCGGAACATGCCGGAACGGCACACCGTACGAGGCCACGAGCTCGGCGAAGTCCGGATGGTTGGACACCACGGCCGCGATCTCGACCGGCAGCGCCCCGGTCCGCGCCCGGAACAGCAGATCGTTCAGGCAGTGCCCGAACTTGCTGACCATCAGCACGACCCGCATCTTGTCCCCGGCCCGGTGGATCTGCCAGTCCATCTGGAAGGAGTCACCGACCGCCGCGAAGCTCGCCCGCAGCTTCTCCACCGTCACCGGCGCCTGAGCCGAGAAGTGGACCCGCATGAAGAACAGCCCCGTGTCGTGGTCACCGAACTGCTGACTGTCCTCGATGTTGCACCCGGTCATGAAGAGATAACTCGACACGGCGTGCACGATGCCCTGCTTGTCGGGGCAGGAAAGCGTCAGGACGTACTGCTCAGTCATGCCGCCAGGGTCCCATAAAGGACCCCGCGCCCAAGCGCCCCGCCCGCATCCCGGACGGGTCACCCGCGCCGGCGAGGACCCGCCCTCAAACAGTCCGCGTCACGCCGTACGCGTCATGATCCGCAGAACCTCCAGCGTCCGGGGCGGAACGTCCGGCTCCTCCCCGTCGCTCACCGCCATCCGTACATGCGCGTCCCGAGCGGCCCGCACGGCCTCCGCCCACCCCGGATGCTCCAGATAGACGGAGACGGCGGCATCGGGCCCGACCTGGTGCATGATCCGCAGCACCCGCAGCACGGCGGAGTCGACGAGCGCGGCCTCCTGCGAGTCACGGAAGATCGTCCCGACGTATTTCTCGGCGGACCAGTTGTCCAGCCAGGTGTCCTCGACGAGGCGATAGACGGCGTCGGTCACATCCCCGTACCCGTCGACCCCCGCGAGCCACACCCCTCGCTGGAACTCGGTGTCGGAAAGCATGTGCAGCGCGGAGCGCACATTGCTGCGCCAGCGCCACCACGGCATATCGTTCAGTGGCATGTCGCCCATGGTGGATGAGCGACGCCCGCGACGGGAAGAGTTCTCCGAACCTTGCACGGTCACCGATCGTACGTTCCCGTCGGACCGGCCCGCTCCGCACCCCGTTGTTCACCCGGAAGTCACCGTGCGTTGACCAAGGGTCACACCAGCCGTAGCGGTGTGCCGGAATCGTGCATGTTCATGACCGCCCGGCGACAGACCCCTGCTTCCCTGCGCGCTCACGCTTCCCGTCTCGGCCTACGCCTCCGCGGCACCACGGCGGAGCCGAAGGCCAGGACCAGGACCGGCACCAGTACCAGGGCCAGAGCCCTGTCCGCGGGCGCGCTGGCCCTGGCCCTGTCGACAGCCGTCGGATGCGGTGTCGTCCCCGGCGGCACGGGAGGTTCGGGGGACGGCACCGTCACCGTCATGACGTGGGCCCCGGAGGGGACCAGGACGACCAACAAGCCCGGGATGCCCGCCATGGCGAAGGCGTACGCGCGCTGGGTCAACAGCCACGGCGGTATCAACGGCCGCAAGCTCAAGGTGCTCACCTGCAACGACCACAACGACACGGTGGCCGCCGCGAGCTGCGCCCGCCGCGCGGTCAAGGAGAACGTCGTCGCGGTCGTCGGTTCGTACAGCCAGCACGCCCGCTCCTTCTTCTCCCCGCTGGAAGGCGCCGGCATCCCCTACCTCGGCGGATACGGCGTCACCGACGACGAGTTCACCAGCCCGCTCTCCTACCCGGTCAACGGCGGCCAGCCGTCCCTGCTGGCGGGCCTCGGCCAGCAACTCGCCAGGACCTGCGGCCCGGTCACGCTGATACGCCCCGACACGACCGCCGGCGACGAACTGCCCGTACTGCTCGACTCCGGCCTGTCCGCGGGAGGACACCCGGCCTCCACCGACCAGCGGGCCGCCGAGGACGCCTCGGAGTACCTGGGACACGCCGAGCGGGCGCTGGAGCGCGCCTCGACGGATCCGCAGGAGGAGGGGTGCGTGGTACCGGCGCTCGGCGACCGCACCGACACGTTCATGGACTCGTTCCGGCGGGCCCGCGAGGACTACCCGGCGGTGCGGACGGCCTCCGTGCTGGGCAGCGTCGACCAGTCGATGATCGACGCGACGGGCCGTACGTACGAGGGCGCGTACGTCACCGGCTGGTACCCGGCGTCGAGCGACGAGCGGTGGGATCCGATGCGCGAGGTGATCCGGAAGGAGGCCTTCGGCGACAACCGCATCGAGGCCGCCGACCCCGGTGTGCAGACGACCTGGGTCGCGTACACCGCGCTGCGGAAGGCCATCGAGTCGCTGGGCGACGGCGAGGTGTCCTCACGGACCCTGCGGCGCACGCTCGACGACGGCCTGAAGATCGACACGGGCGGGCTGACGCCGACCCTGAACTGGAGCTTCCAGAACCTGATCGCGGCGAGCGGCTTCCCACGGCTGGTCAACGCGGACGTGACCTTCCAGGTGGTGCGCAAGGGCAAGCTGGTCACGGAGCGCAAGGGCTTCGCGGACGTGTCGAAGGTCCTGGAGACGACGCAGACGTCTTAGAGACACCCGGCGCCCGGCACCCGCCACCGACCGCCGCCACTCAGAGCCGTCCGGGCCGACGCTGGGGTCGGAGCCGTCCGGGCCGACGCTCGGTCAGAGCTGTCCGGGCTGGCGCTCGGTCAGTCCGTACGTCTGCGCGATGGAGTTCCACAGCTTCGCGGCCTTGGCCTTCTGCGTGGTCGCGGTGCCGCTCTGCTGGTTGCCCGCGGCGGTCTGCCCCGTGGAGCGGGCCTGCCCCTTGTTGCAGCCCTTCTTCTTCCCGACCTGGTCGGCCCACGCCGCGTAGTGGGTGTCCGCCGAAGCGGAGGCCTTCCAGGCGGTGTTGAGCGCGGCGGTCAGCTGCGCGTGGTTCGCGAGCTTGTCGACGGACAGCCCCGCGAGCTGCGTGACCAGCCCGTCACGCTGCTTGGCGGCGTTCCGCAGATCCGTGGCCGCCTGGCCGAGGTTGTCGCACTTGCGTACGTTGTCGACGGCCTTGACCACCGAGTCACGGCTGTTGCCGCTGTCCGCGAGGAGCTTGTCCAGGGCCACGGCCTGCGCCTCGGCCGCGCTGACCTTCGTGGAGCCCGAGTCGGAGTCCGTGCCCTCGCTGGCGGGCCCGGTCGCCGCGACCGTCGTGTTCTTGTCGCCCTGGTCGTCGCTCCCGCCGCCGCTGAGCAGGGCGCCGGCGCCGATACCGAGCACGGCGATGCCCACGCCGACGGCGGCGATGACGGGAACGCGGGAACGGGAACGGCCACCACGCCCGCGGTCACCGTCCGCCGCGGCCCGGCGCGCGCCACGGCCACCCGGGCCCTCGGGCCCGCCCGGCCCACCGGGTGCGCTGGGGGTGCCGAACCCGGACGGCGTACCGAATCCGGCCGGGGTGCCGAACTCGGGTGAGGCGGCGCCCTGTTGCCTCCCCTGCCGTCTGCCCGGCTGGCCGAACGGGGGCAGCTGCTGGGTGGAGCCTCCGGCGGCGTCCGTCCGGAAGAGGTTGTCGAACTCGGCGGGCGGCTGCTGCCGGTCCTCGGGGCCGCCGGCGCCGGGCCCCGCCGGCACGGGTGCCATGAACTGCGTGGGCTGGGCGTCGGGGTCCGCGACCGGGGGGAGCGGCCCGGGGCCGTCCTGCGGGACGCGGCCGAGGAACCGGGTGGAGTCGCCGGAGGCCGCTCCGGGTGCCGGGTGCGGCGTACCGGCCGCGGACACCTCGGGCGGCAGCGCGCCGGGGCCCACCGGGGGCAGGAACTGCGTGGCGCCCTCGTCCACGGCCGGGGCCGCGGGGACGGGCGGCAGGAACTGGGTCGCGCCCTCGTCCATCGGGGCGGCGGGCGGCAGGGCGCCGGAACCGGCCCCTGCGGCGGGGAGCGGCGCGGGTGTCCGGCCCCCGGAGGCGTTCGGGTAGCCGTAGCCGCCCTGCCCGTACTCGGGGGAGCCCTGCGACTGCTGCTGCTGTTGTTGCTGCTGCTGCGGGGCGCCGTACCCGTCGGTGGCCCGACGGCCGTCATGGCGCTGGGGTATCTCGCCGCCGGGCGCCTGCGGGGCACCCCACTGACCGCCCGCGCCCTGCGCCCCGTACGCATCCGAGGGCTCGGTGTACTGAGGTGCCTGCCCGCCGGACGCACCCGCGTCCCAGCCCTGACCCTGCTGACCCTGCGGCGCCGCGCTCCAGCTGGAGATCTGCGTACCCGACCCCTGGGCGGCGCCCTGCTGCCCCTGGTCGCCGCCCCATTCACCGGCGGGAGCCCAGCCGCCGCCCTGGCCGGGCTCCTGCGGAGCCTGCGGAGCGGGCCGCGGGCCCCACGGCTGGTCCCAGGCCTGGCCGCCCGCCGGGACCGCGCGGTCGCCGGTCTGGCCCGGCAGGAGGGGCTCGCCGCCGTCGGACGGCAGCACGATGCCTTCGCGCGCGGGTCGCGCCGAGGGCTCGTCGCCCTGTCCGTTGTGCGTCACCGGGACTCCTACGAATGGGGGAACCTATGGGGGATCTTCGGATCGTCGGTTCACGCTACCGGGTCCCCGCAAGCCGGTGCCACGCAGCACGGGACGTGACTCCCGCCACCGGGGACAGAGAGCAACAAACCACCCCCGGAACGCTGTTCGAGCCTCCATTTCGCGCCCCTCCTCGCCACACGTGCTTCGTTTCACACGGAAGTGCGCCCCGCGGAGGCGGCCGCGGGAGCGGCGGAAGCGGGAGCGGGCCCGGCGACGACCTCCGCGTCGGTGGCCGCGCCGAGGTCGGTGCCGACCCGGTTCACACAGCGCGCGCCGGCCAGCGGCCACGTGCAGGAGCGCCCGGCGTCTCGGTCCGCGCCGGCCCGGGCACCACGGTCGTACGGGCCGCGCCGCACCTCGGAGAACTGCTCGCTCGGCTGAGACCCGGCCTCCGAACAAGACACCCGACAGAACGCCGGTCGGACCGCCCGCCAGAATGCCGGACGATCCGACCGAACAGAACCTCGACGGACCGGTCCGGGCCGACCTGGACAGGCCGTTCCGGAACAGGCCGGTTCGGTCGAACCGAGCCGGGACAGATCGAGCCGGACCAGGCCGGAGCGGTCCAGGTCGAGCCGGACCAAGCCAAGCCCATCGAGCCGAGCCGAATCACCGGCCGACCCGGTCCGGATCGAGCCAGACCGGGTCAGGCCAGACCGGGCAAGGGCCCGGACCGGCCAGGTCCACCGAGCCGAGCCGAGCCGGATCGGACCAGGCCGGACCGGCCGAGCCGGATCGGACCAGGTAGGGCCAGGCCAAAGATCAGGCGGCCGCCTGGAGGTCCATGCGTGCGCCGAACTCCCGGACCACGGGCTCGTCCCGGTACGGCTCCAGGCGCTGCTGGAAGTCGTCCAGATACTCCGCGCCGCGGTTCGAGCGCAGCGTGCCCAGCAGTTCGACCGCGCGCAGACCCGTGTGGCAGGCCTGCTCGACCTCGCGCTGCTGCACCTGCGCGGACGCCAGCAGCACGTACCCGATCGCCCGCCGCCTGGCCCGCGACTCCGGGTGCCCGTCGAGGGACTCCTGCGCGCACCGCGCGGCCGCCTCCGCCTGCCCCAGGTCCCGGTGGCAGTGCGCCAACTCGTCGGCCAGATACGCCTCGTCGAAGTGCGCGATCCAGCGCGGGTCGTCCCCGGCCGCCGGATCGGCCTGCTCCAGCGCCGCCACGGCCCGCCCGGACGCCGTCTGCGCCGAGCGCGCGTCGCCCATCAGCGCGTGCCCCCGCGCCTCCGCGGCGTGGAACATCGCCTCCGCGCGCGGAGTGACCCGCCCGCGTGTCCCCTCCTGCGCCGCCCGCGCCAACTGCGCGATCTCCCGGGGGTTTCCGAGCTGCGCGGCCAGGTGGCTCATGGACGCGGCGAGCACGTACCCGCCGTAGCCACGGTCCCCGGCCGCCTGGGCGAGCCGCAGCGCCTGGATGTAGTACCGCTGCGCGAGCCCCGGCTGTCCGGTGTCGACCGCCATGTAGCCGGCGAGCTCCGTCAACCGGGCGACCGCCGCGAAGAGTTCACGCCCGACCGCTTCCCGGTACGAGCCCGCGAGCAGCCCCGAGACGACGCTGTTCAGGTAGTGCACGACGACCGGGCGCACATGCCCGCTGCCGTACTGGTGGTCGAGGTCGACGAGCGCCTGGGTCATCGCGGCCACCGCCGCCACGTCGGACTGTCCGACCCGCGGCCCGGCCGAGCGCGAGACCTGCGCGTCCGGCGAGGAGATCAGCCAGTCCCGGCTCGGCTCGACGAGCGCGGAGGCCGCGACGGACGAGCCGGACAGGAAGTCCCGGCGCCCCACGTCGCTGCGCCACAACTCGCAGACCTGCTCGATCGCGCCGAGCACCGTCGGCGAGAACTGCAGGCCCACACCGGAGGCGAGGTTCTTGCCGTTCGCCATGCCGATCTCGTCGATCGTGACGGTCCGGCCCAGCTTGCGGCCCAGCGCCTCGGCGATGATCGCGGGCGCCCGCCCACGCGGCTGCTGTCCGCGCAGCCAGCGCGCGACGGACGTCTTGTCGTAGCGCAGATCGAGACCGTGTTCCGCGCCGCACATGTTGACCCGGCGGGCCAGCCCGGCGTTGGAACAGCCCGCTTCCTGGATGAGCGCCTGCAGTCGTTCGTTCGGCTGCCGCGCGACGAGAGGCCTTGCGGCCATTGGCGTACCCCCTGTGGCTGCGGTGCCTGCCCACGCACCGAGTTGATGATTCCTCAGCGGCCGGGGCCTCCCGCTCCCCGGAGGGGGACGAAAAGATCCGGCCTCGAAGATCAGTGCCCCGCAGACATACCGAAAATGCGAGACATGCGAGGATTGCCGGGTAAAGCCGGTTGCTTACCCTCCCCATGGCTACCCACCCCCCGCTGCCGCCTCCCATGCGCGCCCCCACGCATGCACCCATGCGCCCCACGTGTGGAATCAGCGCTCCGCCCCCGCGCGCAGCCAAAAGGGGGCAAACCCGAAGCACTCGGCCGGGCGGGGCGGCGGTGGCGGCCGGGTGGGCGTAACCCCTGGTGGGTGCGGGAGTTGAGTTCACCGTGGAAGAGACGATCGCAGGCACCGAGACCGCGCAGATCCCGACGCAGCGCGGCGAGTCGCTGCAGGACACAGCCGTGCGTTATGCCGAGGAGCGCCATTGGGACGTGTTCCCCGGCACCTGGCTGGAAGCCGTCGCCGGTGGGCAGTGCTGCTCGTGCGGCGAGCCGTCGTGCGCCGTGCCCGGCGCGCACCCGGCGCGCGCGGACTGGGCGACGGCGGCCACGGGCAGCGCGACCGTCGCGCGGCGGCTGTGGGCGGCGTGGCCCGCGGCGTCGATCCTGCTGCCGACGGGGCGGACGTTCGACGCGATCGACGTACCGGAGACCGCGGGGCTTCTCGCGCTCGCGCGGATGAAGCGGCTGGAGCTGACGCTCGGTCCTGTGACCTGTACGCCGGACCGGCGGCTGCAGTTCTTCGTGCTGCCGGGGGCCGCGGCGAAGGTCCCGGATCTCGTACGGAGGCTGGGGTGGCCGCTCGCCTCCCTCGACCTGGAGGTGTTCGGCGAGGGCGGGTACGTGGCGGCGCCGCCCACGCGGGTCGGGGCGCGGGGGGCTGTGCAGTGGGCGTGCCGGCCCACCCCGGCGAATCGCTGGCTGCCGGACGCGGAGGAATTGATCTCGCCCTTGGCCTACGCCTGCGGCCGAGACTAGCCCTCCGGGTAAGTGGGGGTTGCCCGCGCAGTTCCCCGCGCCCCTGAAGACACAGGGGCGCGAGGAACTGCGCGACCAGCCACCACGCACCCGCAGACGCCGCCGTACGGCCAAGCACCCAGCACCCGCTCGTCTCCAGGGGCGCGGGGAACGGCGCAATCTTTGTGTCTTTAGGGGCGCGAGGAACTGCGCGACCAGCCACCACGCACCCGCAGACCTCCTCGTACGGCCAAGCGCCCAGCGGCGCCGTATCGTGCCTCGCATGACGGTGGACACGGTGGCTGTACGAGTGCAAGGGCTCTGGAAGCGGTTCGGTGAACAAGTGGCTGTCGCCGGGATCGATCTGGAGCTGCCCGCAGGGCAGTTCATCGGCCTGGTCGGTCCCAACGGAGCCGGCAAGACCACCACCCTCTCGATGGTGACGGGACTGCTCCGCCCCGACCAGGGCACCGTCGAGGTCGTCGGCCACGACGTATGGAGCGACCCCACCGAGGTCAAGGCCCGCATCGGCGTACTCCCCGAGGGCCTGCGCCTCTTCGAGCGGCTCTCCGGCCGCGAACTGCTCGCCTACACCGGCCGCCTCCGCGGGCTCCCCGGCCCGGAGGTCGACAAACGGGCCACCCAGCTCCTCGACGTACTCGACCTCGCCGGCGCGCAGCACAAACTGGTCGTCGACTACTCGACCGGCATGCGCAAGAAGATCGGCCTGGCCACAGCCCTGCTGCACAACCCCGAAGTGCTCTTCCTCGACGAGCCGTTCGAGGGCGTCGACCCGGTCTCCGCGCAGACGATCCGCGGCGTGCTGGAGCGCTACACGACGTCCGGAGCCACCGTCGTCTTCTCCTCCCACGTCATGGAACTCGTCGAGTCGCTCTGCGACTGGGTCGCCGTGCTGGCCGCGGGCCGCATCCGCGCCCACGGCCCGCTCGCCGAGGTACGCGGCGACGCGCCCTCCCTCCAACAGGCCTTCCTCGAACTCGTCGGCGCGAACGACCGCGACACCGGCTCCGACCTCGACTGGCTGGGCGCCGGAGCCCGATGAACGCCGCCACCGACGCCGCCTCCGCCCCCGCCTCCAGGGCCTCCGTCACCCCGGTCACCCTCATCGTCGTACGGCTGAAGCTGGCCCTGCTCCGCAACGGTCTGCGGCAGTCGTCGGGACGCCGGGCGGCGTACGTGGCGACGCTCGTCGTCGTCCTGCTGCTCGCCGCCCTCCAGCTCATCGGGCTGATCGTGCTGCGCGGCAACGCTCACGCGATGAACATCACGGTGCTGCTCACGGCCGTACTGGCGCTCGGCTGGGCCGTCATGCCGCTCTTCTTCCCCGGCGGCGACGAGACCCTCGACCCCACCCGCCTGGTGATGCTGCCCCTGCGTCCGGGCCCGCTCGTCCGCGCGCTCCTGGCGGCATCGCTGGTCGGCATCGGGCCGCTGTTCACGCTGTGCCTGCTCGTCGGTTCGGTCGTCGCGACGGCGCACGGCGCGGCGGCGTACGTCACCGGCGTCGTCGCGGTCGTCCTCGCGCTGCTGGTCTGTGTGGCCCTCGCGCGGGCCGTCGCGACCGCCAACCTCCGTCTGCTGACCAGTCGCAGGGGCCGTGACCTGGCAGTACTGAGCGGTCTGGTGATCGCGGTGGGCGCGCAGCTCGTCAACTTCGGTGTGCAGCGGCTCGGTTCGTCGGGCCTGTCCACGCTGGACCCGGTGGCGGACGTGGTGCGCTGGGTGCCGCCCGCGTCCGCGCTGGGCGCCGTGGACTCCGTCAGCGAGGGCTCGTACGCCGTCGGCCTCGCCCAGCTCGCCCTGAGCGGCCTGGTGTTGGCGGCTCTGCTGCGTTACTGGGAGCGGACCCTCACCCGGCTGATGACCTCGCCCGACGGTTCGACGCTGCAGGCCGCCGAGCCCGCGCGGGACAAGGCGGGCCGCTCCTCGGGGCTCGGCGGTCTGCTGCCCGCCGGACGCACGGCGACGATCGTGGAGCGCAGCCTGCGGTACGTCTGGCGGGACCCGAAGACGAAGGCCGCGTGGGTGACGTCGCTCGCCATCGGCCTGATCGTCCCGCTGTTCAACGCGTTGCAGGGGACCGGCTCGATCTACTTCGCGTGCTTCGCCGCGGGGATGCTCGGCATCCAGATGTACAACCAGTTCGGGCAGGACACGTCCGCGTTCTGGATGGTCGCGATGACGATCTCCTCCACCCGGGACGCGTACGTCGAACTGCGGGGCCGTGCTCTCGCCCTCCTCCTGATCACACTTCCGTACGCGACCCTCGTCACCGTCCTGACGACGGCGCTGCTCGGCGACTGGGCCGCCCTGCCCGAGGTGCTCGGCCTGTCCTTCGCCCTGCTCGGCGCGATGCTGGCGACCGGTGCCTGGTCCTCGGCCCGCTTCCCGTACTCGATCCCGCAGGAGGGCCACAAGAACGTGGCTCCCGGGCAGGCGGGCCTCGCCTGGATCTCGATCTTCGGCGGCATGGTCGCGGCCGCGCTGCTGTGCGCCCCCGTCATCGCCCTCGCCATCTGGCTGAACGTCTCGGCCGACGGCAAGGACCTGACCTGGCTCCTGCTCCCCCTGGGCACGGTGTACGGCGCCCTGCTCACCCTGGCGGGCCTGCGCCTGGCCGCCCCGCGAACGGCCCGCCGCCTCCCGGAGATCCTGGCCGCGGTGAGCAAGGGCTGAGGCCGCGGGCTCCGGCGGACCACCCGCCGGAACTCCCGCTGCGGATCTCAGCAGGCCTCAGCGAAACGCGGCGACGTGGCGGGCGGCCCAGTCGGCGAAGGAGCGCGGGGCGCGGCCGAGGACCCGCTGGACGTCCGGGCTGACGCGCAGTTCGGCCGGGCTCGGGGAGCCGATGATGTCCAGCGTGTCGTCGGCCAGCTCCGCCGGCATGCTCTGGCTCATGGCGGCCTTGGCCTCCGCGCGGGTGAGCTCGTGGAACGTCACCGGCGAGTCCAGCGCGGCGGCGAGGTCCTCCGTCTGCCGGCGCGGAGTGATCACCTCCGGTCCGGTCAGCTCGTACACGCCGCCGATGTGCCGGTCGTCGGTCAGGCCGGCGGCCGCGACCGCCGCGATGTCCGCGGGGTCGATGAGGGGCACCCCGATGTCGCCGAAGGGCGCGGCGACGACCTGTCGCGTGCGGACGGACTCGGCCCACCACAGCGCGTTGGAGGCGAAGCCGCCGGGCCGCAGGATGACCCACTCCAGGCCGGACTCCCGCAGGGTGTCCTCCAGCGCGCGCATCGCGATCCGCGTCTGGCCGGCGGGCCTGGTCACCACCCCCAGCGTGGAGAGCAGGACGATCCGGCGGACCCCGGCGGCCGCGGCTTCGCCGATGATGTCGGCGGGGTTGGCGCCGGTGGCGTGCAGGTCGCCGGAGAGCAGCAGGAACAGCGCCTTCGCCCCGTCCAGGGCGGGCTTGAGGCTCGCCGGATCGGCCAGGTCCGCCACGACGTGGCGGACGCCGTCCGGCACCGCCGCCGTGTGCCGTGACACCGCGGTCACCTGATGGCCCGCCTCGGCCAGCGTCTGCGTCAACGGGCGGCCGATATTTCCGGTGGCCCCGGTTACGACGATCATGATCAGCTCCTTGCTGTTCGGTGTGATCGTCACGCTAGGGGCGGGGCTAACTTTCAGTAAGGGCGTACCTCGAAGTAAGCTCATGACATGACAGAAGGTGTGCAGGACAGGCAGGTCGAGGTGGCGAAGCGCTATGACGTGTTTCACACCGACTGCGCCGCACGCGACGTGGTCGACCATGTGACCAGCAGGTGGGGCATCTGGGTACTGATCGCCCTGCGGAACAACGGCCTGCGCTTCTACGAGCTGCGCGAGAGCATCCAGGGCATCAGCGAGAAGATGCTCGCCCAGACGCTGCGCTCGCTGGTCCAGGACGGCCTGATCTGGCGAGAGGTCGAACCGACGACCCCACCCCAGGTCACCTACGGCCTGACGGACTTCGGCCAAGACATCGGCGAACCCCTGACACAACTCTTCGACCGCATCACCCAACGCCTCTCAACACCCCCCAAGGATTAACCCCCAGCCCGGCACGAGGGACGAAGGACGGGTGACGGAGAGTCTTTCGCCCTTGGGGACACGGGGAACGGCGCAGTCGTTTGCTTTTTTGGGGGCGCGGGGAACTGCGCAATCTTTTGTCTTTAGGCGCGCGGGGAGCTGCGCAGCCCTTTGCCTCCAGGGGCGCGGGGAACTGCGCAATCTTTTAGGGGCGCGGGGAACTGCGCGACCAGCCACAGCGGACCCGCACCCAAAACACGCCCGCCCCCAACCCCCGCAGTCAGTGGAGCAACCCCTCCAAGAACGGCTCAACCGCCGCCCGCCAAGCCTCCGGCTGGTCATAGTGCACAAGATGCCCCGCATCAGCCACCTCCGCATACTGCCCATCAGGCAGCACCCGGACCATCTCCTGCGACTCCGCCCGCCCCAACTCCCCGTCGAGCCCCCGAACGACCAGCGTCGGACACCGCACCTGCGCCAACTCCTCCCAGTGCGCGTCGTGCACCCACGTCTCCCGCGACTTGAGCATCTGCTCGGGCTCGAAAACCGGCCGCCACCCGTCCGCGTGCTCGACCATCACCTCCGCGTAGAACTCCCCGCGCGACGGATTGGGCCGCTCCACCCACGGATCGTCCTCGCCGAACCACTTCCGCACATCCGCGAGCGTGGCGAACGGCACCGGCCAGGACTTGAACCACTCCTCCCACTCCCGCTGCGTCGCACCCCCGAGCGCCGAGGCCCGCATGTCGCAGATGACCAGACCACACACGAGGTCGGGCCGCTTGGCCGCGAGCTGCCACGCCGTCAGGGCGCCCATGGCATGGCCGATGAGGACGGCCGGGGCGAGCCCCAGCTCCTCCAGCGCCGCCTCCGCGTCCTCGACGTACGCCCCCCGCGTGTACTCCGTCTCCGGCGGCTTCGCGCTCTGCCCGTGGCCCCGCTGGTCGAGCGCCACGGCCCGGTGCCGCTCGGCGAGCCAGCGGGCGGTGGACGCCCAGTGCGAGGCACGCCCCATGAGCCCGTGCAGCAGAAGCACGCCGGGCGTCTGCTCGCTCCCGGCCACCGTCGTACCGTCCGCCGTCGCACCGTCCGCCGTCGCCGTCCCGGCCGGACCGCTCCTGCCCGGATCGGCCTTGGGAGGGTCGGCGAACTCCCAGGCAGCGAGACGCACCCCGCTCGCACCGGTCACGTCGATGCGCCGCACCATACGCTGGCACCCCCCTTGATCCGCTCGGCCGGCTCGTCCCGCACGGGCCGGCCCGCCCACTCGTACCGTTGTCGTACCACTGCTCCTGCTGGTTGTTCCTGCGTAATCCATGGCCGTTCCGTCACCCATACGCTATCGAATGCGTATTCGAACATGGGCCCCTTGGCGGAAACACCCCTCCTTCGAGTGACCTCGCGCAAGGATTGACCGTCGCCGTCGAGGGGAGATCTCCAACGGGAGGCGGGCCACTCGGGGATGAGGGCCCGCAGGGGACGACCCTGGGAGCTCGGGGCTCCGGGTCGGCACAGGGGAGGACAGGCCCCGGCGCCTTGAGGCGCCGGGGCCCTCCACGCGTCCGCGGCACATTCTCGCCGCCCCCTCCCCGACCGCGCGTCGGCGCCGCTGCCGGCGCGGTCAAGAGCCCTCAGGTCATATGCCTTTCGCGACAGCCTCGCATGCGAACGGCTCGTGCGCTGCGATTCCGCGCACTGAATCTTTGTTTCTGCGGGGAGCCCGGGGGTGGGCAACTGAGGTGTGTGTTACGGGAGTTGACCGTGAGGTCGGGAGCGGGCGGAGGTCGCCGCAAGATGCCTGGTCAAAGACGCGCCCCTGAGTACGCCACCGCGTACGACGGCGGCCTGCCGGGCGTACGAAAACCCGCGCGACCACGCGGAAAAAGACCTTGAAACCGGCCCCGCTCCCCGTTCACGCGTGTGCGCACACCGCACACACAGCCCCGCCGCCCGCAGTCCGCCGCCACCCGCCCGCCGCCGACCACCCGTCGCGAGGAGTCCGGCCGCGGCACGTCCGGCCGTGCGGTCGCCGGTCAACCGCCTGTCCTCGTCCCGTCCGTGCGCACCGGCCTCCGACGGCTCCGCCACGAAGCCGTCCTGCCGCCCGCCGCCCGCCGCCCGCCGCCCGCCGCTACCGCACCGCTATCGCTTCGCCACGAACACGTGGGACGCGACGTCCGACTCCAGCTCCGCGGCTTCTCCGCCGCTGCCCACGAGCACTCCGCCCGCGGACTCCGTCACGCTCACGACCGAGCCCGGCTGTACGCCGGCCCGCCGCAGCGTGTACATCAGCTGCGCGTCCGTCTGGATCGGCTCGCCGATACGGCGTACGACGACCGTCTTGCCGTCGAGGCCGGGGTCGAGGTCGGCCAGCGAGACCATGCCCGCGTCCAGGAAGGGATCCGCCCCGTCCTTCTCGCCCAGCTCCTCCAGGCCCGGGATCGGGTTCCCGTACGGCGACTCGGTCGGGTGGCGCAGCAGCTCCAGCACCCGGCGCTCGACCGCCTCGCTCATCACGTGCTCCCAGCGGCAGGCCTCCGCGTGCACCTGCTCCCACTCCAGGCCGATCACGTCGACGAGCAGACACTCGGCGAGGCGGTGCTTGCGCATCACGCGCGTGGCCAGCCGGCGGCCCTCCTCCGTGAACTCCAGGTGGCGGTCGCTGGCCACGGCGACCAGGCCGTCGCGCTCCATGCGCGCCACGGTCTGGCTGACGGTCGGCCCGCTCTGGTCGAGCCGCTCGGCGATCCGGGCGCGCATGGGGACCACACCTTCCTCCTCCAGCTCGAGGATGGTGCGGAGATACATCTCCGTGGTGTCGATCAGTCCGGACATACGTGCCCCTTGATTAGCTCTGCCGGAGGCTGGGTCGCTCACCGGCGTGTGCGCTGGCCCTGGCATCAATTCTGACGCATCCCACCGACAACCGTGCCGCGCCGTTGAAACCACGTGGTGACGATCGCCCGCGCGGCTCGGCCGGATCCGGCGCCCTGCCGGGTGGGAAGCCAGGTGCGAAGGGGCCCTCGTGCCCCAGTGTCGCCCCTGTGGAGCGTATTGACACAGCAGTGGTCCAGACCGCAACGTGATCCGCGACACGACAGCGGAAGGGGCTTCGCGGATGAGCGACAGCAGTCTGGCCGGGCAGTTCTTCGACGCCGCGATCGGCCTGCTGCAGCGGGTGCGGGACGAGGAGGCACCGACGATCGCGACCGCCGGGACGATGATCGCGGACACGGTGGCGGACGGCGGCCGGCTCTTCGCCTTCGGCGCCGGGCACTCGTCGCTGGCCGCGCAGGACCTCGTCTACCGCGCGGGCAGTCTCGCGCTGATGAACCTGCTCGCCGTGCCGGGCGCGGTCGGTGTCGACGTCATGCCGGCCACGCTTGGTTCCGCCCTGGAGCGGGTCGACGGCCTCGCGAGCGCGGTTCTCCGCGCCAGTCCGGCCCGCGCGGGCGACCTCCTGGTGATCGTCTCCCTCTCCGGACGCAACGCGCTCCCCGTCGAGATGGCGATGACCGCCCGCGCCCTCGGGCTCAAGGTCATCGGGGTCACGTCGGTCGCGTACGCCGCCGAGACGGCGTCCCGGCACGCGTCGGGGACGTATCTGAAGGACCACTGCGACGTCGTGCTCGACTCGAAGATCGCGATGGGTGACGCGGAGCTGACGCTCGACACCATCGCGGCGCCCTTCGCGTCCGCCTCCACGGTCGTCACGTCGGCCCTCCTCCAGTCGGTCATGGCGACCGCGGCGGGTGTCCTCGCGGACCGCGGGACCGAGCCGCCGCTGCTGCGGTCGGGGAACGTGGACGGCGGCCTCGAATGGAACGACCGCGTCTTCGAGGAGTACGCGGACCGGATCTTCTACTGGCGGTAGCGGTACGCGTCGTGGCACCGGCCACGCGTCCTGATCGGTCGGTCAGACGGCCGAGCGCAGTCCCCGGTGCGCGGCGTGCCCGTTCCCCGGCGAACCGGCCGGGCGGTGTTCGGCCCGCGGTGCGGCGGCGGACCTCCGCTCCGCCGCCGGGGCGGTCAGCACGGCCTCGGCCGCCAGCCGGAGACTCCCGAGCAGCGGATTCGGGTCGCCCTTGCGGCTGACCAGGACGACCTGGCTGGGAGGAGCGCCCTCGATCGGCACGGTGACGAGGTCGGGCCGCAGCGAGCTGCGCCGGTCACCGGCCGGCAGCACGGCGATCGCCACGCCGCTCGCGACGAGTTCGAGCTTGTCCTCGTAGCTTTCGACCGGCGGCAGACCGGCCCCGAGGATCCGGTACGAGATCCAGTCCTCGGTCTCCAGCGCGCACGGCGCCGCCTCCTCGCCGGCCAGCTCCTCCGCCGTCACCGACGCGCGGCCGGCCAGCGGATGCCCGCGCGGGACCACCAGCATCCGGGGCTCCTCGTACAGCGGGGTGGTGAACACCTCGTCGGCGGCGAGCGGCAGCGGGGCCCGCGCGACCAGGGCGTCGATGCTCTTGTCGGCCAGCGCGCCGATGTCACGGCAGCTCAGATGCCGGGCGGCGATCTCGGCGTCCGGATGACGGCGGCGCAGTTCCCGTACGGCGGGGGTGATCACCAGGTCCTCGACGTAACCGATGGTGATGCGCTCGGTCCCGGCCTGTTCCCGCACGGCCAGCTCGGCCTGGCGTGCGGCCCGCAGCAGGGCCTGCCCGCGGGGGAGGAACGTCCGGCCGGCCGGGGTGAGCCGGGCGCCCTGGGGTGTGCGGTCGAGCAGCCGGGTGCCGAGATGGTCCTCCAGCCGCTTGATCTGGCGGCTCAGCGCCGGCTGGGCCAGGTGCAGGTCGGCGGCCGCCCGGCCGAAGTGCTGGTGCTCCGCCACCACGGTGAAGTAGCGCACCAGCCGCAGTTCCAGATCCTGTCCGAGATCGTTCACGCTTCCAGCGTACGTGTCATGCCGTTTCGGAATGATCGGGTTGCCGAACCGGTCTTGGACGGCCCTGCCGCCCTGGGCCTTGACTGAAGGAGCAACGTCTCCCCGAGAAAGCGACAGACGCGATGAAGGCGATCCAGTTCCACGAAGCCGGCGGGCCGGAAGTTCTGCGGTACGACGAGGTGCCGGTTCCCGGGGTCGGTCCGGGCGAGGTGCTCGTCCAGGTGCACGCGGTGGGCGTCAACCCGCCGGACTGGTACCTGCGGGAGGGGATGAAGGTCATGCCGGCCGAGATGAGGCCGACGCTGGAGTTCCCCCTGACCCCCGGAACGGACCTGTCGGGCGTGGTGCGGGCGGTCGCCCCGGACGTGCGCGGGTTCGCCGTCGGCGACGAGGTCTTCGGCATGCTGCGGTTCCCCGGATTCGACGGCCGGACGTACGCCGAGTACGTGGCCGCGCCGGCCTCCGACCTGGCCCACAAGCCGACCGGTATCGACCACGTGCGGGCGGCCGGGGCGCCGATGGCCGTGCTCACGGCCTGGCAGTTCCTGGTCGATCTCGGCCACGACGTGCCGTCCCCCTTCACCGGCCGGGTGCACCGTCCCGTGCCGATCACGCCGGGGACGACCGTGCTGGTCAACGGGGCCGCCGGTGGAGTGGGCCACTTCGCGGTGCAACTGGCCAAATGGCAGGGGGCACACGTCGTCGCGGTGGCCTCGGGCCGGCACGAGCAGTTCCTGCGCGAGCTCGGCGCGGACGAGTTCATCGACTACACCACGACCCGGGCCGCGGACGTGGTCAGCGATGTCGACCTGGTGATCGACGCCGTCGGCGGCCCGGACAGCTCACGCTTCCTGACCGTGCTCAAGCGCGGCGGCACCATGCTTCCGGTGTTCTTCGCCGAGTACGACCCGGCGGAGACGGCGCGCCTGGGCATCACGGTGTCGAACATCCAGGTGCGCTCCAACGGCCCCCAGCTCGCCGAGATCGGGCGCCTGTTCGACGAGGGCAGGCTCCAGGTCGGGCTGGACAGCACCTACCCGCTGTCCGAAGCGGCCGACGCGCACACGCGGGCCGCGCGGGGCCACATCCAAGGCAAGATCGTACTGACGGTGGCCCCCTGACCCCCTGACCGCCGGACCTCAGCTCCGAAGTCAGCCCGGGGGTCAGTCCCGGACCTCAGCCCCCGGGGTCAGTCCCGGGGACCGGTCCATCGCCCGCCGTCGGACCTCTGCTCCAGCACCCCCGCCAGATCCAGCGCCGCCGCGATCCGGACGGCCACATCCTCCGCGTACGTCGCGTCGAACCGTTCGAACCGGGTGCGGCTCGCGCCGCGCAGGAACGTCACCACCCCCAGCGTCCGCCCCCGGCTGCGCAGCACCACGCACAGGGCGTGCACCGAGTCCGCGGGCCACTGCCGGGCGGCGGCCCAGTCGCGGGCCCGGCCCGGCTCGGTCGCCCCCGCGCTGGCCCGTACGGAACCGGTCCGCTCGACGCACTGGAGGGCCGGATGCCCGTCGGCGTACCGGACGGGCAGGCCCGCGCGGCCCGCGGGCAGGCTGGGGCCCGGCGCGCCGGCGGGCGTGGCGGGACCCCGTACCAGCCGTACGGGTTCCTCGCCGTCGCGCACCCAGCCACCGGCCACCCGGTCGATCAGCGCGTGGTCGGCGAACCCGGCCAGCGCGAAGTCGAGGTGGACCGACGCCGCCTCCGCCGGGTCCTCGCACTCGGCGGCGGCGCGCGCCGCCCGGTGCAGCTGATTGGTCCTGAACCGCAGGAGCGACGCCTCCTGCTCGGTCTGCTTGCTCTCGGTCACGTCCTGGAAGAGCCAGCCCACACCGAGCGGAACCGGTTCTTCCGTGAGCGGCGAGGCGAGCCGCAGGAAGCCGCTGCGCCAGCAACGGCGCTGCTCGCCCTCCGCGGTCCGCACGGTCACCCACATCTCGGCGGGCGCCGGCGGCGCGCCCTCCGCGAGCACGTGCGTGAGCGCGCTCTCCAGCTCCTCCACGCCCTGCGCGAGCAACTCGCCCAGGGGACGGCCCAGTACGGCGGTACGCCCCGTGCCGAGCGCGCGCGCCGCGTGGGCGTTGACCACGGCGGGCCGCAGGTCGGCGTCGACGAGCACGACACCCCAGGAGGCGTCGTCGAACAGCGCCTCGCTCAGGGCGATGGACCGCTCCAGATCTATCTGCGCGTGCACCTCGCTGAAGGCGCAGTACACCCCGGCCGGCTTCCCGTCGGGCCCCGGCACGGCGGCCGACTGGGTCCGTACGAGCACCCGGCCGCCCTCCTTGGTGAGCAGCGCGAACTCATGGACCTGCCGCCCCGGGGCCCGCATCGCGGACAGCAGCCGCCCCTCGACCTCCTGGGCGTCCGCGGTCCGCACGGCCCACCCGGCGAAGCCGTGCCGCCCGACCGCGTCGGCCGCGCTCCAGCCGAGGATCCGCTCGGCCTCCCGGTTCCAGTGCGTCACCACTCCGTCGGCGTCGAACGCGCACAGCGCCGCGTCCATCCCGTCGAGCAGAGCGGCGAGCAGATCGGCCCCGTCCCGCTCAGGCTCGTGCGGCCCGAGCTCGTCCGTGGTCCCGCTACGCCGTGAAGCACTCACCTGGCACCCCCTGCAGGCCGTGTCGGCGTGTCCTGCGCGGTGTGCCCGCGCGCCTGTCCACTCACTACGAACACTACGAATCACTCACTAGGAATCATTCAACTCGAACGTGACGCAGCCCACATCTGGTTCCCACAAGATTGAGGAAATCGTTGCGCACGTGCACTTCGGCCCCGGTCGGCCCGAGTGGGCGGCCGTCCGACCAGGCGTCGGACCGGCCGTCGGACCAGCCGTCGGACCGGGTCTCCGGATCTTCGTCGTTCCGGCACCCTCCACAAGATCGCTTCCCAGGTCGACGCCGTCAACGCCTCAACGCGTCGGCGTCCCGGAAAATCACCGCCCCGATAAATCACTTGAGCCCCGGCGCGACGCTTCCTAGGGTGTGACCACGCCGAAAGGAGGTGATCGGGTACATGTCTGAAACCCGGACCAGCGAGGTGGCTGCGGGCTAGCGGCCCGTCACCACATTCAGTGCGGTGCCGGACCAGCGCGTGATACGAGCGTGCAGCCGGCCCAATCTCAAGCAGTCACCCGACCCGCGTGCTCGCCGGTAAGTCCGGCCGGCTCCCTCCTCGGAGGGGACCAGAGTGCGCGGGTCGTCCGCGTTCGCCGTGTCCCGATGGGGAGCCGTCCCGGCCCCCTGGTCCCGGCTGCACCTGGTCCCGACTGCCCCTGGCTCCGGCTCCCGCGTAGGCGAATGTCGGCCTTCATGGGCGAATACCGGCCAGATGATCCCGGTCTCGGGCATATGCCCTGGCCGGCAGTATCCTGAACGCATGCTTCCGATACTCGTCCGGCGCCGGCACGTGGACTACGTGCGCGTCACGAGCATGGGCTGTCGGCGTTCCGCCTGACCCCGGCCCTTCTCTCTCCTCCCCTCTCCTCCCCTCTCCTCTCCCTCTCTCCTTTGCTCCTCTCCTTTGCTCCTCTCCTTTGCTCCTCTCCTTTGCTCCTATCTCCCTCTCCGTCTCTCCTTTCCACCGGCACCCGTGGCCCACGCCCCACCCCTGGCGGCCGCCCGGCCCCGTACCCATGCGGACGCACACCATGACGAACGTGTCGACGACCCCGTCGTACCAGCAGCTGCCGATCATCGACCTCTCCGCGGCCGCCCGCGGCCCCCAGGCGCGTGCCCTGCTCCGCGCCCAACTGCACAGCGCCGCCCACGACGTGGGGTCCTTCCAGCTCGTCGGGCACGGGGTGAGCCAGGCCGAGACCGCCGCGCTGCTCGACGCGACGCACCGCTTCTTCGCCCTCGACGAGGCCGACCGGACCGCGCTCGACACGGTCAACTCCCCGCACTTCCGCGGCTACACGCGCGCCGACGGCACCCGCGACCGGCGCGAGCAGTTCGACATCGGCGCCGAGCGGCCCGCCCGGGTTCCCGGGCCCGGCGAGCCCGCGTACTGGTGGCTCCAGGGGCCCAACCAGTGGCCCGCCGCGCTGCCGGAGCTGCGGACCGCCGCCCTCGCGTGGATCGACCGGCTCGGTTCCCTCGCGGCGCGGCTCCTGCGCGAGTTGCTCGCCTCCGTCGGCGCGCCCGCCGGCTTCTACGACCCGGTCCTCGGCGAGCGGGCCCATCCGCGGCTCAAGCTGGTCAGGTATCCGGGCCAGGGCGGTCAGGAGGCCGCGGCGCACAAGGACCACGGGTTCCTGACGTTGCTGCTGCAGGACGAGGCGGGCGGGTTGCAGGTGGAGCGGGCGGACGGGATCTTCCACGACGTGCGGCCGGTCCCGGGCGCGTTCGTCGTGAACCTCGGTGAGCTGCTGGAGGCCGCCACCGACGGGTATCTGCTCGCCGCCAAGCACCGGGTGACCGGTCCGGCCGGGACCTCCGAGCGGTACCGGCTCTGCGTGCCCTTCCTCCACAACCCCCGGCTGGACGCCCGGATCGAGCCACTGCCCTTCCCGCACGCCCCGCTCGCACCCGTCACGCCCATCACGCCCGTCGCGCCCGTCGCGGAGTACGGGCGCGACGAGTTGCGGGGCAGGATGCGGGCGCACCCGCTGGTCGCGGCCCGCCACCACGCGGAGTCGCCCGCCCCTGTCTGACCTGCGGGTGGCGGCCCTCCGCGGAGCGCCGCCACACGTGCGTGCCCGCCCGTGCCGGGCGGGCACTCGCTCTCAGTGGGCGATGTCCTCGTACCCCTCGATCTCACGCGGATTGCGCGTACCGGGGCCGATGTAGCGCGCGGAGGGCCGTACGAGGCGTCCGGTGCGCTTCTGCTCCAGGATGTGCGCGGACCAGCCCGCGGTACGGGCGCAGGTGAACATCGAGGTGAACATGTGGGCCGGGACCTCCGCGAAGTCCAGCACGATCGCCGCCCAGAACTCGACGTTCGTCGCCAGGACGCGGTCCGGGCGCCGGGCGTGCAGTTCGGCCAGGGCCGCCTTCTCCAGGGCCTCGGCGATCTCGAAGCGCGGGGCTCCCAGTTCCCGGGCGGTGCGGCGCAGCACCCGCGCGCGCGGGTCCTCGGCGCGGTACACCCGGTGGCCGAAGCCCATCAGCCGCTCGCCCCTGTCGAGGGCCTGCCTGACGAACGCTTCGGCGTCGCCCGTGCGTTCGATCTCCTCGATCATGCCGAGGACCCGTGAGGGGGCGCCGCCGTGCAGCGGTCCCGACATGGCGCCGACGGCTCCGGAGAGGGCCGCCGCCACGTCGGCGCCGGTGGACGCGATGACCCGGGCGGTGAACGTGGACGCGTTCATGCCGTGCTCCGCGGCGCTCGTCCAGTAGGCGTCGACCGCCGCCACGTGCTTGGGGTCCGGCTCGCCGCGCCAGCGGATCATGAAGCGCTCGACGACGGACCGCGCCTTGTCGATCTCCCGCTGCGGGACCATCGGCAGGCCCTGGCCGCGGGCGGACTGGGCGACGTACGAGAGGGCCATGACCGCGGCGCGGGCGAGGTCCGCGCGGGCCTGCCGCTCGTCGATGTCGAGGAGCGGTTTGAGGCCCCAGACGGGGGCGAGCATGGCGAGCGCGGACTGGACGTCCACGCGGATGTCCCCGGAGTGGACGGGGATCGGGAACGGCTCGGCGGGCGGCAGGCCGGGGTTGAAGGCTCCGTCGACGAGCAGCCCCCAGACGTTGCCGAAGGAGACGTGGCCGACCAGATCCTCGATGTCGACGCCCCGGTACCGCAGGGCGCCGCCCTCCTTGTCCGGTTCGGCGATCTCCGTCTCGAAAGCGACGACTCCTTCGAGTCCGGGTACGAAGTCGGACATCAGGCGGCTCCTCATGATGTGTGCGACACATGATCTGCGAGATGTGAACTGGACCGTGGTGAATCCCTGAAGGTGCGATCGTCCGGTTACGCGGTCCTCACCTGGACTCGCGGTCCGTACGTCACTCCGGTCATGCCCCGTGCGGTCGGCGGTCACCCAACCGATTCGGCAGCAGGACGATATCTGTTGGTGCCGTCTTTGGGGAGAGTACGCGGCACTGAGTGCCACTCAGTGATGAAGCCCACGCCCGCCGACCGCCCCGCCGACCGCCCCCGGAATACGGCAGGATGACGATGTGACCGACCGTGACCCCGCCCTCGATCCCTCTTCCGCTCCCGACCCGGCCACCGGCCAGGTCCTCGACCCCGCGTCGATGCGCGAGCAGTACCGGGCCGAGGGGATCGACGAGACCGAACTGGCCGACCACCCGATGGAGCAGTTCGCGCGCTGGTTCGCGCAGGCCGCGGCGCAGGGCGCGGTGTACGAGCCGAACGCGATGGTCGTCTCCACGGCGGACGCCGAGGGGCATCCCAGTTCCCGCACGGTGCTGCTGAAGCAGTACGACGAGCGCGGTTTCGTCTTCTTCACCAACTACGAGTCCCGCAAGGCGCGCGAGCTGGCCGAGAACCCGTACGTCTCGCTGCTCTTCCCGTGGCATCCCGTCGCGCGCCAGGTCATCGTGACCGGGACCGCGCGGCGTACGGGGCGTGACGAGACGGCGGCGTACTTCCGTACGAGGCCGCACGGGTCCCAGCTCGGCGCGTGGGCCAGCGCCCAGTCCGCGGTGGTCTCCTCCCGGGCCGAACTGGACGCCTCGTACGCCGAGCTGGCCGCGCGTCATCCCGAGGGGGAGCAGGTGCCCGTGCCGCCGCACTGGGGCGGGTTCCGCGTCGCGCCCCGGACGGTCGAGTTCTGGCAGGGGCGGGAGAACCGGCTGCACGACCGGTTGCGGTACGTGGCCCAGGAGGACGGGGCCTGGCGGGTGGAGCGGCTCAGTCCTTGAGGGGCCGGAGCGCGTGGGCCTCAGCCCAGGGCCACGTCCAGGATCTCGGCCCACTGGCGGACCACGCCCTCCCGGCGGACCGTGTCGTCCGTGAGGAGGTTGGCCAGGCCCAGGCCCCGGGACATGTCCAGGAAGCCCTGGACGGTTTCGCGTACGCCGGGGCGGGACTCGTCGGCGTGCAGCAGCTCCACCGCTATGTGATGGGTCTCGCGGCCCACCCGGCCCTCCAGTTCGGTCACCCGGACCCGCAACTGCTCCTCGTTCGAGGCGGCGACCCAGAGGTGGAGGGCGGCGCGGAACAGAGGGCCCGTGTAGAGGTCGACCAGGGCGGCGACGACGGCACGGCGGTCCGCGGCGCCCTCCGGGAAGAGGGCGCGCAACGCGGTGGAGCGTTCCTCGGCGACGTACTCGACGGCCGCCGTGATGAGGTCCTCGCGGGTCGGGAAGTGGTGCTGGGCCGCGCCCCGCGACACCCCGGCGTGTTCGGCGACGACGGAGACCGTGGAGCCCGCCCAGCCGCGTTCGGCGAGGCAGGCGACGGCGGCTTCGAGGAGGCGTTGCCGGGTGGCGCGGCTGCGGTCCTGTTTGGGGACGCGCTCCACCGGCGCCTGCGCCGCGCCGTTCACCAAACCCATGAGGGATCCCGTCGTTCGAGGAAGGCCGTCATTCCCTCGCGGGCCTGCGCGGAGGAGAACAGCCGGGCCGAGAGGGCGGTCAGGTCGGCCGCGTCCCGGTCGAAGATTTCCAGCACCCTAGCCGTGAGCAGCCGTTTCGTCTCGGCCAGCCCCTGTGGTGCGGATCTTCTCAGCCCGTCAAGCACCGGCGCGAGTACGTCGTCCGCGTCGTGGGCGTCGTCGCCCGCCGCCGTGACGAGGCCGATCCGGGCGGCCTCGGCCGCGTCGAACCTCTCCCCGGTGAGGTAGTAGCGGGCGAGGGCGCGCGGGTCGAGCCTGGCCAGCAGGGGCAGCGAGATCACGGCGGGCGCGACCCCGATGCGTACCTCGGTGAACGCGAACGTGGCGTCCTGGGAGGCGACGGCGATGTCACAGGCGCCGAGCAGCCCGAGGCCGCCCGCCCGCACATGGCCGGTGACGCGGGCCACGACCGGCTTGGGCAGTTCGACGATCTGCCGCAGCAGGGCGACGAGCGCGTCCGGGTGCGGCGGGTCGCGCAGGTCGGCGCCCGCGCTGAAGGTGTTCCCGGTGTGGGTGAGGACGACCGCCCGTACGCCGCTCCCGCCCCCGCTCCCCGCCCCGGCCCCGTCTTCGTCCTCGGCGCACTCCTTGAGCGCGTCCGCCAGTTCCTCCACCAGCCGGGCGGAGAGGGCGTTGCGCCGCTCCGGCGCGTCGAGCGTGAGGGTGGTGATCCCGCGCTCGTACGACCGCCGCACCTGTCGCACCACCGTCATGCGCGCTCCCCCTGTTCTCCCGGCTCTCGCTGTTCCCGTGGTTTCCGCAGTTCCCGGCGCAGGATCTTCCCTGACACGGCCCTCGGCACCTCGTCGATGAAGTCGACGTGCCGGACCTTCTTGTACGGGGCGACGCGCGCGGCGACGAACTCCATGACGTCGGCCGCCGTGAGGCCGGGCGCGGCCGGCTGGCGCACCACGTACGCGTGCGGCCGCTCGTTGTGGTCGGTGTCGTAGACCCCGATGACGGCGGCGTCCGCGATGCCGGGATGCGTGAGCAGGAGTGCTTCGAGTTCGGCGGGGGCCACCTGGTAGCCCTTGTACTTGATGAGTTCCTTGACCCGGTCGACGACGTACAGCCAGCCGTCCGCGTCGACATGGCCGACGTCGCCGGTGTGCAGCCAGCCGTCCGCGTCGATCATCGCGTCCGTGTCGCCGGGCCGCCCCAGGTAGCCCTTCATCACCTGGGGTCCCCGGATGACGATCTCGCCGCGCTCGTCGACGCCGATGTCCTTGCCCGGGTCGTCCAGGGAGACGATGCGCATCTCCGTGCCGGCGATGAGTTTCCCGACGCTGCCCGGCGGCGGGTTCTCCGCGCCCAGCGGGACGACGTGCGTGCCGGGCGAGAGTTCCGTCATGCCGTACGCCTGGCCGACCGGCGGCAGGCCGAGCCGGCGCGCGCACGCTTCGGCGAGTCCGGCGTCCAGGGGAGCGGCGGCGCTGATGACGTACTTGAGCGACGACAGGTCGTAGCCCTCGACGGCCGGGTGCTTGGCGAGCGCGAGCACGATCGGCGGGGCCACGTACAGCGCGGTGATGCGGTGCTTCTCGATGGCCGCGAGGAACGTGTCGAGGTCGAAGCGCGGCAGCACGACCACGGCGGCGCCCTGCCTGAGCGGCCCGTTCATGAGGGCGGTGAGCCCGTAGATGTGGAAGAACGGCAGGACGGCGAGGACGCGGTCGCCGGGGCCCGACGGGACGAGGGGCTCCAGCTGCGCCAGGTTGGTGGCGATGTTCCGGTGGGTGAGCATCACACCCTTGGGGACACCGGTCGTCCCGGAGGAGTACGGGAGGGCCGCCACGTCCGTCACCGGGTCGATGTCGATCTGCGGTTCGGGGGCGGTGGAGCCCAGCATGTCGAGCAGGGAGCGGTGGCCGGGCGCCTGGTCGCAGACGAGGATCTCCCGTACGCCGCCCGCCAGTTCGGCCGCCGCGCGGGCCGTGTCCAGCAGCGGCGACACGGTGACGATCCACCGGGCCGCGCAGTCCCGCAGCTGTTTGGCGAACTCCTCCGCCGTGGCGAGGGGATGCACGGTGGTGACCGACGCGCCCGCGCGGGTGGCCGCGTAGAACGCCGTCGGGAAGGCGACCGTGTTGGGGCTGTGCAGGGCCAACACATCGCCCTTGCGGACGCCGAGTTCGGCGAGCGCGGCGGCGATCCGCCGGTGGAACGTGTCGAGTTGGGCGTACGTGATGGTCGTCCCGTTCACGCCGTCGATCAGCGCGGGGGCGTCACCCCGGGCGGCGGCACGGCCCAGCACCGCCTCGTGGATGGGTTCGTCGACTGCGGGAACGTCGTCGTACTCGCTGCGGAACACCATGGCCGGCCCTTTCCAGCTGTGAGGGAGGGGGGTGGCTGTACGAGAGAGGAGTGGCGGTACGAGCGAGGGTGCTAGTAGGACTTCGGCAGGCCCAGGGTCTGGTGCGAGACGTAGTTGAGGATCATTTCCCTGCTGACGGGGGCGATCCGGGCCACCCGGGACGCGGTGATGAGCGACGCGAGGCCGAACTCGCCGGTCAGGCCGTTGCCGCCGAGGGTGTGCACCGACTGGTCGACGGCCTTCACACAGGCTTCCGCCGCCGCGTACTTGGCCATGTTGGCGGCCTCCCCGGCCCCGGCGTCGTCCCCGCTGTCGTACAGGTGGGCCGCCTTCTGCATCATCAGGCGGGCCAGTTCGAGGTCGATGTGCGCCTGCGCCAGGGGGTGCGCGATGGCCTGGTGGGCGCCGATGGGCTCCCGCCAGACGGTGCGCTCGCGCGCGTAGGCGACGGCCTTGGACAGCGCGTAGCGGCCCATGCCGATCGCGAAGGCGGCGGTCATGACGCGCTCGGGGTTGAGCCCGGCGAAGAGCTGGAGCAGGCCCGCGTCCTCGTCGCCGACGAGTGCGTCGGCGGGCAGCCGTACGTCGTCCAGGGTCAGCTCGAACTGCTTCTCTGCGCCGTGCAGTTCCATGTCGATCCGCCGCCGTCCGAAACCGGGGGCGTCGCGCGGGACGATGAACAGGCAGGGCTTGAGCTTGCCCGTGCGGGCGTCCGCCGTGCGGCCCACGATGAGCGTGGCGTCGGCGATGTCCACGCCCGAGATGAACACCTTGCGGCCCGAGAGGATCCAGTCGGTGCCGTCGTCCGCGTGGCGGGCGGTGGTGGTGATGCGGTGGCTGTTGGATCCTGCGTCGGGTTCGGTGATGCCGAAGGCCATGGTGCGGGAGCCGTCGGCCAGGGCCGGGAGCCACTCCTGTTTCTGGGCCGCCGTGCCGAAGCGGGCGATCACCGTGCCGCAGATGGCAGGTGAGACGACCAGCATGAGCAGGGGACAGCCGGCCGCGCCCAACTCCTCCAGGACGATGGAGAGTTCGGCTATGCCGCCGCCTCCGCCGCCGTACTCCTCGGGGAGGTTCACCCCCAGGTAGCCGAGCTTCGCGGCTTCCGACCACAGCTCGTCGGGGTTCGCGCCCTCCGCGATGACCTTCGTGAGGTACGCGCGGCCGTAGCGGTTGCCGAGGGCTGCCACCGCCGCGCGGAGGGCCTTGTGCTCTTCTGTTTCCTGGACGGTGGTCATACGGCTCCTCAGGGGTGCGGTCCTGTTCGTCGGGAGGGTGCTGGTCCGTCGTGGCTGATCGCGCGGTTCCCCGCGCCCCTAAAAGCCACAGCCGCAGGCACAGGCAGTTGCTCGCGCCCCCGCTAGTCGGGCTCGACGACCGCCAGCACGGTGCCCATCTCCACCTGTTGGCCGGGGGTGACGTGCAGAGCCGTCACCGTGCCCGTCGACGGGGCCGTGATCCGGTGCTCCATCTTCATCGCCTCCAGCCAGATGAGGGGGTCCCCGGCCCGGACGGCGGACCCGGTGGTCAGGCCCTCCGCCGTGCGCACCACCGTGCCGGGCATGGGGGCCAGGAGTGAGCCGGGCGCGTGGTCGGCCTCGGGGGCGGGGAAGCGGGGCAGGGCCGTGAGCGTGGTGCCGTTCACGTAGACGTGGTCGCCGTGCCGGGCCACCTCGAACTTCCTTCGTACGCCGCCTGCTTCGAGCACGACGAGCCCGGGGACCACCCTCACCACGTGGACGCCGTCGGCCGCCGGGCCCCGCCGGGTGTGCCGGTAGTGGACCTCGTGCTCCTCGCCCGCCACGAGGTAACGCCTGCTCTGCGGCTGGGAGGGCAGATTGCGCCAGCCGCCGAACCGGGAGCGGCCGTGGGCGTCGGCGAGCGCGGCGGCCAAGGGGGCGTACGGGTCCGGGGCCGGCGCGGTGAGCTCGGTCAAGTGGCGGGCGTAGAAGGCGGTGTTCATGCGGGCCGCCGTGAACTCCTCGTGGCGCAGGGAGCGTACGAGCAGGTCGCGGTTGGTGGCCGGGCCGTGGACCGTGGCCCGCTCCAGGGCGCCGGCCAGTCTGCGGACCGCCTCGGCCCGGGTGGGCGCGTGGGCGACGGCCTTGGCGAGCATGGCGTCGTAGTGGACGCCGATCGTGTCGCCGTCGCCGTACCCGGTGTCCAGCCGGACGCCGGGTACGGACAGGCGGTGCAGGGTGCCGGCCTGCGGGGCCCAGTCCTGGGACGGGTCCTCGGCGTAGAGGCGGGCCTCGACGGCGTGGCCGGACGGGGCGGGCGGGTCGGCCTCCAGCGGGGTGCCCTCGGCGACGCGCAGTTGCAGGGCGACCAGGTCGATCCCGAACACCGCCTCGGTGACCGGGTGTTCGACCTGGAGGCGGGTGTTCATCTCCAGGAAGTGCACGCGCTTCTCGGAGCCGCCGTCCCCGGAGACCAGGAACTCGACGGTGCCCGCGCCCGTGTAGGCGATCGTGCGGGCGGCCGCCGTCGCCGCCGCGTACAGGCGCCGCTCCACGTCGGGGCCGAGGCCCGGTGCGGGTGCCTCCTCGACGACCTTCTGGTGGCGGCGCTGGAGGGAGCAGTCGCGGGTGCCGAGGGCCCAGACGGTGCCGTGGCCGTCGGCGAGGATCTGCACCTCGACATGGCGCGCGCTCTCGACGTACGGCTCGACGAAGACCGCCCCGTCGCCGAACGCGCTCAGCGCCTCGGCCGAGGCCGCCGCCAACTCGTCCTTGAGCGCGTCGAGTTCGCGGACGATCCGCATGCCCCGGCCGCCGCCGCCCGCCGCCGCCTTCACCAGGACCGGCAGGTCGGCCCCGGTCACCTCGGCCGGGTCCAGGGGGGCGAGCAGCGGCACCCCGGCAGCCGCCATCAGGTCCTTGGCGCGGGTCTTGGACGCCATCGCCTCGATCGCCTCGGGGGGCGGTCCGATCCAGCCGAGGCCGGCGTCGAGGACGGCCCGCGCGAAGTCGGCGTTCTCGGAGAGGAAGCCGTATCCGGGGTGGACGGCGTCGGCGCCCGCCGCGAGCGCGGCCTTCACGATCAGGTCGCCGCGCAGATACGTCTCGGCGGGCGACGCGCCCGGCAGGCGTACGGCGGTGTCGGCCACGCGCGTGTGCAGGGCGTGCTCGTCGGCGTCCGAGTACACCGCGACCGTACGGATGCCCAGTTCGTGGCAGGTGCGGAAGACCCGGCAGGCGATCTCACCGCGGTTGGCGACCAGCAGACTCGAAATCATGGAACCTCTCACCAGCCCTCTCACATCCGGAAGACGCCGAAGCCGCCGCGCGCGCCCTCGTAGGGGGCCGTGTGGATCGCGGACAGGCACAGGCCGAGGACGGTCCGGGTGTCGCGCGGGTCGATGACCCCGTCGTCGTACAGCCGCCCGGACAGGAACATCGGCAGGGACTCGGACTCGATCTGCTGCTCCACCATGGCGCGCAGGGCGGCGTCCGCGTCGTCGTCGTACGGCTGCCCCTTCGCGGCGGCGGACTGCCGGGCCACGATCGACAGGACCCCGGCCAGCTGCTGCGGGCCCATGACGGCGGACTTGGCGCTGGGCCAGGCGAACAGGAACCGCGGGTCGTACGCGCGCCCGCACATCCCGTAGTGCCCGGCCCCGTACGAGGCGCCCAGGAGCACGGAGAGGTGCGGTACGCGGCTGTTGCTGACCGCGTTGATCATCATCGCGCCGTGCTTGATGATGCCGCCCTGCTCGTACTCCTTGCCGACCATGTATCCGGTGGTGTTGTGCAGGAAGAGCAGCGGGATGTCGCGCTGGTTGGCCAGCTGGATGAACTGGGCGGCCTTCTGCGACTCCTCGCTGAAGAGCACGCCGCGCGCGTTGGCGAGGATGCCGACCGGATAGCCGTGGAGGGTGGCCCAGCCGGTGGTGAGGCTCGTCCCGTAGAGGGGCTTGAACTCGTCGAAGTCGGAGCCGTCGACGATCCGCGCGACGACCTCGCGGGGGTCGAAGGGGGTGCGCAGATCGCCGGGAACGATGCCGAGCAGCTCCTCCTCGTCGTACTTGGGCGGCTCGGCCGGGCCGGGATCCCCGTACGCCTTGCGGTGGTTGAGGCGGGCGACCACGCGCCGCGCCTGCCGCAGGGCGTCCCGCTCGTCGACGGCGAAGTAGTCCGCGAGCCCCGACACGCGCGCGTGCATCTCGGCGCCGCCCAGCGACTCGTCGTCGCTCTCCTCGCCGGTGGCCATCTTGACCAGCGGCGGCCCGCCGAGGAAGACCTTCGCGCGCTCCTTGACCATGATCACGTGGTCGGACATGCCGGGGATGTACGCGCCGCCCGCGGTGGAGTTCCCGAAGACGACGGCGACGGTGGGGATACCGGCGGCGGAGAGCCGGGTCAGGTCGCGGAAGACGGCCCCGCCCGGGATGAAGATCTCCTTCTGGGAGGGCAGGTCGGCGCCGCCCGACTCGACGAGACTGATGGCCGGCAGCCGGTTGGCGTACGCGATGTCGTTGGCGCGCAGGGCCTTCTTCAGGCTCCAGGGGTTGCTGGCGCCGCCGCGTACGGTCGGGTCGTTGGCCGTGATCAGGCACTCGACGCCCTCGACGACGCCGATGCCCGTGACGAGCGAGGCGCCGGTCGTGTAGTCGCTCCCCCAGGCGGCGAGGGGCGACAGTTCGAGGAACGGCGTGTCGGGGTCCAGGAGCAGCTCTACGCGTTCGCGGGCGAGCAGTTTGCCGCGTTTCCGGTGCCGGGCCACGTACTTCTCGCCGCCGCCCGCGAGGGCCTTGGCGTGCTCGGTGTCGAGGTCGGCGAGCTTGCCGAGCATCGCCTCGCGGTGGGCGGCGTAGTCGGCGGAGGAGGTGTCCAGCGAGGATGCCAGGACCGTCACAGCAGTACCTCCGGGATGTCGAGGTGGCGGGAGCGCAGCCATTCGCCGAGCGCCTTGGCCTGCGGGTCGAAGCGGTGCTGCGCGGCGACGCCCTCGCCGAGGATCCCCTCGACGACGAAGTTCAGGGCGCGCAGGTTCGGCAGCACATGGCGTACGACGGTCAAGTCGGCGGTCTCCGGGAGGAGTTCGCGCAGCCGGTCGGTGGTGAGGGTGTGGGCGAGCCAGCGCCAGGCGTCGTCCGTGCGCACCCAGACGCCGATGTTCGCGTTGCCGCCCTTGTCGCCGCTGCGGGCTGCGGCGACGAGCCCGAGGGGCGCGCGGCGCACGGCGGAACCGGTGGTGGCGGGGAGGGGCTCGGGCAGCAACGGTTCATCGTCGGGCTGAGGCTGGGACTGGGGCTGGAGTACGAGGGTGTCCTGGGCCGGGGCCACCTGGATCCGGTGCCCGTCGTGGAGGACCGCCACGTGGTCGACGTCCGCGTGGGGCACGTACACGTCCTCGAAGACCCCGTAGGGGGCGCCCTTCCCCGGTGGTGCCAGTACGTGGAATCCGGGGTAGCTGCCGAGGGCCAGTTCGACGGCGGCTCCACTGAGGGTGCGGCCCACCGCTTCCTGACCGGGGTCGCGCACGACGAGCCGGAGCAGGGCGCTCGCGGTCTCCTCGGTGGGCGCGTCGGGCCGGTCGGTGCGGGCGAGTTCCCAACGGACCTCGGCGGGGCGGGACTTGGCGGCGGCGAGCGCGGCCTCCATCTGGGCCCGCGCGAAGGCGGCCTTCGCCTCGATGTCGAGCCCGGTCAGCACGAAGACGACCTCGCCGCGGAAACCGCCGAGGCGGTTGAGCCCGACCTTGAGGGTGGGCGGCGGCGCCTCACCCCGTGTCCCGGTCAGCCGTACCCGGTCGGGGCCCTCCTGGGTGAGGTGGACCGAGTCGAGGCGGGAGGTGACGTCGGGGCCCGCGTACCGGGCGCCGGAGGTCTCGTACAGGAGCTGGGCGGTGACCGTGCCGACGTCCACGACGCCGCCGGTGCCGTCGTGCTTGGTGATGACGCTGGTGCCGTCCTCGTGGAGCTCGGCGACGGGGAAGCCCGGATGGTGCAGGCGGGCCGGGGCGTGCTCGGTGAAGAAGGCGTAGTTGCCGCCGGTGGCCTGGGTGCCGCACTCCAGGACGTGCCCGGCGACGACGGCGCCCGCGAGCCGGTCGTAGGCGTCCGGGGCCCATCCGAAGTGGGCGGACGCGGGCCCGGTGACCAGCGCGGCGTCGGTGACCCGGCCGGTGACGACGATGTCCGCGCCCTCACGGAGGCAGGCGGCGATGCCCTCACCGCCGAGGTAGGCGTGCGCGGCGAGGTTCCCGGCGCCGGGGTACCGGGCGGTGAGGTCGTCGCCCTCGACGTGGGCGACCCGCGCGGGGATGCCGAGCCGCGTCGCCAACTCCCTTACGGCGTCGGCGAGTCCGGCCGGGTTGAGCCCGCCGGCGTTGGCCACGATCCGTACGCCCCGCTCGTGCGCGAGCCCGAGGCACTCCTCCAACTGCCGCAGGAAGGTGCGCGCGTAGCCGCCCGCGGGGTTCTTGAGGCGGTCGCGGCCGAGGATGAGCATGGTGAGTTCGGCGAGGTAGTCCCCGGTCAGGACGTCCAGCGGACCGCCGGTGAGCATCTCGCGCATGGCGTCGAAGCGGTCGCCGTAGAAGCCGGAGGCGTTGCCGATTCGGAGAGGCCGGAGCCCGGGGCGAGGGCCGGTCACTCCGTGGCCCCCTTCGGCGCGCGGCCCGCGCCGGGCGGACCGGCGAACGCCTGGGCGATCTCCAGCCACCGATCGGCGTCGGGGCCCTCGGCCCGCACGGCGAGGTCGTCGCGGTGGGCCCGCTGGGTGACGAGGAGGCAGAAGTCCAGGGCGGGCCCGGTGACGCGCTGCCCGGCGCCCTCGGGCCCGTAGGTCCACAACTCACCCGAGGGTGCGGCAAGTTCGACGCGGAACTCCTCCTCGGGCGGAGTGAGCCCGCGTACCCCGAAGGCGAAGTCCCGGGCCCGCACACCGATGCGCACGACATGCCGGAGCCGGTCCGTGGGCTCCCTCGTCACCCGCAGCGCGTCGGCGACGTCCTGTCCATGGGCCCAGGTCTCCATGAGCCGGCCCGTCGCCATGGAGGCGATCGACATGGGTGGCCCGTACCAGGGGAAACGCGTCCCGGCGGGTGCCGTGCGCAGGGCTTTCTCCAGTGCCTCCCGCCCGGCACGCCACTCGGCGAGGAGCCGGTCCGGGGGCAGGGCGGCCCCCTGCTCCGCACCCTCGTCCACGAAGCCGTGGGGCGAGGCGAGCGCCTTCTCCACCTCCTGCGCGAAGGCCGCGGTGTCGGTCACGGCGAGGAGGGCGGACCGGTCGGTCCAGGTGAGGTGCGCGATCTGGTGGGCGATGGTCCACCGGGGTGCGGGGGTGGCGAGCGCCCAGCGCTCGGCCGCCAACTCCCCTACCAGCTGATCGAGTTGCTCGCTCTCCCGGCACAGATCGTCGATCACGGACGACGGGTCGGACACGATGGCGCTCCCCTCGGGGCACGACGGTGTGCGGTGTACGGCGCGGCGCGATGCGCACAGTGCGGTCCGGTGCGGTGCGGTCCGGTGCGCGGCGCGTGTCGCGCTCTGGAGCATGGCAGCGGCCGAATAAACAAGCAAGCGTGCTTGCATAATTGACACGTCACGCGGAACGCGCCCCGGCCGGTCGCGGGGAGGCCACCGCTTCCGATACGTCGGTTTCTCCGGCGAGGGTGCCTTCGGTGACACCGGCGCGGCCGAGGGCGAAGGCGAGGCCGCCGGGCAGGTCTACCGCTCCGCTGAGGCCGGCCTTCGCGGAGCGGCGATCAGACGTCCGTCGCCAGGCGGGACCGGATCTGCATGCCGGGGCGTCGGCGGTGAACGGTGAGGTAGGACAGACCATCCGCACCTGCCGTGATGCGGCGGGTCGAGCCGTGGGGGAGCCAGAACAGCACGCCACCTGTGAGGGGTTCGGTCCCGTCGCCGGTGCCGAGGGTGCCGTGTCCGGAGACGACGAGCAGGAGCACGTCGAGGTCGGGCTCGGCGTGGGTCCCCACGCACTGGTGAGCCGGTAGCTGCACGAGGTTGGCGTCGAGTTGACGGCCGGACTCGGTGAGCTTCCACACGGCACCCGCCTTCGCCGGATCGGCACCGCCGAGGGCATGGACGTCGCACAGCCGGCTCGGTGTCGGCGCGGCGGCGGACCCCGGCGAGGGCACGGCACCGTCCGCGTCGATCGCTCCGGGGGTTCCGGGGGTTCCGGGAGGCGGGGTGTCAGGCACCACCGGCCGCCTTTCCGATCCGTACCCGCCAGACCTCCGGGCCGGATTCGACGTAGTCCCAGGTGTGGGTGTCCGGGTGGGTGGCTTCGAACTCGCGGCGCAGGGGTTTGGGGTCGTGGTTGTTGACCAGGACGAAGCTCTCGCCAGGGGCCAGCCGGCCGTAGCGCGCGAAGATCCGCGGGTGGCGTCGGCCGTGCGGGATCTCACGGACGTCGAGGACCGGCGGATGGTCGAGTTCGCCGCCCGCGAGCAGGGTCAGCATGTCCGTGACCAGGGTGGGCAGATCCGCGCCGGGCAGGGCGGCGAGCGCGGGCAGCAGGACGGTCTCCTCGACGGCCAGATGGACGTCCAGGACCGCCTCGATCACCTGGGCGACGGCGACCCCGGCGGCGGTGCGGTCGGTGGCGGCGAGTGCGTCGATGCGCGCGTCGAGGGCCGCGGTCGTGGTGCGCAGGGCCTGGACCAGCAGGCGGGTCTCGGCCGCGCCCGAGGCGGCCGAGAAGAGCGCCTGGTCGGCGGCAGCCAGGTGGCGGCGCAGTTCACCGGTGCAGAAATCCACCAGGGCCGCGTGCGCGAGGCCCGGGGTGTCGGCGACCGGTTCGGCTTCGCCGAAGGCGGCGAGCCCCATCCGCAGCCGTTGGTGCACGGCATGGATCACCGCCTGGGCCCGGACGGCCGGGTCGGTCTCTGTCGCCTCGATGAAGATCTCGGAACAGCCCTCGGAATAGCCCTCTGATGACGATGCCACAGCGCCGTGCTCCTCTCAGCCTCCTCTCCCAATTATTACATGTATTATTTGGAGAAACCTCTCGGGTGGCGTGCGGAGCGGATCGTGACCTACGTGATCGCCGAGCCTCGCGTCGACGTGAAGACAAGGCGTGCGTAGAGGAGTTGCCCCTGTCGACCGTCGACCGCGTCTACGGGGGCAGCGTTCCTTGTACATTCGTCCGGACGACTGCGGGGCCCGGGAGCCGGAGTGGCAGGTCCGCCCCCGCCACACTGTCGCCGCAACTCGGGAAAGGCTGACCACCATGGCCACCAACCAGGAGCGGGGGGATCGGCAACAGCGGGACCGGCAACAGCTTTCCGGACGCCGCCGCGCGGTGCTCGACACCGTGCAGACCGCCGGTGCCCCGCTGGGCGTCAACGAGGTCGCCGACCGGCTCGACGTGCACCCCAACACGGTCCGCTTCCATCTCGACGCGCTCGTGGCGCAAGCCCGCGTCGAGCGGACGGTGGAGCGACCGTCGGGTCCGGGGCGCCCGCGCACGGTCTACGCGCCGAAACCGGGGATGGACCGGGGCGGTACACGCCGCTACCGGATGCTGGCCCGGATGCTGCTCAGCCAACTGGCCGCGGCAGGGCCCGGTACCGAGGCGGCCGCCGGCGAAGCGGGACGCGCCTGGGGCCGGTATCTGGTCGAGCAGGTCCCGCCGTCGCGCCGGCTGAGCACGGACGAAGCCGTCGGCCGGCTGGCCGCGATGCTCGACGACCTGGGGTTCGACCCACAGGTCACCGACGGCGGTGAGGTGCCCGGCCCCGTCCGGCTGCGGCACTGCCCCTTCCTCGAACTCGCCGAGGAGTACGGCACGATCGTCTGTCCGCTCCACCTGGGCCTGATGCAGGGCGCCCTCACGGAACTGCGCGCCCCGGTGGAAGCCGTCCGGCTCGAACCTTTCGCCGAACCCGGCGCGTGCCTGGCCCATCTGGCGCCCTCCACGGCCGCATAGAACCCATTCGTACACCAGCCCCCGCACGGATACGGAGCGCATCGCAGGCTCACCCGCGCCGCGAACGAGGAGTCGTCACCCATGTACGTCGCCGACACCGGATCCACCCCCCGCCGCCGAGCCCCCGTGGCCGGCGGCCCGACTGCCGCACCGCTCCTGACCGCTGCCACCTCCGACCGGGTCGCCGTCGTCCACCTGGAGATCCCGCCGGGCGGTGGCCTTCCCGAGCACGACCACGGCGCCTCGCAGATCGTCCTGATCCCGGTCTCCGGGTCCGTCCAGGTGCGCCACGGCGGGGACGTACACACCCTGGCGCCCGGCTCGGCGGCGCACATCGACACCGGTGAGCGGGTCAGCCTCGCGAACCCGGGCACCGCGCCCGCCTCCCTGATGGTCGTGGCCTCGCCCCCGGAGTTCGCGGCCCGGCTGGAGGCGTGGCCGACCGCCTGAAGCACCGGGCCACGGTGCCACCGCCGGACGCCTCGGCATTCCCATGCGACGGCGACGTCCCACAACGGCTTGTGCCGGACGCCGCCCCGGACACGAGGGAGACCACAGCGATGAATACGACGCCGGCAGCCGTGGCGGGCGCGGCCACCTTTCTCTGGCTCGGGATGGTGCTGGCGATCTCCTTCCTGGAGGCGCCGCTGAAGTTCCGGGCCCCGGGAGTGACGATCCCGATCGGACTCGGCATCGGCCGGCTGGTCTTCCGCGCGCTCAACCTCGTCGAGACCGCCCTCGCCGTGACGGTTGTCGCCGCGGTCGCCGCGGCCACGCCGTCCACGGCCGTCGTCACGCTCACCGCGATCGCCCTGGCGGTCCTGGCCGGACAGCTCGCGGTCGTCCGCCCCCGTCTGAACAGGCGTTCCGACGCCGTGCTCGCGGGCGAGGACCCCTCACGGCACCGGTCCCGCGCCCACCTGTACTACGTGGCGCTGGAGCTCGTGAAGGTGCTGTCCCTGTTCGCACTGGGCTGTGCGGTACTGGCCCGTTGACCGAGGCGCGGGTGGCCTCTGATCCCGGTGCCTCCAGGTCAGGTGGTTGAGTTGGTCGTGGTCGTGGTCGTGGTCGTGGTCGTGGTCGAGGCGGTCGAGGCGGCGGCCGCCTTGGACTCCAGCCCCTTCGCCCTGCCCCGCCCCACCTGGGTCCGTACCGCGCCCATGCTCGCGACGATGACCAGGGCGATCGCGAGCGCCTCGGTGACGGACAGGGTCTGGCTCAGGATCAGGAAGCCGGCGAGCGAGGCGATGGCCGGTTCCAGGCTCATCAGGACCGCGAACGTGGAGGCGGGCAGGCGGCGCAGGGCCAGGAGTTCCAGCGTGTACGGGAGGACGGAGGACAGGATCGCCACGGCGGAGCCCAGGGCGATCGTCGTCGGGTTCAGGAGCCTGCCGCCGGACTCGACCAGGCCCAGCGGCAGGAAGACCACGGCCGCGACCACCATCGCCAGCGCCAGCCCGTCGGCCTGCGGGAAGCGGCGCCCCGTACGCGCACTGAAGACGATGTACGCGGCCCACATCGAGCCGGCCGACAGGGCGTAGGCGACGCCGACCGGGTCGAGGCTGCTGAAGCCTCCGCCGCCC
Source organism: Streptomyces sp. CWNU-52B (assembly GCF_047444975.1). Taxonomy (NCBI): domain Bacteria; kingdom Bacillati; phylum Actinomycetota; class Actinomycetes; order Kitasatosporales; family Streptomycetaceae; genus Streptomyces; species Streptomyces sp. CWNU-52B. The sequence goes on along the minus strand of NZ_JBLFJV010000008.1, from coordinate 259,346 downwards.
AGCAGGAAGACCCCGACGAGCGCGAGGCCCGCCCAGAGGAGGTTGGCGACCCGGCGGGAGGCGACGACCGAGAGGATCAGCGGGCCGAGCACTTCGAGCGTGACGGCGGGGCCGAGCGGGATGCGGGCGAGCGACTGGTAGAAGAGGCCGTTCATCGCGGCCATCGTGACGCCGAAGACGACGACCGTGCCCCAGTCGGCACGCGAGTGTCCGCGCACGCTGGGCCGGCAGATCACCATCAGCACGAGCGCGGCGACCGCGAGGCGGAGCGTCACGACACCGAGCGCTCCGACGCGCGGCATGAGGCGCACGGCGAGGGCTCCGCCGAACTGCACGGAGATGCCTCCGGCGAGCACGAGCCCCACGGACCCGAGTGTCGTCGCGGACCTCGCCCCCGACGCCGGGCCTGACCCCGGACCGCCCTCTACGCCCGGGGCGCCGGACTCGACCGGCGGCCCTACGGCGGCGGTCGTGGGGGTGGTGACCGTCGGGGCGCGGTCGGCGCTGGGGATGTTCACGGGGGCGTCCAGGTGGTTCGGGTCGAGATCAAGTGATTGGTTCGTGCAGCATGATGGACTTGAGAGTCCAGAGTAATGGACTCCGTCAGGGCTGTGAAGCCACTTTGGAGCTTACGGGGACGCTGCACTGCGAGCGGAAGCCCCCGGCAGTAGGGGGCAGGGGGCGCGCCGGAGCGCCGACGGGAGGCACTTAGCCGGGGCCGACTTCGTGGTTGACGCTCACCGCTCCGGCGTACCCAGGCTCCGCCTCACCGCCTCACCGAAGGTTCCCCACTGTGGCCTTTACGGCAGCTCGCCACCGATTGCGTGCAGGTAGGCGGCCGTGGTCGAGGTGTCCAGGCGCGCGAGGCCCCGCTCGATCTGGCTGATCCGCCCTTGGGTGACCCCCATGACCTCGGCGACCTGCACCTGGGTGAACCCCTGCGCCTTACGGAGAGCGGCCAGTTCATGACCTCGCTCGGCGGCGACCAGTTCCGCCTTGATGGCGTCGACGCGCTCGCGCTTCTCGGGAGTGATGTCGGCCGTCAGATCGGCCATGGTGCCGAGTTTCATCCGCCCTGCCCTTTCTTCTCCTGCTCCAGCGCCAATGCTCTGAGGCAATCCGAGGGTCGCCTACCGTCGTCAGAGAGTCAGCCGTACCGGCGAAACAGTGCCTCAAGGTAATCCTCAAGACGTCCGGTGAGAGTCCGGGCGGTCAGGTCGGTGCGGCCCAGCTCGTTCCAGGGTCCGGCGACCTTCTCGGCGTCCGGGGCGAAGGCCAGCGCGTCCAGCAGCCGCCAGTACAGGTGATCGGCCCGCTCACCGCTCAGCCGACCGCCCGCGGCTACGTAGAGGTCGGCGAACCTCATGCCGATGTCCGGGCCGTGCAGGAGGGCGAGCGCTGTGGAGCAGTGGGCGACGTCCAGGTCGGCCGGGCCCCAGGACGTCTCGACCCAGTCCACCACGCCGCTGACGCGCAGGTCCTCGCCGTGTCCGCTGAACAGCACGTTGCCGGGGTGGAAGTCCCGGTGCAGGAAGCACCCCTCGTAGTCCGGTGGGTCCCGCCGGATGGCGTCGACCGCGCGCCCCCACAGCTCCGGCCGGCCCGGCGCATCCGGCAGCCGCACTCGCTCGGGGGAGGTCCATGCCTGGTAGGAGCGTGGGCGCGTGTGCTCGGTGATCCGTACCCGGTGGATCTTCACCAGGTGACGGGCCAGGAGTTCGGCCCGCGCCCCGACCTGGTCCTGTTCCAGCCGGATACCGCCGGGCAGCATCGACATCAGCAGCGACGGGTGGTCACAGTGCTCCCCGGCCGCGTCGACGGCCTGGAGGGTGGCCGCCGGCACATCGGTGGTCCTCAGCAGCGTGAGGACCTGTGCCTCGCGGGCGAGGAGCCCCTCCGCGGCCCGCAGGAAGAAGGGCTTGACGAAGGACCGGAGCACCAACTGACGTCTGCCGCCCGCGCCGGAGATGTGGAGGCGACGCATCTCCGAGGTCCAGCCACCGCGAAGCCGCTCGGCGGACTCGACACGCTCCCCTTCGGGCAGCTGTTTCTCGACCCACGCACGCGTGGCCGCCCACTCTTGGTCATCCAAATTATCCGAACCGTCCGAACCGACTGCGTCAGAAGTGACGTGCGCCCGCCCCGCGTGCTCGACCATGCGGAGAACCTACCGAGTCAAAGCCTGGCAGGACTTCCGCCAGACGACTGCCCCACACCTGTGCCGCTTGCCGACGACTGCGGCGGACTCGTGGAGCGCCGGGGAGGTTCACCGGGCCGTCCAAGTGGTTCGGGTCAGGGACGGATGCAGAGTTAGCACATCACGATGAACTTCTTAGTTTCAGATAGTGGACTACATCAGGGCCGTGAAGCCGTCTTGGAACTTGCTGGGCCCTCCGGAGAGCACTCGCCTTGGCACCGGACCCACAACCGGCGCCACCCGGTTCACAACGCTCGGATCCGGTGCCGCCACGGGAGGCCACGGGGAGGGGCACAGGGCAACCACGCTCAGGCGGGAAGGTCTTGCCCCAGCCGCCCTGGCGCGGTCGTCACGCCGTTCTGCACCGGGCCGGTCAGCCGCGTCTGAGCACAGTGATCCGGTGCTGCGCGGCCACCACGGCCCGCGCCAGTTCGCAGCGTGCGTTCTCCTGCTTCATGGCCCTGCCGAGCTGGGAGCGCTGCTCGGACCGGGACGTTGCCGAGAAGTCGGTCTCGGGCAGGCCGGTGGCGAGGTACTCCTCGACACGTTCGATGACCTTCGTCAGGTCGGGTCCGATGATCCCGGCGTGGTCGACGACGCCCTTGATCATGTTGGCGATCTGGGCTATGTCCTCGAAGTCCTCCGCGCGGCAGGGCTTCTGAGTGAGGCTGCACTGGGCCTTGTACAGGTCTGAGAGCCACTGGTCGGGCTTGTCGAATTCGGTGTTCGCCTGGTCCTTGTGGCGGATCCTCTGGATCCAGGCGAAGACCTGCCTGTGGTGTACGAGGGTGTACGTGGTGAGGGCGCCCGTGAGGACGGCGCCGACGACGGTCGCCACCAGGGCGCCGGCGCTGGTCCCGATCGCCAGCGTGTTGCTGGTCATCATGCTGTTGGTCCGTTCAGAGTTACGCCGCTGCGTGCCCGCAGAAGAGGGAAGGCAGCGTCGGGTGGTGGGTCCGGTGGGCCGGGATGGTGTCAGCGCCCGGCGGCGCAGTGGCGCAGTCCCTCGATGTCATTGACGACGAGCTGCCGGTATCGGGCTTCGACGATGTCGCCGTGGTAGCGCAGGGTCCGGAGCGCGCTCTCCGCGGTGGAGACGCCGATCTGGAGAGCCGCGGCGATGTCCTTCTGACTGATGCCGGAGATGACTGTGCGGTAGGAGGCTTCGGCATCGGGGACACCGGTGGTCTCGGCGAGGTGGACCACGAGCCGGCTGACGCGCTCGAGGGGAGGTCGGGTGACCATGGTGTAGAGGACTTCGTCGCTGCGGTTTCGGGCCTCAAGGCTGCGCAGGAGGGCGCGCTGGACCTCGAGTCGCCGGCGGAGCAGCGCGTTGAAGGGCTGCTCGTCGCAGGGGATGGCAATGGTCCGGGTCAGACACCGGGTACGTACCGAGGAATCGTCAGGGGTGATGAGTTTGGCCTCTCCCACGACCTGGCCGCGCCCCCTGAACCTGGTGACCGTGAGGGCACCGCGTCCTTCCCCGAACGGAAAGCGCTCCTGCTTCACGGCGCCGTCCCAGACGATGTAGATGTCCCGGTCGTCCGATCCCATCGGCAGGCTCTCACCCGGCTTGAAGAGATGAGCGCGCAGTCCCGCCCGCAGCAGGCGTCGCCAGGTGTCGGCGCTCAGTCCGCGCGGGAAACTCCCTTCCGGCATACCGGTGTTGCACTGGAGGTCGACCGGCCGGGCGGTCTCGAGAGCGGGGGGCATCGTCACTCTCCCGTTCCGACGGGCATGACGGGACGTGCCCCGGCGTACACGCCCCGCATGAGGCGATCGTGACGGTGGGTCACTAACAGAGTGCCGCGGTGCCTGCGGCAGGACGGCGGTATGACGCCGTCGAGGTTGGCGGTGCGCATGAGCTGTCTGAATCCTTGTTCGGAAGGCGGTGCTGGGACCCCACTGAACAGCGGGGCCCCACGTCGGTGGGTCCGTCGTCCTTTCCGGGAGGTACGGGAGGTACACGTCGACCGGGTGGTGTCGGCCCAGTCAGGTGATGGCGATGGTTAACGCCATCAAGTTACTCCCCTGCAGGAGTGAAGAGCCACTCACACTTTCGAGAACCTCTCGGGAGAATCACGACCCCGCCGGGACACCTCACCGGGAGGGGATGTTGCAGTCCGCAACCCCAGTCGGCCTGCATAAACAAGCCTCAGCACACCACAAAAGGATTCGGAGGGTATTCCATTAATCCCCAGCACGCGCACCCGAAGAGATTTTCTCGCACATGATCGGAATACGGCACGAACATGAACCGGCAGCAAAAACGGGAGGCCCTGAGGCACCACCCTCAGAGACCCCCCGAAAAGGTCCGGACCCACCAAGGTTCAGACCACTGCCACGCTAACACCATCGGAGAGGCCAAGGACACTACCGGCTAGTCACACCAGGCCAGGGCGCCCTGAACCGCCATTGAGACTCCGCAGACAGAGGGGTTTGTTACAAAGCCTCACTCGATCCGATCAGCCTCACGCGACAACTGCACACCCTGACGCTTCGCCCCCTTTTGCCCACGCAAGGGGGAGGCCGCGCCCCTACTGCACGTGCATGACAGCGTTATCACCGACTAGCACCGATCAAGACCAACCATTTTCGGTCAGCCGCAAACACGCCTCCATCGGCCGGCTGCACCGGACAGAGTGCAATCAACACTTCCTCCAGAGGGGGAGACCGACACCTCAAGCCATTCGCACCTCTCGACAAAGGATAAATATTCCGAGGTCAGACGCCGACCCCAAGAAAATATCCATTGGACCCTGCATGCGAACGAAATACGGGCAGAAACTCCTTCGGCAAAGCACAATCACTGCAAATGTCGACTAGTGCCCTGAGTCGCTGTTCGTGAACCTGTGGGTGCTTCCTGCCACAGCAGACCCCTCAGCCACCGCCGCCGAATAACTTCGGCTGCGTCAGCTCCGGCGCAGCGCACACCAGTTGCAGCCCGACCGGGCCACGGAGCCGATACGCGCCCACCACAGGTACCGATCACTCGGCTACACAGTGTGATATTCGCGCGGCGCGTGTGCGCCCCCTGTCACGCCCGGCGCACCCCCGATCGGGTCGCGTCACTCCGAGCGCCTGCCCCCGACAGCCCTGCACGGCTCCAGAGCTGCCTCCGAGCCAGGCCGCGTTGAGGGGTGCGACCCGGCCCGGACCTCTGACGTGAGTGAGACCCTCCCGTCAGGCGTCAGGCAGACCCTCCGCCAAGGCCTCCGCCAAGTGCCGCCCCCGTACCCCTCCCACCTGTTCCAGTTGGGTGCGGCAGGAGAAGCCGTCTGCCAGGATCACCGTTCCCTTCTCCGCCGCTCGGACCGCTGGGAGCAGTTGTTCCTCCGCGCAGGCCGTCGACACCTCGAAGTGGCCCTTCTCGAAGCCGAAGTTGCCCGCCAGGCCGCAGCAGCCGCCCGTCAGGGAGCCGGTCAGGCCCGCCGCCTCGCGCAGGCGGCGGTCCGGCGCGTCGCCCAGGACTGCGTGCTGGTGGCAGTGGGTCTGGCCGACGACCGGGCGGTCGAGCCGCGGCGGCGTCCACTGCGGCGCGTGCCGCTCCAGCGCCTCCGCGAACGTCAGCACCGCCGCCGCCAGCCGCCCCGCCCGCGGATCGTCGGGCAGCAGTTCCGGCAGATCCGTCCGCAGGGCCGCCGCGCAGCTCGGTTCCAGGACGACGACGGGCGGGGTCTCCTGAGAAGAGAGGAGCGGGTCCAGCAGGTCCAGGGTGCGGCGCAGCACCTCGCGCGCACCGTCCAGCTGGCCCGTCGAAACATACGTCAGACCGCAGCAGACCCGGTCCCGGGGAGTCGCCGGCGGCGGTGCCACCGTCAGGCCGGCCGCCTCCAGGACCCGTACCGCCGCCTTCCCGACGGACGGGGAGAGGTGTTCCGTGAAGGTGTCCGGCCACAGGACCACCGCCACCGGCCCGGGTACGCCCTCTCCCCGCCGCTCCGCGGACCCGGCCCGCGCCCCGGACCCCCGGCCGTCCCACCAGCGGGTGAACGTCTCCCCCGCCACCCGCGGGATCTCCCGCTCGGGCGCGATCCCGCCCAGCCGCTTGGCCGCCGCCGCCAACGGCCCCACCGAGGCGAGGAAGTTGACCAGCCGCGCCGTACGGGTGCGGTCCACCAGCCGCAGCCACCGCGGCAGCCGGCCCATCGCGTAGTGCGCCGCCGGGCGGCGGCGGCCCGCGTAGTGGTGGTGCAGGAACTCCGCCTTGTACGTGGCCATGTCGACGCCGACCGGGCAGTCCGTGCGGCAGCCCTTGCAGGACAGGCAGAGGTCCAGCGCGTCGCGCACCTCCGTCGAGCGCCAGCCGTCCGTGATCACCTCGCCCGCCAGCATCTCGTGCAGCAGCCGCGCCCGCCCCCGCGTGGAGTGCTCCTCCTCCCCGGTGACCCGGAACGACGGACACATCACCGAGGAGCCGGCCGCCCCAGCCGCCCCGGAGGCCGCCGCCGGCGTACGGCACTTGGCGACGCCCACGCACCGGCGTACCGCCGCCGAGAAGTCCCCGCCGTCCGCCGGGTAGCCGAACTCCACGTCCACGGGCCTGCTCGGCAGGACCGCGAACCGCAGGTTCTCGTCCAGGCGATCCGGCCTCACCAGCATGCCGGGGTTGAGCAGCCCTTCCGGGTCCCAGAGGTCCTTCACCCGCTCGAAGAGTCCTACCACCCGGGGCCCGTACATCTTCGGCAGCAGTTCGGCCCGTGCCTGCCCGTCCCCGTGCTCCCCCGACAGCGAGCCGCCGTGCGCGACGACCAGTTCGGCCAGGTCCTCCGAGAAGCTCCGGAAGCGGCCCACGCCCGCCGGCGTCAACAGGTCGAAGTCGATACGTACATGGATGCAGCCGTCCCCGAAGTGGCCGTAGGGCGCGCCGCGCAGCCCGTGGGACCTCAACAGCCCCCGGAACTCCCGCAGATACGCGCCGAGCCGGGCCGGTGGCACCGCGCAGTCCTCCCAGCCGGGCCACGCCTCGGTGCCGTCCGGCATCCGGGTCGCCGTGCCGCTGGCGTCCTCGCGGATGCGCCACAGCGCGCGCTGGCCGGCGGGGTCGGTGACCACCAAGGAGTCCGTCACCGAGTCCGTCACCGAGTGCGTCGCCTTCGCCGTGCGCACGATCCCCTCGGCACGCGCGCGTGCCTCCGCCGCCGTGTCACCGCCCGTCTCCACGAACAGCCAGGCGCCGCCGCGCGGCAGCCCCGCGTCCGGGGGTACGAGGTCGGCCGCCATCCCCTCCACCGTGAGCGGCCCGTGCGGCAGCAGGCCCGCCGCCGCTTCCGCCGCCGCGCTCTCGTCGGCGTACCCGAGGACGGCGAGGGCACGCGCGCGGGGTGCCTCGACCAGCCGTACGACCGCCTCGGTGAGGATGCCGAGGGTGCCCTCCGAGCCGCAGAGGGAGCGGGCCACGTCGGCGCCCCGCTCGGGCAGCAGCGCGTCGAGGGCGTACCCGGAGATACGGCGCGGCAGATCGGGGAAACCGGTCCGCAGGACGCTCAACTCGCCCTCCACCAGGGCCCGCAGACCGTCGGGGGCGCCCGCCCAGTCACGGCCGGCCCGCAGGCGGTCGCCGCGCGCGGTGATCACCGACAGCTCGCGCACGCTGTCCGCCGTCGTGCCCCAGGCCACCGAGTGCGATCCGCAGGAGTTGTTGCCGATCATCCCGCCGAGCGTGCACCGGCCGTGGGTCGAGGGGTCGGGCCCGAAGCGCAGCCCGTGCGGCGCGGCCGCCTCCTGGAGGCGGTCCAGGACGACGCCCGGCTGGACCACGGCCGTACGCGTGCCGGGGTCGAGGGACACGATCCGGTTCATGTGCCGGGTGAAGTCGAGGACCACGCCCGTACCGGTCGCCTGCCCCGCGATCGACGTACCGCCGCCGCGCGCCACCACCGGCACACCGAGCGTGGCGCAGACGGACAGGGCCACCGCCACGTCGTCGGCGTCTCTCGGGGCGACCACGCCCAGCGGTACGCGCCGGTAGTTGGACGCGTCCATGGTGTGCAGCGCCCGCGCGGTCGCGTCGAAGGCGACCTCGCCACGCACGGTTCCACGCAGGGACTTCTCCAGCGCCGACCGCAACTCCCCGAGACCCGCTTCCCTCTTGTCGCTCATGTCCCCAGCATGCATCTCCGCACGGCGGCGACCGGAGGCATTCCCTCCGACGAGCCGTGGTTCCTTTCGTGCGCCCCATTGCGCGCCGGGGCGGCTACTTTCCGATTCGAGGACGAATTGTGAGAGTGCGCCGGAACCTGCCCGTTCCGATCACGAAGTCCCATATAGTGACCGCCAGTTGAGCACCAGGTGTCGCATCCCGCCCAGGACACGACCGAGGACACGATTCATGACCGCGCCCACCTCGCAAGCGCGCCCCACGAAAGATCGGCCGTCCCTCGCACAACTCGGCAGCGAACGTCCCCGTCTGCGTACCGTCGCGGTCGTTCCGCTCCTCACGGCCGTACCGGCCGCGTGCGCCGTCGGCGCCGCGGTCGCCCTGGCTCCCGAACAGGCGCGCGTGCCCCTCGGCTGGGGCCTGGGCGCGGCGGCGCTCCTGCTGTGCGCGGCAGCGGCCGTGGCCGGCCGCGCCGTTCAGACGTCCCGATTACTCCTCCACCGGCTCGAAGCCGTCTCCCGGGACGCCGGCCGATTAGTACGGGAGAAGGCAGCCCTCGCGGAGGAATCCGCCCGGGAACTCACCCGGCTCACCGACGAGTTCACCCGCGAACGCGCGCGGCTCGCCGAGCAGAACGCCCACCAGAAGGTCCGCCTCGCCGCCGAACTCGACCGGGAGCGCACCCGGCACGGCACGGAGAACGCGCGCGCGGCCGAGGAGTTGCGGCAGGCGAGAACCGACCGGGCCACCGCGGTCTCGGCGGCGGCCACCACCTCCGGCCGGCTACAGGCCATGGCCACAAGCATGCTGGCCGATCTGCGCGCCATGGAGGAACGTCACTCCGACGAGGACGTGCTCGCCGACCTCCTCCACCTCGACCACCGCACCGCGCAGGCGGGCCGGCTCGCCGACTCCGTGGCCGTCCTGACGGGTGCGCGTTCGGGCCGCCGCTGGGCACGGCCCATCGTCATGGAGTCGATCCTGCGCGGCGCGATGGGCCGCATCAGCGGCTATCAGCGCGTACGCGTCCACTCGTCGAGCGAGGCGGCGGTCGCCGGGCACGCCGCCGAGGGCGTGATGCACGCGCTCGCCGAGATCCTCGACAACGCCGCGAACTTCTCTCCCCCGACGGCCGAGGTGCACGTCTACGTGGAGGAGGTGCCCGCCGGGGTCATCGTCTCCGTGGAGGACAGCGGCCTGGTGATGGGCGAGGCACAGCTGCGGCGCGCCGAACGGGCCGTCTCCGGCGCGGAGCCCGAACTCGGCGGCCTCACCGGCACCCGGCTCGGCCTCACGGTCGTCGGCCGGCTCGCCCGCAAGTACGGGCTCACGGTCTCCTTCCGCCCCTCCGCGCGCGGCGGCACGGGCGTCCTGGTCCGCATCCCTCAGGACATCCTCACGACCCCGGCACCACTCTTCACTCCAGCACCGGCACCGCCCTCGTCGCCCTGGGCGCCTTCGTCGACTCCGGGCCCGGCTTCGGCTCCGGGACCGGGACCGACTTCGGCCCAGGCGCCGTCCTCCCCACCGTCCCCACCGTCCCCGGACACAGTCGTACGGGGGTCCGCGGCGCCCTTCCCCGGCCCGCGCCCCGGACCCTGGTCCGACCCGGCGGAGTCCCCGTGGTCCGACTCGACGGGGTCCTCCTGGTCCGGCTCGCAGGGGTCGTACGCCGCCTCCCACTCCATGCCCGACCTGGACCCGGAGCCGGTGCCGGCCCACGGTTTCCGGCCCCGGCCCGCCGACCCCGCCGAGCTGCTCCCCAAGCGGCATCGCGGCCGCACCCTCGCCGAGGCCGAGGCCGAGGCGGACACCACCCGCTCTCCCTCCCCCACCCCCAACCCCTCCCCGACGTCAGCCCCGGCCCCCACCTCCGCCGACGTGATGAGCCACGCCGCCCGCTTCAACAGCTTCCGCCAAGCCGTACGCCGCACTCCGGCGGACGAGTCCGGGCAGGCCCGTACGAGCCCTGCCGTCCCCCACCCGGAAGGCGACCCCACATCATGACCGTCCTCCCCACCGGCATCTCCGCCACCACCGGCATCTCCACCACCACCGGTACCGCTGTCCTGAACACCGAAGAGAAGCTCGGCTGGCTCGTACAGGGGCTGCTGGCGCGCACCCCGGGCGCCCGGCACGCGCTCGTGCTCTCCCGGGACGGCCTGAAACTGTGCCGCACACCGGAACTCTCCGCCGACCAGGCCGACCAGCTCGCCGCCATCGCCGCGGGGATCCAGTCGCTGTCCCACGGGGCCTCCATCCAGTTCGGGGACGGCACCGGGGGCGTACGGTCGGCGATGACCGAGTTCTACGGCGGGATCCTGTTCATCATCGAGGCCGGCGAGGGCGCGCATCTGGCCGTGGTCACGACCGAGGAGGCGGACGCCGGGATCGTCGGACACACCATGGGCGAGCTCGTGGAACAACTCGGCGAACACCTGAGCGCGCGGCCACGTACGCCATGAGCCGGCCGGGCAGGGACGACGCGCCCGACCGGCTCTACACCCTCACGCAGGGGCGCACCCGGTCCACCCCCGGCACCCCCTTCGACCTGTTGACACTGGTCGTCGCCGAGTGCGATCCCGTACCCGGCATGCAGTCGGAGCACGCGGCGATCCTGCGCCTCACCGAGCGGCCCACCGCCGTCGCGGAGGTCGCCGCCGAACTCCGGCTGCCGGCGAGCATCACGAAGATCCTGCTCTCCGACCTGCTCGCCGAGGGCCGCGTCAGCGCCCGCCATCCCCGCCGGGCCGAGCTCGGCGGCCGTCCCGATTCCCACATCCTGGAGCAGGTGCTAGTTGGACTGCGCAACCTCTGACGCCCCGCGTACGCAGTCGTGGTCGCGTACGTGTTCCTCGGTCGCCCACGGCCCGTCCGCCGAGCCGGCCGCCCGGTGAACGAGAACCCCGTGCACCTCGGCGGACCCCGCTTCCGGTCCGAACCGGCCGCGCTGTACCGGGAGTTGCGGCGCGAGTACGGCGCGGTGGCTCCGGTGCTGCTCGACGCGGACATCCCGGCGTGGCTCGTACTCGGCTACCGCGAGCTGCACCAGGTCACCGGTGACCCCGTGCTGTTCAGCCGCGACTCGGACCTCTGGAACCAGTGGGACCGGGTCCCCGACGACTGGCCGATGCTGCCGGTGATCGGCCGCGGACGCTCCGCCTCGCCGCACGGCTCCGCTCCGCACGGCGCCGGTTCCGTCCTGCACACCGTCGGCGAACGCCATCGCGCGCGTGCGGCGGTGATCGGCGGCGCGCTCGAAGCCGTCGACCCCTTCGAACTGCGCGCCCACGCCGAACGGTTCGCCGACGAGCTGATCGACGCGGTGTGCGCCGACGCCAAGGGCGAGACCGATCTGGTCGCGCACTACGCGGCGCTGCTCCCCGTACGCGTCCTCGCCACCCTCTTCGGATTCGCCGACGAGCAGGGGCCGGGCCTCGTCGCCGCCCTGAACGACATGGTCGACGGCCACGAGGACGCCATCGCCGGGCAGTTGCACGTGGCCACCGCCATGGCACACCTGGTGGCGGAACGGGCGGCGCGCCCCGCGGACGACGTGGTCAGCCGGATGCTCGCCTCGGGGCGTACGGCAGGGGGCCTGGCCCTCTCCCACGAGGAGATCACCCAGGACCTGATCGTCATGCTGGCCGCGGGCCACCAGCCGACCGCCGCGTGGATCGGCAACTCGCTGCGGCTGATGCTGACGGACACGCGTTTCGCGGCCTCGCTGTTCGGTGGCCGGCGCAGTGTCGCCGAGGCCATGAACGAGGTCCTGTGGGAGGACTCGCCCACCCAGAACGTGGCCGGGCGCTGGGCGGCCCGCGACACACGGCTCGGCGGACGGGCCCTGCGCGCGGGGGATCTGCTGCTCCTGGGCATCCAGGCCGCGAACCACGACCCGCAGGTCCGCACCCACGGGACCGCGCTGCCCGGTGGCAACGGTGCGCACTTCTCCTTCGGGCACGGGGAGCATCGGTGCCCGTTCCCGGCGCAGGAGATCGCGGAGGTCGTCGCGCGCACGGCGATCGAGGTCGTCCTCGACCGGCTGCCGGACATCGACCTGGCGGTCCCCGCATCCACGCTGACGCGACGCACGTCCCCGTGGCTGGGCGGCCTGACGACCTTGCCGGTGCGCTTCACCCCATGACAGACGACATTCGCCCCCGCCGCCCCTACCCGTCCCGTCCCCGGGGGCTCCGCCCCCAGACCCCCGGATCGGCCTGAACGGCCTCGTCCTCAAACGCCGGACGGGCTGAAAAGCAGGGGCGCGGGGAACTGCGCGATCAGCCCCCACCGGACCCGCACCAGACAGACAGCCGGGGAGGCGCGGGCGAAGCCCCGCCTACAAGGGGCGCGGGGAACTGCGCGCCCAGCCCCCACCGCACCCGCGCCCACCCGTCTCATCCGACGGACGACGTTTCACCCAGGTTTCCGGAAACGGCTACGCTCCCGTTGTGGCTGATATCCAGATCCCCGCTGACCTCAAGCCCGCCGACGGCCGTTTCGGCGCGGGCCCCTCCAAGGTGCGTACGGAGTCGCTCACCGCGCTCGCCGCAACGGGCACGTCCCTCATGGGCACGTCCCACCGCCAGGCCCCGGTCAAGAACCTCGTGGGGAAGGTCCGCGAAGGTGTGAGCGACCTCTTCCAGCTCCCCGAGGGGTACGAGGTCGTCCTCGGCAACGGCGGCTCCACCGCGTTCTGGGACGTCGCGACCCACGGTCTGATCGACGACAAGTCCCAGCACCTCACCTTCGGCGAGTTCTCGTCGAAGTTCGCGAAGGCCGCCAAGCTGGCGCCCTGGCTGGCCGACCCGGACGTCATCACCTCCGAGCCGGGCACGCATCCCGAGCCGGTCGCCCAGTCGGGCGTGGACGTGTACGCCCTCACCCACAACGAGACCTCCACCGGTGTAGCCGCCCCGATCAAGCGGCCCGCGGGCGCCGACGACGGCTCCCTCGTCCTGGTGGACGCCACCTCCGGCGCGGGCGGCCTCCCGGTCGACATCACGGAGACGGACGTCTACTACTTCGCCCCGCAGAAGTCGTTCGCGGCGGACGGCGGCCTGTGGATCGGCGTCTTCTCCCCGGCGGCGATCGAGCGCGCCGAGCGGATCCACGCGAGCGGACGGCACGTACCGGAGTTCTTCTCCCTCCCCACCGCGATCGACAACTCGCGCAAGAACCAGACGTACAACACCCCGGCCCTCGCCACGCTGTTCCTCCTGAACGACCAGCTGGAGTGGCTGAACGGCCAGGGCGGTCTCGACTGGGCGGTCCGCCGCACGGCGACCTCCTCGCGCACGCTGTACGGCTGGGCCGAGGACGTCAAGTACGCGAACCCGTTCGTCACCGACCCGGCCAAGCGCTCGCAGGTCATCGGCACGATCGACTTCTCGGACGACGTCGACGCCGCCGCCGTGGCCAAGGTCCTGCGCGCCAACGGCATCGTCGACACCGAGCCCTACCGCAAGCTGGGCCGCAACCAGCTCCGCGTCGCGATGTTCCCGGCGGTGGACCCGGCGGACGTCGAGGCCCTCACCAAGTGCATCGACTACGTGATCGAGAAGCTCTGACCCGTACGACGACGTGTACGCCGATGGGGGCGCCGGAGAACACCGGTCGCCCCCATCGGCGTATCCGTAGGGCACATCGGTATCGCACATCGGTATCAGGGAGAGAACCATCATGCGAATCGGCGAGGTGGCGGCGGAAGCGGGCGTAAGTACCCGGGTACTCCGCTATTACGAGCAGCAGCAACTGCTCACCTCGACCCGGACGCCGGCCGGGCATCGCGTGTACGAGAACAGCGCCGTGGAGCGGGTCCAGCTCATCCAACTGCTCTACGCCGCGGGGCTCTCCAGCCGGGCCGTCCGTGCGCTGCTGCCCTCCGTGGAGGCGGGTGAGGCGACCCCGGAGGTGCTTCAGCTCCTGGCGGCCGAACGTCAGCGCATGGAACAGCGCATCGCCGGCCTGCTCACCACGCGCGACCGCCTGGAGGACGTGATCGAGGCGGCGGTCGACCCCCACCACGACTGCGTCGACCGTGCCCGGACGAGGTGAGGAACCCGACATCTGCGCGCCTGCGCGCTCGCGCGCTTGCACCTGACACCGGTGTCACGTCGTAGCGTCCGGAGGAGTCGGCAGGGCGCCGATCCCACGGAGACGGAGCCGGAGCCGGTGAGCGTCGGCACCCGTGGGACGTAGGACGTAGTCCGGTCCAGGAGAGATGACAATGAGTGAAGCATTCGGGTTCCGCGAGTTCGGCGGGCCGCAGGTCCAGGAGTTCTTCGACCGGCCGGATCCGGTGCCGAACCCGTCGGAGGTCCTGATCCGGGTCACCGTCGCCGCCGTCAACCCCCTTGACCACAAGCTGCGTTCCGGCATCATGCCGCAGTTCTACGGCGACCGGCCGTTCCCGCAGGTGTTCGGGGCGGAGGCCACCGGGGTCGTACTGGCCGTGGGAGAGGCGGTCGAGGGACTCGCCGTGGGCGACACCGTGTTCGGCTGCTCCCTCGACGGGGCCGGGACCTACGCGGAGACCACCGTCCTGCACGGGGCCTACACCGCGCGCAAGCCCGAGGGCCTCCGCGACGACTGGGCGGCCACCATCCCGGTGGCGGCCACGTCCGCCTTGAACGCGGTGGACCAGCTCGATCTGCCCAGCGGCGCGACGGTACTGGTCAACGGCGTCGGCGGCGGTGTCGGGCTGCTGACCGCGCAGGTCGCCCGCGATCGTGGCCTGAACGTCATCGGCACGGGCAGCACCGCCAAGCGGACGCTCGCGGAAGCGGCCGGCGCGACGTTCGTCGACTACACCGACGGTGATGTCCTCGCCCGGGTGCGCGAGCTCGCACCGGACGGGGTCGACGGCCTGGTGGACCTCGTCGGCGGCGCGTCCCTGCGCACGCTGGCTCCGCTGGCCCGCGACCCCAAGAAGGTGGTGTCCGTCACCGACCCGACGGTGGCCGAGCTGGGCGGCGAGATGGTGCTCCGCCGCATGGACCGGACGGACCTGGAAGACGCGGCCGCCCTGATGGTGCAGGGCCGCCTCGACCCGTACATCGTCAAGACGTACCCCTTCTCACAGGCAGCCGAAGCCGTGGCCCTGGTGGAGAGCGGCCACGCACTCGGCAAGGTGGTCATCGACGTGACCAGCCGTACCGCGACCCAGTCCTGAGCCCGACACCCAGGGCGCCCGGCAGACACCGGGCGCCCCTGCCGGTCGTACGCCGGTATGGCCGTCATGCTCGTTCACTCCGCGCGGACGGGCGCCTCCGCGCGGACGATCAGAGTGCCGATGTGGCCGGGCTTCGGAGCATCGAGCACGCGCGCTTCGACCGAGACGAAACCGGCCCGGGTCAGCAGACGCTCCCAGACCGCGGGCCGGTAGCTGTAGCGGTACGTGAACATCGCTCTGCCCGTGAATCCGCCCTTGTACATGCCCTGCGGGCCGTACGCCCCGGGAATCGCGGGCGGCTGCGAGAACACGAACACCCCTCCGGGGTTGAGCCGGGACCGTACGAGCGGAAAGAGGCGCCCCGGGTCGGCGAACCAGGCGGCGCCGAAGATCGAGTAGACGGCGTCATACGTGACGCCGGGCATCCCGTCGTCGGCCCCGGCCAGCCACTCCAGGACCTCCCCACAGGCGAAGCCCGCACCCGTGTCGGCCCACCGCTCGGTGCTCTTCTTCACCATGACCGGTGACAGATCGACCCCCTGCGCGCTGATGCCGCGCCGGGCCAGGAAGGCGAGGGCACGGCCGGTACCGCAGCCGATCTCCAGCACGCTGCGCGGCGGCGGGGCACCGAGCAGCTCAGGACCGGGCCCGTGCCCGGTGTACTGCGTCCAGCAGAACACCGGCTCGGCACCGTCCTTGAAGACGGACTCCGCGAAGGTGTCCCACAGCTCCGCCTCGGCACAGATGTCGTGCGGTGCGGGCACCGTGCGCTCCTCCCTGCGATTCGATCGCTGGTCTCAGCGATTCAGTGGCTGTCCGGGACCTTGTTGTCGCACGGCGAGCAGTCCGCGCCGTCGATCGCCCACAGCTCCTCGTCGACGGCGAACCCGATGGATTTCAGGAAGTCCGCGGTGCGCAGACAGAGTCCGTCACGACGGCGCTCAACGAACGGAGCGTGGTGCTTGTAACGGCCCGCGTTGTACGTGTCGCAGAGCGCCCACCACACAGGCGTGTCGAGGATGAGCTGGTGGACACCGATGTCGACGAGCTTGCCGACACCGAGGTGAACCTGCGGGTGTTCCATGCAACCGACGGTGTACATGACCGCGTTGCCCAGGACTCGGTCCGCCATGTCGCGGACGGTCATGGACGTTTCCTTACCTTGAGGTGAAGTGCGGTGAGGTGAGGTGAGACGTCGTACCGCGCTGGTGACACGCCCCAGTCGCGCAGTTCCTCCCTGGCCATGGACAGGACGCTAGAGGCCGAGAACCGGTCGGCACTACGCTGCTTTCTCGAATTTGCTCGACAGACTGCTCAGATTGCTCGCATTTTCTTCTACGCCCCTCCTCGCTCCGTCGCGCCCGGCCGAACCCCCGTCCATGCTGATTGGATCAACGCCTCAGGAAGGACCGCGTCCATGGCTCGTCAGCTACTCTTCACCGACACCGACAGCAAGGTCGACGGCTGTCCCGCACTGCACACGGACGCCGGAACGGGCGAGATCATCGTTCAGGGTACGCCGGTCACCGACCCTGCCGACATCGCGCAGCTCCGGCACTTCGGTCCGGGAGAGGCCGCAGTGGTCGTGCCGCGTGAACTGATCGTGAACTGGGGGCCGAAGGCGGTGAAGCGAGTGCCGGAACTGGTCGACCGGGACACCTTCCGGCGCCTCTTCGAGACCTTCGAGCACACCGCTTGGCGGTTCGAGACGCGTCGCGGCTACGCGTCAGACCGTCAGGACCCCGACTACCAGGCGTTCCTGACCACAGGGTCGTCGACCTGGGATCCCAGTGAGCCCTGGTTCACCAACATCCGTCGCCAGACCGATACCGGCAAGACCGTCGGCCGCGTCCGTATCGCCGACAAGCCGCCCACCACGGAACAGTTGTTCCTGCTCGGCTGTCGCCGGTTCCTCGTGGAACCCGTGCCGCCAGGGACCGACCCTCCGTGGTCGGCAGAGTGAATAATCCCCCGCATGGATCAGGGACTTGCGGCGTTGCTGGGTGCGTCGGTCGGCGTTCTCGGCACGGTTGCGGCGTCGGCCATCTCCAGTGGGTCGATTCGGCGGCAGTTGGAGGGGCAGGCCAAGGTCGAGCACGCCCAGTGGCGCAGGCAACTGCGGCGCGACGCGTACAGCGCGTTCCTGGCCCCGGCCAACGAGTCACGCAGCGCACTGAAGACGGCCGCACGAGCGCTGGTAGGCGACGCCCCGGACTTGGCGGAGGCCGATCGGCGGCTCCGGATCGCGCAGGACCAGTTGGTTCTGGTGCAGGTAGCTTGGGCCGGCCTCGCGGTGGAGGGACCCGAGTCGGTCGAGCAGGCCGCCCACAGCGTCCACCTGGGACTCCACTCGATGCATACGACTCTCCTCGCCTGGCGCGACTCATCGGGCGCCCCGGATCGCAACGTCGACTTCGTCGAGCGTCACGCGGTCGAGGTGACCATGGTCTCCGAACGCTTCGGCAGCTTCACCTCGGTGGCGCGGTCCGCCCTGGACGACACCGACCTTCCGTCGAGGAGGCGCCGCTGAGACTCGACGCAGACCACGGCGGCCGCGGCACCCCTGGCTCACCTCCACCAACTGCGTCAGCCGGCTCACGTGGCCGTGCAGCTCACCGCAGGCGCGCCCCCGCCCCCGGGCGCGCCCCCGAACCCGAACGTGGCCGAACCGCCCACCGCCACCGCCCCGTTGTGGTCGGCGTTCGTCGCCGTCACCTTCGTGCCGGCCTGGGTGTAGGACGCGTTCCACATGCTGGTGATCTGCTGGGTGCCGGGCCAGGTCCAGGTCGCCGACCACGACGTGAGTGCCGTCGTGCCGGAGTTGGTGATCTTCACCTCGGCGTTGAAGCCGCCGCCCCAGTCGCTGCTCACGGTGTACGCGGCGGTGCAGGCGGCGGTGCCCCCTCCGGGGTCGCCCGGGTCGCCGGGGTCGCCGCCGGACCCGGGCGGGAAGCCCGGTGCCTTGACGCTCGCCAGGTAGCCGTCCTTCACCGTGTCCACGGTCGTCCAGTCGTCCTTCAGGATGCCGCCCGTGTCACCGGAGTTGGGGTTCCACGACCAGAAGGTCCAGGAGATGCTGTCCGCGCCGTACGTGCTCGTGGGGCGGAGGTAGGTCACCAGCGCCGCGAGCCACTTCTGGTCGACGGTCGACTGGAGTGTCGTACCGAACTCGCCCACCCACACCGGCGCGATGTTCTGCTTGAAGATGTAGCCCCAGTACTTGTCCCAGATCCCCGGCATGTTGGCGGGGAAGGACGGATCGCTGAACCAGCTCTGCTGGGCCACGCTGGTCGCGTAGTCGTGGGCCGAGTAGACCACCCGGTTCGGCACGTCCAGTTGCACCGGGTACTGCGCGACCCCCATCAGGTTGCCGCCCCACCAGCCCGACACCCCGTCGACCGTCTGCACGCCCTCCACGAAGACCAGCAGCTCGGGGTTGACGGACAGGACCGCGTTCCCGGCGCGCTGGGCGGCCAGCCGCCAGTCCCTCGTCGTGTCGCCGCAGCCCCAACAGGCCGGATCGTGCGGCTCGTTGTGCAGGTCGATGCCGATCACCGTCGAGTTGCCCCGGTAACGGGTGGCCAGCGCCTTGAGGTTGGTGATCCACGTCGTCTCGGGGACCGCCGACGTGTACCAGAGCGCCGATTGACCCGCCGCGTCGGGCCGGTGCCGGTCCAGTACGACCTTCAGGCCGTCCTGACCCGCGTACGCCACGATCTTGTCCATGATCTGGAGGGGTGAGAGCCCCTGGAGGTCGGCGTTCTTGCCGCCGGAGAAGTCGATGCTGTTGGCCACGGCACCGCTCTTGAGGATGTCGTCGCTGTACGGCAGCCGGATGGTGTTGTACCCGAGCGAGTCCATCTGGTCGATCATGCTCTTGTAGTCGCGCGTCCAGAGCCCGTGGACGGCGTTGTTGGAGGTCTCGAACCCGAACCAGTTGATGCCGGCGATCCGTACCGGCTGGCCCGCTGCGTCCAGGAGTTGCCGTCCACTGGTGTGCCAGTAACCGGCTCCCGGCTCGGCGGCCTCCGCGACGGCTGCCGTGTCGGCGTGGACCGCCTGGACACCGGCCAGCGGCAACAGGAGCGCCGCGGCGGCAGCACCCAGCGCTCTTCGCAAGCTGCGGAACATGTCGCTGCTTCCTCTCGGGAGGCGCGGGCCCGGAACGGGTGGGAGCGCTCCCACCGCACCACGTACCCCTATGGAAGACATTGGCTGTGGACACGTCAAGAACTCGTGCGGCATTCGGGACACACCAAGTGACAGACAGGACTCCGGGGTCCGGGGTCCGGGGTCCGGGGTCCGGGGTCCCGGGTCCGGGGTTCCCGCCAACCGGGCGGGTCTCCGGGCGGGTCCGGCATGGCTCCGTGCCGGGGCGCGTGGTGCCCGGATGCTGAAGACCTCCGAACCATGCATGCAGGAGGGACCATGGCCGACCGCCCGAGCCGTCGAGAAGCCGCCCGGCAGTCGACCTCACCTACATCACCCACGCCCTCCGCGCCGGGACGTGGCACCGACGGTCAGCCGGGGGTCATCGGCATCGCCCTCGCCGCGGTGCTGACGGCCGCGCTCGCGCAGGGTTCCTGGCAGTGGTTCGCCACCTACATCGGGGTGACGCTGCTCGCGGTGATCTTCTCCTTCTACCGGCTGCCGGCGTGGACGCCAGGGCTCGGATACGCGTATCTACGGAATCTGATCGCGTTCTCACTGGTCGTCGGCCTGTGCGTGGCGATCACGCTGGCCCCCGCGCTGCAACGCTGGGCGTGGTTGTTCCCGATGCCGGGCACTCGGGACGGGTGTCCTGAGGTGGGCAGGTACGAGGGCATCCGGGCGGAGGCCGCGCTGGGGAGGCTGGCCGGGCTGGACGGCGCCGCCTTGACCCACGCGCAGGAGGCCACGGTCCATGCCGCTGTCGCCGACTGCCTGTCGGCCACCACGACCCTGTGGCTTCCGGCGTACGGGGCGGGGGTGGCCGTACTGGTGGGCCTTGGCGCGTGGGGCCTCGCCCGAAGCCGGGCCCATGACCGGGCGGCGGGCTCGTGACCGGGCAGCGGGCTCGGCCACGAGCGCGGGCTCGGAACCGCGCTGACGGCCGTTGCCGACGCCCAGCCCCACCGTCGCCCAGCCGGCCCGACGCCCAGCTCGCCCGTCGCCGGTTGCCTAGTCGCCGCGCCGGAACAGTCGCTTGAGGCCGTAGACGACCGCGAGGGCGACGACCAGGGCGACCGCGCCCATCTTGAAGTCGCCGGTCGAGCCGTCGTCGCCGTCGGCCGAACTGCCGCTGCCCGACGACGACTTGCCGTCTCCGCCGCCCTCGCCCGGGGCGTCCCGCGGCTCCACCGAACTCCCCGCGCCCTCGCTCCCGTACAGCAGGGTGGATCCGTCGGGGGTGTACGTGACCGACTCGCCCTGCCCCTGCAACGGCACGCTCAGCCGGCCCTGCCGCTTCGGCTTGCCGTTGTTCCACTCGTACGCGAGGCCGTTGAAATAGCCGCGTACGGCGAGCTGCTTGCCGTCGGGAGAGAAGGCGGCGTCGGTGGCCCAGAGGTCGATGTCGGCGGTGCGCTCGAAGGTGTTGGTGCCGGAGGCGGAGAGTTCGGCGGGGCCCTCGTACAGGCCGCCGCCCTCCTCGTTCTTCGAGATGATGTAGACCCGGCCGGTCTTCGGGTGCACCATCAGCGCCTCGGCGTCCCGGGCCCCGTCCGCGTACTTCACGTCGTACTGCGTGGCGCGGACGGTCTGGTCCTTGAGTTCCTTCGGCTCGGGCAGTTCGTAGATCCACACGTGGTCCCACTTGCCGCCGAGGTTGTCGCCGATGTCGCCCACGTAGAGGTGGCCGTCGGGCCCGATCGAGATGGCCTCGACGTCCCGGGGCCGCCCGACGCCCGACATGGTGACGGTCGCGACCGTCTTGCCGCTCCTGCTGTCGACGGCGTAGAGGAAGGCGCCGTCGTCGCTGTCGTTGTGGGTCCAGTAGATGCCGGGGTGGGCCCGGGAGGCGGCCAGCCCGCTGGACTCGGTGATCCGGGGGTCCTCGAGCGTGAACCCGTCCGAACCCTCCGACCCGTCGTCATCGGCGGCGGCAACGGCGGGCGCGGCGAGCACCCCGGCGAGAAGGGCCCCGGCAAGGAGCACGAACGAGCGACGCATGCCCCCAAGCCTGCCACCCCGGCCGTAGGTTCGGCGTGCGTGTCCAGCTTCACACCCCGCCGCACACCCCGTGCCCGCCGGTGATCGTCCATCATGAGCGGATGCTCAGGTTCATGCCCGTCGGCGATTCCATGACCATCGGGAGCGCCGGGGAACACACGTGGCGTTACCGGATGTGGCAACATCTGCGCACGACGTACGAGGACCCGTTCCGGATCGTCGGCCCCCGGGAGACGCTGTACGACAAGGCCACGGCCGCCCCGGACTCGTACGAGTACGCCGACCCGGACTTCCCCCGTGGGCACCTGGCCGGGTGGGGCGAGGGCTGGCACCACCTGAGCACGCTGATAGCCGACGCGGTGCGTACGTCGCGGGCGGACGTGCTCCTCGTCTCGCTCGGCCTGATCGACCTGGGCTTCTACACGAACGCGCCCCAGACCGCCGAGAACGTCCGTGCCTTCATCGAGCGGGCCCGCTCGGCGAACCCCCGCGTGTCGATGGCGCTGCTCCCGGTGATCCCGAACATCCGGGCCGAGTCCGACGCGCCCTTCGCCCGCGAGATCGCCCGCTTCAACGAACTCCTCGCGAAGACGGTGGCGGACCTGGACGAGCCTGCGTCCTCGCTGCTCCTGGCGTCGGTCCCCGACGCGTACGACATCCACCACGACACGTACGACGGCACCCACCCGAACGCCGCCGGCGAACACAAACTGGCAGCGGCTTTCGCGGAGGCGTTGCATCAGGGGTGGGGGGTGGGTGCCCCGTACGCGGGTGACCGGGAGGCGGCCAAAACCGCCTGACCGAATTCCGGCGCGCCCTGGTCACCGTGCGTATCGTTGTACTGCGTGGCTGCACTCCTCCGAGGAGCGGCCGGGGAGGAGCGCCACGATGACCGTCCTTGACGACAGGATCGAGATGGCCGAGAAGAGCGAGGGACTCACGCTTGACGTGCTGTTTGAGCACCTGGAGCGGATGCCCGTCCCCGAGGGATACAAGGCTGAGATCGTCGAGGGGGCCATCTTCATGTCGCCGCAGCGGGACACTCACTGGGAGATCATCGCGGACCTCTACGAGCAACTCCGGACCAAGTATCCCCGGAAGCGCGTGAAGTCCGACGTTCGTGTCGACTACCCGGGTTACCTCAACGGCTTCGCGAGTGATGTGACGCTGATGGCCGAGGATGCCGCCAAGGCGGACAACGGGTACTGGCGCTGCAAGCACGTTCAGTTCGTCGCCGAAGTGATCTCCAGAAGCACCGGCGCCAACGACTACGGCCCCAAGAAAGCCGCGTACGCCCTTGCCGAAGTCCCCGTCTACCTCATCGCCGACCCGTACCAGGGTAAGTGCCACCTCTACACCGAGCCCAAGGACGGGGAGTACTTCACGGAACTGTCCGTCACCTTCGGGTCGGACATCGACATGACGAACACTATCCTCGGCCTCACCCTGAAGACGGACGAGTTCCCCCGGGACTGACGTCGAGGCCCTCTGCCGGACGGTGACCGTTCCTGCAAGGGTGTCGTCATGATGACGACGCCTGACGGGCGGCCCATCCCACCCGCACATGCCGATGAGCACGCCATGCTGGAAGCGTGGCTCGACTTTCACCGTGCGACGCTCGCCCTGAAGTGCGCGGGCCTGACGGACGAACAACTACGACTGGCTTCGGCGCCACCGTCACCGATGACACTGCTCGGCCTCGTCCAGCACATGGCCGAGGTGGAACGCAACTGGCTCCAGCGCGTGTTCGCAGGCCAGAATCTGGAACCGGTCTTCGGGGACGACAACGTGGACGGCTTCTCCCTCCACCCGGACCGAGGACTCACCGAGGCGACGGCCTTCTGGCAGGCGGAGGTCGCCCGAGGCCGTGAACTCAGCGCCGCCGCGCCACTGGACGCCTCCGGCCACCTGTCCGAGGAGGAGGCGGCCCACATGGGCGACGACCAGGGAGTCTCCCTGCGCTGGATCCTGATCCACCTGATCGAGGAGTACGCCCGCCACAACGGTCACGCCGACCTCATCCGAGAACGAATCGACGGAGTGGCGGGGGCGTGAGCAGGGCGCGGATGGGGTGCGGGTGGGGCCTGGGCGAGCGATCGACCGGGCGTCGACACGCCCGCCGGAGCCGCGTCGTAGGCTGCCGGGATGACCATGGACATACGCCTTCGCCCTGTGGCGGAGGAGGACCTGCCACTTATCGACTCACTCCACAACACCAGCCCGGAATCGGGTTCGGCATTCGACTGGTTCGGGTTCTCCGATCCTGGGCACAAACGCCGGCTCTGGTCGGAGAACGGGTTGCTGACGGCCGACTCCGGAACACTCACGGTGGTCCGCTCGGACGAGGCCGTCGGATACGTCGGTTGGCGCCCCATGCTCTTCGGTCCGCTCAACAACGGCTGGAACATCGGCATCGGGCTGCTCCCCGAAGTCCGCGGCCAGGGCATCGGCACGCGGGCCCAGGCGATGATCGCGCAGTACCTCTTCGCCCACACGGAGAAGAACCGGGTCGACGCGCACACCAACGTGAAGAACATCGCCGAACAACGCGCCCTGGAAAAAGCGGGTTTCACCCGCGAAGGCGTCCTGCGGGGCGCCCAGTTCCGTAACGGGACCTACCACGACATGGTGCTTTACAGCATTCTCCGCAGCGAGGTCGCTTTCACCTGAGGTCACCCACAGTGACCTCGTGGCGCGCTACCAGCTCCGAACCATGTGCCACCGCCTGTCGCCTTGGCCCGCAGCGCGGTCGCGAGGTCGGCGAAGTCGATGGCGAGGGCTTTGGCGTCCGCGTCGCCGGCAGTGTCCGCAAGGGCCTGCGTCCACCAGTGGTCGAGGAACGCCTCGAAGGCGGACCCCTCAGAAAGAGTCGCCAGTTCGGCATCGAGGTCCGGCAGCCGGTCGGGCCGGACGGCGGCGCGGATCCCTTCAAGGTTGCGCGGAACCACCTGTCCGGCGAAGCCCAAGGCCTCGCGGGCCTCCTGAAGGATCTCGCTCCATGCCGTCATGTCCCTGCTCCTCTCCGAGCCCGGCTTCCGTGCTGCGGCAGCAGCGTATGACGCGCTATCCACCGGCGGCACACTCCTGTACGCGCGTCCGCCACGGCTCGGAAAGCGGCTGGAACGTCGCCTCGAACGCGGCGGCGGTGCGGCAGCGGAGGCAGTGGGTTTCGTCGTGACGTGGGCGGAAGACGTGCTCGGGCCCCGGCCCCGGGCAGGTCACCAGGCCCCGCCGGACCGGAGCCGCCTCCGCCCACTCAGGCGCTGGCGCTGGTGGGGAAGCGGGCTGACATCCCGCCGCCGGGAGCTTCTGGACCAGGCGGTGGCGCAGGAACCCGACCGCCGAGCGGACGCCGTCCGGTGGCAGGCCGGTCGACAGGGCGCGGCGGAGGTCGGCCGCCGAGACGCCTCTGCGCAGCCACTCCGCTGCCGCACCCGCCAGCAGCCGGGCCTCGCGCACACCCAGGAGCAGGTCCCGGTGCGCGTGCCGGAGCGACAGCAACACACCTTCGGCTTCACTGAGTTCGGACGAGGACGCGGGTACGGGATCGGGTGCGGGTACGGAGATCTCACTGGCCGTAACTTCATCCGGGTCCGGGGTCCGGGCTTGGGGTGGTGGGTGGGGAAGGTTCTTCTCTCCCCGTTCTTCTGTCCGGGGAGAGCCGCCGACCGACCGCTCCCCCGGCCCACCGACCGTCGGCGGACGCTCACTCGGTGCGGCGACGGCGGCGACAGCAGCGGCAACGGCGTCCGCGCCGCCCTCGCGGGCCCGGGACGCCTCTTCACGCGTGAGGGTGACGTTGGCGAGGAGTTGTTCCGTGACCCAGCGGCCCCGCGGACCCTGCTCACGCCACTCGTGCAAGTAACCGCAGTCGGTGAGGAGTTGCTTGGCCTTCTGGTAGGCCCGCGGCTTCATGCCCAGCCGGGCCGCGTGTTCGCCGAGCGGCTTCGGAGAGGCGACCTCAGGCAGTCCCTGCACGTACAGCAGCAGGACCTTCGCGTCGCTGTTCAGCCGCGAGTGCCGTACGACGTCGTGCGAGGCTTTCGTGTAGCGCCGAACCGGCGCGATAGCATGCCGAAGCATCCTGGTGGACCTCGAGGCTTCCACTAGCGGTGAAGGTCCTCGGGCGGTGTTCGTAGCACCTCCGAGGACCGCTCCGCACACGAGTGCGCACAGAGCGTGATGTCGCGGTCACCGTACAACACCGATCAGGCGACTCACCACCGCATGCAGCAACTCCGCGTCCACGAACGGCTCGTCGGGCGTCGGCTTCGACCGCCAGTCCAACGGCCAGGTCAGCCCGCCCAGCGCGGGCACACCCACGAACGCCCATCCCCGCGCGTCCCGGCCCAGCGCCCGCACCCCGGCGGGCCATCGGAAACCCTGGGTACTTTGCGGGGGCAACAGGAAGTACATGTGGCGGAGCCCCGTTGACTCCCGGACGATCGGGCCCGCCTGGAAGTCAGTGAACTGAATGACCTCGTAGGCCACTTGTTCTGCGAGGACGCCCGCGATGCGTACGGCGTCGAAGTGGATGCCGGCGTGACGGAGGCCGTGGCCGGAGGCCGGGATCCAGGGGTGCACCCTGACCGGTGCGGTTTCCGAATTCATGCAGCAAATACTTACGGACGCTCACATACTGTGACCAGGGTTATGTGCGGTACGTGCACGTCCGTGCACTTGGGAGGTAGTTGTGCACTCCAGTGGTCAGAGTTCGAGCAACTTGGAGATGTTCGGCTCGTTGCTGCGATTCTTCCGCGAACGGTCCGGGATGACGCAGGAGGGGTTGGGCGGGTACGCCGGGTACTCCAAGTCGCAAATCGCCATGGTGGAGCGAGGTGAACGTCCGCCCAGGGGGAAGCTCGTCGAGATCGCGGACGAGGCGCTGGGTGCACAGGGTGCACTTCTTGCGGCAGGAAAGAAGTTGAAGACCAGTCGCTTTCCTTCATGGTTTGAGGACTATGCCGAACTGGAAGCGAAGGCCAGCTTCATCAACATGTACGCGAACCATGTAGTCCCCGGGATGCTCCAGGCGGAGATGTACGCACGGGCGATCATCAATTGCCACTGCCCACCCTTCGAGGACGAGGAGGTCGAGGCCCACGTGGCAACCCGGCTGGAACGTCAAAAGATCCTGCTGCGCAAGCCCGCACCACTCATGGGCTTTGTCCTGGAGGAGCACACGTTGACCCGGCCTGTCGGCGGCTCCGCAGCCCTCAAGGAACAGCTGGGCCATCTTCTCGCGATCAGCCAGCGGCGCAATGTCGAGATCCAGGTGATGCCGCACAACCGCGAGGTCCATGCCGGACTGAACGGCCCGATGATTCTGCTGGAGACCGCCGAGTGCAATCGGCTTGCCTACGTAGAGGGACCGAGCGGTGGCTACTTCGTGGACCAACAGCCCAATCTGGGTCACCTGTTCGCACAGTATGGCATTCTGCGAGCTCAGGCCCTCAGCCCCGAGGAGTCCACGAAATTGATCGAACGGGTGGCAGACACACTATGAGCAATGACCTGTACTGGTTCAAAAGCAGCTACAGCGGCAGCCAGGGCGGCGAATGCGTCGAGATAGCCGCACCCCAGACGGACCCTGCCTCCGCCACCCCCGCCACCATCCACATCCGCGACTCCAAAACCCCCACCGCCCACACCCTCCAAGTCGCCCCGGCCACCTGGTCCGCCTTCCTCGCTCTCTTCCTGGAAACATGAGCCACGCAGCATCGATATCAAAAGTGGTCGGTGTTGATATCATCGCGGCGAAGGCTTGACTGCCCCCGGGAGGCCACATGACACGCACCGTGATCGACCTCGACGACGAGAATCTGGCCGAGGCGGCGGAAATCTTCGGCACGACCACCAAGGTCGCCACAGTGAACGCCGCACTCGAAGACGCCGTCAAACGCCGTAAGCGCGCCTCCTTCCTGGGCTGGCTGGCCGAGGGCGGACTGCCTGATCTCACTGGCCCCGTGGACCACCCGACAGACCAGCAGGGCGCCGCGTGACCGATCGGTACCTGATCGACAAGTCGGCGCTGGCTCGCTATCCGAAGCCTGCCGTCCGCGCCGTCATCGATCCCCTGCACAACGCCGGGCTGCTCGCCGTCTGCGGTGCGGTCGAGCTCGAAGTGCTGCACAGCGCCAGGTCAAAGGCCGACGCCGAGCGCATCCGAGAGGAAATGCGTGGGTTCGACTGGCTGTCAACGCCGGACGAGGCATGGGATCGCGCGGTGGAAGTACAGGCACTCCTCGTCGGCAGAGGCAACTGGAAAGCCTTGTCGGTGGCGGACCTCATCATCGCCGCGACCGCCGAACGGCACGGCGCCACGGTCCTGCACTACGACGGCGACTACGACATGATCGCCGCGGTAACAGGCCAGCCGACCTCCTGGGTCGCCCCCGCGGGCACGGCAGGCTGAGGCGCTCACCGCCCACACACCAGGGCCGAAAGCGCGGCAAGGCTGATCGAAGAGGTGGCACACGAGCTATGAGCACCAACCTGCACTGGTTCAAGAGCAGCTACAGCGGCAACGAGGGCGAATGCGTCGAGATAGCCGCACCCCAGACGGACCCTTCCTCCGCCACCCCCACCACCATCCACATCCGCGACTCCAAAACCCCCACCGCCCGCACCCTCCAGGTCACCCCGGCCACCTGGTCCGCCTTCCTTCCCCATGCCGCCACGTACAAAGGCGTTGTACATTGACGGTATGGCCGCGAAACGCAGCATGATCACCTTTGCCACCGACCCGGATACCAAGGAACGCATCCGCTCCTACGCGGAAGCGGCAGGGGTCGATGTCAGTACGTACGTCATGGCCGCGGTGGGCGCCGCGATGGCGCTCGACGATCAGGTCGCCCGGACCTTCGCCCCGCTCGACGACCTGATCGCCGAGACGGAGGCACAGGACGCGCAGGACGTACAGGACGCCTCAACCGTTCAGTCGCCGGAAGAGCGCGGGGATGGCTCAGGATCGGATGCCGAGCGTGCGGAGATCTCCGCCTCCCTGGACGCCTTCTTCGGTTCGGGCACCGGGCAGAGGGACGTGGCATGACCGCTGTGGTCTACGACGCCGGGATGCTGATCCATCTGGAGCAGGGCCGTGAGAAGGCCGTGAAGCTGCACCAGGAGATCCTTCGGCGCGGAGGGCACCGGCCCATCGTCCCCCTGCTGGTGCTCGGGCAGGTCTGGAGGCCGGGAGCAGGGAACTACACCTGTCTCAAACCCGTGCTGGCCGGCTGCACGGTGTACGCCGCCAGGGACTCCCGGGCCCCGCTGTTCACCGCCAAACACTGGGACGATCCGCTCCACGCCTGTCGGCCGTGCGTCGCGGGGCACACCGAAGCCGACGGCAAGCGCGTCGGCGCACTCGGCGCTCGGGCCAAGCTCCCCGCGAAAAAGACCTTCGACGGGGTGGACGCGCTGGTACTCGTGATCGCCGCCCATCACGGCAGGGCTCTCGTCGTCACCAGCGACCTCGACGACCTGCTGGCCTACCGAGAGGCTCTGGGCGAGCACCAGATCGGCATCTGCCATCCGGACGCTCCCCAACGGATCCTCTGACGGGCCCTTCCCCGGGCCCCGGTGTCAGACCCCTCCCCTACGCTTCGGCTCACTGTCAACGTCAACGCGGCTGCTGACGCCGCCTGTTGGAAAGAGTGCCGGACCGTGCGCGTGCTACCGAAGACCGATGACGACTACCCGCCCCTGCTGCTCGTCCGCACCGACTACCGGGACGACGACGCCTGGCAGCGGGTGCTAACCGCTCTCGATCAGCCCTGGGTCTTCAGCAGCGCCCCGGACGGCAGTCTCAAGGAGGACATCCTCTGCGTGGACGACCCCGCGTGGGCGGACGCGGCCCCCTCCGACGTCCTCGCCGCTCTCACCGCGCCCGAGGCCGGAGACGAAGACGGTGATGGTGATGGAGATGGAGACGAGGAGGAGTCGGCCGAGTGCGGGTGGGCCGTGGTCTTCCTCGCCGACCGGGCCAGCATGGAAGGGTCCGAGCCGACGTTGCTCGCGGTGAACCCGGACCCCGACCCGGAGGAGCAGACCGGGTCCTTCCGCATACCGGCCCTGGAGACCCCGCACAACATGCACTGCAACCTCGCCATCGCCAACATGGACTTCGACGACTTCGACGACTTCGACGACTTCAGCGGCTAGCCGCTCAGGCCTCCGGCACCGGCTTCGCCTTCCGCGGCGGGGCCGGTGTCACGCCGGCCCCGCCCTCGGACACCCGCAACGACCGCACCCGCGGTGACAGCAGCGCCAGCGCCGTGGCCGCCACGATCAGCGCCGAGCAGCCCGCCAGGGCCGGCCCCGTGCCCACCGCCGACGCGAGCGGGCCCGCGGCCAGCAGGCCCAGTGGCGCGAAGGCCAGCGAGCCGAACCATTCGTACGAACTGACCCGCGAGATGACCTCCTCGGGAATCTCCCGCTGGAGCGTCGTGGTCCACAGGACGCCGAAGACGTCCGACGAGACACCCGCGCAGAACATCGCCGCGACCACCGTCCAGACCGGCGCACGCACCGCGAGCAGCGCGATCGGCAGCGCCGCCGGGAACGTCGCGAGCACCGCCACCAGTACGGGCCTGGCCACACGGACCCGTGCGGCCAGGCCCGCCCCCGCGATCGCGCCCAGCGCCTGCGCGGCGACGATCAGCGACCAGGCACGCGCCCCACCGAGGTGCTGCTCGGCCATGAGCGGTCCGAGCACCCCGGCGTTGGCGTTGAGGGCCGCCACGACGAACCCGTACTGGACGACCACGACCCACAGCCACTGCCGGGACGCGAACTCCCGCCAGCCGTCCCGCAGATCGGCCCAGCCGGAGGACGCCTTCCGCGGGCGTGCCGTCACCCGCAGCCCCCTGATGAGCAGGGCACTGGCGGCGAAGGACGCGGCGTTGATGGCCAGCGCCCAGCCCGCGCCGACGAACGCGACGGTCACGCCGGACAGCGCGAGCCCCAGCAGCATCGACGTGTTGGTCCCCATCTGCAGCAGCCCGTTGGCCTGCTGGAGCCGAGCCCCGGGCACGATCAGGGGCACCACTCCCGTCATCGCCGGCGAAAACAGCGCGGTCGCCGTTCCCGCCAGCGCCGCCAGCAGACACATGGCCGGTAGGGGTGCGTGCCCGGACAGCACCATCAGCGCCAGGCCGCCATAGGCCGCCGCCCCGATGAGGTCGGAGAGGACCATGAGCCGCGAGCGCGACATCCGGTCCGCGATCACACCGCCGACCAGGATGAACAGCAACTGCGGCAGCGCCTGGCAGGCCAGCACCAGGGACAGCCGCCCAGGGCTCGCCCCCGGCAGTTCCAGCACGGCGAACGCCAGCGCCACCCGGGCGAAGGCGTTGCCCAGCACCGAGACCGTACGAGCGGAGAACAGCAGCACGAATCGCCGGTCGCGCCACAACGGCGGAACCGCGCGGGGGGTCGTCATGAGCGATCACCCTAGGAGTGCCGTCACCTGGAGCGTGCGCCGCCCGTCGACTATGAGCCAGCCACGCGCCTGTGCGCGGCACGGACCCGGTCGAGCCCTTCCGCTCTCCAGTGGTCCCTGTCCGGCATCTGGTCGTCACGGCGCCAGCGCCAGGCCGAGAACAGCGCCCAGTTGAGGGCGCGGCATCGGGCCAGGAGTTCCTGGTCGGCCCCCGCGTAGTGTTCCGCCACCTCTTCGGGCGCATGGGCGAGGTCGAACTCGACCGGCCCGCGACAGCACGTGGCGAGGTCCACGAAAAGCGGCCCTCTCCTCGTGCTGAGCAGGTTGCCGGGATGCGGCTCGCCGTGCAGCAACTGGTCACCGGGCCGGTCTGCGCCGCTCCTCACACCGATCTCGGCGCTCAGTCCGCTGAGCGTGTCGCTGAGGAACCTCCGGTCCCGGTCGGTCAGTTCGGGGGAACGTACCCGGTCGTCCACCACTCCGAGCGCCGCGGCGACCCGGTCGGTGAAGTGCGGTGCCTTCAACTCGATCCGGCGCAGGGCGGCATGGTGTCGCAGGAGCACGTCCGCGTAGTCGGCCGGCGCGATCTCCGGTCCCACCGGCTCGTAATAGGTCCAGAGCGAGACGGCGAAGCCATCACGCACATGGACCCGGGCGCCCCCTGTCCCTGCCCCTGCACCAACCCAGGCCCCGGCGTCGATCCCGGCATCGCCCCGAGGATCCAGCTCGGCCACCGGAGCACCGGCCTCGGTGAGACGGCGGGCCACCTCCACCTCGAACTCCGACTCGGCCAGCATCCTCTCGGGCGCGACCCGGGCCAGGACATCGCAGGGAACCAGCCGCAGCGCGACGCGGTCCGAGTTGTGCACGACGACCACGTCGTCGACCTGTCGGCCCAGCTCCGAAGCGGTCACCCGGGCCGCCTCGACCGCGCGGCTCAGTTCCGACGGCTCCACACAGTCCTCCTCTTCCGCATCAGTGGACGCTCTCTTGCTTCGAGTGAGCTCGAAGGCGTTGGGTTGGACTCATGAAGTACACACAGCTGGGACGCACAGGACTCAAGGTCAGTCGACTCGTTCTCGGCACGATGAACTTCGGCCCGCAGACCGACGAGGCCGACAGTCACGCCATCATGGACGACGCACTGGCCTCGGGCATCAACTTTTTCGACACCGCGAACGTCTACGGCTGGGGTGCGAACAAGGGCCGCACCGAGGAGATCATCGGGAACTGGTTCGCCCAGGGCGGCGAGCGCCGCGACAAGGTCGTGCTCGCCACCAAGGTGAACGGGTACATGGGCTCCGACGGCGAGGCCTATCCCAACCACGACAAGCTGTCGGCCCTGAACATCCGGCGGGCCGTGGACGCCTCCCTCAAGCGGCTCCAGACCGACTACATCGACCTCTACCAGTTCCACCACATCGACCGCAGCACTCCCTTCGAGGAGATCTGGCAGGCCATCGACGTACTGGTGCAGCAGGGCAAGATCCTCTACGCCGGGTCCTCCAACTTCCCCGGCTACAAGATCGCCCAAGCCAACGAGATCGCCGCACGCCGGGGCGGCACCATCGGTCTCGTCAGCGAGCAGTGCCTCTACAACCTGGCCGAGCGCCGCGCCGAGATGGAGGTCGTCCCGGCCGCGCAGGAGTACGGGCTCGGCGTCATCCCCTGGTCGCCGCTGCACGGCGGGACGCTCGGCGGTGTCCTCAAGAAGGAGATCTCGGGTGGGCGCCGGGCGAGCGGCCGGGCCGCCGACACCCTCGCCGACCCCACCTCACGCGCCCAGGTCCAGGCGTACGAGGACCTGCTGGACAAGCACGGGATCGAGCCCGGCGAGGCCGCCCTGGCCTGGCTGCTGACCCGGCCCGGCGTCACGGGCCCGATCGTCGGCCCGCGCACCGCCGAACAGCTGGAGTCCGCGCTGCGAGCCGTCGAGCTGGAACTGAGCGACGAGGTCCTGACCGGCCTGGACGAGATCTTCCCGGGCCCCGGCCCGTCGCCGGAGGCCTTCGCCTGGTAGCGGTAACCGGTGCCGGTACCGCTACCGGTAGGGGGTGGCGGAGAGGGCAGCGAGGGGGCAGCGGCGGTCGGAGGCAGCCGGTCAGCTGCCTCCGACCGCCGCTGCCAAGGCCACCACGACGAACATCAGTACGAGCACACCGGCCATAATCCGGTTACGGGTCTTGGGGTCCACACCCCCGAGCCTAACCGCCCCCTCTGCCGCACCCCCGGCGAGGGGCTACGCCGCGGTCGCCAGCTCCCGTCTCCTCGGGACGAAGCGCACGTGCGGGTGGCCGTGGTTCCAGCCGACCGACAGGCGCAGGCCTCCGACGCGGGCCAGGGCCAGGCCGACGGTGACCGCCGCCAGGGCCGAGACGACTCCGCCGACCGCGAAGCCCATCCGGGGGCCGTACGCGTCGGTGATCCAGCCGACGACGGGCGCCCCCAGCGGCGTACCGCCCATGAAGACCATCATGAACAGCGCCATGACACGGCCGCGCATGGCCGGGTCGGTGCCCATCTGGACCGCGGTGTTGGCCGTCACGTTGACGGTCAGTCCCGCCATCCCGATCGGCACCATGAGCAGGGCGAAGAGCCAGTAGGACGGGACCAGCGCGGCCACGATCTCCAGGACTCCGAAGGCGACGGCGGCGGCGATCAGCACGCGCAGCCGGGCCGTGCCGCGCCGGGCGGCGAGCAGCGCGCCCGCGACCGAGCCCACGGCCATCAGCGTGTTGAAGAGGCTGTACGCGCCCGCTCCGGCGTGGAAGACGTCGTCCGCGTACGCCGACAGCCAGACGGGGAAGTTGAAGCCGAAGGTGCCGATGAAGCCGACGAGGACGATCGGCCAGATCAGTTCGGGGCGGCCCGCGACGTAGCGGAGGCCCTCACGGAGCTGGCCCTTGCCGCGCGGGGTGCGCACGACCTGGGTCAGCTCACTGGAACGCATCATGAGCAGGCCCGCGATGGGCGCGACGAACGACAGTCCGTTGAGCAGGAACGCCCAGCCCGTGCCCACGCCGGTGATCAGCAGGCCCGCGACGGCGGGGCCGACCAGGCGGGCGGACTGGAAGTTCGCGGAGTTGAGGCTGACCGCGTTCTGCAGCTGTCCCGGGCCGACCATCTCGGCGACGAAGGACTGCCGGGCCGGGTTGTCGATCACCGTGGCGAGGCCTACGGCGAAGGCGGCGACGTACACATGCCAGACCTGGACGTGTCCGGTGAGGGTCAGGAAGGCGAGCGCGAGGCCGGTGAGGCCCATCGCGGCCTGGGTGGCCAGCAGCGTGGGGCGCTTCGGGAGGCGGTCGACGAGGACGCCGCCGTAGAGGCCGAAGAGCAGCATCGGCAGGAACTGCAGTGCCGTGGTGAAACCGACGGCGGCCGAGGAGCCGGTGAGGCTCAGCACCAGCCAGTCCTGGGCTATTCGCTGCATCCAGGTGCCGGTGTTGGAGACGACCTGGCCGGTGAAGAACAGCCGGTAGTTCCTGATCTTCAGCGAGCTGAACATCGAGGAACGGGTCTTGGGAGCGGGCGGGGAGTTGTGGTCGGCAGGTGCGGGGGCGGAGTCTGCTCCGGGTCCCGTACTCAACGGCGTTCGCCTCCTTGCGTGGCGCGGTCGTGCTGTGCGTCTTGCGTTTTTGCGTCTTGCGTCTTGCGTCTTTGCGTTCTGTGCGCGGTTCGCTTGTTCGTTTTCGCTTGTGCGCGGTTCGTTTTGCGCTCGCCGCGTTGTGCTGTGTCGGTGTCGTGTCGGGCCGCGTATCCGTGTTCGTGCGCGTCGGCGTTCGCCTTCGGGCGGGCGTGCGTGCGGGCTCCGCCGCTTCGGGTCGGCCTACATGTGCGCGAGCTTCTCCAGGACGGGGGCGGCTTCGCGGAGCTTCGCCCAGTCGTCCTCGTCGAGGCCGTCGACCAGGGAGGCCAGCCACGCGTTCCGCTTGCGGCGGCTCTCGTCGAGCATGGCCTCGGCGCGCTCGGTCTGCGTCACCACCTTCTGGCGGCGGTCGTCCGGGTGCGGTTCGAGGCGGACCAGGCCCTTGGCCTCCAGCAGCGCCACGATGCGGGTCATCGAGGGCGGCTGCACGTGCTCCTTGCGGGCGAGTTCGCCCGGCGTGGCCGTGCCGCAGCGGGCGAGGGTGCCCAGGACCGACATCTCGGTCGGGCTCAGTGACTCGTCGACCCGCTGGTGCTTGAGTCGGCGCGACAGACGCATCACGGCGGAGCGCAGGGAGTTCACGGCGGCAACATCGTCGCCATGGGTGAGGTCAGGCATGTTCTTTAGAATAACTCATTACTCTAACTAAAGACCACAGCGGCGTGGCGCAAATAGCCGTGACCCCGGCCACTGCACCACCCCCACCCAAACCATCTGTCACCCATACGAGTGAGACAGATGCAGAAAGTGACACAGGCCGCCGCCGGGCCGCGACCCTCGTACCCATGGGGACCACTGTGCTCAGCCTGCGGATAGACGAGGAGCTGCTGGAGCGGCTCCGGCATCATGCGGCGAAGAGGGGGATGAGCGTCCAGGACTACGTCGTCCGGACACTCGTCCGCGACGACTTCGACGAACGGTTCCAGACCGCGGTCGAGGAGACGGACCGGTTCTACGGGGTTCAGTGAGACTCCGATGAGCTGAACCGGGCTGAACTGAACTGAGCCGGTTCGGTGCAGGTCAGGTCGGTGCAGGTCAGGTCAGGTCAGGCCCAGCGCCGGCATCAGGTAGTAGAACGCGAAGACCGCCGAGACGACGTACATCGCGACCGGTACGTCCTTGCCGCGCCCTGCCGCCAGCCGCAGCACGACGAACGTGATGAAGCCCATGCCGATGCCGTTCGTGATCGAGTACGTGAACGGCATCATCAGCATCGTCACGAACGCCGGGATCGCGATGGTGTGGTCGGCCCAGTCGATCTGCCGGATCGAGCCGGACAGGATCAGGAAGCCCACCGCGAGCAGCGCCGGGGTGGCGGCCTGCGACGGCACCATCGTGGCGACCGGGGTCAGGAAGAGCGCGACCCCGAAGAGCGCGCCGGTGACCACGTTCGCGAAGCCGGTGCGCGCGCCCTCGCCGACGCCCGCCGTGGACTCCACGAAGCAGGTGGTCGCGGACGAGGAGGTGGCGCCGCCCGCGGCGACCGCGATGCCGTCGACGAAGAGCACCTTGCTGATGCCCGGCATGTTGCCGTCCTTGTCGGTCAGCCCCGCCTCGTCGCCGATGCCCATGATCGTGCCCATCGCGTCGAAGAAGCACGACAGCAGGACCGTGAAGACGAAGAGCACACCGGTCAGTACGCCGACCTTGCCGAAGCCGCCGAAGAGGCTGACCTGCCCGACGAGCCCGAAGTCGGGGCTCGCGACCGGGTTGCCGGGCCACTTCGGCGTGGTCAGGCCCCAGGAGGGCACGGTCGCGACCGCGTTGATCACCACGGCGACGACCGTCATCGCGACGATCGAGATGAGGATCGCGCCCGGCACCTTGCGCACGATCAGCGCCAGCGTGAGCAGCGTGCCGAGTACGAAGACCAGGACGGGCCAGCCGTCGAGGTGCCCGGTCCCGCCGAGCTGCAACGGCACGGTCGTCTGCGCGGCGTCCGGGATGCGCGACACGAAGCCCGAGTCGACCAGTCCGATCAGCATGATGAACAGGCCGATGCCGATCGCGATGCCCTTGCGCAGGCCGAGCGGCACGGCGTTCATGACGCGCTCCCGCAGACCGGTGGCCACGAGCAGCATCACCACGAGGCCCGCGAGCACCACCATGCCCATGGCGTCCGGCCAGGACATCCGGGGGGCCAGCTGGAGCGCGACGACCGTGTTCACGCCGAGGCCGGCCGCGAGCGCGATCGGTACGTTGCCGACGACGCCCATCAGGAGCGTGGTGAAGGCGGCGGTCAGCGCGGTCGCGGTGACCAGCTGGCCGTTGTCGAGCTGGTGCCCGTGCATGTCCTTCGCGCTGCCGAGGATGATCGGGTTCAGCACGATGATGTAGGCCATGGCGAAGAAGGTGGCGAAACCGCCTCGGATCTCGCGGGGCAGGGTGCTGCCCCGCTCGGAGATCTTGAAGTAGCGGTCGAGGGAGCCGGTGGCGGACGTGGGGTCCGGCTCCTTGGGCGCGGGGGCCTTGGCGGGGGCCGAGGTGGGCATGCGGGGACCTCAGACGGTGGGGGTATTTGGAGTTTCGTACGAACATAAACGGCCATGCATAGATGGTTTCAGTATGAACATATGGGGACGGTGGCGCTATCTCC
Source organism: Streptomyces sp. CWNU-52B (assembly GCF_047444975.1). Lineage (NCBI taxonomy): Bacteria > Bacillati > Actinomycetota > Actinomycetes > Kitasatosporales > Streptomycetaceae > Streptomyces > Streptomyces sp. CWNU-52B. The sequence goes on along the minus strand of NZ_JBLFJV010000008.1, from coordinate 222,035 downwards.
GCGCGTAGATCTCGTGGCCTCGTAAGCTGTCCTCATGGCGAAGTGGACTGCGACACATGAGGCACCGGAGCCCCTGGAGGGGCCTGTGGTCGCCACCGTCACCGGTGGCACGATCCTCTGGTTCGTCCTCTTCCTGGTGCAGCTGCCGTTCTACGGCCGGCTCGACGACGACGGTCATCTGTGGTGGCTGTGGACGTGTCTGGCGGGGGCGGGGCTCGGGCTGATCGGCATCTGGTACGTCCGGGGGCGGGACGCGGCGATCAAGCGTGACGCGGCGGGGGCCCCGTAGGGGGTGCGCGGTTGTGGTGCCGGGTGCGGGTGAGTGGGGGCTGGTCGCGCAGTTCCCCGCGCCCCTGGGGGGTGGCGCACGTGTGTGCCGGGTGCGGGTCGGTGGGGGCTGGTCGCGCCGTTCCCCGCGCCCCTAAAGGCAAAAGCAGGGGCGCAGCCCCGTTTTTAGGGGCGCGGGGAACTGCGCGAGAAACCCCCACCGGCCCGCGCGTGACACACCACCTGCCCCGCCACACCCCCAGGGGCGCGGGGAACTGCGCGCTCGGCCACAGTGCGCCCGCAGGCGGACCCCGGCCTCGGCCCCGACCTCCCGCCCCCGGAGAGAACGTCCGTGTACAACCAGGGCATCACCGGGGATCCTCCGCTGGTCGGATCTTTGGTGCGCTCGGCGGGTGAAGCCGTATATCCCCCCGTACCGTCGGGTGCATGACGCACATCGACGCGGGTGCCGAACTCGACCCTGTGCACCCCGTGCCCATACCCACCCCCGCCCCGAGAGCCGTGGGCCTCTCCACCGCCGAGGTCGCGGAGCGAGTCGCACGCGGCGAGGTCAACGACGTACCGGTCCGCAGCAGCCGCTCCACCGCCGACATCATCCGCGCGAACGTCTTCACCCGGTTCAACGCGATCATCGGTGTGCTCTGGCTGATCATGATGGTCGTCGCACCGTTCCAGGACAGCCTGTTCGGCTATGTGATCCTCGCGAACACCGGGATCGGCATCATCCAGGAACTGCGCGCCAAGAAGACCCTGGACTCCCTCGCGGTCATCGGCGAGGCGCGGCCGACCGTCCGCAGGGACGGGGCCGCCACCGCGATCTCCACCTCCGGGATCGTGCTCGGGGACCTGATCGAGATCGGTCCTGGCGACAAGATCGTCGTGGACGGCGCGTGCGCCGAGGCCGACGGTCTGGAGATCGACGAGTCGCTGCTCACCGGTGAGGCGGACCCGGTCGTCAAGCACCCCGGCGACCAGGTCATGTCGGGCAGCTTCGTGGTGGCGGGCGGCGGCGCGTTCACCGCGACGAAGGTCGGACGCGAGGCGTACGCGGCGCAGTTGGCCGAGGAGGCGAGCCGCTTCACGCTGGTCCACTCGGAGTTGCGTACCGGTATCTCCACGATCCTCAAGTACGTGACGTGGATGCTGATCCCGGCCGCCGTGGGCCTGGTCATCACCCAGCTCGTCAGCAAGAACAACGGCTTCAAGGACTCGATCGCGCGAGCCGTCGGCGGCATCGTGCCCATGGTCCCCGAGGGTCTGGTCCTGCTCACCTCCGTCGCCTTCGCGATCGGCGTCATCCGGCTCGGCCGCAAGCAGTGCCTCGTCCAGGAACTCCCCGCCATCGAGGGCCTGGCCCGCGTCGACACGGTCTGCCTCGACAAGACGGGCACGCTGACCGAGGGCGGCATGGACGTCACCGAGGTACGGCCTCTGGGCCGCGACCACGAGCACGATCACGAGCACGCCAACGGCGGCGGCGAGGCGTACCTCCAGAAGGTCCTCGGTGCCTTCGGTGCCTCCGATCCCCGGCCGAACGCCTCCCTGCAAGCGATCATCGACACGTACCCGGACGCCGGGGACTGGCGCAACGAGGGCTCGCTCCCCTTCTCCTCCGCCCGCAAGTACAGCGGCGCCTCCTTCCGTGAGGGTGAGGGCAAGGGCGAGCGCGGGACCAGTACATGGCTCCTCGGCGCCCCGGACGTACTGCTCCCCGACGACGACCCCGTACTCGCCGAGACGGAACAGCTCAACGAACAGGGGCTGCGGGTCCTGCTGCTCGCGCGGGCCGTCAGGGACCTCGACGACCCGCGCGTGCAGGAGGGCGCGCGGCCGGTCGCGCTCGTCGTCCTGGAGCAGCGGCTGCGGCCCGACGCCGCGGAGACCCTGCGCTACTTCGACCAGCAGGACGTACGCGCCAAGGTGATCTCCGGCGACAACGCCGTGTCGGTCGGCGCGGTCGCCGCCAAGCTCGGCCTGCCCGGCGCCTCCGCCGCGGTCGACGCGCGCCGGCTCCCCGCCGGACGGGAGGAGATGGCCGCGGCCGTCGACGAGAGCTCGGTGTTCGGGCGGGTCACCCCGCAGCAGAAGCGCGACATGGTGGGCGCGCTCCAGTCGCGCGGCCACACGGTGGCGATGACCGGCGACGGCGTGAACGACGTACTCGCCCTGAAGGACGCCGACATCGGTGTCGCGATGGGCTCGGGCTCCGAGGCCACCCGGGCGGTCGCGCAGATCGTGCTGCTGAACAACAGCTTCGCCACGCTGCCCTCGGTGGTCGCCGAGGGGCGCCGGGTCATCGGGAACATCACCCGCGTCGCGACGCTGTTCCTGGTGAAGACGGTGTACTCGGTGCTGCTCGCGGTGCTGGTGGTGTGCTTCCAGGTGGAGTACCCGTTCCTGCCGCGGCACCTGACGCTGCTCTCGACGCTGACGATCGGCGTGCCGGCGTTCTTCCTGGCGCTCGCGCCCAACAAGGAGCGGGCGAAACCGCACTTCGTACGGCGGGTGATGCGGTACTCGATCCCGGGCGGGGTCGTCGCGGCCGTCGCCACCTTCACCACGTATCTGCTCGCGCGTCACCACTACACCGGTGAAGGGGCGTTGGACGCGGAGACCAGTGCGGCGACGCTGACGCTGTTCCTGGTCGCCATGTGGGTGCTGGCCATCATCGCCCGGCCGTACACCTGGTGGCGGGTGGGTCTGGTGGCCGCGATGGGACTCGGGTTCCTGATCGTGCTCGTGGTGCCGTGGCTCCAGGAGTTCTTCGCGCTGAAGCTGGTCGGGACGGCCATGCCGTGGACGGCCGTCGGGATCGCGGTGGCGGCCGCGGCCGTCCTGGAAGTCACGTGGCGGTGGGTGGACCGGAAGTTCACCGTGTAGCCGACCGGGGGTTCTCCGCGTGGGCGGTATGTGGCGCGGATCACGTCAGGGAGAAAACCCGCGGCGCGGCCACCGCGTCTAGCCGGTGTGAGATCACTCAGGGCAGCGCCGTTGCACGAGGTGGACGAGGAGCGTCTCGTCCGGCTGGTGGCGAGAGGCGACCGTGCCGCGTTCGAGGAGCTGTACCGGCGTACGTCGCCGTGGCTGGCGGTGCGGCTGCGCCGCCGGTGCGTGGACGAGCAGATCGTCGCCGAGGTGATGCAGGAGACCTACCTGGCGGTGTGGCGCGCGGCGGGCGCGTTCGCCGGGTCCGCCGTCGGCGGGACGGCCACCGGCTGGCTGTGGACGATCGCGGCGCGGCGCCTGGTCGACGCGTTCCGGCGCAGGGCGCACCACGCGGAGCCGCCGCCGGCCGCCGCGGCCCCCGAGGCGGCCCCCGCCGCCGAGGAGGAGGCGCTCGCGACCAGCGTCGGCGGTGATGTCGGGGACGCCCTGCGCTGCCTCGCGCCGGAGTTGAGACACGTACTGCAGGCCATGGTGCTCGACGGGCTGTCCGTCCGGGAGACCGCGGTCCTGCTCGGGCTGCCCGAGGGCACGGTCAAGACCCGTGCGCGCCGGGCCCGGATCGCGATGCGGAGGGCGCTGGTATGAGTACGGCAAGTACGGGGGGTACGGAGCACGCCTCGACGCGGGTCGTCGAGGGGTACGCGCGGGGCGGTACGGATCTCACCGCCGACGAGGTGTGGGCCGTGGAGGCCCACTTGGAGGCGTGCCGGGTGTGCCGTGACCGGCTGGCCTGCGCCGTCGGTGCCGAGGTGCCCGCCGTGGCGTCACTGGTCGACACCGTGTGGTCCCGCCTCGAACCCCGGCTGGCGGACACCGCGCCGATGCCGCGCGGACGGCGCTGGTCGGCACGGCTGTCGCGGTGGATGACGCCCACGATGGTGCCCTGGCTGGCCATGGCCGTGGCCGTGTCGCTGCTGGCCCTGCTGCTCGACCTGACCGGCTCCCTCACCGGCCCTCCCACCGTTCCAGGTCCAGGTCCAGGTCCCGGGTTCGGATTCGGGTCCGGGTCCGGGTCCGGCGAGGTGTCGCTGGTGCTGCTCTTCGCACCGGTCCTGCCCGTGCTCGGCGTCGCGGCGTCCTGGTCGCGCGGTCTGGACCCCGCGTACGAACTGACGGCCGCGGCGCCCAGGGCCGGGCTGTACCTGGTGCTGCGGCGCACCGCGTCCGTGCTCGCCGTGGTCGTCCCCGCGCTGCTGGTGTGCGGCTGGGTGACGGGCGTGATGGTGGCCCAGTGGCTGCTGCCCTGCCTGGCCTTCACGGCAGCCACGCTGGCGCTCGGCGGAGTCCTCGGGGTGACCCGCGCGGCCGTCGGACTCGGCGCCGTGTGGGCCGCCGTGGTGGTGGTGCCGACCATGGCCACCCAACGTACCGCCGTCGCCCTGCGGGCCGACGGACTGCCCGTGTGGGGACTGCTCCTCGCACTCGGCGTCGGTGTCGTGATCGCCCGCAGAGGCGCGTACACCGTGCCGGGAGCCCATCGATGACCTTCGGGAAGGAACACCACATGACGTCCGCGGTGAGCGCGGCCGACCTCGCGCCGACGGCCTACGCCTGGGAGATCCAGGCCACCGGGCTGAGGGTGCGGGTCGGCAGGAAACGGATGGCGGTCGACGGGCTCGACCTGTCGCTGGGCACCGGCGTGCACGGGCTCCTCGGCCCCAACGGGGCGGGCAAGACCACCCTCATCCGGACGCTGGCCACCGTGCTGCGCCCCACCGAGGGCACCTTGGAGATGCTCGGCCGGCCGGTCGGCGGTGTGAGCGGAGCCGGCGAGCACCGGGCGCTGCGCCGCCGGATCGGTTACCTGCCGCAGGAGTTCGGCTACTACAAGCGCTTCACGGTGCGCGAGTTCGTCGAGTACATGGCGTGGCTGAAGGAGGTCCCGAAGGCGGAGATCCCCGCGGCGGTGCAGCGTGCCGTCGAGCGGGTGGGCCTCGCGGACCGCGCCGACGACCGGATGAAGTCGCTGTCGGGCGGCATGGTGCGCCGGGTCGGTATCGCCCAGGCCATCGTCAACGACCCGACGGTCCTGCTCCTCGACGAGCCGACGGTCGGCCTGGACCCCGCGCAGCGGCTGCGTTTTCGCCAACTGCTCCAGGAACTGGGCACGGACACCTGTGTCCTCGTCTCGACCCATCTGGTCGAGGACGTCGCCGCCGCCTGCACCGACGTGGTGCTCTTCGCCGAGGGCCGCCTGGTCTTCCAGGGCACCCCGGACGACCTGGCGGCGGCGGGCAGCCCCGAGCACGTGGGCGACAGCCCCCTGGAGCGCGGCTACTCGGCGCTGTTGCAGGGTCCGGACCAGGGCTCCGGCCAGGAGAGGGGCACCTGGTGAACCTCCGTGCCCCGCACAGCCCACGTATCCCCTACGTCCCGCGCATCCCACGCGTCGTGCGCATCGAGCTGAAGCGCTCCGTCGCCCCGTGGGCCGGCGCCGTGGTCCTGGTGGCGTCGTTGGCGTTCCTCCATCTGCTCCACGGCGAGTGGTGGCAGGGCACCACGGCGTGGACGGCCCAGTGGACGCCCATGGCGCTGTGGACCCGCTCCCTGCTGTTCTACCTGTGGCCGCTCGCCGTGGGGCTCGGGGCGTTGCAGGGCCTGCGCGACCACCGTTCGAAGATGCCCGAGCTGCTGACGAGCACACCGCGGCCCGCCCGGCACCGCGCGGGCGCGCTGGCCGGCACGACGGCGATCACGCTGACCTCGGCCTTCGCGCTCCTCGTCCTGGTGGGCGCGGTCCACGTGCTCTCCCACAGCGAGTACACACACCTCGGGTGGCTGCCGATCTCACTGGTGGCGGCGCTCTCCCTCGTCGCGGGGTCCGTGCTGGGCATGGGAGCCGGGAAGGCCCTGCCGTCCGTGCTCACCCCGCCCCTGACGGCCATGGCCGCCTTCGTGTTCACGGCCCTGATGCACATGTCGCTGGGCAGGACGAGCACGACCGGGGCCATGGGGGTCCCGAGCACGGAGCCGAACAAGATCTCGCTGCTGTCACCGGAGGTGGAGGTGCGCGGTGTGTTCGTCACGCTCTCCTCAGCCGTGCACCTCGGGCAGACCGTCTGGCTGCTCGGCATGGCCGCGACCGGCTTCGCGCTGCTGGTCGCGGCGACCCGGCGGGTCCGGCTGCTCGCCCTGACGCCCCTGCTGGCGGGCACGGTGCTCGCCCTGCTCGTCCTGCCCTCCGCCCCCGACCGGATGTACGTCGTCGACGAGGCCGCCACGGAGCAGGTGTGCGAGGGGCCGGTGTGCGTGACCAGGACGCATCAGGACCGGCTCGCCGACCTGGCCGGTCCTGGCAAGGAGGCGCTGCGCCTGCTGCGCGACGCCCTGGGCGACCGGGCGCCGACGGCGGTCCGGGAGAACACCGCGGTACTGCCGGAAGGCGCCACGCCCCGGTGGTCCCGCGAGACCGTGCTCATCGACTTCGACGACGACACCCTCGGCGCCGCGAAGGGCGAGGAGCTGACCTCCGCGGTGATCGCCAAGGGCATGGTGCCGGGGTGCTCCCCCGCCGGCTGGAGCACCGTGGGGAACAGCACGTACGCGCAGACCGCCGCGGTGGGCTGGGTGCTCGGGGAGTTCAAGCTGCTTCCCGGCACGGAGCCCGCGGGCTGGCGCCGGGAGGTCGACGCCAAGAGCCGCCCGGTGTGGCAGAAGCTCACGGCGCTGCCGCGGGCCGAACAGCTCGCCCGGATCACCGCGATGCGCACGGTCGCGTTCTCCTGCGAGGACGAGGGCGACCCCTTGGACGCGCTGTCCGGCGGCGGCAGCGGCGGTGGGTCCCGGTGAGGTGGCTGATCCTTTACGCACGCTCGCGTCAGGTACCCGCGTCGCTAGCCGCGGTGGTGCTCAGCGCGGTGGCGGTGTGGGTGCTCGTCCGGGACGGGGGCGAGGGCCCCGCCGACCCGCGGCTGTCCGTACTCGTCCTCGCCACGGGGGTGATGGCGGCCTCGATCGGGCTCGGCGGGCAGGACCTGGCGCTGGACCGGACGGCCGCGATCCGCTGGGTGCCGCGCAGAGCGGCCCACGTGCTGCTGGCCGGCGCTGCCGTCGGCGCGACGCTGCTCGCGGTGCAGTTGATGGGCGGGCCCACGGCCACCGCCGCGTTCGTGGTCCGGGACTGCGCGGGCCTGATGGGCCTTGCCGCGCTGGGCGCGGCGCTGGCGGGCGCCCAGTACGCGTGGACGCTGCCGTTCGCCTGGCTGTCGTTCACGCTCTTCGCCCCACCGGCGACGAGCACACCGACCCGGGTGGCAACCTGGCTGCTCCTGCCCCCCGACACCCCGACAGCCACCTGGACGTCCCTGGCACTCACCACCATCGGCACAACGGCCTACGCACTGACGGGCCCAAAAAACTAACGTCGAGATACGCAGGCAACAACGCAACCTTCTAGGGGCGCGAGGAACTGCGCAATCATTTAGGGGCGCGAGGAACAGCGCAACCTTCCAGGGCGCGGGGAACAGCGCGACCTTCCAGGGGCGCGGGGAACTGCGCAATCTTTTAGGGGCGCGGGGAACTGCGCGACCAGCCACAGCGCACCCGCACCCGACCCGACAACCCGAGCCCACCCCTCAGTCGAATCAGTCGAACCAACGATCCCGCGCCAACTCCTCCGTCCTGGACGGATCCTCCAACAGCGCGGCCACCTCGAACCGCCGAGGCCACTGCCCCGTCGCCCAGGCGAGCCCCGCCGCAACCCCCTCGACCGTGGCGGCGTGCAGCACCCCGTCACGAGTGCGGCGCCAGTCGAGTTCGGTGCCGTCGACGACGAGTTCCTCGTGTTCGAGATAGGTCGCGGGGGTCGACGGACCCAGCAGGGTCCGTACGGACTCCGGTACGTCGTGTTCGGCCCCCTCGCTCGTCACCTCGCCGGTGACGGACTCACTCAGCCGCCGGACCTGGAACAGCTCCGCGAGGTCGGCGGCCCGCGCGGGCCGTACCGGCAGCAGCGGCGTCCCCGCGGTGAAGGGCAGCAGGTCGGGCGAGTCCACGACCACGGCGTCGGCCGCGTCCACCACCCGCACCTCGCCGTCCACGACGGCCCGCAACTCGTCCGGCAGCGTGACCTGTTCGGGATCGAGGTCGGCCAACGCGCCGTACAGCGCGTGCAACTGGGTCGCCGAGACCTCACGGTCGGGGTCCGCAAGCCGGTCCAACAGCTCCGCGCCGCCCCCGGGTTCGGCCAGCAGCGCGGCCACGGACGTACGGACGCCGAGGGCCCGCAGCACCTGCTCGTCGTCGAAACCGGCCGCGTCGGCGGCGTCGTACAGACCGTGCAGGAGCGGGTCGCCGCCCGCCGCGCGCAGACCGGCCGGGCGGCGGCCGTCGAGGACGGGGTGTCCGCGCAGCCACCAGGCGGTGTAGGACCGGATGATCTCGTGCGTGCCGTCCGGCAGCAGGACGCGGACCGGCTGGGTGAGCGCGTCGCGCAGCGGCGGCCGGGAGAGCAGGGCCAGGGCCTGCGGCCAGCGGTCGTCGTCCACGAGGTCGAGGTCGCGTACGGCGACGATCTCCGTCGCGACGGGCGGCACCGGCGACTGAGGCAGCCCGTCGAGGGCGTCCTCGCACCACACGTCGACGGCGTCGAGCAGCCCCGCGTCGTCGGGCTCGGCGAAGTCGCCGTCCCGCGGCTCCAGTTCGTCGGGGTCCAGGACGACGTCCGTGGCGCGTACGAGCGCGAAGTCGGCCAGTACGCCACAGGCGGCGAGCGGCTGTTCGCCCCAGCGCTCGGCCAGTTCGGCGTCGACAAAGGCGAGTTCGTCCTCCCGCATCACCTGCGCGAAGGGGCTGCCGGGCAGCACGAGTTCGCCGGCCGGGACGAGTTCGCCCTCGTCGTCGGGGAGCGCGAGGGCGCCGAGCCAGGGTTCGTCGCCGGGTTCGAGGCGGGCGTCCCGGACGAGCGCGAGGACGGTGTCGGCGAGTTCCTCGGCGTCCGGGGTGGTGTCGTCGTCCCAGCCGCCGCGGTCGTCGTCGAGGGATCCCGCGACGGCGGCGCGGACCTGCGGGGTGGTCAGGACGGCCCGCGCGGTGGCGGGCAGGGCGCCCAGTTTCTCCAGGAGCGGATGGACGGCGTCCGGGTGGGCGACCTTGAGGCCGAGCCGGGCGAGGGCGTCGGGCGCGGCCTGGGCTCCGCCTTCGGACCGGGTTCCTTCGAACCCGGTTCCCTCGGTCCCGTCGACGACGGGCAGCAGGATCTGCCGGGGCCCGATGGTCGTACGCCCGTCGGCCAGCGGCACGGGCAGCCCGGACAGCCGGTCCGGGTCGACCCCGGCGAGGCTGTCGTACAGGCGCCGCCACCACTCGGGGGCCTTCTCCAGGCCCGCGAGCCGGTCGACCGCCTCGGTCAGCGGCACCCGCGCGACCCCCAGGGTGCGCAGTTCCACGCGCCGTTCGAGCCCGGCGGGCAGCAGGCTGGGCAGCACCTCCGCGAGCACCTGCACGGTCTCGGCGCCTGCGCCCTCCACCACCTCGGCGTCGCGGGGCCGCAGGGCCTCGGGCAGGTCAGGGTCCTCGCCCGGTTCGACGGCGGGCGGCAGGAACGCCGTCCGCGGCAGCCGTTCGAGGATCGCCTGCCGCAGGGCCCCGTCCAGTTCGCCCTGGCCGAGCGGGCCCGGCACCAGGCCGATGATCTCGGAAGTCACGGGACGCCAGGCGGCGAGCAGTTCGACGTACGCGTCCGCCGCGCGCTGGACCAGGAAGTCGGTGAGCGGCCCGGGGGCGGCGTGGCGGCGGGTGGTGTCGAGCGGGAGCGAGGCGATGAGCAGCGCGGGCACGCCGAGAGGTTCGTCGCTGGGGGTGGGCGCGTGCACGACGGGCCCGGTGCGGGGGCGTCCGGGGGTGCCGTCGGTGTCGACCGGGACGGCCCAGGTGACCGACCAGCGGGGGCGCAGCCGCTCCTCGACGGGCCGGTCGGCGAGCAGCGCGGGCTCCAGGGCGCCGTGCGCGGAGACGGTGCGCCACCGGGTCGTCCCGTCCCGGGAGTCCTCGACGACCACGTCACCGTTGTCACCGCCGCCGACCGCGCCGACCGCACCGTCTGCGCTTTCGCGTTCGCGTTCGCTTTCGGTACGGCGTCGGATGGTGCGTACGGTGCCGCCCTCGGCCCCGATCTCGACGACCACTTCTTCGAGTCCGGGCAGGGCGAGCAGCAGGGCGTCGTCGATCCCGGCGAGCAGCCGCTCCGCGAGATCCTCCGCGGCCGGGTCCCGCAGCGGCAGGATCACGACGCTGTCGTACGTGTCCGGTGCGGTGCCCTCGGCCGGGAACGGCAGCCGGAGCAGCGGCACATGGCCGTCACGGCGGCGCAGTTCGTCCCCGAGCCCGGGGCTGTGGCGGGCCACGTCGAGGGCGAGGTCGCGGGCCTCGGCGAGGGACCAGCGGACGCCGCCGTGCCGTCCCAGCAGGGCGGGCTCGTCGGTCACGGCGATGACGGCCGCGAAGCCGACGCCGAACCGGCCGACCGCGCTGTCGCTGTCGTCCCGCTTGGCGGAGGCGCGCAGGGTGGAGAGGGACTCCACGCCGGTCGCGTCCAGCGGGGCGCCGGTGTTGGCGGCGGCGAGGACTCCGTCGCGCAGGGTGAGCCTCAGCCGGCCGGGGACGCCTGCGCGGGAGGCGGCGTCGGCGGCGTTCTGTGCGAGCTCGACGACCAGGCGGTCCCGGTATCCGCCGAGGACGAGGTCCTCTTCGGAGTTGGCGTCCTCGCGGAACCGCGCCGGGCTCGTCGCCCAGGCGTCCAGCACCCCGCGTCGCAGCCGCGCCGTGCCGAACGGATCGATGCCCTCGGCGGCAGGCCGCACGAAGTTGCCCACGGTTCACTCTCCCTCTCGCATGGAACGGCCACGGCGATGCCGGGACCGCCGCAAGAAGGTACCGCGGGTTTCCTTGCAGGAGGCTCGGCCGGGTCGCTGGTGCACCGGTCACGCCGTCCGCGGCCCGGTGGGGCTGATCGCCCTGAAAAGATCGCGCAGTTCCCCGCGCCCCCAAAAGACTGCGCAGTCCCCGCGCCCCTTCAATGCACGCAGTTCCCCGCGTCCCGCAAGATTGCGCAGTTCCCCGCGCCCCTGGGTGTGCCGCCGGCATGCCGCGTGCCCCTGGGCGCCCCGAAGGGGCGCGGGGAACTGCGCGCTCAGGCTCCGTCGGCCGGCACCCGCCAGACGCGCCGGGCCCCCACCCCGGTGGGCACCTGCCAGGCTGACGCAGGGCTAGGAGTGGCCGAATTCCGCCGACGCCTCGTCCGGTCCCACCGACACCGACCCCGAGTCCGGCGACGGACGCAGCGGGAACGGATCCACCCGCGTCTCGTCGATCACCGGCGGAGCCGGCCGCGCCGGCTTCGGCATGACCGCCGCCTCGGAGTGCCCACCGCACCCGTACGACAGGGACACCACCCGGCCGTCAGCCGGAGAGATCTCGTTCGCGCACACCCCGAACGCCTGCCCGAGCGATCCCCCGATGGGGTTAAGGAAGCCACAGCTGACGCAGGTGGCGGGCGCGGCCTGCGCCATCGCCGTCTTCGCCCCGTACGACTCCTCCCACCGGTCGGCCGCGATGTGCAGCCCGTACCGCGACAGGACCCGGGCCCGCCGCATGCCCAGCTCCTCCGCGACGGAGGCGATCGAGCCACGGGAGGGCACCAGCGGCGCGGCGACCGGTGTCCCGATCGTGACCTCGGCCCCCTCGGCACCCCCCGCGTCGGCCGACCGCACGGTCTCCCCGGAGCCGTCAAAACCGCCGGACGTCCCGGAGAAATCGGAGAAGTCGGAGAGGTCGGACAGCTCGGCGCGCTCCGAGATCGCCGCGTTCGGCGCGGGCTCGTCCTCGCCCGAGTAACCGGGCTCCAGCCGCAGATCCTCCGCGTCCGTGGGCAGCAGGTCCCCGGGACCCATGTCCCCGGGCCGCAGCCGCTCGCTCCACGGCACCCACTCGGGTGCCAGGAGCGCGTCGGTGCCGGGCAGCAGCACCGTTTCGTCGAGGGTGACGACCTTCGCCCGCGAGGCACGGGCCACGGTCACGGCCCAGCGCCACCCGCGGTAGCCCATCTCCTTGCACTCGAAGAAGTGCGTGACGACGCGGTCGCCTTCGCTGACCACCCCGGCGTGCTCCCCGACAACGCCGGGAGCGGCGGCCTCCTCGGCGGCTGTCCGGGCGAGGTCCACGGCCTCGGCGCACAGACGGTCGGGGGTTCGGCTTCGCGTTGTCGCGCTCACAGGTATCGCTTCTCTCCTACGCCGTCTCTCGAGTGCGCCGTCCTCGACGGGGTGCGGACGGAGCGGACCGGAGGGCCGCGTCGACGTCCGCGCCCGATCGCACTCGGGCGCACCTACGTCATCCATTCTGCGGGATGACCGAGAGGCGCGCGGCCGAGAACAACTGCCGCGGGCGCGTTACGCACGCTACCGTCTCGTCGGCGCTGGGCCTACACCGGCGTTGCCTTCACCACTTCGCGGCGTTTCCCCGACAGGGCCCCAGCGGGGTCTCAGCGGGGCCCCGGACACGGCCCTGACCGGGGCCCTGACCGGGGCCTGGCCTGGTCAGCGCCCGGTCCTGGCCCGGTGCTGGCCGGTTCCCGACCCGGGTGCGGCCGCGCCGACCGGTATCGGATCCCCGGGGCCCAGTCAGTCGCTATACGAGCGGTAACCGCACTACATACGCCGTTCTCGGGGCACTATTGCGGAGTGGCAGCCGCGAGGTCGCCCCATGGCACCGCCGGAATCGGTGCCGCCGGGGCAGAGGACAAGAGCGGATCGGGCCCGGTGCGCGGGGCCGTCCGTTCTGTCGGCCATGCCCTGCACCTGCCGTTCTCCGGTACGGCGAGAGGCATCAGAAAGGCGACCCACGCGCACGGCGCGGGCGAGTCGGGCCTCGGAAAACTGATCGAACTGCACGGGGTGAACGGCGCCGGCGACATGATGATCACCGTGGCGCTCGCCTCCACGGTGTTCTTCTCGGTGCCGACGGACGAGGCCCGCGGCCGGGTGGCGCTCTACCTGGCCATCACCATGGCACCGTTCACGCTCCTTGCCCCGGTCATCGGCCCCCTCCTGGACCGCCTGCCGCACGGCCGCCGCGCCGCGATGGCGGGCGCGTTCATCGCCCGCGCCTTCATGGCCCTGCTGCTGTCGAGCGCGGTCGTCACGGGCAGCATCGAGCTGTATCCGGCGGCCCTCGGCGTCCTGGTGGCCTCGAAGGCGTACGGGGTGGTCAGAAGCGCCGTGGTGCCCCGGCTGCTGCCACCCGCGTTCTCCCTGGTGAAGGCCAACTCACGGGTCACGCTCGGCGGTCTGCTCGCGACCGGCGTGGCGGCCCCGATCGGCGCGGGGCTCCAGGCCCTGGGCCCCCGCTATCCGCTCTACGGCGCCTTCGTGATCTTCGTGGTGGGTACGTTCCTGTCGTTCTCGCTGCCGCACAAGGTCGACTCGGCCAAGGGTGAGGACAAGGCCCTGCTCGCCGCGGACGAACAGCACCTGCGCGGACCGCACCTGAAGGAGGCCAGGCGTCCGGGCCTGCGCACGGTCGGTACGGGGGTCACGCACGCCCTCGCCGCCAACGCCGCGCTGCGCGGTCTCTCCGGGTTCCTGATCTTCTTCCTCGCGTTCCTGCTGCGCGAGCATCCGCTGGCCGGCACCAGCGCGGCGCTCTCACTGAGCATCGTCGGCGTGTCGGCGGGCGTGGGCAACGCACTGGGCACGGCGGTCGGAGCGGCCCTCAGATCCCGGGCGCCCGAGCTGATCATCGTCACGGTGGTCGCGGTGGTGCTGGGCGTGGCGATCACGGCGGCGGTGTTCTTCGGGGTGCTCCTGGTGGCGGTGCTCGCCGCGTTCGCCGGGTTCGCCCAGGCGCTCTCCAAGCTGTCCCTGGACGCCCTGATCCAGCGGGACGTGCCGGAGCTGGTGCGGACCTCGGCGTTCGCGCGCTCGGAGACTCTGCTGCAGATGGCCTGGGTGGTCGGCGGGGCGATCGGCATCGCCCTGCCGCTCAACGGCACGCTCGGCATGGCGGTGGCCGCCACGATCATCGCGACCGGCTGGCTCACCACCGTCCGCGGGCTGCTGAGCACGGCCCGGCACGGCGGCCGGCAACACGCGCACCTGGCCTGATCGGGGCCCGCGGCACGCCGCGTACCCCACCCGCGTAGCCGGGGCGCCCGACCCGCCCGATAACCTTCGGCCATGAGCTCCCAGCGTCCCCTCGCGCGCCGTCGCCGCGCTGTCGCCGCCGTCGGCGCCGTTTCTGCCGGACTTCTCGTGCTGTCCGCCTGTGACAAGCCGACGCCGATGGCCACCGTCACGTTCGGCAAGGACTCGGTCAGCGTCCAGGCCGAGTGCTACGAGGACGGCAAGGACATCGGCAAGGAGGCAGCGGCCAAATGCGCCCTCAAGAAGTCCTCCGACACGATCAGCGTCTCGCAGGGCGAGACACTGCGCATCGGTGTCGACCCGGAGATCGCCGACGAGGGCTGGGCCCTGTGGCTCAACGGCCAGCAGGTCACGTCCCCGTACAAGAAGACGTACTACGCCTTCGAGGGCGTCGACCTCTTCGCGGAGCAGCAGGGCCAGGCCGCCCCCAAGACGATCTACATCAGCGTCGTCCAGCAGAACAAGGCCGGTACGCAGATCAAGGGCGTCTGGAACTTCAAGCTCGAGAACGCGGACGCTTGAGCCGCTCGACCGGCTCCAACCCTGTGGTCCTTCCGAGCCACCGCTCATGCGTGCCCTCGTAACCACCGCGGTCCCCGCCGAACGGGACGCGGTGGCCGCGGCGTTCACGGCCCCGGCCCGGGAGCACACGGTTCCGGGAGCGGACCTCACCAGGCTCGTGCTCCCGGCGGACCGCCCCACCGCCGACGGCCCGCCCGACGGTGACGTCCTCGTCCTCGATCTCCTCGCCGGCGGTGTGGGTCCGGCGTCCGCCGCCGCGTCGACCGCCGCCGCGCTCACCGCGGCCGCGCTGGCCGGTGAGCCGTACGACGTGGTCGTCTCCGCCGGGATCGGCGGCGGCTTCCAGCCCGGCGCGCCGCTCGGATCGCTCGTCCTGGCCGACGAGATCACCGTCGCGGACCTCGGCGCCGAGACCCCCGACGGATTCGCCCCGGTCACCGAGCTGGGCTTCGGAACCGTCACCCACCGGCCGCCGGAATCACTCGTACGAGAGATCGCGGCCGTCACCGGAGCGCGTACCGGCGCCGTCCTGACCGTGAACACCGTGACCGGAAGCGCGGAGCGCGCCGCGGAGCTGCGCCGACGCCACCCGAGGGCGCTCGCCGAGGCCATGGAGGGGTTCGGAGTGGCGGCGGCGGCCGCGGCACACGGCGTCCCCGTACTGGAGATCCGCGCCGTGTCCAATCCCGTGGGCCCGCGGGACCGCGCCGCCTGGCGCATCGGCGACGCCCTCGCGGCACTCACCGGGGCCTTCGGGAAGCTCCCACCCGTACTGGAGAGTTGGAACCCACATGACCTCACTCACTGAGCCCCTGAAGATCGCGTTCTCGCCCTGCCCGAACGACACCTTCGCCTTCGACGCGTGGGCCCACGGCCGGATCCCCGGCGCGCCCGCCCTCGACGTGACCTTCGCGGACATCGACATCACCAACGGCATGGCCGAGCGCGGCGAGTTCGACGTCCTGAAGGTGTCGTACGCCGTCCTGCCGTACGTCCTGGACGAATGGGCCCTGCTGCCCTGCGGCGGCGCGCTCGGGCGGGGCTGCGGGCCGCTGGTCCTCACCCGGGAGCCGGGCGTGGACCTCACCGGCCGCACGGTCGCGGTGCCGAGCGAGAAGTCGACCGCGTACCTGCTGTTCCGCCTCTGGGCCGCGGACACGGTGCCCGGCGGGGTCGGCGAGATCGTGGTCATGCCGTTCCACGAGATCATGCCCGCCGTACGGGACGGGAAGGTGGACGCCGGACTGGTCATCCACGAGGCCCGTTTCACGTACCAGAACTACGGTCTGCACAACCTCGCGGACATGGGCGAGCACTGGGAGCGCACGACGGGTCTGCCGATCCCGCTGGGCGCGATCATCGCCAAGCGGTCGCTCGGCGAGAGCACGCTGCGGCTGCTCGCCGAGTCCGCCCGCTCGTCCGTGCGCGCGGCCTGGGAGGACCCCGAGGTGTCCCGCCCCTACGTGATGGAACACGCGCAGGAGATGGACGCGTCGGTCGCGGACCAGCACATCGGCCTGTACGTCAACGAGTTCACGGCCGACCTCGGGGAGGACGGCTACGCGGCGATTCGCGGCCTCCTGACGCGAGCGGCGGCCGAGGGGCTCGTACCGCCTCTCGCGCCGGAGGCCCTGGCGTTTCCCTGAGGGGTTTCCCCGGCCGGTTTCCCTGACGGGAGGGACGGCCGGGACGGATTGCGTCCGCTGCCCGGTGGGGGCTTGTCGCGCAGTTCCCCGCGCCCTTTAAGGGACGCGGGGCGCGCTAGACGTCCAACTGGTCGGCCACCGCGCGGAGAAGGCCCGCGATCTTCTTGCCCGAGGCCTTGTCCGGATAGCGGCCCCTCTCCAGCATCGGTGTGATGTTTTCGAGGAGGGTGGTCAAATCCTGGACGATGGAGGCCAGTTCATCCGGCTTACGGCGCTGGGCGGCCGCGACGGAGGGCGTGGGGTCCAGGAGCGTCACCGAAAGTGCCTGGTCACCGCGCTGCCCGGCGACCACACCGAACTCCACACGCTGTCCCGGCTTGAGAACATCGACTCCGGCGGGCAGGACCGAGGAATGGACGAAGACGTCGCCGCCGTCGTCACGGGAGAGAAAGCCGAAGCCCTTCTCACTGTTAAACCACTTGACCTTGCCGGTCGGCATGTCTGTCCTCGTCCTGGTACTCGTCGAAAAAACGCGGCTGAAACTGGCGGCTGAAACTGCTCGGGAAACAGGTCTGTACAGCACTGCAGCGGGTCGTCGGACCCGCCGGTACCAAGGCTAATGGTCCGGCGGCTGCTGACAAGACGTCACTGGATTGTTCCTGTGCGCAGGGAACTACCCTGGTCGAGTGCGTGACAAAACCCAACCGAATTCCGCCGCGACCGGAGACGGCCTGATCCGTACCGGCGCCATCGTGTTCTTCGTCGGAGCCGTGGCCACACTGGTCACTGTCGCCCCGCTGCTGCTCGACACGACGCCCTTTCCTTCGTACATGTTCGGTCTGAGCATGTTGATGGGCGTCGGGTTCCTCATCGCGGGAGCGGGGGTGTTCCAGTCGATCGCCAGTGGGCGCCGGCAGGCGCGCGGCCGTTCGTGAGCCTCGGGGTTTCCCCCGACCGCCGGTGGTACGTGGCTGGTCGCGCCCCCTAGCGGCGCGCCCCCTCGTAACCCGCCAGCCAGTCCGGGAACTCCAGCAGGTCCTTGAGCACCACGTCGGCGCCCGCCGCACGCAGTTCGTCCGCGTCGCACGGGCCGGTGGCCACCGCGACGGACAGCGCCCGCGCCGTGCGCGCCCCGCGTACGTCACCGGTGTGGTCGCCGACGTAGACGCCGGCGTCGTGCTCGCGCAGCGCCTCGGCCTTGCGCTCGGCCCACAGGTCGCCGATGACGGCGTCGGCGTCGATCCCGAGATGGCTGAGATGCAGCTTGGCGTTCGGCTCGTACTTCGCGGTGACGACGATCGCCCGGCCCCCGGCGGCCCGTACCGCCGCTATCGCCTCACGGGCTCCGGGCATCGCGGGCGTCGCGGCGACGGCGTACGCGGGGTACATCTCCCGGTACACGTCCGCCACGGCCGGGACCTGCTCGGCCGGGAACCAGTTGACCAACTCCTCCGCCAGCGGCGGCCCCAGCCGCGTGACGGTGAGATCGGCGTCGATGTAGGTCCCGGTCCGCTCGGAGAGCGCCTGATAACAGGCACGGATCCCGGGCCGGGAGTCGATGAGGGTCATATCGAGATCAAACCCGACGGTCAACACACGAGAACTCATACCCCTCATTGTGCCCACCCCCCGTAAGGGGCGCGGGGAACTGCGCGCCCAGCCCCCACTCACCCGCACCCGACGCCCAGCCCCGTCAGGAGCCCAGAGAGCCGCACACCAAGCCCCGCAAGGGGCGCGGGGAACTGCGCGCCCAGCCCCCACTCACCCGCACCCGACCTCCGACCCCGCCCGCTCGCCCGCTCGCCGCTCAGAAAAGGCACACCCACTACTTCCGCCGCTGCGACCGCCACACCAGATACAACGCGGAAGCGACCGCCGCGGTCTTCAGGACCCACGGCCACGTGTCGGAGATCGCGTCGCCCATCCGCTCCGGTTCGATGGGCGCGCCCCAGCGGTTCTCCGAACGCCCCCAGAGCCAGACGATTCCCCCCGTGACGACCAGGCCGGGCACGACGAGGACGGCCCACTTCGACTCGCTGGGGCTCAGCCGGCGCGAGAGGTAGGCGATCAGCCAGCCCAGCGCCATCACGATGAGGTTGCCGATGATCGCGCCGGCCACCAGCAGGGCCGCGGCGAGCAGCAGCAGGGGGTTGGACCAGCCGAAGCCACCGCCACCGCCCCCACCGCCGCCCCCGCCGCCCCGCTTGCCGAAGGGGCGCAGGCGCGGGACCAGCCGACGGCGTACGCGCCCGGCCTGTGCGGCCGCCTCGACAGGCGCGGCGGCGGTGTCGATCCCGTCGGCGTCGGCGTCGGCGTCGTCGAACTCGTCCCCCGGCGGCGGCTTGAACAGTTCCGGGATCTCCACGCCCCCGGTGAACCCGGGCACGCTGTCCGTCGCCCCGAACGGACCGCTCTCCACGCGCCACCAGTCGGGCTGCGGCCCGGTGCCGAGCTCGTCCGTGCTCGCGAGGTGCGGCGGGGTGGGCGCGGGACCGGCCGTCTCGGCCACGTCCGACTCCGCGGGCCGCTGCCGTGGCACCGCACGGCGCAGGCGCTTCGGCCGGGTCTCAGGCTCCTTGGCGCGCTGGGTGGGAACGGCGGTACCCGCCCCGCTGCCGTTCCCGCTGCCGTTCCCGTTGCCGTCGGTCCTGGCGTCCGCCGCCGTGACCACCGACTCCGGGCTGCCGATGCGATCCAGGATGCGGCGGACCGACGCCGGGCTGTCGGCGGTCGCCTTGGCCCGCCGCCGGTCGATCTCGTTCCGCAACTCCGACACGAGCCGCATACGCGTCCCGGACGGCAGCTGCCGCTGCTGGGCCAGGTCGCCCACCCGGCTCAGATAGTCGAATACGAGCTGGTCGCTCTCGATCCCCACGAAGTCCCCTCCGGGGCGCCCACGTTGTCTTTTCCCGCCCGACCGACGGTACCGCGCCCGCCGCCGGTGACCAGCCCCGGCACGGCAGCGGCTCACACCAACGGGAACGGCGGCGGGGGCCCACCCGCTACCGTGGATCGGATGAGCGTCCAGGAGCAGTCACCAGAGGGGCCCGGCGGGGCACCCGCAGAGGAGCCCGCCACCGCCGGGACACACCCTCGTTCGCTCGCGGAGGACCTGCGAGCCCGGGACGACTCCGCCCTGTCCGCGCTGCTGCGGGCCCGCCCCGACCTCATCACCCCCGTACCGACCGACCTGACCCAGCTGGCCACCCGGGCGGGCACGCGCGCGTCCGTGATCCGCGCCCTGGAGCGTCTCGACCGGTTCGCGCTCCAGACGGCAGAGGCGCTGGCCGTGGCCCCGGACCCGACGCCGTACGGCACGCTCCTGGCCCTGCTGGCGGGCGACGCGACCGACCCGGCGGTCGTCGAGGCGCTCCCGCGCGCCGTGGGCACCCTGCGCGAGCAGGCGCTGGTGTGGGGCCCGGACGACCGGCTACGGCTGGTGCGCACGGCCCGCGAGCTGCTCGCGCCCTCGCCGCAGCACCCGTCCCCGACCGGTCTCGGCCCGACGGTCGCGGAGGCCACGACGGGCATGTCCCCTGGCCGTATCCAGGAGCTCCTGACGACGGCCGGGCTGGCCACGACGCACGACGCGGTGTCCGCGGTGGAGTCCCTCACGGCGCTCTTCACCGACCGCGCCCGGATGTCGGCCCTGCTCGACTCGGCCCCGCCGGACTCCCTGGACGTCCTGGCGCGGCTGGTCTGGGGGCCGCCGTACGGCCAGGTGACCGCCGACCCGGCGTCCCGGCTGCGCTGGCTCCTGGACCGCGGACTGCTCCTGCCGACGGCGCCCGGCACGGTCGTACTGCCCCGCGAGGTCGCCCTGCATCTGCGCGCGGGCCGGGCGCACCAGCGGGCGGAGCCCCTCCCTCCGTCGGTCGAGCCGGCCTCCGTGCACCGTCCGCAGGTGGTGGACTCCACGGCGGCCGGGCAGGCGTACACCGCGCTCGCCACCGTCGAGGAGCTGCTGAAGGACTGGGACGAGGGCGGCCCCTCCGCGTTGCGCGCGGGCGGTCTGAGCGTGCGTGACCTGAAGCGGACGGCCGTGGCCCTGGACGTACCGGAGCCGGTCGCGGCCTTCTGGGTCGAACTCGCCTACGCGGCGGGCCTGCTGGCCGCGGACGGCGAGGCCGACGAGCGGTACGCGGCGACGCCCGTCTACGACGAGTGGCTGGACCTCCCGGCGGCCGAGCGCTGGACCTGGCTGGCCACGGCGTGGCTGTCGGCCACCCGCACGGCCGGTGTGGTGGGCGGCCGGGACACCAAGGAGCGCACCCTGGCGGCGCTGGGCCCCGGCCTCGACCGTTCGGCGGCCCCCGAGGTCCGGCACCGGGTCCTCCGGCTCCTCGCCGCGCTGCCCGAGGGCGGCTCCGCGTCCCCCGACGCCCTCGTCGCCCGCCTCCACTGGGAGCGTGCCCTGCGCGGCGCCGCCTCCTCGGACGATCTGCGGGCCCGCCTCGCCCGGTGGACGCTGACGGAGGCCGAGTCACTGGGGGTCACCGGCAGGGGCGCGCTGTCCGCGCACGGCCGGGCCCTCCTGGGGGCGCCGCCGGCCGCACCCGCCCCGGAGCCGACCGCCGCCCCCGACAGCCGTACGGGTACGGGCACGGGTACCCGTACAAGCGCGGGGCCCGGTGACAAGCTCCCCGTCCACCACCACGACCAGCACCGGAACCACCACGACCCGGCGCCCTCGCCCGAGCCCCGTTCCCCCGCCGAGCTGGCCGCCGCCGCGTCCCTGGCGGGCGACCTGCTGGCCCCGCTCCTCCCGGAGCCCCTGGACCACGTGCTCCTCCAGGCGGACCTGACGGCGGTGGCCCCCGGGCCGCTGCGACGCCCGCTGGCGGACGTGCTGGACGTCCTGGCGGACGTGGAGTCGAAGGGCGGGGCGACGGTGTACCGCTTCACGCCGGGTTCGGTCCGCAGGGCCCTGGACGCCGGCCGCTCGGCCTCCGACCTCCAGGCGTTCCTCACGGCCCACTCCCGTACGCCGGTGCCGCAGCCGCTCGCCTATCTGATCGACGACGTGGCGCGCAGGCACGGGCACCTGCGGATCGGCGCGGCGTCGGCGTACGTCCGCTGCGACGACGACGCGGTCCTGAACGAGATCGTCGCCGACAAGCGGGCACAGGGACTCCGGCTGCGCCGCCTCGCGCCCACGGTCCTGGCCGCGCAGGCCGACCCGGCCACGCTCCTCGAAGGGCTGCGCGCGATGGGTTTCGCACCGGCCGCCGAGTCCGCCGAGGGCGATGTGCTGATCACCCGCGCGCACGCCCATCGCACGCCCCCGCGCGCGGCGCCCGAGCCGGTGCCCGACGGCCCGCCGTCCCCCGACACGACCCTGCTGGGCGCCGCGATCCGGGCCATCCGGGCGGGTGACCTGGCCTCCACGACCCCGCGCAAGCCGTCCGTAGCCTCCGACCGGAACGAGGGCCAGGGGTCCGGGCCGGGCCAGGGGCGGAACGGCACCCTGCCGCGCACCACCTCCGCCGAGACCCTCGCCACCATGCAGGCCGCCGTGCTCACCGGCGGCACCCTCTGGATCGGTTACGTGAACGCCGAGGGCTCCGCGAGCCAGCGCGTCATCGCCCCCGTCCGGGTGGAGGGCGGCTTCGTGACGGCGTACGACCACACCGCGGACGAGGTCCGCACGTATCCGCTGCACCGCGTGACAGGCGTGGCGGAACTGGCGGACGAGCCGCCGGGCGGACAGGCCTGAGCCCTGCCTCACCCGTAGGGGCACTCACGGGGGTGCGGGCGCCCTTTCACGCGCGCCGTGCCGGACGCCGTGCCGGACGTTTCCCATGAGCACCGTCCCGGGCAGCACCGTCCCGGTCAGCACCGCCGCGATCGGGATCGCCCCCGGCGGGGGGCCTGCCGCCCCGAACGCCCCCGCACGCCCCGCGGGCCGGACCCGGCAGCTCCCGGGTCCGGCCCGTCCCCTCCGTGGCCCCCACCCCGGCTCAGCGCCTCCAGAAAGGCTTCCCGATCCTCATGCGCCCCACGCGTTCGGCGCGCGGCGACCGTGGGGGCTCCCTCGGCCGCGGCCTGGGCAGTGACCTGCGCGGTCGCCATTCTTCGGGGCCGCGGCGGTACATCTGAATTCGTGCCACTCCTCGGAATGAATAGACATCCAGTAGGACAGGGCGCGGACACCGGCCGTTCACGACAGCGGGCGCCGGCGATCAGGCACACTGGACGTTTGGCCGCGCACCTCGCACGGCTGTGCAGAAGGGGACGCGCGTGAATGGTCCACTCATCGTCCAGTCCGACAAGACCCTGCTCCTGGAGGTCGACCACGAGCTGGCGGGCGAGTGCCGCCGCGTCATCGCGCCCTTCGCCGAGCTGGAGCGTGCGCCCGAGCACATC
The DNA here is from genome assembly GCF_047444975.1 of Streptomyces sp. CWNU-52B. Lineage (NCBI taxonomy): Bacteria > Bacillati > Actinomycetota > Actinomycetes > Kitasatosporales > Streptomycetaceae > Streptomyces > Streptomyces sp. CWNU-52B. The sequence continues at coordinate 199,129 of NZ_JBLFJV010000008.1, read as the reverse complement.
CACACCTACCGGGTGACCCCGCTCGGCCTGTGGAACGCGCGGGCGGCCGGGCACGACGCCGAGCAGGTCGTGGACGCGCTCGTGCAGTACAGCCGCTACCCGGTACCGCACGCGCTGCTGGTGGACATCGCGGAGACGATGGGCCGCTACGGGCGGCTCACGCTGAGCAAGCACCCGGCCCACGGGCTCGTCCTGACCACCACCGACCGGCCCGTCCTCGAGGAGATCCTGCGCTCGAAGCGGATCACCCCGCTCGTGGGCGCCCGGCTCGACCCGGACACCGTGGCCGTGCACCCCTCCGAGCGGGGCCAGATCAAGCAGACGCTGCTGAAGCTGGGCTGGCCCGCCGAGGACCTCGCCGGGTACGTGGACGGGGAGGCGCACGCCATCACGCTGGCCGAGGACGGCTGGGCCCTGCGGCCCTACCAGAAGCAGGCCGTGGAGAACTTCTGGCACGGCGGCTCGGGCGTGGTCGTACTCCCCTGCGGCGCCGGAAAGACGCTGGTCGGGGCGGGTGCCATGGCCGAGGCGAAGGCCACCACGCTGATCCTCGTCACGAACACCGTCTCGGCCCGGCAGTGGAAGCACGAGCTGATCAAGCGCACCAGTCTCACCGAGGAGGAGATCGGCGAGTACAGCGGTACGCGCAAGGAGATCCGGCCGGTCACCATCGCGACGTACCAGGTGCTGACGACGAAGCGGAAGGGTGTCTACCCGCACCTGGAGCTCTTCGACTCCCGCGACTGGGGGCTGATCGTCTATGACGAGGTGCACCTGCTGCCCGCGCCGGTCTTCAAGTTCACCGCCGACCTCCAGGCGCGCCGCCGGCTCGGTCTGACGGCGACGCTGGTGCGCGAGGACGGCCGGGAGTCGGACGTGTTCTCCCTCATCGGGCCGAAGCGTTTCGACGCGCCCTGGAAGGAGATCGAGGCGCAGGGTTACATCGCGCCGGCGGACTGTGTCGAGGTGCGGGTGAACCTCACCGACTCCGAGCGGCTGGCGTACGCGACCGCCGAGACGGAGGAGAAGTACCGCTTCTGCGCGACGACGGCGACGAAGCGCAAGGTCACCGAGGCGCTGGTGCGTCGTTTCGCGGGCCAGCAGACGCTGGTCATCGGCCAGTACATCGATCAGCTCGACGAGCTGGGCGAGCATCTGGACGCGCCGGTCATCAAGGGTGAGACGTCGAACGCGCAGCGCGAGAAGCTCTTCGAGGCGTTCCGGCAGGGGGAGATCAGCGTGCTGGTCGTGTCCAAGGTCGCGAACTTCTCCATCGACCTGCCGGAGGCGACGGTCGCCATCCAGGTGTCGGGCACCTTCGGCTCACGTCAGGAGGAGGCCCAGCGGCTGGGGCGGGTGCTGCGTCCGAAGGCGGACGGCCACCAGGCCCACTTCTACTCGGTCGTGGCCCGCGACACCGTCGACCAGGACTTCGCGGCCCACCGCCAGCGCTTTCTCGCCGAGCAGGGCTACGCGTACCGGATCGTGGACGCGGACGAGCTCCTGGCGGACAACTGAGGGCGAGGGCTCACCGAGGCGGCTACCGACGGCGTACGCCCGCTTCCTCTCCGTACTCACCGAGGAGGACCACTCCGACGGTGGCGCCGGCGAAGACCTTGACGGCGCGCAGGGCGTCGCCGAGGCGGTGGCGGTGGGTTTCGCCGCGCAGCGCGGTCGCGCCGGACGGCGGCCGGGGGCGGACGGGGGCCGGGGTGAACGTCGCGGTACTCATGTCTCCATGGTCGGATTCGGCCACCCCCTTTACATCGGCCCATGGGCTGAACCTCGGTCGTCCCCACGTACGACCGTGGAGCTACCTCTCCCCCTAGGGAGCCAGGGAGCCTCCCTAGGGAGCTAGAGGGCAGGGGGCCGGGGGGCCAGGGAGCTACGAGCGCTCGTAGCGCACGGGGATGCCGAGCGCGCCGCGCATCATGCCGTGCGGGATCCAGGCGATCTCGCCGTAGGGGACGGCCAGTTCCAGTCGATGGCAGCGGCTGAGCAGTACTCCCAGGGCGACGGTGGCCTCCAGCCGTGCCAGGGGCGCGCCCAGGCAGTGGTGGATGCCGTGGCCGAAGGCGAGGTGGCGTGCCGCGGGGCGAGTCACGTCGAGGTGTTCGGGGTCGCCGCCGTCCGCCAGGGGCGCGTCGCGGCTCGCGGAGGACAGGGCGACGACCACGACGCTGCCTCGTTCGATCGGGGTGCCGCCGATGTCGAGGTCGGCGGCGGCGTACCGCATGGTGGTGATCTCGGCGGAGCCGTCGTAGCGGAGGAACTCCTCGACCGCGGAGGGCAGGAGGTCCGGGTTCGCGCGGAGCAGTTCCAGTTGGCCGGGGTGCCGGAGCAGGGCGAGCACGGCGTTGCCGAGGAGGTTGAGCGTCGTCTCGTGGCCCGCGATGAGCAGGAGCCTCATCGCGGAGATCAGTTCCTGCGGGGAGAGGCGCCCGTCGTCCTCGTCGCGCACGGCGATGAGAGCGGACGTCAGGTCGTCCTCCGGAACCGCTCTCTTGAGCTCGATCAGCTCGACCATCAGGCGGTTGAGATTGCGGAAGCCGGTCTCACTGCGCGGAGTTCCGAGGGCGAGCCCGTCGCTCGTCCACTCCTGGAAGTCCGGTCGGTGCCGTGCGGGTATGCCGAGCAGTTCCGCTATCACCGTGACGGGTATCGGAGCGGTGAACGACGCGACGAGGTCCGTCTCACCCGCCGGGGGCAGCGCGTCGATCAGGTCGTTGGCCAGCTGTTCGATCCGGGGGCGCAGTTCCGCCGTCCGGCGCGGGGTGAAGGCCCCGGCGACCAGGCGCCTCAGCCGGGTGTGGGTGGGCGGGTCGGTGTGGAGCATGCCGCCGCCCCCGAGGTCCGCGCGGTGCGTCACGAAACCGGCCGCGCGCAGGGCCTCGGCCGCCGGAGCCGGGTCCTTCAGCAGAGCGGGGTGCGTCAGTGCCTGACGGGCTTCGTCGTGGCCGACGACGAGCCAGCCCTCGACCCCGGAGTTGAGGACGGCGGGGTGGACCGGCCCCGTCGCGCGCAGACCGGCGTACCGGTGCGGGGCGTCCGTCTTGAAGGCCGCGTCCAGCGTCACACGGGCGAGGTGGGGACAGGAGGCGCCGGGGGCCGCGTCGGTGGCGCCGTCGCCGTTCGTCGTCCTCACGCCGCACGCGCCGTACGGCCCACCGGGTCGCCGATGAGCCGTACGGCGATCTCCTTCACCCCTCCGGTGATCGGCGTCGGCATCAGCGTCGTGGAGTCGAGGTTCACCTGGACCCGGCTGCCTTCGGCGTACAGGGCGGTCCGGTCGAGGGACCGTATCTGGTAGCCGTACGTGTAACTGGTGTTACCGATGCGGTCCACCCAGAAGTGCACCGCGATCCGGCCGGGCTCGACGATGGGCTGGTGGTAGGTGATGGTCTGGGTCCGCACGACCTGCATCGATTCGGCGAAGGCGGAGCGTGCGGAGTCGTAGTGCCAGCCCTGGCTCAGCCAGAACCCGGTGACGGCGCGCTCCACCAGCAGCAGATAGCGCGAGTTGTGCAGCACTCCGGTGGGATCGAGATCCTCGAAGTGCACGTCCACGACCTGAGTGGTTCCGGAGGGCAAGGGGTCTGCCGACTTGGCGGGGTCATGGGTCGGTGCCACGAGGGGGCTCCTCTTTGTGCGGGTTCCTGGGCGGGCTGTCAGGATCACCTCGGTGCGCGCGCCTTCGCGTCGGCAGAAGTCGCCTACCTCCTCGCGCGGCCCGGTGCTCCCAGGAGGGTCCGGGCCGGGAGGGTCCGCGCCGGGGGCACGGAAAACCCGTTGGCCTCGGGGCCCGCCCTTCGCCTAAACTCGCCGCCTTCCCCGCCTCCCTCCCTGGAGCGCCGCCGCCCGGACGGAAACCGGCCGGCCCCGGCCCGCCGCACGACGCCCCGCCGTACGGCGACGCGGCCATTCCACGCAGCAGGTTCCACGCCTCGGAGGCAACGCCCGTGTCCACCCCGCCCGACGCCGCCGTGCCCGACTCCACTCCATCCGGGTCCACTCCATCCGGCTCCCCCGCCTCCCCTCCTCCCGCTTCCCCCGCGGCCGGACCGGGGCCGTCCGACGGCCCCCTCGCCCGCGAGCGCGCCCATCTCGCGCACTCCCGGGCCGCGCTGCGTTCGATGCGTGAGGACGTCCAGTCCCTCGACATCCGGGACGTCACCGCGAACTGGGTCAACGCGGAGGTCCTGACCCGCCAGATCGACGACCGCATCAAGGCCCTCGCCGACCTGTCCCACACCCCGCTCTTCTTCGGCCGCCTCGACTACCTGCACGCGCCGGGCGCCGACCGGGCGGAGGGCGCGCGGGGCGAGCGCTTCTACATCGGGCGCCGGCACGTGCACGACGCCGACGGCGACCCGATGGTGATCGACTGGCGCGCCCCGGTGTCCCAGCCCTTCTACCGGGCCTCCAGGAACACCCCGATGGACGTCGCGCTGCGCCGCCGCTTCGGTTACACGGGCGGCGAGCTCACCGCGTACGAGGACGAGCACCTGTCCGACCCCGGCGAGACGGCCGCCACGAGCAAGCTGCTCCAGCAGGAGATCGAGCGCCCGCGCGTGGGCCCGATGCGCGACATCGTGGCGACGATCCAGCCGGAGCAGGACGAGATCGTACGGTCCGGTCTGGGCGGCACGGTCTGCGTGCAGGGCGGCCCCGGCACCGGCAAGACGGCCGTCGGTCTGCACCGGGTCGCGTATCTCCTCTACGCCCACCGCGAGCGGCTCGCCCGGACCGGCACCCTGGTCATCGGGCCGAACGCGTCCTTCCTCAGCTACATCGAGCAGGTGCTGCCCGCGCTGGGCGAGCTGGAGGTCAAGCAGGCCACGGTCGACGACCTGGTCGCGCATGTCGAGGTGCGGGGCAGGGACGAGGCCCCGGCCGCCGTGGTGAAGGGCGACGCGCGGATGGCGGAGGTGCTGCGCCGCGCCGTCCGCGCGCACGTCACCCTGCCGGCCGAGCCCGTCGTGGTGGTCCGCGGCTCACGGCGCTGGCGCGTACCGGCGTACGAACTGACGGACATCGTGCAGGAACTGCTGGACCGGGAGATCCGGTACGGCGCGGCCCGTGACGCACTGCCGCAGCGCATCGCGCACGCCGTGCTGGTGCAGATGGAGCGGTCGGGCGAGGCGCCGGACGACCGGGTGCAGGACGCGGTGGCCCGCAACCCCGCGGTGAAGGCGGCGGTGAAGGCGATCTGGCCGCCGGTCGATCCGGCGAAGCTGGTGTTCCGGCTGCTGTCCGACGCGGACTTCCTGGCACGGCACGCGGAGGGTGTCCTCACGGAGGACGAGCAGGAGACGATCCGGTGGGCGAAGCCCGTACGGTCGGTGAAGTCCGTCAAGTGGGCGGCCGCGGACGCCGTGCTGATCGACGAGGCCACCGACCTCGTACAGCGCACGCACTCCCTCGGGCATGTCGTGCTCGACGAGGCGCAGGACCTGTCCCCCATGCAGTACCGGGCGGTGGGGCGGCGCTGCACGACCGGTTCGGCGACCGTGCTCGGTGACCTGGCGCAGGGCACGACGCCGTGGGCGACGCGGAGCTGGGACGAGGCGCTGGCACACCTCGGCAAGGGGGATGCGGTGGTCGAGGAGCTGACGGCGGGCTTCCGCGTACCGACGGACGTGATCACGTACGCGTCCCGGCTCCTGCCGTACATCGCACCGGGCCTGACCCCGGTGGCGTCGGTCCGCGAGAACCCGGGCTTCTTCGAGGTGCGCGACATCAGGGCGGACGGCGGCTCGACGGACGGCAGCGCTGCGGACGGCGCCGCCGAAGTGGTCGCGGCCTGTGAGGAGTTGCTGCGGCAGGAGGGGTCGGTGGGTCTGATCGCGGCCGACACGCGCGTGCCGCTCCTGTCGGAGGCCCTGGCGAAGGCGGGTCTGCCCCACCTGTCCCCCGGTGAGGAGACGACCCTCACCACCCGCCTCACCCTGGTCCCGGCGTCGCTCGCCAAGGGTCTGGAGTACGACTACGTGGTCCTGGACGAACCCCGGGCCGTGGTCGACGCCGAACCGGACGAACGCACCGGCCTGCGCCGCCTGTACGTCACCCTGACCCGAGCGGTCTCCGGGCTGATCGTGACCCACGCGGCCCCGCTGCCGGCCCAACTGAGCGAGGCTCCGGCGCCGCCCGCGACGCCCTGAGTTCAGGCGCGGGTGCCGGCCGCGGGCCGGTGGGGCCGGGCGGACGCGCGGCTCACGCGGCTCACGCGGTGTCCAGCGCCGTTCGCCACTCTTGTACGGCCTCCGGTGACACCGGTGCCGTCCAGCCGTCGGGGCGGGCCGCGCCGCCGATGTGGAAGGCGGTGACGCCCGCCGCCCGCAGGCGCGGTACGTGGTCCAGGCGGAGGCCGCCGCCGACGAGGAGTTGGGGCTCGTAGCCCGGTTCGCCGTGGCGGGCGGCCTCCGTGAGCAGGGTCGGCAGGCCCTCGTCCACGCCGGCCGGCGAGCCCGCCGTGAGATACGTGTCCAGGCCGGGGAGGGCGGAGAGCTGCTTGCGCAGGGCGTCGCGGTCGGCGGCGCGGTCGATCGCCCGGTGGAACGTCCAACGGCAGCCGTCCAGTTCGGCGAGCACCGACTCCAGCGCCGGCAGGTCGGGGTCTTTGGCCCCGTCCAGGAACCCGAGCACGAACTCGTCCGCGCCGGCGGACCGCAGCTCCCGTGCCACCCGTACGAGCGCGCGTACGTCTCCGGCGTCGAAGCCGTCCGCCAGGCGCAGCATCACACGCAGCGAGATGTCCACGGCGGCGCGGATCCCGGCGAAGGTGGCGACCGGCGGGGTGAGGCCGTCGGCGGCCATGTCGGTGACCAGCTCCAGCCGGTCGGCGCCTCCGGCCTCGGCGGCGACGGCGTCCTCGGGGTCGAGGGCGATCACCTCCAGGACTGCGTGCTGGGTCATGGGGCCTCTTTCCTCGGGGGCGGCGGGGACAGGTCTAGTCCAATACTCAGCCTACGCGTGTTCCCTGCGGGGCTTGGGCCGGTTTCTTGGGTGCGGGTGGGGTGGGGCTGGTCGCGCCGTTCCCCGCGCCCCTGAAAGACGACAGATTGCGCCGTTCCCCGCGCCCCTGGTGGGTAGAGGCTGCGGCGTTGTCCGGCGCGCCTCAAAGACAAAAGATTGCGCCGTTCCCCGCGCCCCTGGTGGGTGGAGGCTGCGGCGTTGTCCGGCGCGCCTCAAAGACAAAAGATTGCGCCGTTCCCCGCGCCCCTGGTGGGCGGAGGTAGCGGCGTTGTCCGCGGCCCCGGTGGGCGGAGAATGGGGGCATGAGTGATCTCGGTGTGCTGCGTGCTCGTTGGGTCGGTTCTCTTCGGCGGAGTCGTGGGGCGGGCGTGTCCGGGATCGGCGCCGATCCCGCCCCCTACGCCGACAACCTCATCGGCCGCTGGTCCGAGCCGCAGCGTCGGTATCACACGCTCGACCATCTGACCGCGGTCCTCGACCACGTCGACGTGCTGGAGCAGGGCGCGGACGACCCGGATCTGGTCCGGCTGGCCGCGTGGTTCCACGACGCGGTCTACCTCCCCGACCGCTCCGAGAACGAGGAACGCTCGGCCCGTCTCGCCGAGCGCGCCCTCCCCGAGGCCGGCCTCTCCGCCGCCGCCACCGCCGAGGTCGCCCGTCTCGTCCGGCTGACGCTCACGCACGCCCCGGCCGGCGACGACCGCAACGGCCAGGTGCTGTGCGACGCCGACCTCGCGATCCTCGCCGCACCGGCCGACGCGTACGCCGCCTACACGGCGGCGGTCCGCGAGGAGTACGCCTTCGTGCCACCGGACGCCTTCCGCGAGGGCCGCGCGGCGATCCTGCGCCAGCTCCTGGACCTGCCCCGCCTCTTCCACACCCCGTACGGGACAAGGGAATGGGAGGGTCCGGCCCGCCACAACCTGACGAGCGAGCTGACCCTGTTGACGGGCTGAACGGCACCCGGTGGAATGGCGTGTCCGTCCTTGAGGTTGGCACCTGATATGCCCGTCCCCACGAGCTCCAGCTCCTCCACCCGTACCGATACCCGTCCCCGTACCCGTAGCCGTAACCCCATGCCCCTGGCCGTCTACATCCTCGGCCTCTCCGTCTTCGCGCTGGGCACCAGCGAGTTCATGCTCTCCGGTCTGCTGCCGGCGGTCGCGGACGACTTGCACGTGTCCATTCCGCGCGCGGGACTGCTGATATCCGCCTTCGCGGTCGGCATGGTCGTCGGAGCGCCCCTGCTGGCCGTGGCGACGCTGCGGCTGCCCCGCCGTACCACCCTCATCGCGCTCATCACCGTCTTCGGCCTCGGCCAGATCGCGGGCGCCCTCGCCCCGAACTACGCCGTGCTCTTCGCCTCCCGGGTCGTGAGCGCCCTGGCCTGCGCCGGTTTCTGGGCGGTCGGCGCCGCCGTCGCCGTCGCCATGGTCCCGGTGACCGCCCGTGCCCGCGCCCTCGCCGTGATGATCGGCGGACTGTCGATCGCGAACGTCCTCGGCGTCCCGGCGGGCGCCTTCCTCGGCGAGAGCCTCGGCTGGCGTTCGGCGTTCTGGGCGGTGGGCGCGGCCAGCGCGGTCGCGCTCGTGGGAGTGGCCACCCTCATCCCCCGTATCCCGCTCCCCGACGAGAAGCCCCGGCTCAGGCGGGAGCTGCGGATCTACCGCGACCGGCAGGTCTGGCTCTCCATCTCGCTGATCGCGTTCGCCGCGGGCGGCGTCTTCTGCGCGTTCAGCTATCTCGCCCCGCTGCTCACGGACGTGGCCGGGCTCGACGAGGGCTGGGTGCCCGGCGTGCTCGCGCTGTTCGGGATCGGCGCGCTCATCGGGACGGCGGTCGGCGGCCGGATCGCGGACGCGCACCTCTTCGGGGTGCTCCTGTCGGGCATCGCGGCCTCGACGGTCCTGCTCGTGGCGCTCGCGCTGCTCGGGCGGTACGCCGTCGCGGCGGCCGTCCTCGCCTTCCTCCTCGGCGTCTCCGCCTTCTACACGGCCCCGGCCCTGAACGCCCGCATGTTCAACGTCGCGGCCGACGCCCCCACCCTGGCCGGCGCCACCACCACGGCCGCCTTCAACCTCGGCAACACCGGCGGCCCCTGGATCGGCGGCGCCGCCATCGACGCGGGGCTCGGTTTCTCCTCCCCGGCCTGGGCCGGCGCGGCGCTGACCGTCGCGGCGGGGGTGCTGACCACGGTGTCGCTGCGCCTGCACCGGCGGGGGCCGTCGTCGCGGGTGGTCACCGGAGCCGTGCCCGCCCCGGGTACCGGAGCCGTGTCCCCGGCCGTGGCGGCCGGAGAAAAGACGGGCCGCCCCACGAACTGATCACCTATCCTCACCGGCATGCGAGCCATGGGTGGGGACCAGGTGGAAGAGGCCGTCTCGGGTGCGGTCGCCGCCCTGCGCGGCGCGGCCGACCGGGACTGGAGCGTCCGGGCGGGCCGCCTGGAGTGGAGCTGCCGCAGGACGGCGGAGCACATCGCCTCGGACCTCCTCTCGTACGCAGGCCAGCTGGCCGGCCGCCCCGCCGACCGCTACGTACCCTTCGAGATCACCTTCGAGGAGTGCGAGAGCGCCGAGGACGTCCTCCAGGTCGTCGAGGCGACCGGAGCCCTGCTCGCGGCGGCCGTGCGCACCGCTCCGCGGGAGGCGCGGGCCTACCACCCGTACCCCTTCCGCAGCGCGGGCCGTGAGGGCTTCGCCGCGATGGGGGTCACCGAGGTGCTCGTGCACACGCACGACGTGGCGGAGGGCCTCGGGATCGGGTACGAGCCACCGGCCGCGCTCTGCGCCGACGTACTGGCCCGGATCTTCCCGCACGTCCGCCCGGAGCCGGGCCCCGACCACTGGCGGACCCTCCTGTGGGCCACGGGCCGCGGCGAACTGCCCGGCCGTGCGCCCCTCTCCACCTGGCACTGGAGCAACAACCTCGTCGTCCCCGCCGGCCGCCTCACCCTCCAGGGCGTCACCCCGGCGGCCGCCGCCGACCTGCGCACGGGCGGCACCGGAGGCTTCGAGTGGATCGAGGGCGGCCCCTTCCCTGGCACCCGGGACGCCGCCGGCATGGTGGTGAAGGCGTACGAGGCCGGGGTGCACCGCCCCGAGTGGGGCATGTTCGTGCTGGTCAGGCGCGAGGACGGCCGCGCGGTCGGCGGCCTGGGCTTCCACGGCGCGCCGGACGAGGAGGGCCGCGCCGAGGTCGGCTACGACCTGGCGGAGCCGGCCCGCGGCAACGGCTACGCCACCGAGGCCCTGCGCGCCCTGTCCGCCTGGGCCCTGGCCCGCGAGGACCTCACGTCCCTGTTCGCGACGGTCGACCGCACCAACTCCGCTTCCCAGGCGGTGCTCACCCGCGCGGGCTTCACCCGGGTGGACACGGCGGGCGCGGCAGGTGCGGCGGGCTCCGTGGGCGACGACGGGGAGCAGCAGTACGCGTACGAGCTACGCGGCCGGGCCACGGGCTGAGTCACGCGGCGGAACCGGGCCGCCCCTTGGGCCTGCGCAGCCCGGCCGCGTACAGGATGCGGACGACCTCACGGCTGCGCACCCGCACGGCACCGGCGTGCACGGCGTCCTCGTACCGGTGCGAGGGAATGTCGTAGTGGTCCCGCTCGAAGGCGCGGGCGGGGACGCCCAGCCGGCGGGCGAAGTCGTGCAGCTCGTCGTAGGAGACGTCACTGACGAGGTGGGACCACATACGGCCGTGCCCCGGCCAGTCGGGCGGATCGATATAGACGCTCACGACGCGGCACCCCCCATGGCCGGTCCGAGCGCGCCCACCGCGGCGACCGAGACCGCCGCCTTGTGGCACACCCAGTGCGGATCGGGGCCCAGCTCCGGCTCGATCTCCAGGGCATGGGGACCGCCCTCGGCGCAGACCGGGCACAGCGGCCAGCGTCCGTACTTCTCCAGCAGGGCGTCCTGTACGTCCTGGGCGACGAGCCCGGCCACGTACTCGACGCCCTCGGGCCACTGCTCGACCCACCAACGGCGCTGCACGACGGACTCCTCGACCATCGACACGACATCGGCCTCGGCGACCTCACCCGCGACAAGATCAGCGATGACCGCCGCCCGAGCCGCGTGCAACGCCAGCTCCAGCGCACTGACGGAAGCGGGAGGGGGAGAGGCCGAGGATTCCATACCCCCATTGTGCGACACCACCAATCAGGGTCTTTGAGGGCCGCGGGCAACAGCGCGATCTTTGTCTCCAGGGCCGCGGGCAACGGCGCAATCTTTTAGGGGCGCGGGGAACTGCGCGCCCAGCCCCCACCCACCCGCACCCGCCGACCCCCCGAACCACCCCGAGCCCCTCTCCTCTCCCCCTCCCCCCTCGTCCTCTTGACCCTCCCCCCGCCCGAAAATATCTTTCATACGTGACCCACGAAGTGAAGGAAATTTTCGCGGGCGAAACCCCGCCGGCCCCCGCAGCCCTCGCCGCAAAGGTCCGCACCCTCGCCCCGTCGATGACCCGCTCCATGCAACGGGTCGCCGAAGCCGTAGCCGGCGACCCCGCAGGCTGCGCGGCCCTCACCGTCACCGGCCTCGCGGAACTGACCGGCACCAGCGAAGCGACCGTCGTCCGCACCGCCCGCCTCCTCGGCTACCCCGGCTACCGCGACCTCCGCCTCGCCCTCGCCGGCCTCGCCGCCCAGCAACAGTCGGGCCGGGCCCCCGCCGTGACCGCCGACATCGCGGTCGACGACCCGATAGCGGACGTGGTCGCCAAGCTCGCGTACGACGAACAGCAGACGCTCGCCGACACCGCCGCCGCACTGGACACGGTGCAACTGGGCGCCGCGGTGGGAGCGCTCGCGGCCGCCCGCCGTATCGACGTGTACGGCGTCGGGGCGTCCGGCCTGGTCGCCCAGGACCTCACCCAGAAGCTGCTGCGCATCGGCCTGATAGCCCACGCGCACAACGACCCCCACCTCGCCGTGACCAACGCCGTGCAGCTACAGGCCAAGGACGTGGCGATCGCCATCACGCACTCCGGTTCGACGGGGGACGTCATCGAGCCGTTGCGGGTCGCGTTCGAGCACGGGGCCACCACGATCGCGATCACGGGCCGCCCGGACGGCCCGGTCACCCAGTACGCGGACCACATCCTCACGACGTCCACGGCGCGGGAGAGCGAGCTGCGCCCCGCGGCGATGTCGTCACGGACCAGCCAACTGCTGGTGGTGGACTGCCTGTTCGTGGGGGTCGCGCAACGGACGTACGAGACGGCCGCGCCGGCCCTGTCGGCGTCGTACGAGGCGTTGGCGCACCGGCACCGCAGCACGTCCCGTCAGTGACCGGAACGCGCGCGGCCGCACGCACCGGATCGCCCGCCCAGCAGATCGTCCCGTAACCGCCTGTACCAGCCCCCCCCGTACCAGCCCGTACCAGCCCGTACCAGAAAGAGCCGCCGTACATGACCTCCAGCGCCGATGCCACCGACGCGCCCGACACCTCCTCCCCCTCCGACCACCGTGGTCTGCGGGACGAGTTGGAGAGCCTGACCACCGAGGCGTTCCGTCCGGAGCACTCCGAGATCGACCGGCTGTCCACGCTGGACATCGCGAAGATCATGAACGGCGAGGACGCCACCGTGCCGACCGCCGTCGCCGCACGGCTGCCGGACATCGCCGCCGTGATCGACGCCGTCGCGGAGCGGATGGGGCGCGGCGGGCGGCTCGTCTACGCCGGCGCGGGCACCGCGGGGCGGCTCGGTGTACTGGACGCGTCGGAGTGCCCGCCGACGTTCAACACGGACCCGGGCGAGGTCGTCGGGCTGATCGCGGGTGGTCCGAGCGCGATGACGACCTCGGTGGAGGGGGCGGAGGACTCCGCGGAACTGGCCGTCGAGGACCTGTCCGCGCTGGGCCTCACGGCGGACGACGTGGTGGTCGGTGTCTCCGCGTCGGGCCGCACCCCGTACGCGATCGGGGCGGTCGAGCACGCCCGCGGGCTCGGCGCCCTCACCGTCGGCCTGTCCTGCAACGCGGGCAGCGCGCTGGCCGCGGCGGCGGAGCACGGCATCGAGGTCGTGGTAGGGCCCGAGCTGCTCACCGGTTCCACCCGCCTCAAGGCGGGCACCGCGCAGAAGCTCGTCCTCAACATGCTGTCGACGATCACGATGATCCGCCTGGGCAAGACCTACGGGAACCTGATGGTCGACGTACGCGCCTCGAACGAGAAACTGCGGGCCCGTTCGCGCCGTATCGTCACGCTCGCCACCGGCGCGTCCGACGAGGAGATCGAGGCGGCGCTGACGGAGACGGACGGCGAGGTGAAGAACGCGATCCTCACGATCCTCGGCGAGGTGGACGGCCCTACAGCCGCCCACCTTCTCACCCAGTCGAACGGCCACCTGCGCAAGGCCTTGGCAACGGCCCTCCGCCCCTGAGGGAGCGCGATCTTTCAGGGGCGCGGGGAACTGCGCGACCAGTCCCCACCCACCCGCACCCGGCGACGCCGCCGCCGACGCCCTCGCCCCGCGGCCACCCCCACACTGTCAGTACGACATGCGAGGCTGAGGGGGCACCTCAAAAGGCCCAAAGGGAAGGGACGCCAAGCCCGTGAACCACGCACAGTCGACCGCTCTGGGCCGAGCCCTCCGCGTACTCGGTGAACACGGAGACGCCCTGTCCACCGAGACCTCGGACGCCAAACTCCACGAAGTGAAGGCGGACCTCAAGCGCGCCCTCGCCCTCCTGGACGACACCGTCACCACCGCCGCCCCCACCACCCGCTGCGCGGAGCACCCCACAGGCCCGGTCGACAAGGACGCCCCCGACCTGTGCCTGCTCTGCGAGACCCGCCGCCGCGCCGCCCGCCGCTCGAAGGTCAACGACTCCTACCCGCAGGGCCGCCCCACCGCACCGGACGAGAGCGCCGAGCACGGCAAGACCCGTTACGGCATCAGGGGCGACCGGCCCCAGCCCCAGCAGCGCTGGCTCCCGGAGATGTGGACCGGCCAGGTCTGGCAGCTCTGCGGCACCCCCCGCCGCGACAAGCAGGAGGCCGAGCTGTACCTCGCGGCCCAGCGCCGCAGCCCGCGCCCGAGCATGGCCTACCGCCTGGTCCACGAGTTCACGGACTACGAGGTGCTACGGATCTGGGGCACCCCGGTGAAGACCGACATCGAGCCGATGGGAAACCTGTAGCGACCGGCGTGAGGGATAAGGGGTGCGGGGTGCGGGATGACTAGGCCCTGACCCTGCTCAAAGGACTCAGCCCCTCCACGGCCAGCCGGAACAGCCGGTCCGCCTCGGCGGCGGGGTCGCGGTGGTGTTCCGTGGCCAGCACGATCCCGACGGCCAGCGTGATCAGGTCGGCGACCGTGACCCCCGCCGCGACCGCGTCGTCCCGTACGGCGCGGTGGAGCAGCGGCCCCCCGGCCACCTCCAGCGACGCCGAGCACGAGTTCTCGTGCACCGGGTCGGCCGGGGACCCGTCGTAGGTCAGCGCGGCCGCCAGCCCTCGCGCGGAGACGCAGTAGGCGACGACCTCGCCCAGCCACTCCAGCAACGCGTCCCTGCTGTCGCCCTTGCCGGTCAGCTCCTGCGCACGCTGGCTCAGCGCCTCGATCCGGGTCCGGGACACCGCCTCCAGCAGCGCGCGGCGCGTGGGGAAGTGCCGGCGCACGGTCGCGGAGCCGACCCCGGCGGTGCGGGCGATCTGCTCCAGGGAGGCGTCGGCCCCACGGGCGGCGACCTCTTCCTCGGCGACCGTGAGGATGCGCGCGTAGTTGCGGCGGGCGTCTGCGCGGCGATGGTCGGACATCGGCTTCCTCACCTCAGGCTTTGTCAAATGGCGGGCCCCGCCGTATCTTAGCCGAGAGGAAACGGCGGGCCCCGCCGTTTTGGCCCGGGCACCTCCATGCCTCCTGCAAGCACCTCACCCGAAGCACCTCAGAGGAGCACCCGCATGTCCACAGACACCACCACGTCGCCCGTCCTGGTCACCGGCGCCACCGGCAGGCAGGGCGGCGCCACCGCCCGTGCCCTGCTCGCGGCGGGAGTTCCCGTACGGGCCCTGGTTCGTGACCCGGCCACCGACCGGGCCAAGGCCGTCGAGGCGCTCGGCGCGGAACTGGTGCCCGGCGACCTCCACGACCGTGGCTCCGTGACGCGAGCGGCGGAAGGGGCCCGCGCGGTCTTCTCCGTGCAGATGCCCGGCCTGACCGAGAGCGGCTTCGACTTCCAGGGGGAGGTGGCCCAGGCGGTCAACCTCATCGAGGGCGCGAAGGCCGCCGGGGTGACGCAGTTCGTGCACACCTCGGTCAGCGGTGCCGGGCAGCACGTCGAGGATCCCGGCTGGGCGGAGGGCCGCTGGGCGTCGTCGGAGGGCACCCTGGGAGCCAAGACCGCCATCCAGGACCGGGTCCGGGAAGCCGGCTTCCCCTACTGGACGCTCCTCAAGCCGGGCTTCTTCATGGAGAACTTCCTGCCGTCCATGGGGTTCCTCTTCCCGCGCGGCATCGAGGGGGGTCTCGTGAGTGTCCTCAAGCCGGCGACCCGGCTGTCGCTCGCGGCGGTGGACGACATCGGCACGGCGGCGGCAGCGGCCTTCGCCGAACCTCAGCGGTTCCACGAGGTCGAGCTGGAACTGGCGAGCGACTACCTGTCGATGAGCCAGATCGCCGAGACGCTCTCCCGCGCACTGGGTACGGACCTGTCCGCGCCGGACCTGACGGAGGAGGAGGCGCTTGCCGCGGGCATGCCGCCGATGGGTGCCTCGCACGACCGGCTGAACGTGACCGGGCAGCCTGCTCGGCCCGAGTATGCGAGCGCGTTCGGGATCCCGCTGACGACGTTCGAGTCGTGGGCCGGGAAGTACCTGCGCGCCACGTGACACCCTCCGGGTGGGGTTGACGGCAAACCGGGCCGGGCTGTCCGCCGGGCGCGGGCCGGCGGGTGCTGGCCGCGCAGTTCCCCGCGCCCCTTGAAGGCGAGGCTCCGCCCACGCCCCCCCGGCCGTCCGCCGAGTGCGGACCGGCGGGAGCTGGTCGCGCAGTTCCCCGCGCCCCTTGAAGGCGGGGCTGCGCCCTCGCCCCCCGGTCGACTGCCGGGCGCGGGTCCCGTGTGGCTGAGCGCGCCGTTCCCCGCGCCCCTGGAAAGCGGGGCTGCGCCCCAGCTTTCCAGGGGCGCGGTCCGATTCGGTGCTATTTCAGTGCCGGTCGGCGGGTGTGGTTTTTTAGCCTGTCCGGCGTTTGAGGACGAGGCCGTTCAGGCCGATGCGGGGGGCTGGGGGCGGCAGCCCCCAGAACTGGGCCCGCCTGAACGGGTCAGCTCAGCGAGCGCAGCGCCTCCGCGTCGAAGGCCGACAAGTCGCCGAACCGCCCCTCCAGCACCTTCGCCGCCCACTCCGGATCCTGCAGCAGCGCCCGCCCGACCGCGATCATGTCGAACTCCTCGTTCTCCAGGCGGTCGAGCAGGTCGTCGATGCCCTTGACCGGCGCGCCCTCCCCCCGGAACCCCTTCAGGAAGTCCCCGTCGAGGCCCACCGAACCGACGGTGATGGTGGGCCTGCCCGTGATCTTCTTCGTCCAGCCCGCCAGGTTCAGGTCGGAGCCCTCGAACTCCGGCAGCCAGTAGCGACGCGTCGACGCGTGGAAGACGTCCACGCCCGCCGCCGCGAGCGGCGCCAGCAGGGCCTCCAGCTCGGCCGGGGTCTGGGCCAGGCGCGCCTTGTAGACCTCCTGCTTCCACTGCGAGAAGCGGAAGATCACGGGGAAGGCCGGCGAGACGGCCGCCCGCACCGCCGCCACGATCTCCGCGGCGAACTTCGTACGGGCGACGAGGTCACCCCCGTACTCGTCCGTACGGCGGTTCGTGCCCGACCACAGGAACTGGTCGATCAGATAGCCGTGCGCCCCGTGCAGCTCGACCCCGTCGAAGCCGATGCGCTCGGCGTCGGCGGCGGCCGAGGCGAAGGCTCGTACGACGTCGTCCAGGTCGGTCCGGGTCATCTCCTTGCCCTGGCCCGCCGTGCCGTCGACGCGCAGCCCGGACGGTCCGACTGCGGGCGCGTCCGTGAACGGCGGCTCCCCGGCCGACCGCACCATGCCGATGTGCCACAGCTGCGGCACGATCGTCCCGCCCGCCGCGTGCACGGCGTCGGCGACCTTCGCCCAGCCCGCGAGCTGCTCCGCCCCGTGGAACCGCGGGATCCGGTCGCTCGACCCGGCCGACTCGTGGTCCACGTACGTGCCCTCGGTGACGATCAGGCCGACTCCGGCGGCGGCACGGCGCGCGTAGTACGACGCCACGTCCTCCCCGGGGACACCACCGGGCGAGAACTGCCGGGTCATCGGCGCCATCGCGATGCGGTTCGGAACGGTCAGGCCGTTGAGGGTGACGGGCCGGGAGAGGATCTCGGCCGCGCGGGAGGCGGAGGGGGCGACAGTCACGTGGGGACTCCTCGTGGAACGTGGGGGCGTCGAACGGTCACGCACCAGCGCATGCCACTGGGTATGTGCATGCGCATGGAACGCTCCTCGCATCAACCGCCCCGGAGACCAGGTCATTCCGCCACCCCACCGCACACCGCTGTGACCCCGGACACGCCCGAGGGCGGCACCCCTGGATGGGATGCCGCCCTCGGTCTCGTACTGCGATGCTGCGATGAACTGCCGAGCCAGGGGCTCAGAAGTCCATGTCACCGCCCGGCATGCCGCCGCCGGCGCCGGCCGCGGCGCCCGCCTTCTCCGGCTTGTCGGCGATGACGGCCTCGGTGGTGAGGAACAGCGCGGCGATGGAGGCCGCGTTCTGCAGGGCGGAGCGCGTCACCTTCGCCGGGTCGATGATGCCTTCGGCGATCATGTCGACGTACTCACCGGTCGCGGCGTTCAGGCCGTGGCCGACGGGCAGGTTGCGCACCTTCTCGACGATGACGCCACCCTCGAGACCACCGTTGACGGCGATCTGCTTGAGCGGGGCCTCCAGGGCGAGCTTCACGGCGTTCGCGCCGGTCGCCTCGTCACCCGTCAGCTCGAGCTTCTCGAAGACCGAGGAAGCCTGGAGCAGAGCCACGCCACCACCGGCGACGATGCCCTCCTCGACGGCCGCCTTCGCGTTGCGAACGGCGTCCTCGATGCGGTGCTTGCGCTCCTTGAGCTCGACCTCGGTGGCGGCACCGGCCTTGATGACGGCCACGCCGCCGGCCAGCTTCGCCAGGCGCTCCTGGAGCTTCTCGCGGTCGTAGTCCGAGTCCGAGTTCTCGATCTCGGCACGGATCTGGTTGACCCGGCCCTGGACCTGGTCGGCCGAGCCGGAGCCGTCCACGATCGTGGTCTCGTCCTTGGTGATGACGACCTTGCGGGCACGGCCCAGCAGGTCCAGACCCGCGTTCTCCAGCTTCAGGCCGACCTCCTCGGAGATGACCTCGCCGCCCGTGAGGATGGCGATGTCGCCGAGCATGGCCTTGCGGCGGTCACCGAAGCCCGGAGCCTTGACGGCGACGGACTTGAAGGTGCCACGGATCTTGTTGACGACCAGCGTCGACAGCGCCTCGCCCTCGACGTCCTCGGCGATGATCAGCAGGGGCTTGCCGCCCTGCATGACCTTCTCGAGGAGCGGGAGCAGGTCCTTGACGTTGGCGATCTTCGAGTTGGCGATCAGGATGTAGGGGTCGTCGAGGACGGCCTCCATACGCTCCATGTCGGTGGCGAAGTACGCCGAGATGTAGCCCTTGTCGAAGCGCATGCCCTCGGTGAGCTCAAGCTCGAGACCGAAGGTCTGCGACTCCTCGACGGTGATGACGCCTTCCTTGCCGACCTTGTCCATCGCCTCGGCGATGAGCTCGCCGATCTGGGTGTCGGCGGCGGAGATGGAAGCCGTGGAAGCGATCTGCTCCTTGGTCTCGACGTCCTTGGCCTGCTCAAGGAGGGCAC
The DNA here is from genome assembly GCF_047444975.1 of Streptomyces sp. CWNU-52B. Classification (NCBI taxonomy): domain Bacteria; kingdom Bacillati; phylum Actinomycetota; class Actinomycetes; order Kitasatosporales; family Streptomycetaceae; genus Streptomyces; species Streptomyces sp. CWNU-52B. The sequence continues at coordinate 180,274 of NZ_JBLFJV010000008.1, read as the reverse complement.
CGGAGACGGCCTCGACGGCCTTCTCGATACCGCGCTTGAGAGCCATGGGGTTGGCGCCGGCGGCTACGTTGCGCAGGCCCTCGCGGACGAGAGCCTGGGCGAGCACGGTCGCCGTGGTCGTTCCGTCGCCGGCGACGTCGTCCGTCTTCTTGGCGACTTCCTTGACCAGCTCTGCGCCGATCTTCTCGTACGGGTCCTCGAGCTCGATCTCCTTGGCGATGGAAACACCATCGTTGGTGATCGTGGGGGCGCCCCACTTCTTCTCGAGGACGACGTTGCGACCCTTGGGACCAAGGGTGACCTTGACGGCGTCGGCGAGCTGGTTCATCCCGCGCTCGAGACCGCGCCGTGCCTCCTCGTCGAACGCGATGATCTTGGCCATGTGAAGTGGTCCTCCCGGACTGGGGTGGAATCTCCAGGACCGCGCCTGCGCCCGCGACGGACGGCCTGCCGACCTCGTGGTTCCTTGCCCCACCCGGCCTGCGGGCCTCACTGACCCGGTCCTCGTTGTCACTCTCACCTTCAGAGTGCTAACGCCAATGATTAGCACTCGACCCATGCGAGTGCAAGCGCCTCTCGATGATCCGCAGGTGGGAGCAGGTGAGGAGAGAGGGCGAACCGGTGACCACGAGGGGTGCGCGGGCGCACTGAAGGGGCCTGAACGTGCCGAAGAGGGGTCTGGACGCACCGAAGGGGGCCGGGACGTACCGAAGGGCCCGCACCTCCTGGGGGAACCCATGAGGTACGAGCCCTTCGAAAGAAGAACGTCGCTGCAGTAAGTCGGCGCGTGCTTCAGCCGGTCGCCAGTCGGACCATGTCCGCCTGCGGCCCCTTCTGGCCTTGCGAGATCTCAAAATCGACCCGCTGACCCTCTTCCAGGGTGCGGTAGCCGTCCATCTGAATCGCGCTGTAGTGGACGAATACATCCGCACCACCGTCGACCGCGATGAAGCCGTACCCCTTCTCCGCGTTGAACCATTTGACGGTGCCCTGAGCCATGCCTAACTCCCCTATTACTGGCCCTTGCACAGATCCGCACTTCGCGGATCCGGGTCAGACCTCACCCCCCAACGGTTGGGGGTGTGCGCCGGAACGCGTCGACCGCGGCTGAATGTATCCGTCCAACTGCCGTCTGCAACAGGTCAATCCGACGAGAATTCCGGGCACGCCTGATCGGAAATATGTGAAGGATTCACGAAGATTCAGGGCAAGTCGGGCCCCGTAAATGCCATAAACGGCTCAAAAAGGCCGAGCACTTTGGCTGCTTCTTGTCGGGCCACGGGCGCGAACTCATATGGGCCACGGCGGCGGATTGAAGCAGCTTCCCCAACTGTACCTCGCTCAACCATACAGAATTGCCCCCTCCGCTTCTCTCGCGGAGGGGGCAATTCGATGAACTCTGCGTGTTCGCCATTACTCAAGGTAATCGGCGACGGCCTGGGCGGGCCTCGCACGAGGGCGCACGGCGGGCGGTCAGCCTCCGGCGACCGCCGGGATGATCGAGACGCCCGCGCCGTCCGGCGTGACCGTCTCCAGCCCCTGCTCGAAACGGACGTCGTCGTCGTTCACGTACACGTTGACGAACCGCCGCAGCTTCCCCTGGTCGTCCAGGACGCGGGCGGCGATACCGGTGTGGTTCGCCTCCAGGTCGGCGATGACCTCGGCGAGGGTCGCACCCTCGGCGGCCACTTCGGCCTTGCCGCCCGTGTAGGTGCGCAGAATGGTGGGGATGCGGACGTTGACGCTCATGGGACCTCCGTCGGGTGTGGCTGGGCTACAGCGCCCGTGAGGGGCGCGGGAAACGGCGCGGGCTTCGCGCTTTCAGGGGCGGCGGGACTGTGAGATCTCGCTTCCGGGGGCGGCGGCGGAACTGTGACATCCGTGGCTCCGCCGCGGGGGCCCGACCGGCCCCCACCGCCCCGTGCGCAAAGCCCACGGTCAAGCAAGGTCATACACGGTCATGCACGGTCAGGAACCGAGCCCGGCCTCGTGGAAGGAGTCCAGGTTCGGGCGGATGGTCGCCGTGAGCCCCGTGTCGGAGGCCACCGCGTCCAGGGTCTTCAGACCGTCCCCGGTGTTGAGGACCACGGTCGTCAGAGTGGGGTCGAGCAGCCCGCTCTCGATCAGCTTCTTCGCCACGCCCACCGTCACCCCGCCGGCGGTCTCCGCGAAGATCCCCTCGGTCCGCGCCAGCAGCTTGATCGCGTCGACCACCTGGTCGTCGTTCACGTCCTCCACGGCCCCGCCCGTGCGCCGGGCGATGTCGAGCACGTACGGGCCGTCCGCCGGGTTCCCGATGGCGAGCGACTTGGCGATCGTGTTCGGCTTCTGCGGCCGTACGACGTCGTGCCCGGCCTTGTAGGCGACGGACACCGGCGAGCAGCCCTCGGCCTGGGCGCCGAAGATCTTGTACGGCCTGTCCTCGACGAGGCCGAGCTCGATCAGTTCCTTCAGACCCTTGTCGATCTTCGTCAGCTGGGAGCCGGAGGCGATCGGCACGACCAGCTGGTCCGGCAGCCGCCAGCCGAGCTGCTCGCAGATCTCGTACGCCAGGGTCTTGGACCCCTCCGCGTAGTACGGCCGCAGGTTCACGTTGACGAAGCCCCAGCCCTCGCCGGCCGGGTCGCCGATCAGCTCGGAGCAGAAACGGTTCACGTCGTCGTAGTTGCCCTCGATCCCGACGAGCTCGCCGCCGTAGACCGCGGCCATGACGACCTTGCCCTGCTCCAGGTCGTGCGGGATGAACACGCAGGAACGGAAGCCGGCGCGGGCGGCGGCGGCGCCCACCGCGCCCGCGAGGTTGCCCGTGGAGGAGCAGGAGAGCGTGGTGAAGCCGAAGGCGCGCGCGGCCTCGATGGCCTGGGCGACGACGCGGTCCTTGAAGGAGTGCGTCGGGTTGCCCGAGTCGTCCTTGACGAAGAGCTTGCCGGGGTCGACGCCCAGTTCGCGGGCCAGGTTGTCGGCCTTGACGAGCTTGGTCCAGCCCGGGTTGATGTTCGGCTTGTCCGCCACGTCCGCGGGGACGGGCAGCAGCGGCGCGTAGCGCCAGATGTTCGCGGGGCCCGACTCGATCCGCGCCCGCAGTTCCTCGGTGTCGTAGCCCGAGAAGTCGTAGGCGATCTCCAGCGGTCCGAAACACTCCTCGCAGGCGAAGACCGGGCCGAGCGGGACGCGGTGGCCGCACTCGCGGCAGGAGAGCGCCGCTGCCGGGCCGAGGTCCACGGAGTTGCCGTGGCTCGCGGAGGGATTCGCGGCGGGGGCGGAGTTCGTGGTGCTTGCAACTGTCTGCGCAGCCATGGAGGCGAGGCCCTTTCTCCTCATCTTCCTCACGACGCACTTCGCCGTGAGACGGATTTGGCACCTTCCCGAGCCGGGAGCCTCGCGGCACTGATCGACGATGATCAGGACGAGACCGGCTGGAGGGTTGCCGGGGCTTCAACGGGCCGTATCCCTCTGCCCCTCTGGATGAGCGGTATTCAGTTTTAGTTGTACACGCAACGACCCCCGACATGCGATGGTCATCAGCGTTGTTCAAGACTGTAACCGAAGGCCTGGATGGTGGAGAGAGCAGTCCGAACCGCGAGATGACAGCGGCCACCCACCGCTGCCGCGGCGCCGGGCACACGCATCCCAATGAACGCAAGGGAGAGCCGCACGTGCTGGAAGACGTCGAGCGCTGGCTGAGCACGCGCTCCTGGTCCGTCGAGGACCGCCCGCTCAAGAAGATCGTCGCCGCGAAGCGCTCCACCGGCTCCACGGTGAGTGTCGTACTGCCCGCGCTCGACGAGGAGGCGACGGTCGGCGAGATCGTCACCGTGATCCGCCGCGAGCTGATGACCGCGAAGGTGCCGCTCGTCGACGAGGTCGTGGTGATCGACTCGGGTTCGACGGACCGTACCTCCGAGGTCGCCGCCGCCGCGGGCGCCCGGGTCGTGCACCGGGACGAGATCCTGCCCCGTATCCCGGCCGTCCCCGGCAAGGGCGAGGTGCTGTGGCGCTCGCTGCTGGTCACGCGTGGGGACATCGTGGCCTTCGTCGACGCGGACCTGAAGGAGTTCTCGGCGGACTTCGTCTCCGGGATCGTCGGGCCGCTGCTCACCGACCCCGGTGTGGACCTCGTCAAGGCGATGTACGACCGCCCGCTCGCCCTGTCCGACGGGTCCGGTGCCGGGGGCGCCGCGGGTCAGGGGGGCCGGGTCACCGAGCTGATGGCGCGCCCGCTGCTCAACATGCACTGGCCGCAGCTGGCCGGCTTCGTCCAGCCGCTGGGCGGGGAGTACGCGGCCCGCCGCTCGCTCCTCGAACGGCTGCCGTTCCCCGTCGGTTACGGCGTGGAGCTGGGCATGCTGGTCGACGCGCTGCACCTCGTCGGCCTGGACGCCCTCGCGCAGGTCGACGTCGGGGTCCGCAAGCACCGCCACCAGGACAGCCAGGCGCTCGGCCGGATGTCCGCGGCGATCTACCGCACGGCTCAGTTGCGGCTGGCCCGCGGCCATATGATCCGGCCGTCGCTGACGCAGTTCGTACGGGGCGAGGGTGGCTTCGAGCCGCGTACGCACTCGGTGGACACGGAGGAGAGGCCGCCGATGGGGGAGATCGAGGAGTACACACAACGCGTGGCGGCGTAGCCGCCGAACGGTGGCGCCGTCGTCGACTGCGGCGCCGCGGGGGCTGAGCGCGCAGTTCCCCGCGCCCCTCAAGAGGCAGCCCCCTCCTCCACGCGCGGCGGCGTAGCCGGTAGCACGGGCGCCGTCGTCGACCGCGGCGCCGCAGGGGCTGGTCGCGCAGTTCCCCGCGCCCCTCAAGAGGCAGCCCCCTCCTCCACGCGCGGCGGCGTCGCCAGGAAGCAGGAGCGCCGTCGTCGACTGCGGCAGCGCGGGGGCTGAGCGCGCAGTTCCCCGCGCCCCTAAAAGAGCAGCCCCTTCTCAGGGGCGCGGGGAACTGCGCAGTCTTTTGGTCGCGGCCAGCCCCCGCCGGCCCGCGGATGGGACCCGGCGCAAAGCCCCGCAGGGGGGCGTGGGGGTGGGGGGAACGTTTGAGCGTATACGCCTGGGGCTAGGTTTCGAGTCATGGCTTCCACCCGCGGCACCCACACCGTCCTGGTCGCGTCCAACCGCGGCCCGGTCTCGTACGCACGGGACGAGACCGGGGCCCTCACGGCCAAGCGCGGCGGGGGCGGGCTCGTGTCGGGTCTCTCCGCCATCGGCCCCGACGCGGGCGCCCTGTGGGTCTGCTCGGCCCTCGACGACGGCGACCGCGAGGCCGTGCGGCGCGGAGTCGGCGAGGACGGCGTCCGGATGCTCGACATCGACGCCGACACCCACGCGGCCGCATACAACGGCATCGCGAACTCCGCGCTGTGGTTCGTCCACCACATGCTGTACCAGACGCCCCTGGAGCCGGTCTTCGACGCGGAGTTCCGGCGCCGGTGGGCGGCCTACGAGACGTACAACCGGGCCTTCGCCGAGGCGCTGGCCGAGGAGGCGGCGGACGGCGCCGCGGTCCTCGTACAGGACTACCACCTGACGCTGGTGCCGCGGATGCTCCGCGAGCTGCGCCCCGATCTGCGCATCGGGCACTTCTCGCACACACCGTGGGCCCCGCCGGACTACTTCCGGCTGCTGCCCGACGACATCGCGGAGAAGGTCCTCGACGGGATCCTCGGCGCGGACCGGGCCGCGTTCCTCACCCAGCGGTGGGCGGACGCGTTCCAGGCGTGCTGCCGGACCGTCCTGGGGCCCGACTCCCTGTCCGCGTCGGGCACCCGGATCGGCGTGCACGGACTCGGGGCCGACGCGGACTTCCTGCGTGAGCGCTCGCACCGGCCCGACGTCGACGAGCGGACGGCCGCGCTGCGGGAGCAGATCGGCACCGCCCCCGACGGCACCCCCCGCAGGACGATCGTGCGGGTGGACCGCACCGAGCTGTCCAAGAACATCGTGCGGGGGCTGCTGGCGTACGGGCAGTTGCTGGCGGAGCGGCCCGAGTGGCACGAGCGGGTGGTGCACGTGGCGTTCGCCTACCCCTCGCGCCAGGACCTGGCGGTCTACCGCGACTACACGGCCGAGGTGCAGCGGGTCGCCGACGAGATCAACTCCCGGTACGGGACGGCGGGCTGGACCCCGGTCGTGCTGCACGTGAAGGACGACTTCGCCCGCTCACTGGCGGCGTACCGGCTGGCCGACGTGGCCCTGGTGAACCCCATCCGCGACGGGATGAACCTCGTCGCGAAGGAGGTTCCGGTCGTGTCGGACGGCGGCTGCGTGCTGGTGCTGTCGCGGGAGGCGGGGGCGTACGAGGAGCTGGGCGAGGACGCGATCGTGGTGAACCCGTACGACGTGTCGGGCACGGCGGAGGCGTTGCACTCGGCCTTGACGGTGCCGGTGGAGGAGCGGGCCGAGAGGACGAAGCGGTTGGCTGTGGCGGCCACCGCGCTGCCTCCGGCCCAGTGGTTCCTGGACCAGTTGCGCGAGTTGCGCTCCGCGGGTCGCCCCGCGGGGTCGGTCGACTGACAGGTGCCGGCCGGTGGGGGCCGGGTGCGCAGTTCCCCGCGCCCCTAGAAGCTGAAGACTGCGCCGTTCCCCGGGGCAGGACGCAGGATCACGAGGCCAACCGGGTGGCCAGGGCCGTGAGCAGGTGGACCACTCCCTCGGGGCCGTTCACCACCAGGTCGGAGCGGTCGGTCAGTTCCGTCACCTCGGTGCTGCCGCTGCAGACCAGCAGGCCCGGGACGCCGTCGGAGCGGAGTTTCTCGACGGCGGCGAAGGCCGGGAGGTCGCCGAGGTCGTCGCCGCAGTACATGACCGACTCGGCGCCGACGTCGCGGACGTACTCACCGAGCGCGACACCCTTGTCCATGCCGGGCGGGCGCAACTCCAGGACCATTCTTCCCGGTTCGACGATCAGGCCGTGCCTCTCGGCGAGCCGGGCGAGCGGTTCGCGCAGCGCCTCGAAAGCGGCCTGGGGGTCCTGGGCCCTGCGGGTGTGGACCGCGACGGCCCGGCCCTTCTCCTCGATCCAGCTGCCCCGCCAGGCGCCGATGTCGTCGAGGAAGCCGGGCAGTTCGGCGCGGACCGCGGCCACGCCGGGGTGCGGGGCGGGGGCCCGGACGGTGCCGGTGACCGCGTCCCAGCGCTCGGCGCCGTAGTGGCCGAGCACGACGAGGTGGTCGAGGCCCGGGACGCCCGCGAAGCCGCCGTAGCGCACGGCGACCCCCGCCGGCCTGCCGGTGACGACGGCCACCGACGCCACATGAGGGGCCAGCGCCGCCAGCGCGGGTACCGCGTCCGGGTGGGCGCGGGCCTGCTCGGGGTCGGGGACGATCGGGGCGAGCGTGCCGTCGAAGTCGAAGGCGAGGACGGCCCGGTGGGGCCGCGCGACGATGGCATCGAGACCGTCTCGGCCCGCCGTGGTCACGGGGCTCGGCATCGACGATGAGTCAGGGTGACTGGCCATACTGCGACACTATCCGCCGGGGTGGCCTCTTACGCCCGCTCGGCCCGGCGCACCTCGCGCACCCGCCGCAGCCGGTTGACCGTCACGGGGTCGTGGGCCAGGGCCCGCGGCGCGTCCAGGAGGGCGTTCAGCAACTGGTAGTAGCGAACCGGGGCGAGCCCCAGCTCCTCCCGAATGGCCCGCTCCTTGGCCCCCGGCGACCCCCACCCCCGCCGCTCCAGCCCAAGAACAGCAACCTCTTCCTCCGTCAACCCACCCTCACCCATCCCCCCAACCTAACGCGTCGAGGGGCGCGGGGAACGGCGCAATCTTTTGTCTTCAGGGGCGCGGGGAACGGCGCGACCAGCCCCCACCCACCCGCACCCGACAACACCCACCCGGAGCCACCCGCACCCCACACCTCACCCGCACCACACACCCGCACAACCAGCGGAGCTACCTGCCGTTCTCTGCCGCCGCCGCAGCCCGCTGCAAGCGACCAAGCGTCGCCGCCGGATCCCCCGTCGGCCCCACCGCCGCGCCGATCTGCCGCTTGATGTCCGCGCTGACCCCCGCCCAGGACGTCTGCCCCACGGGATACAGCTCGGCGTTGGGCAGTTCGCCGAGGAACTCGACGAGGTCCGAGTCGTCCTTGTCGAGGGCCATCGCCTCGGAGGCCGACGTCGTCACGGGCAGCAGGTCGTACATGTGGGAGAACTCAAGGACGTTCTCGTCGCTGTACACGTAGTCGAGGAAGTCCCCGATCTCCTCGGCGTGCCCGTTCTTCTTGAACGCCATCATCCAGTCGGCGACACCCATCGTGGCCCTGGAGCGCCCCGTCGTGCCGGGCAACGGCACCATGCCGACGTCCACGCCCTTCGCCTCGGCGGTCTTCATCAGCGTGGGGTGGCCGTTCAGCATGCCGACCTCACCGCGGGCGAACGCCGCGAAGGCCTGCGCGCGGTTGAGCTTCGCGGGCGCGACCGGACCGGTGAGGCCCTTGTCGACCAGCTCTTCCTTCAGCCAGGTGAAGGTCTCGATGTTCTGCTTCGAGTCGAGCCGGTAGGAGCCGACCGTGTCGGTGTACCCGTCGCCACCGCTGATCAGCCACATCATGGTCTCGGCCTGGGCCTCCTCGGGCCCCAGCGGCAGCGCGTACGGGTACTTCACCCCACGGGCCTTGAGCGCCTCGGCGTCGGAGGCGAGCTGGCTCCAGTTCTCCGGCGGGGTGATGTCCGCGTCGGCGAAGAGCTTCTTGTTGTAGAAGAGGAGCCGCGTGGAGGAGGCGAACGGCATGCCGTACTGCGTCCGGTTTATCTCTCCCGCCGTGGAGAGCTGCGACACGAAGTCGGCCTGGGTGTCTATGGAGAGCAGGTCGTCCGCGCGGTAGAGCTGCCCGTCGGCTGCGTAGTCGGCGTACGCGCCTATCTGCGCCAGGTCGGGCGGGTCACCGGCGTCGACCATCGCCCTGACCTTGGCGTCCACGTCGTTCCAGGAGTAGACGCTCACCTCGACGTCGACACCGGGGTGGTCCGTCTCGTACGCACGGGCCAGCTTGTCCCAGTACTTCTGGGAGCTGTTCTCCTGGGAGTCGCCGTAGTCGGCCGCCACCAGTCTGAGTGTGACGTCCCCGGACCCGGACCCGGAACCGCCGGAACTTCCGCAGCCTCCGAGGGCCGCGGTCGCCGCCAGTGCGGCCACCCCCGCTGTCAGACCTGTCACTCGCCGCTGCACTGCTGCCGTCCTCAACGCCGTGAATCGCATCCGCGCATCCGCGCTCCCGCGTATCCGCACATGTGTGGATTCGTGGATTCACTCGTGCGATCTCGTGCTATCGATCCGCAATTTTCGATCCAAGGTCTACACCACGTAAGTGGACTAGACCTCTCACGGGGTAAGGGGCGACACTGTACGCGTGAGACACGTCATCGCCCTGGATGTGGGCGGCACCGGGATGAAGGCCGCCCTCGTGGGGGCGGACGGCGAGCTGCTGCACCAGGCCCGCCGCACGACCGGCCGGGAGCGCGGCCCGGACGCCGTCGTCGAGTCGATCCTCGCCTTCGCGGCCGACCTGCGCGCGCACGGCGAACGCCACCTCGGTGAACCCGCGGCGGCCGCCGGCGTCGCCGTCCCCGGCATCGTGGACGCCGACCGCGGCATCGCCGCCTACTCGGCCAACCTCGGCTGGCGCGACGTACCCCTGCGGGACCTGCTGAGCGAGCGGCTGTACGGGGCACCGGTCGCCCTGGGCCACGACGTTCGCACCGGTGGCCTCGCCGAGGGCCGGATCGGCGCCGGCCGGGGTGCGGACCGCTTCCTGTTCGTACCGCTGGGCACCGGCATCGCGGGCGCGATCGGCATCGACGGCCGGGTGGAGGCGGGCGCGCACGGCTTCGCGGGCGAGATCGGCCATATCGTCGTACGCCCCCAGGGCGCCCCCTGCCCGTGCGGACAGCGCGGCTGTCTGGAGCGGTACGCGTCCGCGGCGGCGGTCAGCGAGGCGTGGGCCGCGGCGTCCGGCGACCGGGACGCGGACGCGGCGGACTGCGCGAAGGCCGTCGAGTCCGGGGACCCCCGGGCCGTGGCGGTCTGGCAGGAGGCCGTGGACGCACTCGCCGACGGGCTCGTCACCGCGCTCACCCTGCTGGACCCGCGCACCCTGATCATCGGGGGCGGTCTCGCCGAGGCGGGCGAGACCCTGTTCACCCCGCTGCGGGCCGCCGTCGAGCGGCGCGTCACCTTCCAGAAACTGCCGTCCGTCGTCCCCGCCGCACTGGGGGACACGGCCGGCTGCCTGGGCGCGGGCCTCCTCGCCTGGGACCTGCTCGCCATCCCTTCCCGTCCCGCTTCGGAGGTATCCGCCTGATGACCACTGAGCGCACGGCTCTCAACAGGGCGCACGACGGCGCCCCGTCAGGGGCGCGGGGAACGGCGCGATCAGCCCCCACACACCCGCACGCCGTGGTCCTCACCGGAGCGAACCTGGTACTCCCCACCGGCACGGTGCCCGGCGGCCGCCTCGTCGTCGAAGGCACCCGCATCGCCGGCAGCACCCCCGAGGGCGCCCTCCGCAAAGACCTCACAGGCCACTACCTGGTCCCCGGCTTCGTCGACATGCACAACCACGGCGGCGGCGGAGCCTCCTTCACCTCGGGCACCGTCGAGGACATCCTCAAGGGCGTCCGCACCCACCGCCTGCACGGCACCACCACCCTCGTCGCCTCCACCGTCACCGGCGACATGGACGGCCTGGCCCAGCGCGCCGGGCTCCTCTCCGAACTGGCCGAGCAGGGCGACCTGGCGGGCATCCACTTCGAGGGCCCCTTCATCTCCCCGTGCCGCAAGGGGGCGCACTCCGAGAAGCTGCTGCGCGACCCCGACCCTGCGGAGGTCCGCAAGCTGATCGACGCGGCCCGCGGCCAGGCCCGGATGGTCACCCTCGCCACCGAGCTGACGGGCGGCATCGACTCCGTACGCCTCCTCGTCGAGCACGGCGTCATCGCGGCGATCGGGCACACGGACGCCACGTACGAGCAGACGGTGGAGGCCATCGAGGCGGGCGCGACCGTGGCGACCCACCTGTTCAACGCGATGCCCACGCTCGGCCACCGCACCCCGGGACCGATCGCGGCCCTCCTGGAGGACGAGCGGGTCACCGTCGAGCTGATCAACGACGGCGTCCACCTCCACCCGGCCTCCCTCCAGCTGGCCTTCCACCACGCGGGCGGCGGGCGGGTGGCGTTCATCACGGACGCGATGGACGCGGCGGGCTTCGGCGACGGCCGGTACATGCTCGGCCCGCTGGAGGTGGAGGTCGCGGACGGTGTGGCGCGCCTGGTGGAGGGCGGCTCGATCGCGGGCTCCACGCTCACCCTGGACCGGGCCTTCAAGCGTGCGGTGACCGTGGACGGGCTGCCCGTCGAGGACGTCGTCGCGGCCATCTCCGCCAACCCGGCCCGACAGCTGGGTCTGTACGACCGGGTGGGTTCGCTGGAGCCGGGCAAGGACGCCGACCTGGTGGTCCTGGACTCCGGTTTCGAGGTCAAGGGCGTGATGCGCCGGGGTGAATGGCTGATCGAACCGTCGGCCGGCTGAACCCCGCCCGGCAGCGGTATGGGCCGACCGTCGCCGTCTTTGACATGATCGGTCCTCGGACAGGCAGCCGCGCCGGCGACGGCGCTCGACCGAGGGAGGCCGGACCAGGTGATCCTCACGGTCACGCTGAACACCGCTCTCGACATCACGTACCACGTACGGGAGTTGGTGCCGCACGCCTCCCACCGGGTCACCGAGGTGACGGAACGGCCCGGCGGGAAGGGGCTGAACGTGGCGCGGGTGCTGGCGGCCCTCGGCCACGAGGTGCGGGTGACGGGCTTCGTGGGCGGCGCCACCGGGCAGGCCCTGCGGGACGGGCTCGCGCGCACGCCGGGTGTCGTCGACGCGCTGGCCCCGGTGAGCGGCTCGACCCGCCGCACGATCGCGGTGGTCGACACGACGAGCGGTGACACGACTCAGCTCAACGAACCCGGCCCGCAGATCAGCCCCGCCGAGTGGGCCGCCTTCCAGGAGACGTACGAGATCCTGCTGCGGTCCTCCTCGGCGGTGGCCCTGTGCGGCAGCCTGCCGCCCGGGGTGCCGGTCGGGGCGTACGCGCAACTCGTACGGACCGCGCGGGCGTTGGCGGTGCCGGTGCTGCTCGACACGAGCGGTGAGCCGTTCCGGCGGGGGATCGCGGCGCGGCCCGACATCGTCAAGCCGAACGCGGACGAACTGGCCGAGCTCACCGGGGCGCAGGATCCGTCGCAGGCCAGCCGGGACGCGCGCCGGCGGGGTGCGCACGCGGTGGTGGCGTCGCTGGGTCCGCGGGGGCTGCTGGCCCGTACGCCCGACGGGGACTGGCGGGCCGCCCCGCCGCGGGCCGTGCGGGGCAATCCGACGGGTGCGGGGGATTCCGCTGTCGCGGGGCTGCTGTCGGGGCTGGTGGAGCGGCTGCCGTGGCCGGAGCGGCTGGCTCGGGCGGTGGCGCTGTCCGCGGCGAGTGTGCTGGCGCCGGTCGCGGGGGAGTTCGACCGGGGGGCGTACGAGGAGTTGCTGGGGTTGGTGTCGGTGACGCGGGTGGCTGCCGCGGCGTGAGCCCCCTGGGGGGTGGCAGGGGGGCGGTTCGTCGGGTGCGGGGCGGTGGGGGCTGGGCGCGCAGTTCCTCGCGCCCCTGAAAGATTGCGCCGTTCCCCGCGCCCCTGAAGGCGGGGTCAGTTCTTGACCTGGCCTGCCTTCAGGCGGAGTTGGTCCAGGAGGACGTTGCAGTCGTCGCCGTCCTGGCAGGAGATGGAGATCGTGTTGGTGCCCTTGGTGAGGGTCGGGTAGGCGTAGGTCTCCGTCCAGCCCTTGTCCCACTCGTTGTCCTTGGCGCCGGCGAAGTTGCTCATGTTCAGCTTGCTGCCGAACTCCTTGCCGTTCACCGTCAGCGTCATCTTGGCGTCCTTGCCGGCGACGCTGTACCGCGTGAAGACGGTGTAGGCGCCGGCCTTGGGGATGCCGTTGACGGTCCAGGTGACCTCGGCGCCGACCTGGTTGAGCCCGGTCACGTAGATGCCACCCCCCGCGCTCGCGCCCTCGACGTCCGACGCGGTCGACACACCCGCGCCGAGCTTCAGGGCCTTCGCGTCGATCTCGGGGAGGTCGGCCGGCTCCGCGGCGTCCTTGGTGGACGACTCGCTCGGCTCGGCGCTCTGGCCGGCCGACGTGGTCGGGCCCGCGGTGTCGCCGCCCTTGTCGTCGTCCGAGTCGTCACCGAGCACCGCGATACCGATGCCGATCACCACGGCCGCGACGACGGCGACGGCGCCGATCAGCAGCCCCTTGGTGTTGGGCCCGCGGCCACGGCCGCCGCCGCCCCGGCTGTGGGACGACTGCTGGTGCGTGCCGGGGGCGCCGTTGGAGAAGCTCTCGGGCTGCGCGGAGTAGTTCACGTTCGGCTGCCCGTACGTGCCCTGCTGCTGCGGAACCTGCCCGTACTGCGCGGTGGGGGCCTGCGCCGCGGACTGACCGTACTGACGCTCGCCGACCGGACGTACGCGGTTGACCGAGCCCGGGTAGCCGTAGCCACCGCCGCCACTCGGCGGCTGGGCTCCGGCGGCCTTCCCGTCCTCGTACAGGTACCCGAACGGGTCGTCGTCCTCGGGCGCGCTCGCGCCGTTGTTGCCGGGCGTCATCCCTTGGTCTCCTAGCGGGTGCGGTTCAGATGCGGTACGGGGGATCGAAAGGCGAGCCTACCCGCTCCGACTGCCCCAAACGGGTGACTCGGATCGCATGGCACCGCTGACCTGCGGATCAGCCCGCACGCCTGTGCGCTTTGGGACGAGACCGTTTCTCTACGTACATCCGCTCGTCAGCGGACTGCAGGACCTCGTCCGCCGTCATGCCGCAATGTGCCCACCCGATACCGAAGCTGGCACCGACCCGCATGGCCCGTCCGTCGACCCTGATCGGCTGGATGATCTCGCTGCGCAGCCGCACCGCGAGGTCCTCCGCGTCGGCCCGCCCGAGCCCGTCGGCGAGCACCACGAACTCGTCGCCGCCGAGCCGGGCGACCGTGTCCCCGTCCCGCACGGCGGCGCCCAGTCTGCGGGCCACCTCGATGAGCACGTAGTCCCCGGCGTTGTGCCCGAACCGGTCGTTGATCGACTTGAAGCCGTCGAGGTCGCAGAAGAGAACGGCGAGACCCTTCGTCCCGTCGTCCTTCTCCCCCTCGGGTGTGACGGTGTGCACATGGTGGTCGTACGCGTCGTAGGCGTCCGAGTCCTGCCGGTAGTCGAAGCCGTGCCCGTGCCCGTGCGCGTCGTACGGGGTGACGTCGTACGCGGTCGCGTTGCGCTCGGCCACCACCTGCCCGTACGCCGCGTCGATCGTGTCGACCACGCCGGGTTCGATCGCCGTGGGGCGCGCGCAGAGCCGGGCGGAGAGCCGGGCGCGCAGCTCCGCGGAGTTCGGCAGTCCGGTGAGCGAGTCGTGCGAGGCGCGGTGGGCGAGCTGCAGCTCGCGGCGCTTGCGCTCCTCGATGTCCTCGACGTGGGTGAGCAGGAAGCGCGGCCCGTCGGCGGCGTCCGCGACGACGCTGTTGCGCAGCGACACCCACACGTACGTGCCGTCGCGGCGACAGAGCCGCAGTTCGGCGCGGCCGCCCTCGGCGAAGGTCCTGAGCAGGGTGCCGATGTCCTCGGGGTGGACGAGGTCGGAGAAGGCGTAGCGGCGCATCGAGGCGGCGGGGCGCTGCAGGAGCCGGCACAGCGCGTCGTTCGTCCGCAGGATCCGGCCGTGCTGGTCGCCGCCCATCTCGGCGACGGCCATGCCGGAAGGCGCGTACTCGAAGGCCTGCCGGAAGCTCTCCTCGCTGGCGCGCAGCGCCTGCTGTTCCCGCTCCAGGCGCACGAGCGCGCGCTGCATGTTGGCGCGCAGGCGCGCGTTGCTGATGGCTATGGCGGCCTGGAACGCGTACATCTGGAGGGCTTCGCGGCCCCAGGCGCCGGGGTGCCGGCCGTTGCGCGGCCGGTCGACGGACAGGACGCCGATCAGTTCGCCGCCGGAGCCGCCCGGCACGGCCGGGGTGTGCATGGGGGCGAAGAGACGGTCGGCGGGGTGCCACTCGTCCTCGAAGCGCGGTTCGGGCCCGTCGGTGTACCACTGCGGGACGTCGTCGTCGTCGAGGACCCAGCCCTCCGTGTGCGATATGAATCGCAAATCGCCCCACGCCTCGCCCATGTTCAGCCGGCGCTCCCAGGAGAGGCGGGAGCCCACGCGGCCGGTGATGAGGGCTTCGGCGGCGGAGTTCCCGGCGAGGGCCGCGACCACGAGGTCGCCGTCGGGCTGGACGAGGTTGACGCAGGCCAGTTCGTAACCGAGTCCGTTGACGACTCCGTCCGCGACGGTCTGCAGTGTGTCGGCCAGGCTGCGGGCCTTGTTCATGTCGGCCATGACCTGGTGCAGCTGCCGCAGGGTCGCAAGGCGGACGTACGGCTCCGACTCGGTCTCCATTCGCCCTCCCCTCGAGACCTCGACAGCAACTCCAGGGTTCTCTCCAGCCCACTCCCTGCCAGCTTCCCCGCCACTGAATCACAGCGCGCTGCCCACTCGGTACACAGGGTCAACAAAATATGGCACCTGTGACTCAAGTCACAGGCGAAGATGAACAATTGAGTAGAGTTTCTGTGTTTTCGCGGTGCGTTTACTGAACGCAAATTTGTGGAACATGTGCGCGCGCCTGAAAGGTACTGAAAGAGATCGGAGTCACACTCCCTCTTCGGTCCTAGGACCCGTTTCGGGCGTTGGTCGGATGTGTCGGAACGTCGGCGGAGAATAGCGTCTTCTCGTGCTGAACACGCCCTCCGTCACTCCCCCGGTCTCCCCGCCCACCCGCTCCGTGCATGCTGAGGGGGTGAGCAACGACGAGTTCCGCGCCGCCATGTCCCGGCTGGCCGCCGGCGTGGTCCTGATGACCGCGCACGAGCCGCAGTCCGACCCGGACGGCCCGAGCGGCGAGGACATCGGCATGACGGCGACGTCCTTCATGTCCGTGTCCCTGGACCCGCCCCTCGTGCTCATCGGCCTGCGCGAAGGCTCCCGCATGGACGACCTGATGGACGAACAGCCCCTGTGGGCGATCTCCTTCCTCGCCGAGGGGCAGAGCTCCGTAGCGAGCCGCTTCGCCATGAAGAACCGCATCTCCGACCGCCTCCTCTTCGCCGACGTGCCCTGCGTACGCGGGGCGGCGTCCGGGGCGCCGCTGCTGGAGGGCGCCCTGGCCACCCTGGAGTGCCGTACCGAACAACGGGTCACCGCGGGCGATCACACCCTGGTGATCGGCCGGGTCCTGACGTCCTCGACACCGGACTCGGAGGGCG
The DNA here is from genome assembly GCF_047444975.1 of Streptomyces sp. CWNU-52B. Taxonomy (NCBI): domain Bacteria; kingdom Bacillati; phylum Actinomycetota; class Actinomycetes; order Kitasatosporales; family Streptomycetaceae; genus Streptomyces; species Streptomyces sp. CWNU-52B. Next base: position 163,943 of record NZ_JBLFJV010000008.1, on the reverse strand, counting down.
GGCCCCTCACGCACTTCCGGGGCCGCTACCGGCAGTTGGACTGACCGCGTTCCCGGACGCCCCACCGGACACCGACCGGGCAACCGGCCGGGCAACCGACCGTGTACGAGTGTGAAGCCGGCCGCGACACCCGACGCGGCACCGGGTCGTACGCGGCCGGTCGCCCACGTACGACCACGCCGCCGACCCCGAACCGCGGGAACGGGAAATCCCCTCTTCTCCCGGACCCTTCGCTGATTTCCTCCGGCCTTTTCTCCCGTTGCCGGGAATTCGTCCTCGTACCCACGTCACCCGAGCCACCGGCCCCGGCCGGACCACCGGAAGAGGGCCACCGGAAAACGGGAAGAAGGAAGAAGAAACCAGAAGAAGCAAGAGGCAGCCAAGGGAAGCGCGAAGAAACGCAGAAGCAACCGACGGACCCCGATCCCCCGTGCTCCCTCAGCCCCAGTCGCGCCCGGAACGTCCGCGCTTCGTGTCTCCGCGTTGTTTCTTCTCGCGAAGCCGGCGCTCATTGATCCCCCGCGGAATGCGGGTGGCCCGGCGCGGCCTGGGCGGCGGAGCACTGGCCTCGGCGAGCAGCGAGGCGAGCCGGACGGCCGCCGTCTCGCGGTTGCGCCACTGGGACCGGTGCTCGGAGGCGCGCACGGCGACGACCCCGTCGACCAGCCGGTCGGCGAGCTTGGCGAGCGCCCGCTCCTTCCACACCGGCGGCAGCGACTCCGTCCGCGCGAGGTCGAAGCGCAGCTCCACCTGTGAGTCGGTCGTGTTGACGTGCTGGCCGCCCGGCCCGGAGGAGCGCGAGAAACGCCACATGAGCTCGGCCTCGGGCAACGAGACGGAGCCGCGGATGACGTAGGGACCGGACATGCCCCCATGGTCCCTTGTCCGCCCGCTCCACGTCACCAGCTTTTCCACCCCGCTCCGCGCCCCGAGCGCCCCTCGCCCTCCCCCTCCCTCGACGGCGGGTAAAGAAAGTAAAGAGGAGCGGAACCCTGGGGACCCCCAACGGCGTTCTTAGGGATGGCGGTAGCTTCGTCACGTACGAAGCCCGACACGCAGCACCGCAGTAGCGCAGTACCGCAGCACCGCACGCGCACGACCCGTACGTACAAAAAACGAGGGAAGGACTCCCAACAATGGCTGTAAGCCTGTCCAAGGGTGGCAACGTCTCGCTCACCAAGGAGGCTCCGGGCCTGACCGCCGTCACCGTGGGCCTCGGCTGGGACGTCCGCACCACCACCGGAACCGACTTCGACCTCGACGCCTCCGCCATCGCGGTCAACACCGAGGGCAAGGTCTACTCGGACGGTCACTTCATCTTCTTCAACAACAAGCAGACCCCGGACCAGACGATCGTCCACACGGGCGACAACCGCACGGGCGAGGGCGCGGGCGACGACGAGGCGATCAACGTCAACCTCGCGGGTCTCCCGGCCGACCTCGACAAGATCGTCTTCCCGGTCTCGATCTACGACGCGGAGACCCGCTCGCAGAACTTCGGCCAGGTCCGCAACGCGTACATCCGCATCGTGAACCAGGACGGCGGCACCGAGATCGCGCGCTACGACCTCTCGGAGGACGCGGCCACGGAGACGGCCATGGTCTTCGGCGAGCTGTACCGCAACGGCGCGGAGTGGAAGTTCCGCGCGGTCGGCCAGGGCTACGCGTCCGGCCTCGTGGGCATCGCCAAGGACTTCGGCGTCAGCGTCTGAGTCAGCGTCTGATCTCGAAAGAGAGCGCAGGACGTCCGAGGGGCCTCCGGCCCGGCTGCGGCCGGACCGGAGGCCCCTCGTCCGTGCACGGGCGGGGCCCGCGCGCCGGCCGCCTCAGGCGCGTCCGCCGCCTCAGGCCCGTCCGCCGCCTCAGGGCTGTCCGGGCCGCCCGTCCCCGTACAGCCACACGTCCCAGACCTCCGAGAGGTCCCGCCCCGGCGCCTTCTTCTCCACGTAGGCGGTGAAGTCGTCCGTGTCCGCGTTGCCATGACGACGAGTGGCGGCCCAGCCCTTCAGGATCCCGAAGAACACCTTGTCGCCGACCGTCTCCCTGACCTTGTGCAGCACCATGGCGCCCCGCTCGTACACCGGGCTGTCGGAGATCTGCGAGGCACCGGGCGGCCGGGCGGGCGGAAAGGCCCAGACGGCCTCGCTGTCCGCCTTCTCGTCGAAGTAGTCGCCGTCGTACAACGCGTCGAAGACGTCCTGCACGGACTCCCCTCCGTGGTCCTCCTCCCACATCCACTCGGCGTACGTCGCGAAGCCCTCGTTGAGCCACATGTCGCGCCACGACTCGGGGGTGACGGAGTTCCCGTACCACTGGTGGATCAGCTCGTGGACAAGGAGCCCGACGCTGGGAGCACCCGGGAAAACGGGCCGGTTCTGGGTCTCCAGGGCATACCCCGAGTCGTCCTCCCGCTCCACCACCGCGCCCGTGGACGAGAAGGGGTACGGCCCGAAACGGCGCTCGGCCCACTCCATCACCTCGGGGAGACGGCCGAGCACCTCGTCGGCCGCCCCCGCCACGCCCCGGTCCACCGCCACGTAACTCGGCACCCCGCCCGCCTCCGAGCGCCGGATGTCGAACTCCCCCACGGCCACCATCGCCACGTAGGACGCCATCGGCTCCGCCACGTGCCAGTCGAAGACGGCACGCCCCCCGCTCCTCGTCCGGCTCCTCAACTCCCCGTTGGAGACGGCCTCCAGCCCCTCGGGCACACCGACCTCGATGTCGTACGCGGCCTTGTCGCTCGGGTGGTGGTTCCCGGGGAACCACGCCATGGCCCCGGTGGGCTCGCCCAGCGCGAGGGCGCCGTCCTCGGTGGGCAGCCAGCCCTCCTCCGAACCGTCCGGGTCGGTGATGGTCTGCGGCACCCCGGAATAGCGCACCACCGCCGTGAAGACGTCGCCCTTCCCCAGATCGTCACGCGGCCGAACGGTCAGCTCATGATCACCGCTGCGGTTGAACCGGGCGGCCGCCCCCGCCACCTCGACCGACTCGACCTTCATCCCCTTGAGGTCGAGGTTGAACGCGCTGAGGTCCTGCTCGGCCCGCGCCTCGATCGCCGCCTTGCCCACCAGCCGGCGTGCCCCGGGCTCGTAGTCGAGCGTGAGCCCGTAATGGATGACGTCGTACCCGCCGTTCCCCGACTTGGGAAAGTACGGATCACGCACTCCGGCGCCGCCCGCCACCCCCCGCACACCCCCGTCACAGGCGCCGAGAACACAGACGAGCAGCACAGCGACAGGAGCGAGAACAGCGGACCGGGGCATGACGGCGATCCTAGAGCGGCGTGACACCATCACCCACGTGCTCGACATCGGCTACGCCCTCTCCTCCCGCTTCCCGGACCCCCCGCAGACCGACTACCGCCGCGCGGACGTCCACGCGCTGCGCCACGACCTGTTCTGCGGAGACGTCTACCTCGCCGACACGAAGACGGACCGGGAGCTGTCCACAGGCTGGGGATGGGTGCCGGTGCTCGACTTCGCGTGGGCCCTGTGCGACATCGTCGAACAACTCGACCAGGACCCGCTGGGCAGCCGGGCCTCCCGCCCCCAGCACGCCGAACTGGACTTCACCGAGTCGTCCGACCGCATGCTCTTCGAGCGCCGCTTCGGCTGGGTCGACATCGAGTCCGACTGGATGCCCGCCGACGAGCCGCCGCTCACCTTCTCCCACACGGAACTGCGCCGCGAGGCCCGCGACTTCCTGCACGACGTCCTGGCGGACCTGACGGACCTCCACGAGGCGCTCCGCGACAACCCGGCGATCTGGAACCTCGAGGCCCGCTTCCCCAGGCTGCCCTGACCCCTGGGGGCTGCCGCCCCCAGCCCCCCACATCGGCCTGAACGGCCTCGTCCTCAAACGCCGGACAGGCTGAAAACCCCAACCCCAGGCCGGGCACCGCCAAAAGACGCCAGGCGACGCCCCTGAAAGGCAGGGGCGAAGCCCCGCTTTTCAGGGGCGCGGGGAACGGCGCGCCCAACCACACCCGACCCGCACCCGCCGAACGACCGGGGGGCGCGGGCGAAGCCTCGCCTACAAGGGGCGCGAGGAACGGCGCGACCAGCCCCCACCGCACCCGCACCCACCGAACGGACCCAGGGGGCGAGGGCGAAGCCCCGCCTTCCAGGGGCGCGAGGAACGGCGCGACCAGCCCCCACCGGACCCGCACCCACCCCACCCCTCAAACCTCCACCCCCACCACCCGAACCCCCACCTCCGCAGCGAACACCCCCGCCAGATCCAACAACTGCCCCGGACTGATCACCGCCCCCGCCAACCGATCAACCCCCCGCGCGAACTCCACAGCCGCGGCCCGCCGCAGATCCACATCCGTCAACGACACCCCACTGAAGTCCGCCCCCTTCAACACACAGTCCACGAACTCCACCCGCTCCAGCCGAGCACCCCCGAAGTCCGGCTCGACCAGCACACACCCCTCGAACACCACATCCCGGATCCGGGCCTCCCGCAGATTCAGGTAGTCGATCTTCCCCCCACGGAAGACCACCCGCTCCAGCACGGCCCCGTGCAACTGCACCCCGCCCAGCCGAGCATCGACCACCTCCACGTCCCGGAAGGTCGCCGAGCCGAAGTCCGTACCCACCCCCCGCATCCCGGTGATCACGGAATCCAGCACCCGCACATGGTGCAACCGCGTCTCATCCACCGCGCACCCCGTCAGCGCACAGTCCATGAACCGCGCGCCCCCACCGTCCTGCCCCACGAAGTCCACATCGGTGAACCGCAGCCCGTCGTAGTCCCCGTCCGGCTCCAGCTCACCACCGTCGTACTCCTCCAACGACGGCAACCGCACCTCAGGCCGCCGCGCCGCCTTCACCCCCGCGCCCGCCTTCGCGCCCGCCTTCGCTCCCACTCCCGCGCCCGCCTTCGCCGCTCTGCTCACCATGCCCCCATCCTGCACCCCGCCACTGACACCCCACCCGACCGGCCAAAACACCCCCGATGTCACATTCCAAGCCCCCCGAGGCGTCGTAGGAGCAGCCACCAGACACGAGCCACCAGCCACCAGAGAGGAACCCCCACGCCATGCACCGCATCACCGTCATCGGCGGCGGCTTCGCCGGCCTCACCGCCGCCATCACCGCCGCGGAGGCAGGCTCCAAGGTCACCGTGTACGAGGCCCACCACACCCTCGGCGGCCGGGCCCGCACCGCCGAGGGCCCGTACCGGACGAACGAGGGCCCCCACGCCCTCTACAAGGGCGGCCCCCACTGGACCTGGCTCGCCCAACGCGGCCTGCTCGGCGAACTCGCCCCGCTCCCGCCCCTGGAAGCCGCCCGCCTCCGCCTCCGCCACAAGGGCGCGCTCCGCCGCACCCCGCCGTTCGCGATGCTCAAACTCCTCCGCCGCACAGCCGAACAAGCCCCGACCGAGCAGGATTTCGCCACCTGGGCCACGGGCATCGCAGGCGAGGAAGGGGCCACCGCGGCGGCCCACTACTCCGCGGTCGCCCTCTTCCACCACGACCCGGGCTCCCTCTCCGCGGCGTTCGTCCAGGAACGCCTGCGCCGCGCCACGAAGCTCCCCCCGGAAGCGCACTACCCGCGCGGCGGCTGGGCGAGCGTCATCGACCGGATGGCGGCCAGGGCCTGGAACCTGGGCGTCCGCGTGGAAACCCTCGCCCGCGTGAGCACGCTCCCCACCGACCACGGCCCGGTCATCGTCGCCACCTCGCTCGACGCGGCCCGCGCCCTCCTCCACGACACGTCCCTGACGTGGCCGAGCGGCCGCACGACCCTGCTCGACCTGGCCGTCCGCACCCGCCGCGGCGACGCGTTCGCCGTCTCCGACCTGGACAGCCCGGGCTGGATCGAGCGGTTCACGGCCCAGGACCGGACCCTCGCCCCGGCCGGCGAGCAACTCCTCCAGGGCCAGATCCCGATCGCGCCCCACGAGTCCCGCGCGGACGGCATCGCCCGAGCGGAGGAACTCCTCGACCTCGGCCTCCCGAACTGGCGCGAGCGCGTCACGTACCGCCGCGAGGCCCTCGCGAACGGCCGCACGGGCGCCGTGGACCTCCCCGGCACGAGCTGGCGGGACCGCCCGCGCGTGGACCGCGGCGACGACGTCTACCTCGCGGGCGACCAGGTGGCGGCCCCGGGCGTGCTCTCCGAGGTGTCGTTCAACAGCGCGCTGGAAGCGGTGTCCCTGGCCCTCAAGATCCGCAGCAGGGCGGGTTCGGACCTCAAGCAGGCTTGAACCGGACGCCGCCCCCGCCCCTCCCCGCCCCCAGGTTCAACGCCCCAACAACACCCGCCCGATGGCCATCTGCTCCGCGTCCAACGGCTCCCCCTCCTCCACCCGCCACAGCGAGTTCTGCAGCACCCGCCCCAACGTCCAGGCACGCGCCCGCTCCCGGTCCACCCCCAGTACCTCGGTCATCAGGTCGAAACGACGCACCACCCCAGCCTCCGCCCCGCCCTTCGCCCCGCCCTCCCCGAACCGGTTCCAGAGCGCGGGCAGCAACTCGAAGCAGGGATCCCCGGCGAGCGGCTTGGGGTCGATGACGAGCCAGGGCTCACGGTCGCCCGCGAGGACGTTCTCGAAGTGCAGATCCCAGTGCAGCAACCGGTCCCCCGGTTCACCCGCGACCTCACGCACAGCGGTCGCGCAGTCCACCAGCAGCCGCCGCTCCTCATCCCGCGTACTACCCCCCGTACTCCCCGTACTCCCCGTACTCCCCGTACTCCCCGTACTCCCCGCGAGGGACGCGACCACCGGGGGCAACCGCTCGAACATCCCCGCGACCACGTCGTCCAGCCGCCGCAGCCCCGCCGGCGCCGGCACCGCCGTGATCCGTGCCAGCAACCCGGCCAGAACCGACGTCGCCTTCATCACATCCGGCACACCGGCCAACGGCCTCCCCTCGTCGAGCCGCTCCAGCAGCAACGTGCCGCTCTCCGCGTCCTCCGCCAGCAGCCGTACGACCCCGTCGCCGCCCCACGTCCGCAGCGCCAGCCCCTCCCCGGCCGTCTCCTCGTCGATGTCCTGCAGCTTCAGCGCGGCCCGCGTCCCGTCGCCGCACACCACGGGCAGCACGACCGACACCCGGCCGCTCATCGGCGCGCCCTCCTGCCGCAGGCCCCACCGCTCCAGGAACCGCCCCCCACGCTCCAGCAGCCGCCCGTACCCGGTCATCGACCCCACCTTCGCCCTCACCCTCACGAAAACCACGGAATCCGAAGGAGACACCCACCGCCCTGAGAAGCTAACGTCACCGCGCATGAGCAGCACGGAGAACGCGGACAGCGCGACGGGTACGGACAGCACGCCCCGTACACCCCCCGCGCCCCGCACCGGCACCGGCACCGGCACGGACGCCGCCCCCCGCACCACCGTCAACGGCGGCATATCGTTCTGGTACGCCCAGCAGGGCGAGCCCCTCCCCGCCCCGCGCGAACCCCTCCCGGGTGACGCGAGCGCCGACGTGGTGATCGTCGGCGGCGGCTACACGGGCCTGTGGACCGCGTACTACCTGAAAAAGGCGGTCCCCTTCCTGCGCATCACCGTCCTGGAGCAGAAGTTCTGCGGCTACGGCGCCTCCGGCCGCAACGGCGGCTGGCTCTACAACGGCATCGCCGGCCGCGACCGGTACGCGCTCCTGCACGGCCACGACGCCGCCACACGCCTCCAGAAGGCCATGAACGCCACGGTCGACGAGGTCGTCAGGGTCACCGGCGAGGAGGGCGTCGAGGCGGACATCCACCAGGGCGGCGTACTCGAGGTCGCGTACACCCCGGCCCAGCTGACCCGTCTCAAGGCCTTCCACGAGACGGAACTCTCGTACGGCGAGAAGGACCGCGAGCTGTACGGGGCCGCCGAGACCGCCGACCGTGTCCGCGTCGCGGACGCCCTCGGCTCCACCTGGACCCCGCACGGCGCCCGCCTGCACCCCGTCAAACTGCTCAGGGGCCTCGCGGCGGCCGTCGAGAGACTCGGCGTCACGATCCACGAGTCGACACCCGTCACCGAGATCCGGCCCAAACACGCCGTCACCCCGCACGGCACGGTCCGCGCCCCGTACGTACTGCGCTGTACGGAGGGCTTCACCGCCTCCCTCAAGGGCCACAAGCGCACCTGGCTCCCCATGAACTCCTCGATGATCGCCACCGAGCCCCTCACCCCCGCCCAGTGGGAGTCCGTCGGCTGGGAGGGCCGGGAGGCCCTCGGCGACATGGCCCACGCCTACATGTACGCGCAGCGCACCGCCGACGGCCGCATCGCGCTCGGCGGCCGCGGCGCCCCGTACCGCTTCGGCTCGCGCACGGACAACGACGGCCGCACCCAGGCCTCCACGGTCAAGTCCCTGCGCCGGGTCCTGCTCCGCCTCTTCCCCCAGCTCTCGGACGTCGCCGTGGCCCACACCTGGTCGGGCGTCCTCGGGGTGCCGCGCGACTGGTGCGCCACGGTCACCCTCGACCGCTCCACCGGGCTCGGCTGGGCCGGCGGCTACGTCGGCTCCGGGGTCGCCACCGCCAACCTCGCCGCCCGCACCCTCCGGGACCTCGTCCAGCAGGATTCCGGCCAGTCGGGCGCGACCGACCTCACCACTCTTCCCTGGGTCGAACACAAGGTCCGCAAGTGGGAACCCGAACCTTTCCGCTGGCTCGGGGTACACGGCATGTACGCGACGTATCGAGCCGCCGACCGCCGCGAACTCACCACCCATGCCGCACAGTCGTCCCGGATCGCGCGTATCGCCGACCGGGTCGCGGGCCGCTGAGACAAGGGGAACCCCATGAGCACCGCAGTCATGGACACCGTCCGCTACTCCTCCGACGGCCAGCTCCTCGACATCCACCGCGCAGCCGCCCCGGACGCCCCGACGGTCCTGCTCTGGCACGGCCGCGGCCCCGCCGAGCGGGACGTCCTGGGCGCGCTGGCGGCCGAGGTCGCCCGGCTCGGCGCCACCGTCATAGTCCCCGACTGGCACCCGGACGCCCCCGACGGCGGACGCCCCCAGCTCGCCGCGTCCCTCCGCTTCACCTGGGACTTCGTACGCGACCCGGCCGAGGTCGTGCTCGTCGGCTGGTCCCTGGGCGGCCGGGCCGCGATGGCCACGGCCCTGCGCCCCGACCCGCCGCAGGGCTGGCGCCCGGCCGCCGTGGTGGGCATCTCCGCCCGCTACAACCAGCCCGAGCCGCTCCTGGGCCTGCCGTCCCCCATGGCGGTCGCCGCCTCGGCCCCGCCCCTGGCCATCCACCTGGTGCACGGCAGGGAGGACACCGTGTGCGACTTCGCCAACGCCCACGAGTTCCAGCGCGTCCTGGCCGCCTGCGGCCGCAAGGCACCGCTCACGGAGCTCGACACGGACCACCCGGGCGCGGTGATGGCCGAGTACGCCCCCGAACTGGGCCGCTGCCGCCCCGCCCACTCGGGCTCGGCCCACCGGGAGGGCCTGCGCACGGCCCGGGTCATCGCCCAGGCAGCAGGCCTACCCACACAAAAGACCCAGGCCACCAAGTGACCTGGGCCTTCCGGCACATCATCCACAGCTCTTCCGAGCACCGGTGCCCTTTGCCCGGATTCGAACAGACGACCTAGGTGTCACAAGAGCTTGCGCGTCATGAGGGGTGGTTCTGGACGGTGCCCGGCGATCGGATTCCGGCTGGTCTGTGTCCTGTGCTGAACCATCCCTCACGCAAGAGCGTGGGCTTGACCAGTGCAGATGACAGCTCCCGGTCAGCGTGAGCGTTCCGCCAAGGTCAGCAGGAGGTGAGCGGATTCCGGACGAAGAAAGTCGGAGTGGGCGCCCGAGGGGTGGAGGCGGGTGCGGCGGCTGCCGCGGTAGAGCCAGTCGGCGTCGATGTTGACCAGGCGGTGGTCCAAGACCTGCTGCGGATAGTTGGTGCTGGTGGGCAGCAGACGCGTGGAGAACTGGGGTACCGGGGCCGCCCCCGCGCCAGAGTGGCCTATCCCTGGCGTCTTCTCGGCGCGCAGGTGCCAGAAGCCGGTCGCGCGGTCCCAGCGGGAGTGGGTGAGGGCGATGGGACCGCGGAGCGGGGCGCCAGGGTGCGTGGCCGTCGGGAACAGAGTGTCGAAGTGGCGCAGAAATGCGTCGCGCGGGGCCGCCATCTGGAAGATCAGCATACTGTCCACAGTGAACGGGCGGCGGAGGTCGTGCGGAGTGCTCCAGCCGAGCACCGGCGGCCGCTCGGCCGCTCGCTGCACTGCCTCGCACAGGAAGCGGCCGCCGAAGGAATGGCCCGTCAGGTGCAGGTATTGGCCGAACCGGTTGGCCAATACCTGCGGGTCGGAAGGGTCGGCGCGTTCAGTGTCCAGGTAGCCCAGCAAGTGCCCGATGACGTACGGGGCATGGCCCTGGCCCTCTGCACTCATGGCGTGTGCCCGGTTCCTGATCTTTTCGTAGCCCCTCATCCCTGGGCGGCTGGACGACTGCCAGCGGACCACGACGCACCAGGGGCGATACCCGGATTTCAGGGCCGGGTATCGGTCCGGGGCCGTCTCGTACAGTTCGACGGCCTGCTCCAGAAGTCGTACGGCGGTTCGGGTCGCCTGAGTCGGCGGGGTCTGCCAGCCATGGACGTACACATGGATGTCGGTGGCCCACTCGGGGATCGCCAGTCGGTGTGCCAGGTGCTCGGCGACCCGGGAGACCGGTACCGGGGGCCCGCTGCCCGGCGCTGTCAGGCGGCCCTCCTCGTCGAGGTCGATCTCTGCCGGGGGCGCGAGCCGCGGCGTTCGGGGATACGGCCTGGGCCGCTTTCGCAAGGCGGTCATGAGCCCAGTCGCAGACGGGTGTTGATGCCGCCGTTCAGCGTGTAGGCGAGGGCGAGCGGGTTGTGGAAGTCCTGGGCAAAACGTCGTATCAACCACTGGCCTGTCTCGCCCGCCGTGTGGCCGCCGGTCAGATACCGGTCGAGGAAAGCGTGCGCATACTCGGTCGCGAAGACCTGAGGGATTTCGATCTGCGGCGCGAGGACACCGTCGGCGCCCTGTGCGATCAACTCCTGTCCTAGGTGCTTCAGCCTTCCTGGTCCGGAGGCCGCCCCCGAATGGCAGGCGTTCAGCAGCACGAAGGGCTTGAACCGGGACTGCGGGCAGCGGAGATAGGAGCGCCGTTTGCGCTTCACCACGGGACCGTCGATGTCCTCGGAGTCGGAGAGCCGTACGGTGAGGACCTGGCTGGACGCACCGGTCCGCACGAAGCGGCCGTGGCACCAGAAGTACATGAGGTCCTCGTGCAGCACGGGACGTGAAAGCGCCTCCAGGAGCTGGTTTCCGTGGGTCCGGACGGTCAACAGGGAGCAGTCCTGCAACAGTTGCTGCACCTCGTGCGCCCGGCCCACGTGATCGAGGGCAGTGTCCTTGTTGAGGCTGGTGGCGGCCCGTTGGCGGCGGCCGAGCGGGGCGTGGTCCCAGGCGTAGCCGGTTCGGGCCTGCTCGACCTGATGCCGGTGGCCCAGGAACGCCTCCCAGGGGCTGTCGCACTCCGCAGGGTCCACCGCGAGCATGGGCCAGGGCAGCTGCCACTCTGAGTTGAAGCTGATGCGTAGCTGCTGCCCGCCGGTGAGGGTGCCCAACAGGAACTCGCGGAAGCGGCCGAGGTCGTAGCCCTTTCCTTCGAGCAGCACGCGAAGCAACTCGAAGCCCTCGTCTGCAAGTTTCGCCACCAACGGGTCGGTCAGTGCTCGCAGTTCGGTCAGGTCGACGGACTCAGCCAGGGGGTAGCCGCCCACCCGCTGCCCGTACCCGGGTTCGGCGTCCTGATGACGGACCACCTGGTCGCGCCAGAGGGTCAGCAACCGGTCCGCGCCATCCTGCAACTCCTCGGCGGACACCTCCAACGGGGCGTCGTGCCACACCGCGTCGTCGGATGTGGAGATACCTTGGGCGTGCGCGAAGATGCTGAGGCGTTCCGGGCCTGACCGGTACAGCCTCACGAGTAGTTCGGTCGTGACCACGTCCTCTGCCGCGGTCTGCGGGCCGCCACGCTGCGGCACCCCCGTGAAACCGTGGGCGGTGTCCTCCGACACCTCCACGGCGAGATCCTGCGTCATCCCCGTCAGCCCTCCCCGGAACTGTGTCGAACATCCTCGTTCTGGGCTGGGGAGCCCAATACACGGACGGTCGTCCGCAGGTCCTGCAACACCAGTCCGGACGCATGGTCGTACAGCGTGAAACGGATGTCGTGGTCCCCCGGCTCGTGCGCGGTCAGCACGAAGCGCGCCGGATCACCCTCTGGGTCGTACTCCGCCAGGGCTGGTTCCACCGAGGCCGCTGTCTGCCAGGACGGGACCACCACCATCTGGGCAGGCGGGGGCGCCGTGCCGCCTGCCTCGCGGACCAGGCTGATCTCGACCGGCGTCGGGCTGCCCTCTGTCGGCTCGTCGTCCCCCAGCAGGGAAACCCGGACGCGCCAGGCCGGGCGTGCGGTGCGCAACTGCCAGCGAAGTTCCTCCGTGTCGGGATGGTCCGCGCCGAAGGTGTGTTCCCAACGGGCCAACAACTCCTCGTCGGGGGGTGCAGATTCAGGGTCGCCGGCCTCGACGGCCGTCAGTGCCAGCGTGGCGAGGCTCTCCAGCGTGCGCGGATGATCGGGACCGAAGACGTGGGCGCGGGCTGTGTGTACGGCCTTGAGCAGAGCTATAGCCTCGGTGGTATCGCCCGCATGGGCGAGAGCGTCTGCCACTTGGACGGCGAGGGTGGGCATCTGGGCGCTGTACACCCGGGCGAAGATCTCGACGACCATGCCCTTGCGTACGAGTTCATCAAGGCCCTCGGATGCCGCCCTGTCATCGACGGCGTCCAGATGCGCCTGGGCGACGGCCTCGGGCGTTTCGGGCAGCGTCAGGTGATCTGCCGTCAGCCAGGCCTGGGTACGCAGCAGTTCACCGAGAGCCTCCAGCGCCTCCTGCGGCCGATCCGCCTGGGACAGGACGTGCGCCAGGACCGGCAGTTCGTCCAGTGTCCGCTGGTGCCCGACGCCGTACAGGCGCGTGCAGTCGTCGATCAGATCACGGGCCATGAGCACCGCGTGATCCGCAGAGCCGATGTCCGCCGTCAGCCAGGCCAGACTGCCGCGCACCCAGAAGGTCGTGGGGTGTTCTGCGGGAAGCGCCGTCTCACACCGCTTGAGGAGATCTTCGAGAACGAGGATCGCCTGCCGTGGATCGCCCAACTCCCGGTAGGCGTAAGCCAGGGCGCCGCGACAGTCCAGAGAATCAGGGTGGTCCACCCCTCGTTCCCTGTCGCTGTCGTCGACCAGTGCCAGAAGGCCGTCGACCGCCTGGGCCCGGTCGCCGAGCAATCGCCGGGACCAGGTCAGGTTTCTGCGGGCCATCAGGACTGCGCTGTGACCGGGGCCTTGTACGCGCGTGCGGTCCTCCACCAGCGACATGCGGATGGCCAGGGCCTGGCTGAAATGGCCTGCATACTCGTGCGCCGCCGCGAGCTGCCTTCGTGCGTCGAGAGTGGTGAGGTCGTTCGCCCCCAGCAGCCGAGTGAGGTCCTCCACCAACAGCGTGGCCGCTTCGACAGCACGTATCGCTGTGGAAGCTCCCAGCAGTGTCCAGACGACGGCGTCGCGCAGCTCAAGGGTGTCGCGATGATCGGCGCCCAGTACCCGTTCATGGTCGCGCAGCAGAAGGTCCAGGTCCCGCAGAGCGCCTGCGCGGTCATCGTCCCACTCCCGCCAGCGGGCCACGTCGCGCCGCGCTCGCAGGACATCGGGATGGTCGGCGCCCTGGATGCGCGTGCGGTCGGCCACCAGCGCCTGGCCGAGAACTATGGCCTGCTCGCAGTCGAGTCGCTCGGAGAAGGCGAACGCCTGCAGTGTCCTGATCGCGAGTGTCGCGGTGTGCTCCGGACCATGGAACCGTGTGTACTCCTCGACCAGCATCTCGTACCCGACCAGGGCCCGCTGGTACTGGCCCGACTGTCTCCACGCGTTCGTCAACTGCCTGCGGGTGTTCAGCGTGGTGATGTGGTCCCGGCCTCGCACGCGGGCGGTGTCGGTCAGCAGCTGCTCGGCGAACTCCGCAGCCCGGACGTGGTCGCCCGCCGCGTTGTATCCGGTGACCAAGTCATAGCGGAAAGACAGTACGGCCGCATGATCGGGCCCGTCGGCGCGCTCGCGTTCTTCGGCCACGGCCTTCAGTGTGCTGAGCGACGACCGGTGCCGTCCTGCCGCTCGCTGGACCATCGCGAGGTCCCGCCGCGAGCGCAGGGTGCGCGGATGTGTGGCTCCCCACTTCTCGGTCCACATCTCGACAGCCTCTTCGTACAATGCGATGGCGCGGTCGTACTGCCCGTCCGCCGAACAGGCGTCTGCCAGGTTCTCGAGCATGAGCAGGGTGTCCGGGGCAGCATCCCCCAGGAGCCTGCGCCGATCATCGAGAAGTGCTGTGAATCCGGAGATCGCGCCCGTGTGGTCACGATCGCCCAACTGGGCCAACGCCAGCCCGTTGCGGTCGTGCAGGGTGTCCGATGCATCCGGGCCCAGGAGCCGGGTGTGGTCGGCGATCAGCTCCCGGTACGCCGCAATCGCTTGGCTGTACTGCTCAGCGGACCGGAAGACGAGGGCGCGCCAACTCCTGACGTTCAGCGTGTCCGGATGATCCGGGCCTTGGATGCGGGTGTGGTCGGCGAGCAGCGCATCGAATTCCTCGGCTGCCTGCTCGTACCGTGCGGCCTCGCGATGAGTCGCACCTATCCATAGCCGTACGACGAGTGGCATGGGGTGGTCGGGGCCGTGAAGCCGCCCGTAGTCCTCGACCAGAGGCTCGTAGAGCTCCAGGGCCTGCTCAAGGCGGTCCTCCTCGGCGTAGACCCTGCCGAGAGCGAGTCGGACCCTGAGCACCCGCGGGTTGTCCGGACCGAGGACCCCTTCCATGTCCGCGCGCAGCGACTTCAGTTCCCGGACCGCACGGGTGTGGCGGTCCGCCCACTGCAGTGTGCGTGCCAGGGCTTCGCGTGTGGCGAAGACCCCAGGATGCTCGGAGCCCAGGATGGCGCGCCGATCCCGCAACACATCCTCGAGGAGTCCGATGGCAGCCGGAAACTCGGACGCCGCTCGATGGGCAAAGGCCAGGTTGACCCGAGCCGTGAGCGTCGCCGGATGCCAGCCGCCCTGTGCCCGTGTCCGGTCCGCGACCAGGGTCTGGCGCTCCTGTATCGAACGCCGGTGGTCCCCCGCGAGCTGCCAGGTGTAGGCCAGCGCGCCGCGAGCCCACAGCGTGTCCTGGTGATCCTTGTCCCTGACCCGGGTGTAGTCAGCGATCACCGCCTCGTACGCTGCGGCTGCCCGAGCGTAGTCTGCCCGGTCCCGATGGGTCTCGGCGATGTCGCGGCGATAGTGGAGCGTGGCGGGATGGTCGGGCCCTTGCGCCCGAGCGCTGTCCTCCGCCAGCGACTCGAACTCCCGCAGCGCTGCATCTGGCCCCTGGGCCTCAGACAGGGCCCACCCCAGCTCGTGGCGGCTGCGCAGGGTGTCCGTATGGTCCGGCCCCTGCTCCCGTCTCCGGTCGTCGACCACCTCCCGGTACAGGGCGACCGCCGTCCGCGGGTCACCCGCGGACTGATGGGCGGAGGCCAGCCAACCGCGGCTGGTCAGCGTGTCGGGGTGGTTCGGGCCGTGCTGGCGCTGCCGCTCCGCGATCGCCTGTTCATACAAGCTCAGCGCGGTGCGGTGATCACCGGCCTGTAGATGGGCATACGCGAGATTGGTGCGGCTGGCGAGCGTGTCCTTGTGCCGTGCTCCAAGAAGGCGTTCGCGGTCGGCGACGACCGCCTGGAACTCCTCGACAGCGGCTTCGTATCGGCCTGCCGTCTGCAGTGCGTAGGCGAGGTTGTTGCGGCTGGTGAGCGTGTCCGGGTGTTCGTCGCCCTGGATCCGGAGGCGGTCACCGACCACCGCTGTCAGTTCCTGTACGGCCTTGGTGACCTCGCCGGCTTTGCGGTGCGCGTACGCCAGCCGCTCCCTTGCGGCAAGAGTCTCCACGGCTTCCCGGCCGTGGGACTGGGCACGGTCGAGGTAGACGTCCTGGCACAGTTTGACCGCGCGAGCCGGGTCGCCCGCCTTGGCGTGCAGTTCCGCCAGGCGGTCCCGGTCGTCGAGCGTAGTCTCATGGTCCACGCCGAGAAGCCGAGTGCTGCCGTCGACGGCCTGCGCCATCAAAGGGATCGCCAAGACGTGCTGTTCCCGTACGAGGAGTTCGTCGGTCCCGCGCCGATACATCTCGACGGCCGCCGCGTCCGGTTCGACGGCGAACCCGGTCTCTGCGAGAGCTTGGATATGCGCCAGTCTCTGCTGTACGCGCTCGGCGGAGGCATCTGAGAGTACGGCGGCCAACGCGGCCTCGGCCAGGTCGCGTGCCTCGGGCATCTCGGCCGGATCGGCGTGCTGGAGGGTCCGCCGGACGAGCCGATGCAGCGTCGGCCCCTCGGGGCCGAGGGCGACCAGGTGGTAGGCAGCCAGTGCGGCGAGCGAGGATTCGACGTCCTGAAGACGGTGCCCCAGGCGGTCGATCACCTCGCGCGGTACGGCCTCGGGGGCGTACCAGGCCAGAGTGTGCAGGAGAGGGGCGGCCGAGGGGTGAACAGCTCGGATCGCCTGAAGACTGGTCCGCCAGATCCGGGCTATCGTCCGGTCGAAACTGCCCGCGCCGTCGCCCAGTACCGTGTCGGGCAGCCGGGCCAGCTTGTCCCGGTAGGCGGCAAAGCTGATGCCTGTCTCCCGCAGGTAGGCGCCTGCCTGGGCGAGGGCCAGGGGCAGGTGCCCCAGGTCCCCCGCGAGCAGTGACGCCTGTGAGGGGGCAGCACCGGATCCGGTTGCGGGCGCATCCTCGCCGAGCCCGGACGTGAGGTGCAGCAGAGTGACGGAGTCCTCGTGACCGAGTACGTCCAGACTCACCAGGGCGGTGGTCGCCGGCCAACCGGTGCCAAGTCGACTCGTGGCTAGTTGGTGGCCGTGGCCGAGTAATCGCCCCAGAAACGGAGTCAGTTCCTCGGGCCGCTCCACGTTGTCGTAAACGACCAGCCAGTCGGAGTGAGTCTCCAGCCAAGTCAGCGCCCACTCGGTACGTTCCTTGACAGTGACCTCGTGTGCCCACGTCGGATGCAGGCGTAGCGCGAGGTCGCCGAATCCGGACGTGATCTGCTCCTCGGTCTCGGCGACGATCCACCAGAGGAGTTGGTATCGGTTGCGCTGGTCATGCGCGTACCTGAGAGCCACGGCCGTCTTGCCGATGCCTCCTAAGCCGCTCACCGTGGTCGTCTGGGTGACGACGCCGCTGCCGGCGAGCAAGGATGCGCTGAGGTGCGACAGGTCCAGGGCACGGCCGATGAGGGGTTGCGCGGGCAGCTCGGGCAAGTTGTCCAGCGGAGAGGCGGGCGCTGTCCAGGCGGCGGACTTCTTCGCCTGATCGGACAGAACGGTCGCGTGTCTCTCGAGGTGAGGATTTCCAGCCGTATTGGAAGATCCGACATCCTGACCCGGCACCGTCAGGTCGCTCTGCAGCACGGCGGACGCCGCGACCTGCGACTCCCCCATGATCACGACCACCCCCCAGTGGCGTCCATCTGCGACGTGCCGAGCAGTCAACTCTACTGACAACCATAGAAGTTGTCAGGGGGCACGTAGCGAAGTCCGCCTCGCGCGGGCCGAGCCCGCACGCGTACGTCACCGGGTGGCAACCAGTACGAGAACTCTCAGGACAAGTGTCTATCGCCAGCCGTCGAGGGAGACTTCCGGGCCCCCGTCCAGGTATCGGTGGAGTGCACTGGCAGTGGTGTCCACAAAGTCTTCAGGGATGGCCTCGGCATCAACCCAACAGACCTGGGCGTGCTTGCGTGGCTCGCGGTTCTCCGGTTCTCCGGTCCATTCGTGGGTGGCGAAGACGACGGTGAGGAAGCCGTTGGGAGCCTCGACGCCCCAGGCGCCGTGGATGATGTGGGCGACCTTCAGGGACTCCGGTTTCACGGTCAGGCCGGTCTCCTCGTACAGCTCCCGTACCGCGGTCTCTGTGACGGGCTCGCCGGGTTCGCTCTTGCCGACGGGAAGGTCCCACATGCCCTGGGCGAACTTGGCGTTCTGGCTGCGTTGGAGGAGCACAACCCGGTTGGTGGCCTTGTCGTGGACGATGACGGCGGCGACCAGCAGGGTCATGGATTCGAGGGCGGGCGGTAGGGCCTTGGGCTGGTCGTCGGTTGTCCGCTGAGCCACGGCTGGTGTCCCTTCGTCGGCCGGTTGGTGGGCAGCTTAGGCCAGTGCTTCGCGTGCGCGGCGGGCGAGTTCGGCGGCTCCCGGCACTTTGCGGCGCTGGTAGATGAAGAGGGTGGAACGGAGCGAAGTGATGGCTTTGCGGGTGCGGTCGGAGGTCATGCCCTCCATCAAGGTCAGGGACTGGGACCAGGCAGCCACGGCCTCATCAGCACGGGCTTGGGCGGCGAGGCTGTCGCCGAGGTCGGCGTAGGTGAGGGCATGGACGCGCTTGTACTCCTCTGGGTCCCAGCGGATCAGGGCGTCTCGGTGCTGTTGCTCGGTGCCGAGGTGGTCGGCGAGGTCGGTCAGAGTGCGGGCGGTGTGGCTGGCGACGGTGCCGGCGGCAGGGCCGCTGACACGGGAGTAGCTGGGCTGAAGGTCGTCGTCACACAGCAGGGCGTCTTCGGCGGCGAGCAGGGCGCGGGCCGCTGCGGACTTCTCACCGACAGCAGCGAAGGCACGGGCATGGGTGATGTGGAGGAGCGCCTCGGTCTGACCGTCGACATGGCCCAGGCCACGGGTGAGCGCGCCTTCGACGAGATCGACGCAGTGATGGGGCTGCTTGAGGCTGAGGGCCTGGTGAGCGAGGGCCCGCATCATCCAGGCGGCGTGGCCGTGCGGGTCGGATTCCCAGGCGAGCTGGTAGCCGACCTGGTAGTAGCGCTGGGCGGCGCCTTCCTGACCGAGGTCGTGGTGCTTCCACCCCGCCAGGTAGGCGAGTTCGGCCACGGCGCCGAAGGCTGCCCGGCGTAAGGCTTCGCTCGGGAAGCGGCCCCGGAGCATGGGGGCGGCGGTGTCGGCGAGGTAGGCGGTGACCGTGGTCAGCCCGTGACCGCCGCCGAGGCGTTCGTCTGCCGCGCTGAAGGCAGCGGTGATCTGCCGTACGACGTACACGTCCTCCGCTCCGACCACGGACGTACCGGTGCGGGCACGGAGCATGCGGGCGGTGGCCTCGTGGTCGTGGGCGAGGGGCATGGCCACGCCGGCGGTGGTGAAGGCGGCCACCGCGAGGAAGCGGCGGCGCTCGACATCGGCACGACCGAGGTCAGTGGCGGCCAGGACGGGATCCCCTTCGGCCGCTTCCTCGTCATCAGGTGCGCGTAGACCGATCTCGGCCTGGGTGACGATGCGGCCCGTACGGCGCGACAGGGCTTCGGCGAGGTACTGGCCGGTCCGGCCGGTCGGCTGGCGAGTGCCGTTGGCCCAGTGGGAGACGGCCGATTTGTTGGTCTGGAGGATCTCGCCGTTCTCGGCCGCGATGCGCCGGACGTCTCTCGCCAGGGCTTCATAGGTGCAGCCGGTCGCGGAAATGGTGTCGCGCAGACGGGGGTTGGGGCCTCTGGGCGCTGCCACGCTCGCCTCCCGTCCGTGGCCGTAAACCGCGTATACCGCTTCAACCGCCTCTCAGCGTACCCACTGTGCGTGACGGAGTGTTCACTCATCATCAACCGCCCGGCCCCGGTCCGACATGGTGACCAGGCTCCCCTTCAGCCGGACGGCCTCGAAGTTCCGTACGCCTAAACCGGGTTCGGGCATTCCTGTGCCCGGAACCGGCTCATCAGAGACGGAGACACAGTGACCACCATCGACACCGCGGCCATCACGGTCGTACTGCCCGTGGCCTTCGACGCGCGCTGGAGCCGCCTGCCCGGCATCCGGATCGACGGCCGTCGCATCACCATCGACCCGGCGGAGTACTTCTTCCGCTTCGAGTCCAGCACCTGGCTCGTCGCCGACTGGGGACTCGTCAAGTCCCAGCTCCTGAACGCGGAGGAGACGACCGAGAGCACGGTCGAGCAGCTGGCGCTGGAGTTCATCAAGACCCACGCCGAGTCCACCTCGGACGCCGCCCAGGTACTCGCCACCGCCTACGAGGTGTACGCGTACCTCTTCCGCGACGAGCACCTCGCCGGCCTCGGCCTGCCGCAGTTCACCGCCGAGCATCTGCGGATGCTGCGCGAGGCGGCCACGCTGATGGCGCTGAACAAGGTGGAGCTGGACGGACGCATCTCCAACGTCGGTCCGTGCTGGTTCTTCCCCGCCGCCACCTCCGTGGTCTTCGACCTGGACGACGAGACGGGCGGCATGCTCGACGAGGTCTACCACGGCAGCTGGTTCAACGAGCACCGCCGCATCGAGGCCGTCAAGGCCCACGCCGCCCTCGGCGGACGGCTCGTGCACGGCTGCCAGTCCGTGCCGGACCAGTCCGGTGGCGTCGTGGCGCCCTACGGTGCCTCGATGACCGCCTTCCGCGACGACCTCGCGGCTTTCAAGTCCGGCTGGATCGAGCAGGTCTACGCCCACCGCGTGGCCCCGGCCGCGTAGCACCACCGCCCCGGCTCCGGGGCGGGCCGGCACCTCTCGCCCGCCCCGGACGCCACCAACCCCCTGGAGCCCCCACGTGACCGCGAACCCCAGCACCGAACTCCTCGACGACCTGCTCACCCTGGTCGGCCAGACCACCGCCGTTCGCGAGGAGGTGCGCGTGTGGTCCATGTCCGGCGTCGAGCGCCTGACCTTCCCCGACGGCACCACCGCCGTCTTCAAGTACGCCAAGAGGCCGTTCGACAGCGAGGATCAGGCCCTTCGACTGGCCCACACCCTCGGCGTCCCGGTGCCCACCGTTCGTGCCCGCGCAACGCTGGACAGCTGGCTCGGAATGCTGCTGGAAGACCTCGGCACTCCGCTTCGCGAGGCCGACTACCTCGACGGCGCAGCCGCAGCCGTCGTCCTGCACGGCACTCGCACCACCTCCGCCCTGCCAGTCCTCGGCCAGGAACGGCTACGCACCCTGCCGAGCCGAGCCTTGGAGCACCTCGGCCGACTCCGCAAAGCCGACCGGTGGCAGGACGCGGACGACGTCGAAAACGCGCTCGACCGGATCGCCCAGGCCGCCGAGACACGCTCGGCCGGCGCCACGGTGGCTCCGTTCGGCTGGGTGCATTCCGAGTTCCACCCCACCAGCCTCCACATCGGCCGGCACGGCTGGCGGCTGCTGGACCTCGCCCGCGCCTTCACCGGCCCCGGCCTGCTCGACCTCGCCAGCTGGCACGGCACCCTCGACACTCCTGACCCCGTGCGCCTGCGGGGCTTCCTGGACACCTACGTCACCGAAGGCGGCACCCCCGATGCCCTCGCCGAACGCGGCGGACTGCCTGCCGAGCAGTGGGCACTGGGCTGGCACCGCATGTGGGCCGTCGAGTGGTTCATGGAGCAGTCGATCCGCTGGATCAACGACCCTGCCACCGACCCTGCCTACATCAAGGCCGTACGCCGCCACCTCACCGACGTCCTCCACCTCCTGGAGGCCTAGATGCTCACCGCCCAGGCTTCCCCCTGGTACGTCCACGCCCTCCAGCGCACGACGGCTGCTCCCGCGGAGCCGCTGGCCGTGCCCGCCCGGATGGAATGGACCACCCGGCCCGGCAGCGGACCCGGCGCCGAAATCCTCGGCCCGCACCTGCGCCACAAGCGGCTGCTGGAACTTGGCTGCGGCTCCGGCCACAACGCCGCTCACCTCGCCACCCTTCCCCAAGCTCTCGGCTCGGCTCGAGCAGGGGAGACCCCAACCGGCGCCCACGTCACGGGCGTCGACCTCGTCGGCCTGCAAGTCCGTCGAGCCCGCACGCACTACGGCCGACTGAACAACCTCACCTTCGTCGCCGGCCACGCCCTGCACTACCTGCAAGCCACAGACGAGCAGTTCGACGCCGTCTACTCGGTCTTCGGCGCCATCGGACTCGTCGCCCCCGAGCTGCTTCTGCCGGCCATCGCCCAGCACCTGAAACCCGGTCGCACTCTCGCCTTCTCGGTCCCCCACCCCCAGCGCGGCGGTCTACGGCCCACCACCGGCGACCGCCCCCGCCGCGACTACGTCACCCTGCCCGACCTCAACCGGCTACCCATCGCCCGCTGGGACTTCGACGCCGACCGCTGGGAGAAACACCTCGACCGCGCCGGCCTCCGGCTCACCTCGGCCCAGGAGTTCCACGACGCCCACCACCACGGTGGCCGCCGGCCCACCACCCTGCTGATCACCGCGCGCAAGCTCTGACCCCCACCCCGGCTCCCCTGGGAGAAACCGATGTGCCCGCCTTACCTGCTCCTCGACATCGACGGCGTCCTCATCCCCTTCCCGGACGCTGACGGTGCCAGTCCGGCAAGCCACCACCGGCACGATGTCGTACCCACAGACCGGAACGCCGACAACCCCGTCACCATCTGGCTCAACCCAGCGCATGGCGCCTTGCTCATGCAGGTGATCCGAACCGGTCTGGTCACCCCCGTCTGGTGCACCAGCTGGCGCCAAGACGCCACCACCCTGATCGGACCACTCCTCCGCCTCCCACTCCTGCCATACGTCGACCTCCCACGCCCACAGATCACCACCAGCCACCCCAACGGGTACCTGTGGAAACGCGACCACGTCGACACGTGGCTCAGCGACGCACCCGTCATCTGGATCGACGACGACTTCACCGGCCTCGACCACGAATGGGCCGCAGAACGCACCGCCCGCGGCCAGGCAACCACGCTCGTCCAGCCTGATCCCCATGTCGGGCTGCTTGCCGAGCATCTACTCGACGTCCTGGCGTGGGCCGCCCGGCTGCTCCTTGCACAAGCCGATGTCCCAGCCGTTCCGCATGAAGCCGAAGCCGCGTAGCGGAGAGAAGTCGCAGGACGCGCTGGCGCCCTCACCACTGCGAACCCGAGCAACACAAAAGGCCAGGTCACGGGCGATATGACCTGGCCTTCACCGGAGCCCCCTGTCGGATTCGAACCGACGACCTACGCATTACAAGTTGTCCGGGCTGATTCCGTAGCGGTCCGGGGACGTCCGGCATCAGACTCGCGTTGCAGGTCAGGCGAGGTGCCGGACGTCCACGGACAAGCGTGTACCACGATGGATTGAGCAGCCAACGAGACTAGAACTGAGACTGGGCTATCTCAGAACCCAAGGTCTGCTTACGCCTCAACCGCACCCGACACGTCCCCCATCGCCGCTACGCGGCGAGGTTTTGCCGGGCGCTGAGGATGCAGGGGTGGTCTGGTCCCAGACGATGAGTGGTTGTGCCGGTGAGTGCGCAGTAGGCGGGTCAGGAAGTCATACTCATCAGTACCCCACCCTGCACTACTCCGGTGACGCCTCTTTAGCCCCATCGATCTCACCTCGTAACAGACATCACCTCCTGCAAGGTTGTTAACCCGAAGAATCCCGAGGAAAATCGTTCCGCTTACTTCCTCCCCTTGACGATCGAGCACAACCAGCAGGACGGTGTTGGTTCAACACGGGCACGGGGGAAACCATGACGTCCTTCTTCAGAAGGCAAAGGAATGCTCGCAGGCGGCGATTGCTGCCGCCTACACTCGAAGCCCCTGTACGTAACTCGTCAGGTGTCGCAGACAGTCATGGACGTCACGCTGAGACGCCACAGCCCTCCATACGGCAGCGACCGAGTCGTTCATCCACTCCTTCCGTACACACTCGCGCCCCTTCACCAGAAGCAGAGGAACTAGGGTTCTGGCATCGCCCACAAGCCATTTTCGCCACGGTCGGCGGGTTTCTTGGAGTTGTAGGAGCGGTAGTCGGCCTACTATTTCTTTTTCTCCCAGATCTGCAGCCTGAGCCTAAGGAACCATCGCCAGTGGAGGTCGCAGACTTCACCGTAGACAAAGAAAAAAACATCAAGGCCGACTGGTCAACCGACACAGAGAAAGGCACAAACACTGTCGGAACATCGCTAATCTCCGTAACCTTAAGAAATATCAGCGACAATCCAGTGCGACTCACCCAGACTCAGTTCAAGTTTGATCACATAAGTGGGCAAGAGTGCGTGCTGGGTGGCGGCGACGGGCGCATCGCAGGACGGTACGATATTAAAGTTCCCGACTCAGCAAAATCTCCCATTTCAGTCACCCGAAAGATGGGATGGGACCTACCACCCCACAAACAGGAAACGATTTCTTACACGGTGGGCCCTGAACACAGCGCGGCCGGATCGCTGGCATGGATCTACAGGTTTACAATCTTTATCACCAGCGATAAAGGGGAAATCGAGCTACCAACCGTTGCCCATGCGGCATCATCGGACCTCGTAGACGTCACAATCGGAAACGCAGAACTAGTCTTTTCACCCGATTCGGAGTATCGCAGCCGCCAGCCTTGCTTTAAGGATGAGGCAAAGATCGTGGACGACATCATCGATTCAACTAAGCATACGTCGCCAGAGTTGCGCAAGCTCAACAAAGGACTGGCCGCATTCGTTCCCTAGTTCCAAGTTTCCTTCACGTGAAGGCGGCACCGCCACCACATCCACCCACTACGGGACTCAGCATTCCATTTTTTCTACCACAAGCGGTTTTTCCGCCTTCAAGCCATTACCCGTGATGCCGAAGACATCGACACGCCTAAGGCTCGGACAAGCCTTGGAATCCATATTGCGCCACTTATCGGATACTATAGTGATGGAATTTTCGTCTACAGAGACCTTCCTGACCTTCAATCCGGTCGCGATTAGCCGTCGATAGTCTTTCCCTTTTGGTAATTCGATCAATAATTCAATTATTTCTGGCCTATCGCTTGAAGATGCGCCGTCCAGTGCGACAACGTGACTGAATGAACTAGCATCACCAGTTACGCATTCAAGCGAAACTATTACATCTTTCGTACCGTCGCGGGTAACATCGGCTTGAACCGCAGGAATGGGAAGCTCAACTCCCATGCCCGGAACGGAGCAGTCGATTAAATTCTCACCCCAAGCAACGAGTTCCGATGTACTCATTCTTGAGACTGTGTCTCTCTTCTCTCCATTCTCGCAACCGACGCACACTGACAACATCGTCGCAATGACCATCGCACGCAGAACTGCTGTCATGCCACCTCGCCTCAGACCGAACTCGCCGATCCCTCAATGGTAATACGTTATGGCCATGCCACCCGTTGGGCGCCGATCAACGCCGCAAAAATCTCACCGGCACATTGATCCACGCCTGCCCCATACGTACTGAACTACTCGACGCATGCACTGTGGCATGACGGATCGCAGCGGGCAACAAGCAGCCCCAGAAGGATCATTAGGTACCAAAAAATCTGAAGGGATCCGAAGGCCTCATCAATCTCCCTAATCGCACTGGATTGCTGGAAGCAAAAGTTTCTGGCAACCCTGCCAATAAAAGAAGGTCTTGCTGTATCCTAGTGAACTCGAATCAAGGGGGCACAGTGAGCAAAGTCGGCTGGACGGTGTTCTATATTGGCGGTTACGCCGCATGGGGAATCGCCTACGAGGCAAATTCGAATTCCGCATTCCTGACGCTTGCCGGGATCGCGTTCTTCGCTTTTGGATTTTTTCACCTTTTGGGGAAAATATTCGGAGGGCAGCGAACGACGCAAGAGCAGCAGCGAATCGATGACGCCGGTTTCAATATTTACGTAAGGGAACAGCAGCGGCAGCGTGACCAGTGGAAGTAACGTCGGGAGTCAAAACCTCCCGCGTCGGCTTGACGCACAACTGGCTGCAGTCCCCCACTCCGACTTGCTGCCTTGGATAAGCCATCCGTAACTCAAAGTAACGGTCGAGCTGATACGTCGCTCCTCCGGTCCACCAACGGTGAGTGGGCCAGGCCAGTCTGGGCAGCGCCGTACACCCTCGCCCCGTTGCACAGCTGCCAGGAGCAACCGCAGGTCCTCGCACCACCGCGTGGAACGACAGGCAGAGTCCCCGATGCCCACCGGGCTACGATTCCCCGCTACTCAGATCCCGAGACTGCAAACAGCCGCTCACGCAGCAGTGCTTGCAGGGGCACGGCCCACTGCAAGCAGATGGGAGCTAGCGGCGAGCAGCTCCGGGTACGGTTCTGCCATCCGTGCCGCTGTCAACGCGGAGGCAATCAGGTCATCCGTCGGCCCCTCGCCTGGCTGCTGCTCGACGGCCTTGACCAGCGACCAGGCAGGTCCCTCGACGCCGAAGACTTCTACGTCGATGAGCCCGGCGGCACGAAGCTCATCGACTAGCTCCTCTGCCCGGTGGAAGTACGCCAGGGTGAAGTGGGGGCCCTCATGTACCGCCGTTCGCAGAATCTTCGACACCGGCTCATGCATGCGGTCCGTGTGTAGGTGCGCGTACGTGACGTGCTCGAACAGGGAGGCATAGCGGTTGATCGCTGCTGCCGCTACGAGACCTCCCGGCTTGACCACACGCCTCGCTTCAGCGAGTGCCTGACGGCGGTCCACCGCGCTGGGCAGGTGGTAGAGCGGTCCGAGCAGTTGGACCACGTCATAGCTGCTGTCGACCGCGTCCAGCGCTCGCGCGTCTCCAAGTGATGCCTCACAGATGGCCGACGCCTGCTCGACGTGGCGAGGGATGGGATCCACCAGGGAGACGCTGTAACCGTCTTCGGTCAACCACTCTGCATGCACCCCAGTACCGCCGCCAACGTCCAGCACGGTCGCGGGCGCAGGCGGAAGGAAACGGCGCAAAAGCTCCTGCGTTCGGGCCAACTCAAGACGTCCATCCGCTGAGCGATGCAGGCGCCTGCTCTCATCCACGGTCTCGCCGTAGAAGCGCAGAACAGAGGGAGCCAATCCGAGATTCGACATAACGGCAGTATGCTGTGTACCGGTGGACCAGTCCAGCAAGGAGATACCGAGCAAGAGAGGCAGTCATGGCACTACTGAAGTACGAGGAGATCGCGGAATCGCTACGAGCCCGCATTGCCGCCGGAGAGTTCGCGGCGGGTGAGATCGTGCCATCAGGGCGTGACCTGGCAGAACAGTGGTCGGTCTCGCGCGCGACTGCCATCAAGGCGATGGACGTACTGCGGAACGACGGCGTCGTCGTCGCCAAGCAGGGCACCGGCTTTGTGGTGACAGAGACACCCGTCGCCCGGCCTGCGGGCGCACGCCGGGCTGGGTCCGCACGCGTGAGCGGCGGTATGCCCTTCCTGCGTGTGGGTGAACCGGATTGGGCAGAGCCGCCGGCGCGCGTAGCGGCCGTGCTGGGCCTGGATTCGGGCGTCGCTACGTTGCGACGCATCAGGATTCACCAGCTCCCGGACGGAAGTCCGCACAGCTACGCAGAAGCGTGGTTCCCGCCCGAGGTCGCCGAAGCCTCCCCCCGGCTTGCACAGACCGCCCCCATCCCGGAAGGGACCACTCGCTACGTCCGTCGACAGACCGGCCGCTTCCCTGCGGAGGGGGTCGACGTGACCACGGTTCGCTTGGCCACGGAGACGGAAGCCCGCCACTTGGGTCTACCCGAAGCGGTGGCGGTTGCCGTGGTCCTACACACGGCCTACGACCAGGATGGGCGCCCGCTTGTGTGCGAGGAAGGGGTCACACCCTCCTCTCACTATGAGCGGGTGGAGACCTATGCGATGTAGGCCAGAGTGACCCACGGGAAAGCTGGACCGGTCAGCCGGTCCAGCTTTTTTCTTTTCTTTTTCACCCTCTGAGCTGCACAGATACCCAAATGGCGGCACGTCGTACGGAGTTGACGCTTGACTGGACCGGTCCACCGGTCCAGTCTATGGATGTGCCCGGAGGAAAGCCCGAGAGGGTGAGTACGAAGTGAGTACGCCTTGATTGAAAACTCAACAGCGTGCCTGAGGTAGCCGCTCCACCTCTGAAGCAAGAGGGCGGCGTGCGCGGGTTCTGTCCCGTGTGCGGTTCAGCGCGACTCGACCTTTCCGCCGCTCATCGGCTGCGGTCGGTTGCCTCCGCTGCTCGTCTCGTACGAGCAGCGCTGAGGGGAGCCGGATCACCCCCTTTCACCTCACAGGAGTCCTCATGACTGCAACGTTGATCGCGGTTTTCGGCACGTTGGCCGGCACTGTCGTCGCCGGATTCATGCAGCACCTGACCACCACCCGCACCGCCCGCACCGCGCAGACCGAGCGCCGCCGCCAGGCGCTCGCCGAGGCGATTCCGGCGCTGCTGGCCGCGCTGGTCCGCCACCGTGAACAGCAGTACCTCAAGGTCGTGGCCCGCCGGAAAGCGCAGGCGGACACCACCGAAGCACGTCAGGCCCGGTACGCAGCCCGCTCCGCGGTCACCAGCGCCATGGACACCCTGTACATGGCCACGCAGCGCCGCGACCTCCTCGCCCTGGCGCAGGAAGCGGTGGATGCCGCGATGGCTTTGGGTGATGTGCCCGCCGGTGAGCTGGATGCGGCGGGTCTGCGGGCCCGCCAGGCGCACACCGCGCTGCGCACCGCCGGAGCCCAGCACGTCTACGCCTGACACCCCCTGCACCTCCGCCCCGCGTTTACCACCGCCCCGACCAGAGAGGAACCTCATGCCGAAGTACGACTTCACCGCCGAAAAGCTCGCCGACACCCTGGCTCCTGGGGAGATCACGAGCGCGCGCGGCACGTTGAGCGCAACCTCGCCGCAGGCTGCCAGGGAGACGGTCGAGCGCAGCTTGCGCAGCAGGGGATACGAGCCGATCGGCAACATCACGGTCACTCAGAAGTAGGCATGCCTGTCTGCACCACCCGCCCCGAAGGTCCATGGACCGGGTTCGACTCCCGGTCGGGGCACTCCGGCCGCTGTTCTGCGGTCGTGCCGCACCTTGTTCGTGCGGCTGCTCATCACGAACGGCGCGCACCCCCGGAGCGGCAACTCCGGGGGTGCTGTTCGGGCCGTTCCACCTGCTAGGGAGACCACGACCCATGGTGTACATCGGTGCTGTTCAGGCGGTTGTTACCGCCGACGATTTCGACCGCGAGCCCACCGCCGCGGAGCTGGACGCGATCGAGCAGGAGATGCCCGTCATCCGGGCGGACATCGACCTGCTCGACGCACAGATCATCACGCTCGACCGCATCCCCACCGAGCTGGACGCACGGCGTATCCGCCGGGCCCGCCGCAAGGTGCTCGCCGCCCGCCTCGCAGCGGCCAACCTCACCACGATGCGCATCCCGGGGGCGACCGCATGAGCACCCCGCAGACGCTCGCCGCCGCGCATGCGGAGGTGAAGGCGGAGATCGTACGGACCGACACCAAGACCGGTCTGCTGCTGGCGTTCGTCGGTGCAGTGCTCGCCGGTTCGTGGACGGTCGCCAAGGACGTGCCCCTGACCGTCCCCGCGTACGTCGCGGGAGCTCTCGGCATGGGAGCGCTGGTCGTGGCGGCGGGTCTGCTGCTGCGGTCGGTGCGGCCGAACCTGCGCGGCGGGCACGGCTTCCCGCTGTGGGCCACCCTCACCACCGACCAGATCACCGCCACCCTCACCACCGACCAGGCGGCGGCGGTCGCGAACCTGTCCCGCATCGCCATGGCCAAGTACACCGGCCTGCGCCGCGCCATCGACCTCACCATGACCGGCGGGGCCCTGCTCATCCTCGCCGCCCTGCTCGCCCTGGGGGGTGCGGCATGAACGCCAAGACCGTTCTTCCCGCCGTCGCCATGACGGCGGTGTCCATGGTCCTCACCCTGGCCGTGGTCGTGATGTGGCTCGGGGGCGCGATGCCGTGGCCGGTCGCCCTGGTCGTCGGCCTCGGCATCGACGGCGGATGGCTCGCCACACTCGCCTACGAACGCCGCCTCGCAGCCCAGGGCGACCACAGCAACGCCGTCACCGCGGTCGGCTGGTCGTTCGGCCTCATCGCCACCGGCGTCCTGATCGCGCACGCCCTCACCGGCGAGGAGAACACCGGTGCCTGGCTGGCCGTGGCCTGGCTGCCCATCGCGGCCAAGGCCCTGTGGCTGGTCCACGGCCTGTGGGAACGCACCGCCCTCACCTCCAACGCGCTCGGAGCCATCCGCGGCATTCAGCAGGAAGCGCGTGATGAGGCGGCCGTGGCCCGCGCCCGGCTGCGGGCGGAAGCGTCCACGGAGGAGACGCGCCTGACGGCCGTGACGCAGGCCGGTGCGCGCGTCGCCCGCGTCCAGGCCAAGACCGCACAGAGCCTCTCCCGGGCCTGGTCGACGCTGGAGGCGGCGCGGGAGGGCGAGGACACCGGCAGGGCGCTCACCAGCGTGACGAGCAGGGTCACACCCGACGTCACACCCCGCTGGGACCTGCCCGTCTGGGGCCCCATCGAGCCCGTCACCGCCCTCCGGCTGGAGGCCGCTCCCGCGCTCACCGATGCGGCCCTTGACGCGCTGGTCGACGACATCCGCCACAGCGAGACACCGGCCCTCTCGTACCGGGAGATGGCCACCCGCTTCCGGGCGGCCGGCCACTCCGCATCCGAGGTCCGCCTCAGGGCGGCGTGGAAGCGCGTGGCGTGATGTCCGGGGTCTACGGCAAGTGCTACGACCCTAACGGCGCCCGCCACGGCATCCCCACCTTCCCGTGGCGCTACGCCCCTGACGGCTATGTCACGCGCCGCCAGCTCCGTGCCCGCGGTCTGCGTCCGGGCGGACAGCCGGTCGCGGCGCAGGTGCTCAGGCCCCGCTTTCGGCGGGGTCCGCTGGTCGCCTTCCTGTACCGCCTGGACTGCGCGAAGCCCGTACGTCCGATGACTCCGGCTCGGTGGGCGGCGCTGGCCAAGGCCAACACGGCCCGCCGTACGTGCCCGGCCTGTCGGCGTGATGCCGGATACGTGATCCCCGCCTCGCTCGGCATGTGTGTGCCGTGCGCCTACCCCGACCCGCCCGCACCGGAAGGGAACCCCTGATGGGCAACTCCGAACTGCGCCGCCTGGAACGCGAGATCGACAAGACGAGCAAGAAGCTGGAAGCGGTCCAGCGGGGTGAGTGGTGGCCGCTGAACAGCCGCGAGCGCCGCGCCATCGCCGGAGCCCTGGTCGGCGGCTCCTACCAGGTCGCCCGGGGCCGCAGCACCGGCCGCGCGGACCAGCGGTTGGAAACGGCCGGCACGGCTGCACAGATGCGGCTGACCGCGGAGCTGACCGCGCTGCACGGGGAGCGTCAGCGCGTCATCACCGAGGCCGCCCGCGCCAAGGCCGCCAAGAAGAAGTCCGGTTGGTTCTGACCAGCCACACCCCTTCATCCGCCGGGGTGTCCGGGACTTTCCACGGACACGGACACCCCGGCTCTCGCACACTTTCCGCCCCACAAGGGGCAGTCAGGAGCAGTTCCAGCATGTCTGAGAACGTCGTGCACCTCCACAAGCACACCGACCCGCCCGCCACCGACGCGACGCCGACCGTGCTCACAGTGGTCCCCGACCCGGCACCCGCGCCGATCGTCCCGTTGTGGGTGCGCTCCGGCCGCGCGGTGAAGACCGTCGCCACGCACGAGAAGACCAAGACCGCCGCCCGCGCGGTGGCGCGGCACAGCCTCTACACGGTCAACGGCGGGCGGATCGTGGCCCGTCGCACCTGGGACGGGAAGACCGGGGCCCGCTACGAGCGGATGATCCGGGCGGCGGAGGTTGCCGGGAACCTGGAAGTGGCGGAGGAGTGGGAGGAGCGGCTGCAGCGCTTCCGCGCCGCCCGCCATCACCGCCGCATGGACCTCCTCCACTCCCCGGTCGACGCGGCCAAGGGCGTCGCCGTGGGCACCGGGATGGGGATCGGTGCGCTGGTCACACTTGGGGTCGTGATGGCCATCAACAACGGTGACATCGCCGATGTCATCACCCCGCTCGCCGCCACCATCAACTTCATTGCCGCGGTGATCCGGATCGTTCAGATCGTATGGGGGCCCGCGCTCACGATCGGCCCGTTCCTGGCGCTGTTCGCGCTGTGGGCGGTCGGCAGCAAGCAGCAGGCGGCCCCGGCATGGTCGATGCCTGACCACGTCCGATCGGGTGAGGGCGAGCCCATCACCCCCTCGATCGTCGTCAAGGCCCTGCGCGACCTCGGGGTGCCCGCGCTGCGCAACGCCATCAAGGAGATGGGCGACGCCGGCGCGAGCATGTTGGGGCCGATCCGGATCGCCGGATGCGGGGTGGAAGTCGACGTGACGCTGCCCTCGGGGGTGTCGACGAACGAGGTGCAGAACCGGCGCCGCAAGCTCGCCGAGAACCTGACCCGCCACGAACACGAAGTGTTCATCACCATCCCGACCGCCGCCCGCACGGTCCGCCTGTGGGTGGCCGACTCCGGCGCGCTGGACGAGCCGATCGGTCCGTCTCCGCTGGTCACGGACGAGACGATGACCGCCGACTACGGCAAGGGCCGCGCTCCCTGGGGACAGGACCTGCGCGGCGACGCAGCCGCACTCAGCCTCTACCAGCGCCACCTCCTCATCACCGGCCTGTCCAACCAGGGCAAGACCGTCGCCCTGCGCTCCCTCGCCCTGTGGCTCGCACTGGACCGGTCGGTGGAATTCCTGCTCGGGGACCTCAAGGGTGTCGGGGACTGGGCCATGTTCGACGGTCGCGCCCGCGTCCTGATCCAGGGTCCGACGGATGAGCACGTGATCCAGGTGACCGAGATGGTGGAGAGCGCGGTGGACGAGATGAACCGGCGGATCCAGGCCCCGCCCGGCACGACCTTTCCCGCGCTGATCGTGCTGGTGGATGAGGCGCAGATGGCGTTCATGTGCCCGGCCAAGGATGAGGACAAGCGGCCGTACGGCGGGTCCAAGGCGAACTCGCGGTACTTCATGGCGGTCCGCAAGATTCACAACCAGGGGCGGGCGGTCAACGTCCTGATGTGGCAGGGCACCCAGGACCCCACCGACCAGAACCTCCCCAAGCTCGTACGCGAGGGCGCCCACACCCGCGCCTCCCTCGCACTCGGCACCGAATCGCAGGCGCGCATGGCACTGGGAGACAAGGCAGTCGACGGCGGGGCCGCGCCCAACATGCTGCGCCCAGGGCTGGATCAGGGAACGCTGGTCGTCGCGTCCTCCGGCATCGACATTCCCGCCGGGCAGGCCGCCATTACGGTGCGCACGCACTACATCGACGACGACGCGGCCACCGCCATCATCGAGCGGGCCAAGGCCCTGCGCGACGGCGTCACCACCCGGCACGCCATCGACCGCACCGACGACGACCGCGACCCGCTCGCGGACATCGCCACCGTGGTCGGCACCGCGGAGCGGGTCCGCACCAAGGACGTGCTGTCCCGGCTCGGCACCCTGAACGCGGACGCCTACGGCGGGTGGTCGTTCATCGACCTCAAGCGCGTTCTCGACGGCACCGGCGCCGAGCCGCACAAGTCCGACGGGGTCATGGTCGTGGTCCGTGACCGGCTCGCCCGCGCTCTCGCCAACCGCAACGGCGAGGGTTCCGCTTCTGCCGCTGAGTGACAGGGAGTCGACGGGTGGCGGGTCAGGGAGGCAGGGAGAACTCCCTGACCTCCTCCCTGACCCGCCTCCCTCTCCCTGACCTGCACAAATGATCGTTCAGGGAGGCAGGGAGGCACCCCAGGTCAGACCCCGAAAACCCCCTCTACAGCGCACCCCCAAGGGGGTGCCTCAGCCTCCCTGACCCACCGCCGGAAGGGATTCCGCATGTACCCCGAACACTCCGGTCACCGGCCCGCCGAACGGGCCGTGACCATCCACCAGCCCACCCCCCTCACCCACCCGCCGGCCGGTCCGCTCATGCCCATGCAGCCGGGCACCGTTCCGGCCGTGGCGAGCATCATCCTCCCGGACGGGCGGGTCATCACCGGCTACGCGATCAGCCCAGTGCAGCCCGAACCCCTCGCCGCGAAACCGGCCGTGTCTCGTGCGGCGGTGAACGTCGCTCTC
The DNA here is from genome assembly GCF_047444975.1 of Streptomyces sp. CWNU-52B. NCBI lineage: Bacteria > Bacillati > Actinomycetota > Actinomycetes > Kitasatosporales > Streptomycetaceae > Streptomyces > Streptomyces sp. CWNU-52B. The sequence continues at coordinate 130,080 of NZ_JBLFJV010000008.1, read as the reverse complement.
GGGGGCGTCGGGTTCCTCGCGGTGTGCGGCGGGCTGTTGCTGCTCACGTCGTTCATTGCCGCGTTGACCGCGTTCATCACCCAGCTCATCACCCTCGCCGCCGTGATCTTCGGCGGCTGGATCGCCGTACAGATCCTCGGCACGAGCGGCCACCGCGGCGGGACCACGGTCAACATCCGCAAAGCCGTGATCAAACGCAACCACTTCCACGGCTGACGGTCAGTCCCGGCGACCGTCCTCGCGACGCTCGCCGATACGGAAGGCCCGGCGAAACACCAGCCCGCCCACTGTGGGGATCAAGGCGAACACCGCCGCATCCTGTGCTGCCTCCGGCCACGCCAACCCGGCCTGCCAGTGCCGCAGCCCCAGGAACATCAGGAACCCCACCGCGTAAGCAGCCACCACACGCCCGGCAAAACCCCACCCCGTCATGCCCGCCGCCTACCCCGCCACGCCCGCCCCAGCCATCCGCACGCAACGACACCAAGGGCGGCCCCCCTCATCTCGCCAAAGATCACGGGGCCGCCCTTGCCAACCAGCCCACTACAGACCTGTTGGAGGTCTCCCAGCATGACGCAACCCACCGACATCCGGCGAGGGCGCGGTTACCGCCCAACACTGCTGGATCTGTTCTGCTGCCAGGGCGGCGGCGCCAAAGGCTACGACGACGCCGGCTTCGACGTGACCGGCGTCGACAAGGACCCACAGCCCCGCTACCCCTACCGGTTCGTGCAGGCCGACGCGATTGCGTTCGTCCTCGAACACGGCGCCCTCGCCCCCGCGTGGGAGGTGGCAGCGTGAGCAAGCACCTGGTGAACGCGGCCCTGAGCGCCGCCGAGCGAGGTTGGCACGTCTTCCCGCTCCGGCCCGGCACCAAGCGCCCCGTCCTGCACGGAGAGGCCGCCTGCCCCGGCACCGGCCCGTGTGCGGGCGGGCACCGCAAGTGGGAGCAGCGCGCGACCACGGACGCGGACCGCATCCGTGCCACCTGGTCGCGCGGTCCGTTCAACGTCGGTATCGCCACCGGTCCGTCCGGGCTGCTGATCGTCGACCTGGACATGCCCAAGAGCAACAGCAGTGAGGGCACGCCTAGCGGCGTGGCAACCTTTGAGGCGCTCTGCGAGCGCACCGGAGAGCAGGTGCCGGAGACCTACCGGACGCGGACCGCGAGCGGCGGACAGCACTTGTACTTCACCGCCCCGGACGGCGTGCGGCTGGCCAACACGGCCGGCACCCTCGCCCCGCTGGTCGACACCCGCGCATGGGGCGGGTACGTCGTCGCCGCGGGCAGCACCACCCCCGCCGGACCGTACGAAGCACTGAGCGACCCTGTGGCGGCCTCTCTGCCCCTGTGGCTGCAAAGCATCCTGCAACCGGCCCCCAAAGCGTCTCAGGGGCCCTCAGTGGCCGTAGCAGGGCAATCACGCAGATATGCGGATGTAGCGCTTGCCGCTGAGGCGAGCAACGTCCGTGCGGCCCAACACGGTGCGCGCGAGGCCGCCTTGTTCCGTGCCGCGCGCGCCCTGGGACGGTTCGTCGCATGGGGCGACCTCCCCCGGAACGTGGTGGAGAACGCTCTTCAGGAGGCGGGGGAGGCGGGCGGGCTCACCGTCGCCGAGTGCCGCTCGACCCTGCGCAGCGCACTGGACTGGTCCGTTGCCCACAACCAGCGGAACAGGGGGAACGCGGCATGAGCACCCCACCCCGCCCCCTCCTGAAGAGCATCACCACCACCCCGACCGGACCGTTAGACGCTCCACAGCCTGTGGACACGCCAGCCGTGGGCGAGCCGAAGGGCGTCGCCGAAGGCGTCCCCACTGCTGTCCGTCCTGACCCGCGCAGGGACGACGGGCGCCGCCCCGTGGCCTGGCTCCGCATCATCGCGCCGCCGTCGTGGAGCGTCACCCCGTCCGCCCGTTCCTGGTGCACCTGCGGATACGAGCGACACGCCATCGGCCGTGCCGCCGTCCTGCAACTGGTCGCCGCTCATGGCGAACACCGCACCTCCTGCCCGCTGTTGAACCCCTCGTTGGAAGGCAGAGCCGCCGCATGACGACCAACGACGTAAACACGGATCTGTGGGAAGGGTTCGAGCACATCGAACCCGAGCAGATCACCGGACCCTTCTGGGACGAGCCCATCCCCCTGCGGGCCCGCCCGCCCCTGCCGGACTTCCCCGTGGACGTCCTGCCCGCATGGCTGGCCGGCATGGTGCGCGGGGTGGCCGAGGAGACCCAGACCCCGGCGGACCTCGCCGGATGCCTGGCCCTGGCGGTCCTGGCCACCGCCGCCGGCGGGCGGGTCAAGGTCTGCGTCCGCGGCCACTGGCGCGAGCCTGTGAACATCTACACCGCCGTCGCCCTGCCCCCCGGCAACCGCAAGTCCGCCGTCTTCGACCTCATGGTCAAACCGCTGCTCGATGCGGAGAAAGCCCTGATCGAACTCTCCGGCCCCGTACGGGCGGAAGCCGAGACCCTGGCGAGGCTGGCCAAGTCCGCAGCCGAGAAAGCCGCGGGCAAGGCCGCCAGCGCGGAGTCCGAACACCGCGACGCCCTGACCGCCGAAGCCGTCCAACTGGCGCAGGACGCCGACAAGATGCGGGTCCCCGCCGAACCGCAGCTCGTCGCGGACGACGTGACACCGGAGAACGTCGGGACACTCCTGGACGAGCAGGGCGGGCGGATCTCCTGCCTGAGCGCCGAGGGTGAGTTGTTCGACATCATCGCCGGCCGCTACACCGGCAAGCCCAACATGGGCATGTTCCTCAAGGGCCACGCCGGCGACATGCTCCGGGTCAACCGGCAGGGTCGCAGCGCGCAGCACGTCGACTCGCCGGCGGTCACGATCGGCCTGGCGGTGCAGCCGGAAGTCCTGGACGCGCTCAGCCGCATCGACGGAGCGGACGGCCGCGGGCTCCTGGCCCGCTTCCTGTACTCCAAGCCCCTGTCCCTGGTCGGCTTCCGCAGCCTGACCCCTGCCCTGCTGGACGAGCAGGTGGCCGCCACCTACGCCAAACACCTCGCGGGCCTGACGCTCGCTCTCGCGGACTGGACCGACCCCGCCCTCATCCAGCTCACGCCGGAAGCGGACGCGGTACTGCTGGCTTTTCAGAAGGTCACGGAGTCGCGTCTGGGTCCGGACGGGAGTTTCGCGCCGATCGTGAAATGGGCGTCCAAACGGGACGGAGCCGTGGCCCGCATCGCCGGACTCCTGCACCTCGCCGCCCACCCCGACGACGGATGGCACAAGCCCATCGAGGCATCCACCATGGCCGCCGCAACGGAGTTGGGCGTCTACTTCACCGCGCACGCCCTGGACGTGTTCAGCGTCATGAGCGCCGACCCCGCCCACGAATCCGCGGTCACCGTCCTCGCGCAGCTCGTCTCCAGCAACCCCGCACAGTTCACCAAGCGCGAGCTGTTCCGGATGCTGCGCCGGGCCGACTTCCCCGCCATCGGCGACCTGGACCCCGCCCTGGCCCTGCTCGAAGAACACGGCTGGATCCGCCAACAGCCACCGCCCCCGCGCACCGGCCGCGGCGGCCGACCCCCCTCGCCCCGCTACGAAACCCACCCGCGCATCGCCCGCGGAGCCTGACACAACCCCCAGACCGCTGACAGAACTGACACAACCCCCACGCAAGCCGCTGACCTGCACGAACGACTATGATCGCGGTTTTGACAGAACTCAATTAAAACTCGACAGAACCCCCGGCAGCACCGCCGGGTGTCCTGTGACAGAACCTCCCCCGGCGAGGTTCTGTCAGGTTTTAATTCAGTTCTGTCAAAGATCCAGAACCCATCAAAACCGCAGCTCAACGGCTTGCAAGGGAGGTTCTGTCAGTTCTGTCAGCGGATTGCGGCCCTGCCATCAGAAAGTGCCGAGGAGGCAAGCAGCTTGAGCACCGCCGTTCGCCCCGTTGAGCCCCTTCTCTACACCCCCGAGGAAGCCGCCGAAGCCCTGCGGCTGGGACGGTCCACCGTCTACGAACTCATGGCTGACGGCGTCCTGGCTTTCGTCAAGCAGGGCCGGTGCCGCCGCATCAAGGTGACCGTTCTCAAGGCCTACGTCGACAGCCTCTGACCCCAGCCCCCTCAAGGCGGCCCCGGACACTTCGTCCGGGGCCGCCTCTTTCATGGAGAGCCACATGAGCCCCCGCAAGTCGAACCTGGAATCCACCATCTACTTCGGCGATGACGGCTGGTGGCACGGCCGCGTCACCATGGGCGTACTGCCCGACGGAAGCACCGACCGCCGCCACCGCATGGCCCGCACCGAACCCGCAGTGCGCCGCAAGGTCCGCGAACTGGAAAAGCTCCGCGACGAGGGGCGCGCGACCAAAGCTGGCCGTAAGCCCACGGTCGGACAGTGGATGGAGACCTACCTGACCGACATCGCGAGCCTGAAACTCAAGCCCCGCTCGCTGGACGACTACTGGTCCAAGACCCGCAACGACATCGTCCCCGGAGTCGGGAAGCACCGCATCGACAAGCTTGCCCCGGAGCACCTTGAGCAGATGTACCGGGCCATGCTCGATGCCGGGCGCGCTCCCTCTCACGTGGTCAAGGTGCACCGCATCCTGTCGCGCGCCCTGAAGATTGCCCACCGACGCCGGATGATCGGCGAGAACGTCGCCACCCTGGTCGACCCGCCCAGCATCGACGAGACGGAGACGAACCCGTTCACCCAGGAAGAGGCGAAAGCGTTCCTGGAAGCGGCGGCGAAGCGGCCCACCTTCATGCGATGGATCGTCGGGGTCGGCATGGGGTTCCGGCAGGGCGAGACCCTGGGACTGCGGTGGCCCTACGTCGACCTACAGGCCGAGCTGTTCCACCCGCGGTGGCAGCTCCAACGCCTCACGTGGCGGCACGGCTGCGGTGACGCGCACGCCTGCGGGGCACGCCTGCACCGCTTCGAGCCCTGCCCGCCGAACTGCGCCACCCACAGCGGCTACAAGCGCGGTTGTCCGAAGCCGTGCACCACGACGTGCGTCAAGCATGCGAGCATCTGCCCCGACCGCAAGGGCGGAGGTCTGGCCTTCACCCGCCCCAAGACCAAGAAGAGCACGAACCCCGTACCGATCCCGCCCGCATTCATCCCCTACCTGCTCGCGCACAAGGCCCAGCAGGACGAACTACAGGAGACGGCCGGCGAACTCTGGCAGGAGCACCACGCCGTGTTCACCCGACCCGATGGCCGCCCCATCGACCCCCGGGACGACTGGGGAGAGTTCAAGGAGCTGCTGGCAGAGGCGGGCATCAGTGACCGTCGCCTCTACGACGGGAGCCGTCACACGGCGGGCACGATCCTCAATGAGCTGGGGGTGGACATGCCGACCATCATGGAGATCCTTCGGCACACGCAGATCAGCCAGACCCGCCGCTACGTCAAGGGCCGCTCGCACCTCTCGAAGGACGCCATGCGCCGCATGGGCGACACCTTCCTGCCTGCCCCGGAGCTGGCCTCTGGGCCCACGACTGAGACTAGAACTGAGACTGGAGACAGCCGCGCGGCCCGCGCTCTCCGGCGCCGCCGCATCCGCTGAACGAAAATGCCCAGCTCAGACGATGTCTGAGCTGGGCATCCAAATGAGCCCCCTGTCGGATTCGAACCGACGACCTACGCATTACAAGTGCGTTGCTCTGGCCAGCTGAGCTAAGGAGGCCTGCACGCGGACGTGCTCTGTGCGTACACCACGTGGACCACGGGCACGGTGATTCCGTCGTACACGTGAGCACGCCCGAAGCAGTGTACCCACGTCACCGTGGGGGTCCGTCGAGAATTTCCTCGAACTTCATTGCCCACCGAGTACTGACAGAACACATGAACGAGGGGTAGCGTCCAGACCCAGTCCGCTCGTGTGGACTACACCACTACGGATCGTTCCGTCGTGGCACACCACCTTTACAACGGATCGTCCGGCACGTTCCTGCCGGTGAAGGGGGCCCATCACCATGGCCACTGTCTCGTTCAACAAGGCGACCCGCATCTACCCGGGTGGCGACAAGCCCGCCGTCGACCAGCTGGAGCTCGACGTCGCGGACGGCGAATTCCTCGTCCTCGTCGGTCCCTCCGGCTGCGGAAAGTCCACCTCCCTGCGCATGCTCGCGGGTCTCGAGGACGTGAACGGCGGTTCGATCCACATCGGCGACCGCGACGTCACGCACCTGCCGCCCAAGGACCGGGACATCGCCATGGTGTTCCAGAACTACGCGCTGTACCCGCACATGACCGTCGCGGACAACATGGGCTTCGCGCTCAAGATCGCCGGCATCAACAAGGCCGAGATCCGCCAGAAGGTCGAGGACGCGGCGAAGATCCTGGACCTCACGGACTACCTGTCCCGCAAGCCGAAGGCCCTCTCCGGCGGTCAGCGCCAGCGTGTCGCCATGGGCCGCGCCATCGTGCGTGAGCCCCAGGTGTTCCTCATGGACGAGCCGCTGTCGAACCTCGACGCCAAGCTCCGCGTGTCGACCCGTACGCAGATCGCGTCGCTGCAGCGCCGCCTCGGCATCACCACGGTGTACGTCACCCACGACCAGGTCGAGGCCATGACGATGGGCGACCGTGTCGCGGTCCTCAAGGACGGGCTGCTCCAGCAGGTCGACTCGCCGCGCAACATGTACGACCGCCCGAACAACCTCTTCGTGGCCGGCTTCATCGGCTCCCCGGCGATGAACCTCGTCGAGGTCCCGATCACCGACGGCGGCGTGAAGTTCGGCAACAGCGTGGTGCCCGTCAACCGCGAGGCCCTCAAGACCGCCTCCGACAAGGGTGATCGTACGGTCACCGTCGGTGTCCGCCCCGAGCACTTCGACATCGTCGAGCAGAACGGCGGCTCCTCCTCGTCCCTGTCGAAGGAGACCGCGGACGCCCCGGCCGGCCTCGCCGTGACCGTGAACGTCGTCGAGGAGCTCGGCGCCGACGGCTACGTCTACGGCAGCGCCAAGGTCGGCGAGGACCTGAAGGACCTGGTCGTCCGCGTCAGCGGCCGCGCGGTCCCGGAGAAGGGCGCCACGCTCCACGTCGTGCCGCGCGCGGGCGAGACCCACGTGTTCTCGACCTCCACGGGCGAGCGCCTCACCGACTGACCCGGCCCCACCAGAGTTCCCAGCTCGACGAGAAGGCCCCGCGGCAGCCCGCGCGGGGCCTTCTTCGCTGTCCCCCAACGCCGATCCGCCGGGCCACGCTGTCGACAAATACCCCGGCAGACCCGTCATTTCGACATCTGTTCGTCAACATCAAACTCGAAAACAGGCACTCCCCCGTCCCCCGAACTGATTACTAAATGTCGCCAAATCATCACCCCGCGCTACCCTCACTCGCGTGAAGCACTCCACTAACCACTCGACGCGACACGGCCGCGGCCCCTCGGGCCGACCGACACGACGCGGCCGCGGCCCGGCCCGCCGTGTCGGCCGTACTCTCGCCCTCGTTCTGCCCGTCGTCCTGGTGCTCTCCGGGACCCTCGCGGTCACCCGGGTCAACTGGTCGGGCCACGACTCCTCGACGTCGGCACTCGCCGCATCCGCCGCGGACGTCTCCCGACGCGCCCCGGTCCGCGCTCCACAGGAGGTGCTGCGCGACAGGCTCCTGCTGGAACTCCACGAGAAGAACCCGGGGGTCGCCCTGACCCACCTCCAGGAGGCCGTGCACGACCGTCCGTCCCTGGGCAGGCACTGCGCCTCCATCGCCCGCGCGCTGGGCCGCGCGGCGGTCCGTGCGTACGGTCCCACCCAGGCCCAGTCGTTCGCCCGCCCGGTGTGCGACACGTCCTTCGCGACGGGCGTGGCAGCCCAGCACACCTGAGCCCGCAGCGGGCCCGCGCCCGCGGCTCCCCACCCGCTCGGCCGGGCAGCCGCCCCTCCGCAAAACCCGCGGGGCGCCACGTAAAGTTCGGGCATGACCGATCCGAACGCCGCGTCGCGCCCCGTTCAAGCTGTCGTCCTGGCCGGCGGCCAGGGCTCCCGGCTTCGCCCCTACACCGACGACCGCCCCAAGCCGATGGTCGAGATCCCCGGCACCGGGACCCCGATCATCGGCCACCAGCTGGCCTGGCTCGCCGAGGAGGGCGTCACCGACGTCGTCGTCTCCTGCGGTCATCTCGCCGAAGTCCTCCAGGAATGGCTGGAGTCGGCGAACCTGCCCGTCTCCGTGACCACCGTGGTCGAGTCGGAGCCCCTGGGCCGCGGCGGCGGCCTCAAGTACGCCGCCAAGCACCTGCCGCACCCCGACCGCCCCTGGTACGCGACGAACGGTGACATCTGGACCCGTTTCTCGCTGCGCGACATGGCGGACTTCCACACCGAGCGCGACGCGGTGGCGACCTTGGCGCTGGCCCGCCCCCGTCTCCCGTGGGGTGCCGTCCAGACCGACGACTTCGGTCACATCACGGACTTCATCGAGGCCCCGCCCACCACCCACGGCATCAACGCGGGTGTGTACGTCTTCTCCCCCCAGTTCGCCGACCTGCTGCCCACCCTCGGCGACCACGAGCGCTCCACGTTCCCGCGCCTCGCCCGCGAACGCCGTCTGGCCGGCTATCCGATCCCGCAGGGCGCCTACTGGCGTGCCATCGACACCGCGAAGGACCTCACGGAGGCGGCCAAGGAGCTGGCGGCGCTGGGCCGTTGAGCCCCCTGCCGCTCACTCCGCCGCTCACCTCGCCTCGCTTCACCTCACCTCGCCTCAACTCGCGCCAGGGATCCGGTCGTCGGAGATACGGCGGCTACGCCGATGGGGCCCCGCACCTGAGTGGTGCGGGGCCCCATCTGCGTAACCGCCGGGCCAGGTGTCGTACGGGTGCCTCAGCCGAGCAGGCCGCCCACGAGCTTGGGGTTGCCGCCGGAGCCGCCCGAGCCACCGGACCCGCCCGAGCCACCGGATCCGCCGGAGCCACCCGAGCCGCCTCCGTCGCCCGTGCCGCCGCCGGAGCCGCCGCCCGAGCCGCCACCGCCGTCCGTACCGCCACCCGTGGTGCCGCCCGAGGTGGCCGGTCCCGCGGTGGTGGCGGGCGCCTGCGGCGGGGCCTGCTGCTGCGGCGGGGCCTGACCCGAGCCCTGGGTCTGGCTGGGCTGACCCGTGCTCGCGCCGGCCGTCTCGCGGGCCGGTGCGCCCGGGGAGGCCGGGGCGCCCGAGGGACTCGCCGAGGTCGCGCCCTGGGTGGGCGAGTTGGGCGCCGACGGGCTCTGGCTGTCCCGGCGCGCGCCGGGCTCCTCCGGGAGCGGGGAGCCGGGCAGTTCGTTGCGCGGGGCCTCGCCGGGCCCTGGCACGACCACGCGGTCGGAGTCGCGGACGGCGCCACCGAGCAACGACCCGACGAGCAGGGTGAGTCCGACGACGACGGCCGCGACGAGAGAGCCGCGCCGCAGTACGCGCCGGCGCAGCGTCCAGATCTCGGCGCGCGGTCCGAGCGTGCGCCAGGCCTCGCCCGCGAGGCGGCCGTCGATGGAGTAGACGGGTGCGCCCGCGATGATCAGCGGCGACCAGGCGGCCAGGTAGATGATGTCGGGCGCGTCGTAGACGGGCACGGACTTCCAGCTGACGGTGAGCAGCAGTGCCGCCGACAGCAGCCCGCCGACGACCGCCGCGACCCGCTGCCACAGGCCGAGGACGGTGAGGACGCCGACGATCACCTGGAAGAAGGCGATGAGGAGTCCGGCCCCGACCGGGTGCTGGAGCGCGAACTCCCGCATCGGCTCGGCGAGTTCCCACGGGTGCAGCGAGTTCAGCCACTTGACCATGGAGCCGCGCTCGCCGCCGTCGAAGTAGACGGGGTCGCAGAGTTTGCCCATGCCGGCGTAGATGGAGATGAAGCCGAGGAAGACACGCAGCGGGAGCAGGACGACGCCGAGGTTCATCCGGCGGCCGGGGTAGTACCCGTGCCGGACGGGGGTGGCTCCGTGCCGCTTGCGCGCCGTGCCGTTCTCGTCCCCGTACTCGTCGCCCTCGTAGGCGTCACCCTCGTAGGAGTCGTCCTCGAACCCGTCCCGTGCGTACGGGAGTTCGTCCGCCTCCTCGTAGGCGCTGCCCGCGCTGCGCAACTGCTGCGGCAGGAGGCGGGTCTCGGGGCCGTGGAAGGCCGAGGTGTCGGAGCCGGGGAAGGTCGGGGTCTCGACGGTGGCGTCGACGTCGAACCCGGGGGGCCCGGCGCCGTCGAAGCGCGGGATGACCTGGGTCGCGCCGCCTTCGCCCGCCGGAGACTCGGCGCCGTGCCGAAGGCTCGTACTCCGCACGGCCTGCAACAGCCGGGTGGCGCCGGTGTCGTCGGGGGCGGACCTGCCGCTCCAGACGACCGGTGCGCGGCGGCGGGTGCCTGCGGCGGTGCCGACGACGGGGACGCGCGCTGTGTCGCCGCCCGAGCTCAAGTTCCGCGCGGCACGCGGGGACTGGGCCCGCGGCGCGGTGTTGAGCTGCACGCGGAAGCTCGCATGATTGACGATGACCTGCGCCGGATCGCTCGGCACCTTCACCATGCTCAGCGCGGGAACGTCGTCGAATCCCGACGAGCGGTCCCCCGTGGGTGTGCGGGGTGTTCTGGTGTCCACACTCATCTAACCGAGTGATGTGTGTTTAGGACACTGCCTTGACCGGCCCGATCTGTCCGGACCCCGTCAAGATCAACCACCGGCCCCGGGGAACGCCCCGCAGGGGCGCGGGGAACTGCGCGACCAGCCCCCACGCACCCGCGGACGATCGACGGTCCGGGGCGGCCGGGCCGCCCGCTTCCGGGACAGCCGGGCCGCCGGCCCTAGCCCCGCTTCCGCGCGGCCTCGTACAGCACAACTCCCGCGGCCACGCCCGCGTTCAGCGACTCGGTGCCGCCCGGCATCGGAATCCGTACCCGGAAGTCGCAGGTCTCGCCCACGAGTCGGGAGAGTCCCTTGCCCTCGCTGCCGACGACGATGACCACCGGGCCGCCGAGCGCCTCCAGGTCACCGACAGTGGACTCGCCGTCCGCGGCGAGCCCGACCACGATGATCCCGGCCTTCTTGTACGCCTCAAGGGCCCGCGTCAGATTGGACGCGCGGGCGACGGGCGTACGGGCCGCGGCGCCCGCGGACGTCTTCCACGCACCGGCGGTCATGCCGGCCGCACGGCGCTCGGGCACGACCACGCCGTGCCCGCCGAAGGCGGAGACGGACCGGACGACGGCACCGAGGTTGCGCGGGTCCGTCACCCCGTCGAGCGCGACGATCAGCGGGTCCGCGCCCTCGTCGTACGCGGCGGCCGCGAGGTCCTCGGGGTGCGCGTACTCGTAGGGCGGGACCTGGAGGACGAGCCCCTGGTGGTTGAGCCCGTTGGTCATGCGGTCCAGCTCGGGGCGGGGGGCCTCCATGAGGTGGATGCCGCCGCGGTCCGCGGCGAGCTGGAGCGCCTCGCGCACCCGCTCGTCGTTGTCGATGAACTGCTGGACGTACAGCATCGACGCGGGTACGCCCTCGCGCAGCGCCTCGACGACGGAGTTGCGCCCGACGACCATCTCGGAGGTGCCCTTGCCGCCCCGGCCGCCGCGCGGCGAGGGCCGGCGCACGATCTGCTTGGCCTTGGCGCCCGCGATGCGGTTCTTCTTGTGTCCCTTGCGCGCCTCGGCGGGCGGGGTGGGGCCCTTGCCTTCGAGACCCCGGCGTCGCTGGCCGCCACTGCCGACCTGCGCGCCCTTCTTGCCGGACATGCGGCGGTTGTTAGCGGCCATGACCTACCTGTCTGTGTGAGGGCGTACGGGTGTACGCCGCTGCGAATGCTCGTACGTCTGTCGTCTATGAGCCGTACGTCTATGAAGTGTGCCGCCCGGACACCCGGACGGCACAATCGATCAAGGAACGCTCAGCGCGGACCGAGGGTCCAGCGGGGCCCCTGGGGGCCGTCCTCGATGACGAGTCCCGACTGGTTGAGCTGGTCCCGGATGGTGTCGGCGGTGGCCCAGTCCTTGCGGGCGCGGGCGGACTCGCGCTGCTGCAGCACCAGCCGTACGAGCGTGTCGACGACTCCGTGGAGGTCCTCGCCCCGGTCGCTCTCGCCCGCCCAGTGCGGGTCGAGCGGGTCGAGTCCGAGGACCGCGAGCATGGCCCTGACCTCGGCGAGCCGGGCCACGGCCGCTTCCTTGTCGTCGGCGGCCAGTGCGGAGTTCCCCTGCCGGACCGTGGTGTGCACGACGGCGAGGGCGCCGGGCACGCCCAGGTCGTCGTCCATCGCCTCGGCGAACGCGGGCGGGACCTCGGCCGCGGGCTCGACGGCGCCGCCTGCCTTCTCCACGACGCGCTGCACGAAGCCCTCGATCCGCGCGAACGCGGACTCGGCCTCGCGCAGGGCGTCCTCGCTGTACTCGATGGTGGAGCGGTAGTGCGGGGTGCCCAGGTAGTAGCGCAGGACGATGGGCCGCCAGACCTTGACCATCTCGCTGACGAGCACGGAGTTGCCGAGGGACTTCGACATCTTCTCGCCGCTCATGGTCACCCATGAGTTGTGCACCCAGTAGTGCGCGAACTCGTCACCGAAGCCCTTGGCCTGGGCGATCTCGTTCTCGTGGTGGGGGAAGATCAGGTCGATGCCGCCGCCGTGGATGTCGAAGGCGGAGCCCAGGTACTTGTGGGCCATCGCGCTGCACTCCAGGTGCCAGCCGGGCCGGCCGCGCCCCCAGGGCGTCTCCCAGGACGGCTCGCCGGGCTTGACGGCCTTCCACATGGCGAAGTCCCGCGGGTCGCGCTTGCCGGTCTCGCCGTCCTCGGCGGGCTGGCGCAGCTCGTCGAGGTCCTGGTTGGAGAGGGAGAGATAGCCGGGCAGGGAGCGCACGTCGAAGTAGACGTTCCCGTCGGCCTCGTAGGCGTGGCCGCGCTCGATGAGGCCGCGCATCATCTCGACCATCTCGGTCACATGGCCGGTGGCCCGCGGCTCGTACGTGGGCGGGAGGCAGCCCAGTGCCGTGTAGCCGTCGTTGAACGCGCGCTCGTTCTCGTAGCCGATGGCCCACCAGGGCCGCTCCTGCTCCGCGGACTTCCTGATGATCTTGTCGTCGATGTCCGTCACGTTGCGGATGAACGTGACGTCGTAGCCGCGGTACTCGAACCAGCGGCGCATGATGTCGAAGTTGAGCCCTGACCGGATGTGCCCGATGTGCGGGGCCGCCTGCACCGTGGCGCCACACAGGTAGATCGAGACACAACCCGGCGTGATCGGGGTGAAGTCGCGAATCTGCCGGGCGCTGGTGTCGTACAGACGAATGGTCACCCCACCAGGGTAGTGGGCGCCGGGGAGTGCCCCACGACCTTCCGCCGCAAGGCCACGTATTCGTGACATCCGGGGGCGTCCGGGGCCGCCCGGGGGGCGCCAGCGGGTCCGGTGGGGGCTGGTCGCGCAGTTCCCCGCGCCCCTTGAAGGCGGGGCTTCGCCCGCGCCTCCCCGGCCGTCTGTCGGGTGCGGGTCGGGTGTGGCTGGGCGCGCAGTTCCCCGCGCCCCTGAAAAGCGGGCTGCGCCCGGCTTTTCAGGGGCGCCCGGCTGGGGGTTGGGTTTTTCAGCCTGTCCGGCGTTTGAGGACGAGGGCCGTTCAGGCCGATGCGGGAGGCTGGGGGCGGAGCCCCCAGGTGCGGGTAGGTAACCCCCGTCAGCGCAGCCGCGCGACCAACGCCGTGGCCACCGCCATCAGCCCCTCACCCCGCCCGGGAAACCCGAGCCCGTCCGTGGTGGCCCCGGACACCGACACCGGCGCCCCCACCGCCGCGGAGAGCACCTCCTGCGCCTCCCCCCGCCGCTTCCCGACCTTCGGCCGCTCCCCCACGACCTGCACCGCCACATTGCCGATCGTGAACCCGGCCGCCCGCACGATCCGCGCCGCCTCCGTCAGCAGCGTCACCCCGGACGCCCCGGACCACTCGGCCCGCCCCGTACCGAAGTGCTGCCCCAGATCCCCGAGCCCCGCCGCGGAGAACAGCGCGTTGCACGCGGCGTGCGCGACGACGTCCGCGTCGGAGTGCCCGGCGAGCCCGGGGCCCTCGCCCTCCCACTTCAGCCCGGCGCACCACAGCTCGCGGCCGTCCTCGAAGGCATGGATGTCGGTGCCGATGCCGACCTGCGGCAACAGCGGCGCCGAGGGCACCGGCGGCACCGGCGGCTCCGCGGACTCAGAACCCATCGGTCAGCCTCCGTCGCGCCAGAACGGCCTCCGCGAGGATCAGATCCAGCGGCCGTGTCACCTTGAAGGCCTCCTCGTGTCCGGGCACCACCACGACCCGCAGTCCCAGCTGCTCGACCATGCTCGCGTCGTCGGTGACGTTGTCGGTGACCGTCCCGTGGGCCCGTACGAGGGTGTCGTGGTCGAAACCCTGGGGCGTCTGGACGGCACGCAGCCGGGCCCGCTCCGGCGTGGCGACCACGGGCTCGGGCTCGCCGGGCGTCCGGGCCGGCTCGACCTGCTTGACGGTGTCCGTGAGCGGCAGCGCGGGCACCACGGCGGGGGCGCCGTCGCGTACCGCCTCGATGACGCCGTCGACCGTGTCGACGGGTACGAGCGGACGCGCCGCGTCGTGCACGAGCACGATGTCGATACCGGCGGGCAGCGCGTCGAGCCCGAGCCGCACCGACTCCTGCCGACTGTCGCCTCCGGGCACGACGAGGAACTCGGTCCGCTCCGGCAGTGCGTGCGAGTCGAGCAGCGTCTTGACCTCGGGGGCGTCGCCGGGCGGAGCCACCACGACGACGAGGGAGACGGCACGCGACGCGGCCATGGCCCGTACCGCGTGGATCAGCATGGGGGTGCCGTTCAGCGCGCGAAGCGCTTTGGGGGCGCCGGGGCCGAGGCGTACACCCCGGCCTGCGGCCGGAATCACGGCCGCCGTGCGGGCCCCGGGAGGCGTGGGGCGCGAATCGTCAGACATCGGTTCCTGTCAGGTTTGTATGCTCGGCCGACGTGGGTATGGCCTGGGCGTACCCCGGCCGACGGGCTGGGGGAGTGCCGGGCGCGACACCTTGACCGGACCCTTCCGTGAAGATGGTCGAGCCAGCTGTCCGGGCCCGGCACTCCTGGTATCGGATACCGAGTATCGGACACCTGAGCGACTGAGCTGTCGTACAGGACGTACGGGCCGTACAGCCTGTACGAGGAGTGACCGGAAAGGTCAGCGCAAGGTTTCCGGGGACGAATCCGGGTGCGAACATGCCGCAGCGCCCGGCGACAGTGGATATGTCATCGGGCACCACGGCATTTCATTGCGCCGAACCGCTCGTTTCACCTCTGGTCGAAAAGCGATCAGAGCGCTACGGGCGTCAGGACGCGAGGACCTCGTCGAGCAGGGCCTCGGCCTTGTCCTCGTTCGTGTTCTCCGCGAGGGCGAGCTCGCTCACCAGGATCTGGCGGGCCTTGGCGAGCATGCGCTTCTCGCCGGCGGAGAGTCCACGCTCGCGCTCACGACGCCACAGGTCACGGACTACCTCCGCCACCTTGATGACATCGCCGGAGGCGAGCTTCTCAAGATTTGCCTTGTAACGACGCGACCAGTTAGTGGGCTCCTCGGCGTACGGCGCGCGCAGTACCTCGAAGACCCGGTCCAGCCCGTCCTGACCGACCACATCACGTACGCCGACGAACTCCGCATTGTCCGCTGGCACACGCACTGTCAGGTCGCCCTGGGCGACCTTCAGCACCAAGTAGGTCTTGTCCACGCCTTTGATCTGGCGAGTTTCGATAGCCTCGATCAGCGCGGCCCCGTGATGGGGATAGACCACGGTGTCGCCAACCTTGAACGTCATGTGACAGGTACCCCTTCCGTGGCTATCCAGGGTAACACGGAAACCGCGTGTTCTGAATGGCGTTTTCGCAGGTCAGGGCATATCTCGGGGCTTGACAATCCCAACAGGAACGTGCTGCGAAGGGGCCGCGGACGACGGTATTCGCAGGTCGGAGCGGCTCTCCCGGCGGAGAGAAACGCGCACGTTACAACACCCCCGACCCCCGGCCACGTGCCCGAACGTCCAGATTTGTCGGGTTCCGGGGGCCCGTCTTCCGCTACTCCGTTCGATGATCGCCGTCGCGTACGAGACGAATCCGGAATTGATCACGCGGCGGGGAGATCGACAGGAGTTCACCCACAGAGCCGAGTGGAGATCTCCCGGAGAGCCGGACAGAAGGGGAGCGGAGATCAGCGAAGATCGATCTCCCGGGAGCCGCAGTGCATTCATTACGGGAAATCCACAAGGCCGCCCGGAGAGCAGTCCGAAGAGCTGCCCGAAGAGCCGTCCGGAGACTTCTGGAGACTTACCGACGGTTCTTATGTGAAAGACGGACGAGCACGCGACAGCCTGTTCCATGGAGCATGCAGGTACACAGTCAGGTACAGCAGGCGCACAGGCACAACACAGGTACGTACGTGGGGTAGGTACGTGGGGTACGTACGTGGGGTCCGTATGCGGGACTCCCGTCGGCACGGGCGGCGGAAACGGGGGCGGAGAACCGGCGTCCGACCGCGACCGGGGAGCCGTAGAGGCGGGTCGGGTGCGGCGCCAGGGGAACGGCTCGGTAACCTGAGGCCGCTGACTGACCCTCGGGGCGGCTCCGGAACACCAGGAGCCGCTCTGATTCGCCCACGTTCAAGGAGTTGCCGCCGCCGTGAGCAGCAGCCTTCGACGCGGCGCCCTCGCCGCCGCCGCCATCGCGTTCTCGCTCGCCTCGCTCACCGCATGCGGTGCCGGCCACAAGGCCCAGACCTTGGAGATCAAGCCGGACAACGCCGCCACCACCGTCGGCGACATCAAGATCCAGAACGCCGTCGTCATCACCCAGCCCGAACCGGAGTCGGCGGGCCCCGCCGCGGTCACCGCGACCCTGTTCAACAGCGGCCGTACCGCCCAGACCCTGGAGTCCATCGCGGTCGAGGGTGCCGGCCAGGCCGCCCGGCTCAAGCCCGCCAAGGGCTCGGCGAAGGTGACCGTCCCGGCCGGCGGCTCGCTGGTCCTCGGGGGCAAGGACAACGCCTCCGCCGTACTGGAGAGCAGCGACGACGCTTTCAAGGACGGTGACGCGCACCCGGTCACCTTCACCTTCAGCAAGACCGGTGACGTGAAGCTGGAGGCGTTCGTCGTCCCGGCGAAGGGCTACTTCTCCGACTGGGGCCCGACCGAGGCCCCGGTGACACCGGGCACCGAGCCCTCCGCGTCCGGGTCGGAGTCCGGCGCGGCCACGGGTTCGCCCTCGGGCACTCCGTCCGGTGCAGCGTCCGGTTCGGCCTCGGGTGAGACCGAGGAGGCGGGCGAGGCGGGTGCGCACGCCTCGGACGCGGCCTCGGCCAGCGCCGACGCCGCGGAGTCGGCTGCGGGCAACTGAGCGGCTCTCACAGCCACCCAGCCACAACGACGTGACGAAGGGCGGGACCCCTCTCCGGGGTTCCGCCCTTCGTCACGTCACACTGTCGCGGTGGTGGCGCGGTCTACGGCTTACGGCTCGAACTTGTAGCCGAGGCCGCGGACCGTCACCAGGTAGCGGGGCGCGCCGGGGTCCGGCTCGATCTTCGCCCGCAGGCGCTTCACGTGGACGTCCAGCGTCTTGGTGTCACCGACGTAGTCGGCGCCCCAGACCCGGTCGATGAGCTGCATACGGGTCAGTACGCGTCCCGCGTTGCGCAGCAGCATCTCCAGCAGGTCGAACTCCTTGAGCGGGAGGTCGACCTTGGACCCGGAGACCGTGACCACGTGACGGTCCACGTCCATCCGAACAGGGCCCGCCTCCAGAGCGGCCGGGGCGACCTCCTCCGGCTCGCCGCGGCGGCGCAGGACGGCCCGGATGCGGGCGACCAGCTCACGGGACGAGAAGGGCTTGGTGACATAGTCGTCGGCTCCTATTTCGAGCCCCACGACCTTGTCGATCTCGCTGTCCTTGGCGGTGACCATGATCACCGGGACGTTCGAACGGCTGCGCAGCTGTCGGCACACCTCGGTGCCGGGCAGTCCGGGCAGCATCAGGTCGAGGAGGACGAGGTCGGCGCCATTGCGCTCGAACTCGTCGAGTCCGTCGGGCCCGGTGGTCGCGATGGCGACCTCGAAACCCTCTTTGCGGAGCATGTAGGACAGAGCGTCGCTGAAGGACTCCTCGTCCTCGACGACGAGCACTCGGGTCACGGATGGACCTCCGGGGCAGAAAAGGGTTCGTACGGGGATGAGACGGTGGTCGTCCCGTCGGTCTGACCGGTCTCGTCGTCTTCGTCGAGGCCGGACGTCTGGTCGCCGGTCGCCCGGTCGGCGATTGCCCGGTCGGCGATTGCGCGGTCACGGGCCGCGCCCGCCTCCGGCAGCCGCAGAGTGAAGGTGGAGCCCTGACCCTCGGAGCTCCACACGGTGACCTCCCCGCTGTGGGAGGCGGCCACGTGTTTGACGATCGCGAGCCCGAGCCCCGTACCGCCGGTCGCTCGGGAGCGGGCCGGGTCGACGCGGTAGAAGCGCTCGAACACGCGCTCCTTGTCCTTCTCGGAGATCCCGATGCCCTGGTCGGTCACGGCGATCTCGATGAGGTCCCCGCCCGGTGCGGTCACCCGGCGGGCGGCTATACCGACCCGGGTACGGGCGGGCGAGTAGTTGACGGCGTTCTCCACGAGATTGCCCAGCGCGGCGGCGAGCTGGCCCCGGTTGCCCCAGATGCTGAGGTCCGCGGTGCCGCCGGCGGCCATGGTGATCTGTTTGGTGCCCGCCTGGTGGCGGCACCGGTCGATCGCCTCGGCGACCAGCTCGTCGACGCGTACGGGCTCGGCGTCCTCCAGCGGGTCGTCGTTCTGGACCCGGGAGAGGTCGATGAGCTCCTGTACGAGGTTGGTGAGGCGGGTCGCCTCTATCTGCATGCGTCCGGCGAAGCGCTCCACGGCCTCGGGCTCCTCCGAGGCACCCATGACCGCCTCGGAGAGGAGGGAGAGCGCGCCGACCGGGGTCTTGAGCTCGTGGCTGACGTTGGCGACGAAGTCGCGTCGTACGGCTTCGATGCGGCGGGCCTCGGTCAGGTCCTCGACGAGGAGCAGGACGAGCCGGGAGCCGAGCGGCGCGACCCGGGCGGACACGGCGAGCGCCTCGCCCCGGCCGGTGCCCCGCCGGGGCAGATCGAGCTCCACCTGCCGTATCTCACCGTCCCTGCGGGTGTCGCGGGCCATCAGGATCATCGGTTCGACGGCCAGTTTGCCGCCCCGTACGAGCCCGAGGGCGTACGCGGCGGAGCTGGCCTTGACCACGGCGTCGCCCTCGTCGAGGACGACCGCGGAGGAGCGGAGCACGGACAGAACCGTGTCGACGCCCGGCGGCAGGACCGGGTCGGTGTGCAGAGAGGTGCGGGTGGGGCGTTTCTGTTCCCGCTCGCTCCAGCGGAACGCCAGCACGGCGATGACGCCGGTGAGTACACCGGCGATCGCTGCCGCTGCGGCGACAGCCGCGTTCACGTCCATGGCTCCAGGTTAGGCACGCTGTACGCCCCGGTCACAGCCGTCCGAGGGTGGACTCGAACACTCGTCGCCCAGAGTTCACTCTGGAGACCCTACTGGTTCACTTCGTACGAAAGGGTCGCGCGCCCCTTCCACCAGCGGGAAGAGGCGACGTCGCCCAGAATTCACCTGGGTGCCGGTGATGGTTCATTTGAGGGGGCGGAAACCGTCGCGTTCAGGCCGGACCGTGGGAGCGTGGGGTTCACGAGCCCCTAATGAGCCCCCGAAGCAGACGTAGGAAAGGGACATCCTGATGCGGGACGCGTACCACGAGGAACTTGACTCGATCGGCGAGGGCCTGGTCGAGATGGCCCGCCTCGTCGGATCGGCGATCGGTCGCGCGACGACGGCGATCCTGGACTCCGACCTGAAGCTCGCGGAGAGCGTGATCGCCGCCGACCAGAAGGTCGACGACCTCCAGCACGACCTCGAGGCACGGGCGATAGCCCTGCTGGCCCGGCAGCAGCCCGTGGCCACGGACCTGCGGATCGTCGTCACCTCGCTCCGTATGTCGGCCGACCTGGAGCGCTCGGGCGACCTCGCCCAGCACGTGGCGAAGCTCGCGCGGCTGCGGTTCCCCGAGCGGGCCATACCGCAGGATCTGCACGCCACGATCCTGGAGATGGGCCAGCTCGCGCAGCGCCTGATGGCGAAGGCGGCCGAGGTCATCGTCACCAAGGACGTCGACCTCGCCCTCCAGCTGGAGCAGGACGACGACGCGATGGACCTCCTCCACCGCACGCTCTTCCAGCACCTCCTGGACGACCGCTGGAAGCACGGCATCGAGACGGCGGTGGACGTGACGCTCCTCGGCCGCTACTACGAGCGCTTCGCGGACCACGCGGTGTCGGTGGCAAACCGGGTGGTTTACCTGGTGACGGGCGAACACGCGGAGGAACTGCAGGCAGCTCCGCAGGTCGAAGGCGCGTAGGCCTCCGGCGGTTTGGCGGGGGTGCCTGCGGCGGCTGGCCGGGGTTGCCTGCGGCGGGCTGGTGGGGGTTGGCGGCGGCCGGCTGGTGGGGGTTGGCGGCGGCCGGCTGATGGAGGTCGACGGCGGCCGTCCGACGGGGTTGCCTGCGGCCGGCTGACGGGGTTTGCCTGCGGCAGGCCCGCGGGCTGACGAGGGTCGCTGGCGGCGGGCTGGCGGGGGCCGGCGGCGGGGCGGTTGGGTTGCTGTCGGCCGGACGGCGTGGGCGGCCGGCTCCGCCCGGCGGCCCTCAGGGCCTCCGGGGCCCGAACCAGGCGCCCCGGACGCCGAACCTGCGCCAGGCCTGGCGGAGATCGCCTCCGGCGGTCGGCCGGGATTGCATCCTGCGGGCTGACCAGCGTCGCTGACCGCCAGTGGCGGGGTTGCTGCCGACTGAACAGCCTGGGCGGCCGGCTCCACCCGGCAGCCCTCAGGGCCTCCGGGGCCCGAACCAGGTCCCTGGACACCGAACCCGCGCCAGGCCTGGCGGAGATCGCCTCCGGCGGTCGGCCGGGAATACACCCTGCGGGCTGACCAGCGTCGCTGACCGCCAGTGGCGGGGTTGCTGCCGACTGAACAGCCTGGGCGGCCGGCTCCACCTGGCAGCCCTGTGGGCCTCCCGGGCCCGAACCAGGCGCCCCGGACGCCGAACCCGCGCCAGGCTTGGCGGAGATCGCCTCCGGCGGTCGGCCGGGATTGCATCCTGCGGGCTGACCAGCGTCGCTGGCGCCAGTGGCGGGGTTGCTGCCAACTGAACAACCTGGGCGGCCGGCTCCACCTGGCAGCCCTGTGGGCCTCCCGGGCCCGAACCAGGCGCCCCGGACGCCGAACCCGCGCCAGGCTTGGCGGAGATCGCCTCCGGCGGGCTGACGAGGGGGGCGGCGGGGCGGCTGGATTGCTGCCGGCCGTACGGCGCGGGGCGGCCGCCCCGCCCGGCAGCCCTCAGGGCCGCCGAGGACCGAACCAGGCGCCCCGGACACCGAACCCGCGCCAGGCCTGGCGGAAATCGCCTCCGGCGGTCGGCCGGAGTTGCCTGCGGCGGGCTGATGGGAGTCGGCGGCGGGCGTCCGACGGGGGCGCCTGCGGCGGGCCCTCGGGGCTGACCAGGGTCGCTGACCGCCAAGGCGGGGTTGCTGCTGAACAGCCTGGGCGGCCGCCCTCAGGGACGCCGAGAACCGCACGGCGCGGAACCGCCCAGCCGGCCGACGGCCCCCGAACCCTCAGGGACGCCGACGCCCTGACCACTCAACCGACCGGCCGCCGAGCCCGCGCCGCGGAACCGCGGACGGCTCCGCCGTTCGACCGCCCGGCCAGGCGCCGCGTGGCTGCGCCATGCCGGTCGGGGGGCCGGCCCTGAGGGGGCGCGTTGGGTGCGCGTAACGGTGCGAAAGCATCCGTGCGCCGTTGATGCGCCCGACCTCGTAGGCGTGCAATGGAACGTAGGCACAAGCCTTCGAGGAGGGACCCAGACCCATGGCCGATTCCCCCACCACACCCGACCCGACCCAGAACCGCGAGACGCAGCAGCCCGTCGAGATCAAGAGCCTGCCGCTCATCGGCGCCTGCGGCTGCGGCTCGGGCTGCGGCTGCGGCTGCCAGTCCGGCGGCCCCTGCCAGTGCGGCTGACCCGCCGCGAGGGGACGAGACGGATGCGACGGACGCGACGACCGGACACACAGGACGTACGAACGCCGGTGCGCGACCAGTGACCGCGGAAGGGCCCCGCTTCAGGTGCGA
The DNA here is from genome assembly GCF_047444975.1 of Streptomyces sp. CWNU-52B. NCBI lineage: Bacteria > Bacillati > Actinomycetota > Actinomycetes > Kitasatosporales > Streptomycetaceae > Streptomyces > Streptomyces sp. CWNU-52B. The sequence goes on along the minus strand of NZ_JBLFJV010000008.1, from coordinate 107,934 downwards.
GGCCCTTCCGTTGCCCCCAAAACCAGGTCGCCCTCAGATCTGAGAGCCGCCGCCGTCCACGACCAGCTCCGCGCCGGTGGTGAACGTGGCGCCGAAGGCGAGGAAGGCGACGGCCCTCGCAACCTCGTCGGGATCGCCGAAACGCCGCATGGGGATGTCCTCCATCATCTGCGCCTTGGTCACCTCGGCGGCCTCCTTCGGCATCGACCTGTCCAGAATTCCGGTGTCGATGGGCCCGGGGCTGACCGCGTTGACGCGAATCCCCTGCGGGAGCAACTCACGGGCGAGACTGCGGGTCATGGAACGCAGAGCCGCCTTGCTGGCCGCGTAAGCACTGATCATCGGTATGCCCAGGACGTTCGCGACCGAGGTCGTCATGACGACGCCACTGCCCTCGTTCAAGAGCGGCGCGAGCTTCTGCACGGTGAAGTAGGAGCCCCTCGCATTGATCCCGAAGAGTTCGTCGTACACATCCGCGGACATCGATTCGAAGGGTACGAACCGTGTGACGCCCGCATTCACGAACAGGGCGTCGAGCGCACCGAATTCCTCCTTCACCCGGCCGGCAAGAGCGTCCAGGTCAGCGAGCGACGCCACATCGCTCCGTACCGCCACGGCGTTCTTCCCGAGCCGCTCACGAGCGGAGTCGAGCGTGGCCTGCGTACGCCCGGTGATCAGTACACGCGCCCCGTCATCCACCAACAGCTTCGCCGTCGCGAAACCGAAACCACTGCTGCCACCCGTGATCACGACGCTTTTGCCACTGTATTCGCCCACAGTCGGTCACCCTCTACATCTTTCTCGACAACACGCAATCGGCTCTCGTCCCGGCGAACTCGGCGCCGAATCGGATGCTTTCGAGTCAAGGACAATCCAGGTCCGCCGTCCAAGACCTGTTTCGCACGTCGTCATGCGGCCGGCGCATGACGACGTAGGCTCGGCCATATGGCTGACGCGCCCATACCCCCCACAGGGCCCGACCTCGACCTGCGGCTGGTGCGGTACTTCACGACCGTGGCGGAGCACCTGAACTTCGGCCGGGCAGCCACCGCGCTGCACCTGGCCCAGCCGTCACTCAGCCGCCAGATCCAGCGCCTGGAGGACCAGCTCGGCGTACGCCTGTTCGATCGCACACCGCAGGGCAGCCGGCTCACGGAGGCGGGCCACGCGTTCCTGCCGCACGCGCGGGCACTGCTGGACGCGGCCCGTCAGGCAACGCTCACCGCGCGTGCCGCCGCACCCGCCCGCGCGATCACCATCGGGTACGTCGAGGACCTGATCGTCACCCCGGCGGTACGGGAGCTGCGCCGGCGTCACCCCGACGCCCGGGTACGCACCCGTCATCTGAGCTGGAAGGACACCCACGCCCTCCCGGAACGCCGGGTGGACGCACTCGTGACCAGGACGCCCCTGCCGTTCCCGACGGACCACCTGCGCGTGACGCACCTCTACGAGGAACCCAGGGTGTTCGTCGCCCCCACGTCCCACCCCCTGGCAGGCATGGCGTCCGTCACCCTCGACGACCTGGCCGGCGAGGACTTCGTCGCCTGCGACAGCACCGCGGCGATCTGGAGCCTGTCCCAGCCCCTCGAACCGCCCCCCGCCGACGGCTCGGCGCCGGACGGTCCCGGCGCCGACGACAGCTTCGAGGACAAGTTCGAACTCGTCGCGCACGGCCAGGCCCTGGGCATCCTGCCCGCGGGCGACCGACGCAGCACGCTGCGGGAAGACATCGCCACCATTCCCCTCAAGGGGATCGACCCGTGCGAGGTCGTACTGGTGACCCACGCCAACAACCGCAGCCCGCTGGTCACGGACTTCCGCGAGTTCGCCAGAACCCACCTCACGGCCGGTACGTACGTAATACCTGGTGGCTGAGAAGGCGCACATGGCGCCGGAACCGCGGTCGCCGCCGGACGCGCGTCCGCCCGACGAGCGCCGAAGGCCAGTAGCCGTGTCCCGTGCGGAGACCGCCGCCCAGGACACGGCTCCCTGCCCCCCTCACCGGCCGGCGTCCCCCAACACCGAACCGGCCAGGCATCCGGCCGCCACCGAGACCGTCAGGAGCGCCGCGTCCGCCGTACCGCGCCTGACGAGACCGGTGCGCACCTCGTCCACCAGTGTGTGGAGAAGGAGCGCCCGGCGGGGATCGGTGAGCACGGCCACGGTCTCCTCATCGACCCCCCAACTCCGCAGCGCGGCGGTGCCGTCGCCGCCGGCGGCGAGCCGCGCGCCCTCCGCCACCCAGCTCCCGGCGGTCTCGGCCGTCCGTTCCAGCACCTCGGCCAGCGACTCACGCGGCCGGCTCTGCAACTGGTCGAGCATGGCGACGCGGCGCAGATACTCCTGGGGCTGCGGCGACGTCAGATCGGGGGTCCGGACGACCCACTCCCAGTCGAAGACCGGTTCCGAGCCGTCGAAGACCGCCGAGCGTTCCGTCGCGGTCAGCAGGGTGCTGAGGAAGAGCATGGCGACCTTCCGCTCCCGCTCGTCGATCCGGTCGAGGAGCGACTGGGCCCGGGTCCGCGCCGGAGGGTGGGTGGTCCCGCTGCGGACGAACAGGGCCCGCTCGGTCACATGGACCGCGAGCATCGCGACGAGCGGGCCGAGCAACGACGGGAACTGGATGGCCTGTTCCGTCTCGGTGCCCTCGAACTCGCGCTCCAACGCCCGTCCGACGGCCCGGTAGGCCAGCAGGTCCGCGTCGAGTTCCAGACGCTGGTCGCCGGAGCACGCCGGAATGTGTTCGCCCGGTGAGAAGGCGCTGACCGGGGTCCGGTGCTCCAGCACATGGTGCGCGATCTCATGACCGACGACGAAGCGGACGGCCTGGAGCATGACAAGGTCGCCGACCTCCACGACCCCGGGGCCCACCCGGTGACCCAGCTTCGCGGACTTCCCGTACACCCGCTGATTGACGTTGTAGTAGCGCAACAGCGCGGTCAGCACGGCGGGATCACCGCCCATCGCTCCCTCACGGGCCGCGCGTAACGCCTCGAAGAATCCCCTGAGCCTGCCGCGCGAGCCGATCCGCGCCAGACCGATCCCGGAGAACTGGCTGTACTGACCGGCCAGCGTGAGAATCGAGTCGGAGACCTCCACCAGCCCCGATCCGTCGGCGAAGGGTGTCATCTGAGCCGACACGTCGTCCTTGGGGAACGAGCAGACAAGTACGCTGTCCAGCCGCTCCTTGGAGAAGCCCAGGTCCCGCAGCGCCGTCTTCACCTGCTCGGTCACCAGCCGCAAGGACGCTGTCGCCGGGTCGTCCCCCTCTGACGCCCACTCGCTGTTGCGCCAGTCCGACATGGTCGCGTCCAGCGCACCGAGCGACTCGTGGTCGCCGAGCCTGAGCAGTTCCTCGCGGATGTGCGCCAGTTGGTCCGCCCGGTTGATCTGCATCAGGCGGAGCTTGCGTGCCGCCATGGACTCGTCGTTCATGACGGCGCCGGGGCGTTCACGCAGAAGGAGCCGAGGCCGATACGGGCCACCAGCACGGCGAGTACGCCTGCGGTGGTGGGCTCCTCACCGAGGTGTTGCAGGACCTCGTACACCGCTGCCGCGTCGAGCACCCGGTCCGATCCGGTGCTGCCGAGCAGCCCCTGGACCCGCTCCTGGTGGCAGATCCTGCGCTGCAGATCACGGTGCTTGTGCTCGAACCACTGCTTGCCGAAGCGGCGGTTGGCGCCCCGGTCCGCCGGAGAGATGCCGAGCCCGTCGTCGAGGAGGCAGGCGCCGAGCAGCTCGTACAGCTCGTCGTCGGTCTTTTCCAGGTAGAGGGTGAGATCGAGGTCGCGGTCGCGGTCGAGAGTCATGGAGGTGCGTCCCCTGTGGTCCGTACGGAGGATCCGCCACGCGCCGCGACGGCCTGTCACGACCGTGCCACCACGGCGGGCGTCCGCCCATCCCTCGCAAGGTGAGCGGCACCGGGCGCCGGCTCACCCTCCGGCTCACCCGAGAGGGAGAGAGACGGGGCAACGGACGGGGCGGCGCGGGGGGCCGGGCGAGCCTGAAGGGACCTGAAGGAAGCTGTGAAGGAAGCTGTGAAGGGAACTGTGAAGGGAACTGTGAAGGGAACTGAAGGGGCTCAGCGCGCGAGGTGCCTGCGGACGTCCTCGGCGACCTGCTCCCGGGTGGTCATCCCGTACTTCCGGTAGATGTTCTTCAGATGCGTCTTCACGGTGTTCGGGCTACGGCCGATGTCCGTGGCCATCTCCTGGGTCCCCAGCCCGTTCACCAGCAGCACCGCCACCTTCTGCTCCACCTCGGTCAGGGAGAGGAAGCGCCGTTCGGGTCCCTCGTCGGCCCGCAGTGCCATTTCGATCAGTTCGGTCTGGGTCTGCTCGCAGAGCCGGACGATCTCCTCGGAACACCGCCGGCCCGCCGCTTCCTCTGCCGCCTCCACCATCTGCCGGGCGAGGCGGTGGATCTCCGACAGGCGGGCGTTCATGTGCTCGACGACATGGTCCGACGTGAGGGTCCGTGAGACGCCGCCGCCGGGAAGCAACAGGAGAAGAGCCTCGGTGTCCTCCTTCTCCCGGGCCAGGAGGCGCGCCAGTAATCGGGTCAGCCACTCGAAGGAGCGAACGGCGTTGTCGTCGAAGGCGTTCGACGTGTAGCTGTGCATGGAGACCATTCCGAACAACCGCCCGGGGGAGCCCTCTTCGGTCCGGAACATCGGAACCGTGACCGCGTCGGCCGACCTTCTGCGGGTGTCCCCGAACGAGACACCGGCGTTCAGCGCGGCGCCGTTGTCATAGGCGAAGCGGTAGGTCTGCCGGTGCCTGACCAGCCAGTCCGTCTGCCCGCCCGGTCCGTAGGTGTGGGAGGTGGGATCGTCGAAGACGCCTCCCTCGTAGCCGTACGGAAAGCGGACGCGGTTGGCGCCGTGCAGCAGCGCCACGTAGAAGGAGTCGAAGGGGGCCAGTTTGGCCGCGGTCGCGCGGACGTAGTCGTACAGGTCGTAGCGCTCGCGGGCGAGCCCCTCGGTCATCTTGTGATACGCCTCGTGCAGAATCCCGATGCTCTTGGCATCGAGCCTCGTCGGAACGTCCCCCATGTGCGGTCCCCTTGACGACACGACAACCCGGTGCCCCCATAGTGCCCGCGCACCACCGGCCCGTCACGCGCCCCGACCGGGATGCACACCACCGGTCTCACCCCTCCCCCGCCGAGGTCCCAGAGCTGGCCCACAGCGGACCCACAGCAGGCCCAGGACAAACGACAGCCCCTGACCTGCACCATGCGCGCAAGTCAGGGGCGTGCTCGCTTTTCCTACTTCTTCTTGCCCTGGTTCTTCACGGCCTCGATCGCCGCCGCCGCCGCGGCCGGGTCCAGGTACGTGCCGCCCGGGTTCACCGGCTTGAAGGACGCGTCCAGTTCGTACGCGAGCGGGATGCCCGTCGGGATGTTCAGGCCCGCGATGTCCGCGTCCGAGACGCCGTCGAGGTGCTTGACGAGGGCGCGCAGCGAGTTCCCGTGGGCCGCGACCAGGACCGTGCGGCCGGCCAGGAGGTCGGGGACGATGCCGTCGTACCAGTACGGGAGCATGCGGACCACGACGTCCTTGAGGCACTCCGTGCGGGGGCGCAGCTCCGGGGGGATCGTCGCGTAGCGCGGGTCGTCCGACTGGGAGAACTCCGTGCCGTCCTCGAGGGGCGGCGGCGGGGTGTCGTACGAGCGGCGCCACAGCATGAACTGCTCCTCGCCGAACTCCGCGAGGGTCTGCGCCTTGTCCTTGCCCTGCAGCGCGCCGTAGTGGCGCTCGTTCAGGCGCCAGGAGCGGTGTACGGGGATCCAGTGGCGGTCCGCCGACTCCAGCGAGAGCTGGGCGGTGCGGATGGCGCGCTTCTGGAGGGAGGTGTGGACCACGTCGGGCAGCAGGCCGGCGTCCTTGAGCAGCTCACCGCCGCGGACTGCCTCCTTCTCGCCCTTCTCGTTGAGGTTGACGTCCACCCAGCCGGTGAACAGGTTCTTCGCGTTCCATTCGCTCTCGCCGTGGCGGAGGAGGATCAGCTTGTACGGTGCGTCGGCCATGGCCCCGAGCGTAATCGAAGCATCCGACGGCTCGCTCGCCCACCCTGAAGCCGCCCGCCCCGACTCGCCCCGGATAATCGAGTGGTCACCGTCGGACTCAGCCTCGTAAGGTGTGCCTGCGATACGCGCCACTTACAGGTACCTGGGGGTCCCGATGCCACTCACGTCCATGAGACGTGCCGCCCGCGAGACCGTCTCCGGGCTCCCCCGCGAGTTCTGGTGGCTGTGGACCAGCACCCTCGTCAACCGGCTCGGCGCCTTCGTCGCCACCTTCATGGCCCTGTACCTCACGCTCGACCGCGGCTACTCCGCCTCGTACGCCGGGCTGGTCGCCGCGCTCTACGGGCTCGGCGGAGTGATCTCCTCGCTCGGCTCCGGCGTGATGGCGGACCGGCTCGGGCGGCGGCCCACGCTCCTCATCGCCCAGACGTCCACCGCCGTCTCCGTCGCGCTGCTCGGCTTCATGCACGACCCCGTCTCCATCGCGGGCGTCGCCTTCGTCGTCGGCATGGCCAGCAGCGCCTCCCGCCCCGCCGTGCAGGCGATGATGGCCGACATCGTCAAGCCCGAGGACCGGGTCAGGGCGTTCTCGCTCAACTACTGGGCGATCAACATGGGGTTCGCCGTCTCGTCCACGGCGGCCGGGTTCATCGCGGAGGCCAGTTACCTCGCCGGCTTCCTCATCGAGGCCGGGATGACGCTGATCTGCGCGGTCGTCGTCTTCGTGAAGCTGCCCGAGTCGCGGCCCGAGCAGGTCCACAAGGTGGCGGGCGAACCCGAGGTGGGGCTGCGGACGGTCCTGCGTGACGGACGTTTCATGAGCGTCGTCGCACTGTCCTTCCTGGTGGCGCTGATCTTCCACCAGGGCTACGTGGGCCTGCCAGTGGCGATGGGCACGGCCGGGTTCACGTCCGCCGACTACGGGCTGGTGATCGCGGTCAACGGCGTCCTGATCGTCGTACTCCAGATCCCGGTCACCCGTTTCATCCAGCACCGGGATCCACGGCGGCTCCTCGTCGTCTCGTCCCTGCTCGCGGGGTACGGGTTCGGGCTCACCGCGTTCGCCGGTTCGGTCGGCTTCTTCGCGCTCACGATCTGCGTCTGGTCCCTCGCCGAGATCGTCAACGCGCCGACCCAGACCGGCCTCGTCGTCCGCCTCTCCCCCACGCACGGCCGCGGCCGGTACCAGGGCATGTACACGATGTCCTGGTCCGCCGCCTCCCTCGTCGCGCCCCTGATGGCCGGTTTCGTCATCGACCGGTACGGGGCCGAGTGGCTGTGGGGCGCGTGCGCGGCGGTCGGCACGGTGGCCGGCCTGGGGTACGGGCTGCTGATGCGGCGCCTCCCGGACGAGGACCCGACCTCGTCTCCGACCTCGCCCCCGGCACCGGTCACGGGCTCGGCACAACAGCCGGAGGCCCCGGTGTCGAAGCCTCGGCCTGAGCAAGCGGCTTGAGCCTGAGCAGGTGGCTTGAGCCTGAGCAGGCGCCCCGCCTTCTATTCCGCTCCGTGGGCCGCCGCGATCCCGTCGATGCGGCGGGCCAGGTCGAAGTCGGCCTCGGTCAGCTTGTGACCGGCGTCGTGCGTAGTGATCCCGAACCGCACGCTCCCCCACCGCAGATCGATGTCCGCGTGGTGGCCGATGAGCCGTTCGACGTCCGCGACATGCACGAGCAGCGCGACACCACCGTGGTAACGGATCTTGAACGTCCGGGTGATCTCGTCCTGCACGCGCTGCCATTCCGGCAACTCACGCAGGCCCTCTTCGATCTCAGCATCCGTCAAAGGCGTGGGCGTTCCTGACATGTCGTCCCCTCGTCGTCACGGGAGTCAGAACTTCCGCCAGTTTCCTCCCCACTGGCGCATCGGCCCATGGCCGCATGGCCTGCTCCAAGGTCCTCAATTCCCGCTTCGTGCGAGCAGATCCAGTCTCCACGGCAATCTGTACGGCTTGGCCGCTGATCTCCACAGCCTGCTCAGGCTCCGCCGCAGCGGCGGATGCCACTGCGTACCGTGCGAGATACACCCCACGATCACGGCGCGCAGTGGTCGGCACGCTGTCCAGTACCTGCCTCCACATCTCACTCGCATCGGCGCCCAGCCCCAACCGCCCGTAGCAAGTCGCCCTCTGCACTTCCAAGTACCCGGGTGTGCGACGACACGCGTTACCCCAGGCCAGATCGTCATCAACTCGGTCGAGGAGTCCGGCCGCCTCGTCGATCAGCTGATCCACAGACCGACGATCGCCGAGGAGACTGGCACCATGGGCGCGCTGCTGTAACGCCATGACACGGACTTTCGGCGCCAAACGCCGCCCTTCCTCCAAGGCTGCGTCGCACAGATCCACGACCCCGCGTCCGTCACCCAGGTCGGTACGTACCTGAGCGTGGTTGACCAGCGAGTACCCGATGAGGTGCGCGTCACGGGATCGGACCGCGCTCTCATGCGTTACCCCTCGCCAAAACGCCGCCGCGCCGAGATCTCCCGCATCCTGGTAGAGCCAGCCCACAAGGGCCGCGTAGGCGGCTCCGACTCGGAGCAGACCAAGGCGCGTCTCACCTTGTGCTGCGCGCACGAGCCGATCGATCAACTCGTATTGAGCCGAGACGGTTCCGATGAGGTCATGTGGCCCCAGGAGCATGTCAGCGCGGTAGTGGCCTTCCAACTGCTCCTGGAAGTAGGTGATCAACGCCGGGTCCACGTGTCGGGGCGGGGTCGGTCCCGCGACGAGGGCGGCTGCGGTTGCCGACACGAAAGCCCGACGTTCCACGCTGCCCTCGCCATCCTCACCTCGTCGTTCGGTGCCAACCCATCCCTCCGGAAGCTCGAACCCAAGTGCCTCTGGCCAGACGTCGAATACGGCATGCAGGGCAACCGCGTAGTCCTCTCGTGGCCAGCCCGGCTTGGGAGATTCCCAGCGCCTCCAGGTACGCGGCGACACTTCGAAATACGGGTCGCCGAGGGCTTCACGCCCTGCGGCGGAAACCCCTCGCGCCGCGGCCTCGCCAGATCGCCACCCGCGTTTGAGGCGGGCTGCTCTCAGCACCTCGTTGCTGCTCATAGGCGGATTCTGAGGCGTCAAGCCGTCTCCTCCCGCACGTGGCCATGTAGTGGCCGCCGAGTGGCCGCACTCCGACCTAGTTGCCGATGCCTCTGCAAGACCATCATCCCTGGAGGAACAGAGACTTATCCCGCAAACACGGAACCGAGTATCAGATACCAACAAACAGACCCCCGCAACCGCGCTGCACGCGGCCCGGGGGCATGGCCCACCTGGGAAAGCAGGTAGACGTGCCGCACTGTATCGCCCTCCTCTGCACGCAGTTACTGCAACTGCTCCTACCCCCGCGTGGCCGGCACCGCGCAGCCGCACGCCCTGCCGGCGGTCCGCCCGAGGTGCCCCAAGTGACCGTGCGCGGCCCCGCACCCGTCCGCCGCCGGGCGCCTCACGCCCACACCGGCCGCCTCCGCGGCGAGGACTCCGCCCTCGTACGCCCGTACGCCCTCCCCCTCGACGAGTGGCGGCACGAAAAGCAGCGGCAACGCCACCGGCGCCGCGCCCTCTGGCTCGCCACCCACGGCATCGACATCGGCCCCCACCTGATCCACGGCATGAAGGTGGCCGCGTGATGAGCGAGTCCGCCCCGTCCCCCACCGATCAGGCAAGCGCAGCGAACCCCGGGAACGCCATGTACCAGCCGCACCGCATCACCCGCCTCCTCCCCTGGTCCGGCCCGGAGGGCAAGCCTTGCTACCTCCTCACGGACGGCGAAGGCGGCCATCTCTCCCGGATCGCCGACAACATCGAGTCCGTTCAGCTCGGGATGGGCCGTGAGCTGCTCGGCCACGCCCGTGCGCTCAGCGCCGACCCGAAGACGGGGGTCGTCGAACTCCGTTACCTGTCAGCCCGGTTGACCGAGTCGCTCCAGGACGTCCTCCGCGTCGCCGAGAGCCGCGGGGCCCGGCTCGCGGGGCCCCGCGGCGACGATGAGGAAGAGGACGCCCACGGCCAGGACCTCGACCTGCGACCCGCCGCCGGCCCGGCAGCACCCCTGGAGGGCGAGGGGCGGCCCTCCGACCTCCAGGCATGAGCCGCCCCCACCCGCAAATAGGGTCAGGGCGGCTCGTCGTCCACTCTCCAGGAATCTCCAGGAACCCCACATGCCCGTAGACCGCGTTCACTGGGACGACCTGCCGCTCGCCGCGCGCGACGCCATCCAGCAGTACACCGGCCCTGTACTTCGTACGACGACCGCCGAGACCGGCGCCAACTCCGGCATCGCCGCCACCCTCCACACCGCCGACGCGTCCCTGTTCGTCAAGGGCATGCCGATCGATCACCCGCAGGCCCGAACGCAGCAGCGCGAGGCCGCGATCAATCCGCATCTGCCACCGTCGTGCCCCCGCCTGTTGTGGCATGTGCAGGCCGTCGGATGGGACCTGATCGGATACGAGCACCTCGTCGGCCGCCATGCCGACTACGCCCCCGGCTCCCCCGATCTGCCGCTGGTCGCCCACGCCTTGGACGAGCTCCAGAACACACCGTGTCCCGACACCGAGTTGAAGCGTGCCGAGGACCGGTGGAGCGGCTACGCGGGCGCCGTCGGTGTCGGTGTCGAGCAGCTCGTCGGCGACACCCTGTTGCACACGGACCTCGCGCCGCACAACCTGCTCGTGACCGACCGTGCCCACCTGATCGACTGGGCATGGCCCACCCGTGGTGCGGCATGGATCGACCCCGCCGTGCTCGTCCTGCGGCTCATGGAGGCCGGCCACGCCCCGGAAGCCGCGGACGCATGGGCGCGCGGACAGTTCCCGTCGTGGGCAACCGCCCCGCACCCTTCCGTCGCCGCGTTCTCCGCAGCGAACGCCCGGGTCTGGGACGAGATCGCTCGCAACGATCCCCAGGACTGGAAGAAGCAGATGGGCCGACTCGCCCACGACTGGGTGACCTACTGGCACACACAAGTCTCGTAGCACCATGCGATGGAGGGTCCTGGGTCCCGCACAGTGATCGACCTTGACCACGAAGCCCCCCGGCCGAAGCACCACGCCATCTCGGCACGAGCACAAAGCAGAACACGGTGAGCGCCGCGCTCCGAGAGGCCGTCGATCAGCGTCGGCATGCCGAGGCTGTGGAACGGATGCGGCAGCTGGTCGCTGAGGGAGAGATCGATTCTCGGTCATCGAGGAGCTCCGCGCACTCCCAGGTCCGGCGCTGTGACGTACCAGAACCGGTATCAGTATCGGTACCAGAACCGGTGTCGGTATCGGACGCCTGGCCGGCGGCCCAACCGCCTCGTCGGCCCGGCCGCCGGAGGTCAGTGGTGCATCCGTGCCCCCTTCACCACCTTGTCCACCGCGTTGCGCGGCCCGTACACCGCGAGGCCCACCAGGTCCAGCTCCGCCGTCGGTACGGCTCGTACCGCCGCGCGGTTGTCGCGGTCGTTGCCCGTGGTGAACAGGTCCGAGGTGAACAGGGCGCGGGGCAGGGCACGGGAGAGGGCCTTGCCGTGGGCCGACGTCAGGGTCTCCTTCGTACCCTCGAAGACCAGGACCGGCTGGCGGAACATCGGCAGGTACTCGACACCGTCGGCGTCCTCGTACGGCTCCCCGACCACCTCGGGGACCGACGGGCCGAGGCCGCTCACGAGGAACGCGGTCACGTTCAGCCGCTGCCACGGCTCCAGGTCCTCCCGCAGCAGGACGACGATCTTGGTGTCGAAGCGCACGGGCGGTTCGGTGTGGGCTGGGTCCGCGGGGAGGTGTTCGGCGTTCATACGCTGAGACTGCCGAGCCGCGTACACCTTCGTCTTGTACGTTCTTTGCATGGTGGCCCAGCGTGAAGTCTCCGCATGGCGCCCGAGTGTGCCGGGTGTCGTGGAGGTCTTCCACGCGCACTTCACGGAGTACGCGTATCCGATGCACGTGCACGACGCGTGGACCCTGCTGATCGTCGACGACGGCGCGGTGCGGTACGACCTCGACCGCCATGAGCACGGCACCCCGGACGGCACGGTCTCGCTGCTCCCGCCGCACATTCCGCACAACGGCTCGCCGGTCACCCCGTACGGCTTCCGCAAGCGCGTCCTGTATCTGGACCTGAGCCGGCTCGACGAGACGTACATCGGTGCGGCCGTGGACACCCCGGAGCTGCTCGATCCCGTGCTGCGGCGGCGCGTCGGGCAGTTGCACACCGCCCTCGCCCACCCCGGTGACGAGCTGGAGGCGGAGAGCAGGCTGACCCTGATCGGCGAGCGGTTGCGCGGGCACCTGCGGCCCGGGGGTGCCAGGGACGACACCGAGGACGGCCGGGGCGCCGACCATCCGCTCGCCCGGCAGGTGCGTGAACTCCTCGACGAGCGGCTCGTCCAGGGCGTGACCCTCCAGGAGGCCGCCGGTCTCGTGCACGCGCACCCCGCCCACCTCGTACGGGCCTTCAGCGGCGCCTACGGCATAGCCCCGCACCAGTACCTGATGTCACGGCGGGTCGAACGGGCCCGGCGGCTGCTGCTGGAGGGGCGCACTCCGGGCGAGGTGGCCGCGGAGACCGGCTTCTACGACCAGCCCCATCTGAACCGCCACTTCAAACGGCTGGTCGGCGTGGCCCCCGGGCGCTACCGCGTCAGCTCGAACCGCTGGTCAGGTGGCTGAACGCGGCCAGATTGCGGGTGGACTCACCGCGTGACACCCGCCAGGCGTACTCCTTGCGGATCGCTGACGCGAAACCGAGTTCCAGGAGCGTGTTGAAGCTGCCGTCGGCGGCCTCCAGGACCGAGCCGAGCAGCCGGTCGACCTCGTCGGTGGTGACGGCGGCCAGCGGGAGCTTGCCCGCCACGTAGATGTCGCCGAGCGGGTCGACGGCGTACCCCACGCCGTACAGCTTGAGGTTGCGCTCCAGGAGCCAGCGGTGCACCGCGGCCTCGTTCTCGTCCGGGTGCCGGATCACGAAGGCGTTGAGCGACAGGGAGTGTCTGCCGACGATCAGCGAGACCGTCGTCGACAGTTTCCGCGTACCGGGGAGCTTCACCACGAAGTGGCCGGGCTCCGGACTCTCCCACTCCAGTTCGGCGTCCTTGAGGAACTCCTCGATGGTCCCGCCGGCACCCGCCGTCCGCTCCGCATCAGCCATGGTGGGAGCGTACGTGACGGCGGTGTTCGTGCATCGCCGCCGTGTAGACGTCGGCCGTGGCCGCCGCGGCCGTGTCCCAGCCGAACGACTTCGCGTGCCGGGCGGCGGCCGCGCCCATCCGGTCCGGGAGCGCCCGGTTGTCGGCGAAATCGCGCAGCACGCGCGCGTAGTCGGCGGGATCGTGTCCCTGCACCAGAAAGCCCGTCTCCTGGTGGCGGACCGCCACCGGAAGGCCGCCCACCGCGGCCGCGAGGACCGGGGTGCCGGCCGCCTGTGCCTCTATGGCGACGAGCCCGAAGGACTCGCTGTAGGAGGGCATCACGAGGACGGACGCGGCCCGGAACCAGTCCGCGAGCTGCTCCTGGTCGACCGGCGGCCGGAAGCACACCACGTCGGCGATGCCCAGGCGCGCGGCCAGTTTCTGCAGCCCCTCGGGCTTGGCGAGTCCGCTGCCGCTCGGGCCGCCCACCACCGGCACGATGATGTTCGAACGCAGCTCGGGCCGCTCCTCCAGGAGGACGGCGACCGCGCGCAGCAGCACGTCGGGCGCCTTCAGGGGCTGGATGCGGCCCGCGAAGAGCGGTATCAGGGCGTCCTGCGGGAGCCCGAGCCTGGCACGGGCGGCGGCGCGTCCGTCACCGGGGCGGAAACGGTCGAGGTTCACGCCCGGATGGACCACCGCGACCTTGCTCTGCTCGGCCTCATAGTGCCGTACGAGTTCGTCGGCCTCTTCCGCGGTGTTGGCGATGAGGCGGTCGGCGGCACGCACGATCTGGGTCTCGCCGATGACACGCGCGGCGGGCTCGGGAGCGTCGTCCACGGCCAGAGCGGCGTTCTTGACCTTCGCCATGGTGTGCATCGCGTGCACCAAGGGGGTGCCCCAGCGCTCGGCGGCCAGCCAGCCGACGTGCCCGGAGAGCCAGTAGTGGGAGTGCACCAGGTCGTAGTAGCCGGGACGGTGACCGGCCCAGGCCTGCATCACGCCGTGCGTGAAGGCGCACAGCTGGGCGGGCAGGTCCTCCTTGGCGAGTCCTTCGTACGGGCCGGCGTCGACGTGCCGGACCAGGACGCCCGGCGCCAGTTCCACCTTGGGCGGCAGGGCCCCGGTGGTCGCGCGCGTGAAGATCTCGACCTCGATGTTGATCGCGGCGAGACGCTGGGCCAGTTCCACGATGTAGACGTTCATGCCGCCCGCGTCGCCCGTGCCGGGCTGGTGCAGCGGTGAGGTGTGCACGGAGAGCATCGCGACACGGCGCGGCCTGCGGTGCAGGCGAAGCCTTGAGGACGCCGCCGTCGAGCGTCGCCCGAGCATGCTCACGTACTGACTCACGTGGCGTTCCTCTTTCTACGGATTCCCTGGACGACTACAAGCGACTACGAGCGACTACGAACGATTGCGAAGCGACTACGGACAGCTACGGGTGACTGCCGGTGACCACTGGCGACTACTGGCGACTACTGGCGGACCAAGGATGATCACTACCCGTGATCTCTTGGGCCGCACTGCGGGCATACCGGTGAACGGGCGTGGATTGCCCGTCAAGTCGTGGAACACCGGAGGGTTCCGCTCCATTTCCTCTTTGCCGAATCATTGCCGGAGCTCGCTCAACCGTTCGAGGGCGTATTGCGTACGGACCACTCCGCGAGGTGGCCGACCCGCGTACTTCAGCCCGCCCGGCGTTCGAGGAACGAGGCTGTGCCGTTCAAGCTGTGCCGTGCAGGGCCGTGCCGTGCAAGCCGACAGCGGGGGTCGGTGGCGGCAGCCCCCGGAGTCCCGCACCGACACGGAGTTCCCCCCACGGCACCGCCTACCCTTGACCCCATGAGAGCCCGCGCAGCGACCCCCGTGGGGACGGTGACGCGCGGCACCACCAACCCGAACCGCCTCCGCCGCATGGACCGCTGGATCGCGGCCACCCACGGCGCCGAACTGCGCCGCGCCGAGGACCCCCTGGCGGTCGACCTCGGATACGGCGCCGCCCCCTGGACCGCGGTCGAGCTGCTCCAGCGCCTCCGTACCGTCGCTCCCCGCGCGCGCGTGGTGGGCGTCGAGATCGAGCCGGCCCGGGTCGCGGCCGCGAAGCCGTACGAGCGGGACGGCCTCCGGTTCCGGCACGGCGGCTTCGAGATCCCGCTGCCCGCGCGCCCGTCGCTGATCCGCGCTGCGAACGTCCTGCGGCAGTACGAGGAGGCCGAGGTGGCCGAGGTGTGGGCCCGGCTGTGCGGGCGTCTGGCACCGGCGGACGCCGGCTCGCGCGGCGGGCTCCTCGTCGAGGGCACGTGCGACGAGATCGGCCGGCGGCACGTGTGGGTGGCGCTCGGCCCCGAGGGCCCGCGGACCGTCACCTTCGCCACCCGGCTCGGTTCCCTGGACCGCCCGTCCGACCTCGCCGAGCGCCTCCCCAAGGCACTCATCCACCGCAATGTGCCGGGTGAGCCGGTGCATGCCTTCCTGCGCGACTTCGACCGCGCGTGGGCGGCCGCCGCGCCGTACTCCTCCTACGGCGCCCGGCAGCGCTGGATCCGGGCGGTCCGCGACCTGGCGGCCGACTGGCCCGTCGTGGACGGGGCGGCGCGGTGGCGGCAGGGCGAAGTGACGGTGCGGTGGGAGGCGTTGGCGCCGGGGGCGTAGGAGCGCCTTCAACGCCCGGCACGTATGCCCGTACGACCGGGAACGATCTCGGTGAGTCGTTCGTCACATTGGCGGGGAGCGCGAAACGCATCGTGACCGAGCAGGCATCGAGCAGACGTCGAGCAGGCATCAAGTGGGCGTCGGGGGGAGAGAACAGCAGGGTGGGGACGGGTGAGCGGGGGGAGGGAGTTCTTGCCCACCTCTGTCGTATTGCGCGCCGACATGGCACCATCCCCGAGGCGTTCGTACGTTACTGACGGTAAATCAGTTTGGGGGTCGGTTCATGGGATCCGGTGCACGGAGCCTGACCACTACGGCCATGGTCCTGGCCTGCGCCGCGACCATCCTGGCCGCGCCTGGCATGGCCCACGCGGCCCCGAAGCCGACACCGACCTCCACGGCGGCCCCGTCACCCGCCCCGGGCACAACGCCCGTGAGCACCAAGGACCTTGAGGCGATCCGCGAGAAGCTGGACGCGCTCTACCACGACGCGGCGGTCGCCACGGACGCGTACAACCTCGCCGAGGAGCGGACCGAGAAGCAGTCCACGCAGATCGTCGGGCTCGCCCGCGAGATCGTCGAGGGCAAGACCCGGCTGGACCGGCTGAAGGAGCGCATCGGCGCCGCGGCCCGCGCCCAGTACCGCGTCGGCGGGCTGCCGGACGAGGCCCACCTGATGCTGAGCGACGATCCGCAGGACTTCCTGGAGGGCGCGGGCCGGGTCCGCCAGGGCGAACAGGCGACGAAGGGCCTGCTCGCCGAAATGCGGCGCACCCAGAAGGACTTGGAGCAGTACGCGCGCGACGCGGCGGCCCAGTGGCGGAAGCTCGAAGCCAACCGCGAGACGAAGGCCGAGTCCAAGAAGAAGATCAAGAAGCAGATCGCCGCCGCCGAGAAGCTCGAGTCGCAGCTGGAGAAGGAGGAGAAGCAGCGCCTGGCGAAGCTGGAGCAGCAGGCCGCGTACGAGGCGCAGACGACCTGGCTGGACTCCGGCATCCTCGACGAGATCAGCGACAAGGCCTCCACGCAGGGCAAGAAGGCCGTGGAGTACGCGACGGCACAGATCGGCAAGCCGTACGAGTGGGGCGCCGAGGGGCCGAAGACGTACGACTGCTCCGGACTCACCTCCGAGGCGTGGTCCGCCGCCGGGCAGGGCATCCCGCGCACCTCGCAGGAGCAGTGGAAGCAGCTCGACCACGTCGCCGTCGAGGCCATGCGCCCCGGCGACCTCATCATCTACAACTCCGACGCCAGCCATGTGGCGATGTACATAGGCGACGGCGCGATCATCCACGCGCCTCGCCCCGGTCGTACGGTGACGATCGCGGGGGCGGGTTCGATGCCGATACTCGGGGTTGTACGACCCGACAAGTGAGGCCCTGATCGGTTCTCGGCTTGCCCCATGGCGGGGCTGTCCGGTGGCGGTCGACAGTCGGCGGTCGGCGGTCGTCCCGTGGTGGTGGGCGGCTGGCGGTGGCCCTGGTGGTGGCTGGCGGTGACCCTAGGCGGTTGACGGTTGACGGCTGGGGCGCGCGCTCCTTCGAACGCGCTGCCCGGATGTGAGTACGCCCTGCCACTTCACAGGCGCCGTACGTCACTTCGGTGCGCCGGTCCGGCCGGCCGGAGGTGGGCATTCGAGGCATTCACCATATGGAGGGAGACTTGTCGCTTTGGTTCCGCTCCCCGGCTCCGGCCCGCGCCGGCACGGCAGAGCGGCGGCGGCGAAGTGACCTGCCGCACGTGACACGCGGCACGTCCGGACGCCGCGCTCAACCTTCCCGGCGTGATGTACGTCATCCCGTACAAGAGCACATCCTGCCCAATTGCGGTACAGGATGCGGCATATGACGGCGGCTGTTTTCCACGCGTCCGGCCTGCCGCCATTCCTTTGTGACGGCGCCTGACGCTATGGTCCCCGTCGGTGGATCGAGATCCCTTGACCCGCCATGCCCTCAGGGGGAGGGAAGGAACCCAAGACGATGCCCGTACCCGTACCGCGGCAGAGAGCGATCCCCGCCGTGGAAGGTGGACAGGCTCACGCCGCGTCTCCATCCGGTGGACCGGCACAGTCGGCGCCCGCACCGGGCGACCTGTCCGGCACACCAGGCACCCTGTCCGGCCAGGAGCCGTCCTCGACGAGGATCGGCGCCGACGTCGGCGCCTCTCACGGCGACGACACCGCCCACGACGACTCCGGTCACAGCGACATCGACCACGACGACTCCGACCACGATCTCGATCTCGACCTCGACGACGGCGCTCAGCACGGCGGCGCCGCGGGCAGCAGCACAGCCGGCACCGCCCCGCTGACGCTGCTCGTGATCGAGGACGACCCGACCGGCGCGCTGACCGTGCCCGAACTGCGGGACGCGACAGGCAGGCGGATCCGGGTCCGTACCGCCCGCAACCTCACCGAGGCCGAGCGGCTGCTCACCGACGGCGTCCAGTGCATCCTGCTCGACCTCGCACTGCGCACGCCCGGCCCGGCGGCCACGGCCGAGGAGCCGGAGGTGGCGCAGGAGGCCGACGACGAGCTGGCCACGCTCAAGCACGTACTGCGGCTCGCGCCCCGGCACGCCGTGCTCGCGCTCACCGCGCCCGACGACACCGAGCGCGGCGCCGAAGCGGTGCGCGTCGGCGCCCAGGACTATCTCTTCCACGACGAACTGGACGGCCGGCTGCTGAGCCGCGCGATCCGTTACGCGGTGGAGCGCAAGCGTTCCGACCGGGCCGAACGACGGCTGACCGAGTCCAGGCTGCACGCGCAGGAGAACGCGCGGCTGGAGCGCGGGCTGCTGCCCACGCCGCTCCTGAAGGGCTCCTCGCTGCGGTTCGCCGCGCGCTACCGGCCCGGCCGCTCGCGCGCGCTGCTCGGCGGCGACTTCTACGACACGGTCCGCACCCCCGACGGCACCGTGCACGCCATGATCGGCGATGTCTGCGGGCACGGCCCCGACGAGGCCGCGCTCGGCGTGGAACTGCGGATCGCGTGGCGCGCGCTGACCCTCGCGGGCCTGTGCGGGGACCAGCTGCTGTCGACGCTCCAGCAGGTCCTGGAGCACGAGCGCGACAGCGACGAGATCTTCGCGACGCTCTGCACGGTGGACATCTCGCCGGACGGGCGCCGCGCGGGCCTGTGCCTGGCGGGCCATCCCGCGCCGCTGCTCTCACGCCCGGCCCGCTCCCGGGCCCTGGTCGGCGCGGACGGTACGGACGGTGGGGACAGTGGGCGCGGTGCGATCGGTGTGGACGGTGTCGACCCCGTAGGCGGGATCGGGGCACCGCCGGTCGCGCATCTGCTGCCGTACGAGAACGGCGGCCCGGCGCTCGGTCTGCTGCCGAACGCCCGGTGGCCGCGCCAGCAGGTGGAGCTGGGCGGCGAGTGGAGCCTGATGCTCTACACGGACGGCTTGATAGAGGGCCGTACGGGTGAAGGCAGGGAGCGGCTGGGCCAGGACGGGATGGTGGACATGGTCCGCCGTCAACTGGCGCAGGGGCTGCGCGGCGAGGAACTGCTGCGGGCCGCCGTGAACGAGGTACGGGACCTCAACGGCGGAGAGCTGACGGACGACGTGGCGGTACTGCTGCTGGATCGCGTGGCGTAGAGCGCGACAGCTTGCTTCCGGGGCCTGCTTCCAGGGCTTGCTTCCGGGGTGACCGGGCGGCCGCCCTGTTGTTGAGCCCGGGTGGCCGCCGTTTCGTGGGGCCCGGGCCCGGGTGACTCTTCGCCGGCCCGGGTCGGGGCCGGCTCAGCGCCCGCCGTTGTAGGGCCCGTACGGACCGTCGCTGCTGCTGCCGCCCCGGCGGCCGCCGCGTCCGCCGCCGGAGACCTGCTGGAGGGCGGGCCGGACGTCCACGAAGAAGACGATCGTGGCGACGAGGCCGGCAATCTGCAGGAAGATCATCGGGACCAGCAGATTCACGGCCACCGTGACGCCGAGGATGATCAGCCAGAACATCTTGCTCTGCTTGTTCGCGGCGCGGTAGGCGTCGTCGCGAGCCAGCCCGGCCATGACCAGCGCGACCACAGCCAGCACCAGCATGGCGGTGAAGAGCAGCCACATGAGGCCGCCGAATGCCGTCAGGAGCACTTTGCCCACCACCCGAATCGAGTCGTCGTCCCTACGCGGTCACCGTACCCGCAGAACGGGCCGGGAACTCCGATAGTGCCCGGAGCGCCCGACCCGTTCGTGTGACACGGATTCGCTGTCATGACGTGCGTCTGCGCGTCAGACCGCTACTTCGCCGGCGGCGTCGACTTCTTGGCCGGGGCGGTGGTCCTGCGGGCGGTCGGAGCCTTCTTGACCGGGGCCTTCTTCGCCGGGGCCGGGGCCGGGGCGGCCTTGGCCTCGACGGGCTTCTCGTCCTTGACCTCGACGGGCTCGGGGCTCGGCTCGACGGCGACGGCCAGCTCCTCGATCTCCTCGGCGGCCTCGCCACGCCAGGTCTTCACGGTCTGCTCGCCGCGCTCGGCGACCTTCTCGTACGTCTCGCGGGCCTTCACGGCATACTCGGCGGCGACGCCGACACCGCGCAGGGCGAAGTCCTGAGCCGTCTCACCGATCTTCTTCAGGTCGGTGTCCAGGGTGCTGATGATGTCGTTCACCTTGGTCTGAAGGGTCTCCTGCGCCTCCTTGGCGCGGGCGGTGGCCTTCTCCTGAACGGCGTTCGGGTCGATGTTGCGAACGGCGTCGACCCGGGCCGGCGCCTCGGCACGCAGCTGCTCGACGATGGCCGGCACCTTCTTCGCCTGCTGGATGGCCAGGTCGGCGGTACCGGCGGCGAAGTAGAGGGGGGTCGGGTTGTTGAAGGTCTTACGCAGGTCGTCGGTGATGGCCATGGTGATGGTCCTCCCGGAATAGCTGTCGCGTGGAGCGTGAGGGTTTGGTCTGTCGGTAACTCCGCCGTGGGCGACCGGCCCGTTCGAACGGGGCTCAGTGACGCCGCGCCCGATTGCACCGGGCTCGGTCAGCCGGCGGAGGACTGCTGGTCATGCGGATGGTGCTGGTCGTTCTGGTCATGCTGGTCGTGCCGGTGGTTTCTGCGAGGCAGCGCTGCCGTCGGCCGTGCGGGCCTTGTCGACGACGGTGTCCACGGTGTCCGCACCGTCCGTCACGTCTATGACGGCCGATACGTCGGCGGCCACGTCTGAACCACTCTTTACGTCTCCTGCGGCCAGAACGTCGTCGACGGCCTTGACCTCGAACCCGTTCTCCTTGCGGAAGGACTCGTAGATCTGGAGCAGCACCTGCTTCTGCCGCTCGGTGAGCGTCGGGTCGGCGAGGATGACGGCACGCGTCTCCACCTCGTCCCGGTCTCGCTCGGCATCGAGGATCCCGGCACGGACGTACAGCGTCTCGGCGGAGATCCGCAGGGCCTTGGCGACCTGCTGCAGCACCTCCGCGCTCGGCTTGCGCAGCCCGCGCTCGATCTGGCTCAGATATGGATTGGACACCCCGGCGGCCTCGGCGAGCTGCCGCAGACTCAACTGCGCGTTGCGCCGCTGATCCCGCAGGTACTCACCAAGGTTGCCGACGTTGAGCGTTGCCATGCGCCTACCCTGCACCACCCTCGCTAACTATTGCAAGCACATGCTTGCAATAGTGCGCTACGCCACGTGTTGAGCCTGAGCACAACAGGTGTCGTGTTGTCCGTTCCCGGGGAACGTGGCGAAGTCCCACCAGTTCTGGCGATGGACTTGGCGGAGTCCCACCGAGCCGGCGTCTACTGGGTGGCTGACCAGTCGGCGCTGACCTGGTCAGCAACGGAGAAGTTGGTTTCGCAGTCCGGGCACGTCGCGTGACCGAATACGTGGGTCAGCATGTGGGCTACCTCGTGGTGACCATCGGAGAGTGCGATGTCGTGGAGGCGTCGGCCGATGCCGTCCAGGTTTGCCGGGTTCGCCGGCAGCAGGGGCCTCGTCTCGACATCGTCGCCCGAGAGCGCGTAGTCCTCGCTGGTGGAGAAGAATCCTCGCTCGCCGAGAACGATGAACAGGCCGGTCTGACACCCGGGGCAGTCGACCTCGTACTCCTCATTGCCCAGCCCCCAGGCCAGATCTTCGCTCCAGCCCACGACGCCCTCGAAACCCAGCATGGCTTCCAGCAGGTGGATGTAGTCGGCGCGATCGGATGCCATCCGGAGCTGCTGGTTCACTGCCGCCAGGAGGCTCTCGACCTCCGCGGCGTGCTGCGCGCGAACATCACCGGCCCCGTGCGGCTGCTCGGCACCTGCCATGATCGCGCCTGCCAGGGCCAGGGCATTCACCGCTTGCTCTCGGTCGTCACTGCCGGATACGGCAGCAAGCCAGGGCAGCGCCGCAAAGCTGGCCGAGTAGACGCTGCCCTGGTGGCACAGCGCCGACCACAGATCGCTCCAGAGCTCGGGCTTCGGTTCCAATGCGATCCGGTCCAACAGGGTCGGTATGTCGTCCGCCGAGCCGTAGGCGTGGCTGAGTTGCGACCAATCCGTCATGCGGGGATCCAACCAGGTCAATTTGCCGGTCCTGGCCCCGGCTTCATCCTCATGAGGGGTCTCACCCCAGATGATCTGGCGGATTCCCGGTGTTGCTGCACAGTTGCATGCATGGGGCCGAGGGCGGAGGGGTTCGATGTCGGCTGGCGTGATGCCGGGGGTGAGTACCACAGCCGCTGGAGGAGGCATCGGTGGAGTTCGAGGCGGGCTGCCGGTGCGCGGCTTCCCGTCGTACCGCGGTCAGCGGAACATCCCGGGCCTGTAGGGGATTGCTGGTGGACCGCCGGCCTCTGGACCGGGTCGACGAGCGGTCGGCGGCCGAGTTCACCGTGACGCGGCTGGCTTGTGAAGCGGTGGGCCGGGCGGAGTCGTTCACCGACGCGGTGGCCGATGCAGCAAGCGCGTACGAGGTAGCCGCTCAGGGCCAGGCTCTTCGCACTCACCGGCCTCGCCGCCACGCCTGGCACCCCTCGCGACCGCAAGGCTCTGGAGGGGGGGCTACACCAACCGGTTGGCCAAGGACCGCGTTCCGGGTCGCGGCATCTACGAGGCGCTCAAAGGTACGACCGGCCAAGAAGGCCGTCGACGGGATAACCGGTGTCCCCTGTGCCGAGTCGCCCGGTACTCCGTGCCTCCGTGGTTGTCAGACCTCTGAGGTTGGATGCAGGCGTGACCATTCACGATGTTGCCCAGCGGCTGCCCGAGATTTCCGCACTTCGCGATCACTGCCGCTCGATGGCGATGCTGGAAGCGATACTCAGTCCGGAATGGGCCGACCGGCACTACTCCTTCGACGCGCACTGGTCCGCCGGAGAAGAGGTGGCCTCGATGCGCGACGGATCGGGCGACGAGTTTTCCATCGTCTTCTCGGCCGTCGGTGCCTACATCCGTGGCTTCGCACACGAGTCACACATGAGTCCCTATGCCAACGACGAGCCATGGCCGGGTGTGCTGGACAACGTCCCGGAGGTCTTCCGCTCCTGCGTCGAGGAGCCCGCGTTCACCGACGAGGACGGAATGCCCGTCGTGACCGCCTGCGCCTGGCGGGAGGTGGGCGACGGAGCTTGGAATGCGGGGACGATCGAGTTTCCTGACGACGGTGCCGGCGATCCGGACGGCTCCGCGCACTTGTTCCGGTTGCTGGTCGACCGGTCCGCGGAAGCGTTCCAGTACTTCGCCGAGGACTACTACGAAATCCCGGTGCCCCTCGCAGCCATTCAGCACGTGTTTGCCCTGCACCCCCTGACGAGCGAGGTGATTGCCGCTTTGAACCCTGAGATCGCGACGGGCGCCCTGGCAAAGGACATGGCTGAGATCGGCTACCCACTGAGCGACGAAACCACCTGAGGCCATCTGGGACAGGACAGCTCGTACCCTTTCCAAGCTGCGTCTCGACGGGCAGGCGGGCGTGACTCCTTGGAGGAAGGAAGCTGCGTATGCGAGCGGACGAGTCGGTGCCGTTGGGCCGCACGGCCCTGCGGGTCACCCGCCTGGGTCTGGGACTTGCCTCTCTCGGAGGGCTGTTCACTCCTGTCTCCGACGACGACGCGGCGCGCACCATCGACCGCGCCTGGGATGTCGGCGTCAGGCTTTTCGACACGGCACCCGTCTATGGCTACGGCCGGTCGGAACGCCGTGCGGGGGCAGCCCTCAGCAGCCGTCCCCGTGCGGAGTACACGCTGTGCACCAAGGTGGGCCGCCTGATCGAGCCCGGGGGCCGTGACACCCAGCCCATCTGGGCAGACCCGCCGCCCGGTGTCGGGCCCCGGCGCGACTTCTCCTACGCCGGGGTCATGCGCTCGGTCGAGGACAGTCTGGAGCGTCTGGGGCTCGACCGGATCGATGTCCTCCATGTGCACGACCCGGACGAGGATTTCGCGACGGCCGTGTCGGACGCCTATCGGGGACTGGCCGAACTGCGCCGCCGAGGAGTCATCGGCGCGGTGTCGATCGGCGTCAACCACGCTCCGGTGGCGGCCCGTTACCTCAACGAGGTGGCAGACCCCGGCCCCGACTGCGTCATGCTCGCGGGACGGTACAACCTTCTCGACCAGTCGGGCCTCGACGCGGTGCTACCGCTGTGCGCGTCCCGGGGCGTGGCCGTCATGGTCGCGGGGGTCTACCAGTCCGGGCTGCTCGCCGACCCCCGCCCCGGCGCACCGCACGGCTACACCAGGATCCCGGGCGAACTGGCCCGCCGGGTCGCCGCGTGGCACGCGATCTGCCGGCGTTTCGCCGTGCCCCCGACCGCGGCGGCCGTCCAGTTCCCCTTCGGCCACCCCGCGGTGACGAGCGTCGTGGTCGGCGCTCGGACTCCGGAAGAGGTGGACGCGACCGCCCGCATGCTCGCGTTCCCCGTCCAGAGGGAATTCTGGGCCGCTGTACGGTCGGCCGGGCTACTGCCCGCCCGGGTGCCGACCCCCGATGGGTGACCTGTGCGATGACGAGAACACTGGCCACCGGCCGCCTCCCGGCGTCGGCCAAGGCCGTGTACGACGGCACGGACGTGGACGTCGAGACGGCCTTCGACCCGCTGCTGCCAAGCGGGGCTGCGCAGTGGAGCGGGGTCGGCGCATAGGATCGGCCGTCATGGCCCTGCGACCTGTTCAGGTGAACGTAAAGGCTCTTGATGCGTCGGCGGTCGGCCGGTTCTGGGCGGAGGCCCTCGGCTGGAGTGCCTACAGCCCCGGCGTGACCACGTACGTCGGACCCGCCGGCGGTCTCGTCTGGCCGGACCCGGTGGCGGTCTGCGTCGATGTCGTTCCCGTTCCTGTTCCAGATTCCGTTTTCATTCCCGACCCCGTTTCCGATCCCGCTTCCGATCCCGATCCCGTTTCCGATTCCGTTCCGGAGGCCAGGGCAGCCGCCAAGAACCGTGTGCACCTCGATCTCGCCACCACGTCCGCGGCCCATCAGGCGGAGCTCGTCGCCCGGCTGAAGGCTCTCGGCGCGACGCCCGCCGACGTGGGCCAGGGCGACGTGCCGTGGACGGTGCTCGCCGATCCCGAGGGCAACGAGTTCTGCGTGCTGGAGCCTCGGGAGGTCTACCGGGACACCGGGCCGATCGCCGCGGTGGTGGTCGACTGCGTGGATCCACGCGCCATGGCCCGGTTCTGGGACGGGGCGCTGGACTGGACCCTGCACGAGGTGAGCGACGACCACGCGGTGTTCCGCTCTGCCGAGGGCGTGGGCCCGTACCTCGAATTCCTCCGCACACCCGGCGTGAAGACCGCACCGGACCGCGTCCATCTCGACCTGCTGCCGAACCCCGGTGACGACAAGGCGGCGGAGGTGGCCCGGCTGCGGGCCGTCGGCGCCACCGACCTCGACGTCGGCCAGGGCGACGTGCCGTGGACGTGCCTGAACGACCCGGAGGGGCACGAGTTCTGCGTTCTCGCCCGGTCCTGAACACGGAGTTCCGGCATACGCACCGGCCGGCACGTATGCCAGGTTCCGGGAACCCGCGTCCCCCCGTCCGGTCATCTGCTTGACCCTCACCTTGGGGCAGACCCCAGCATCGGTGGGGCCGGGTGACCTGCCCGGTATGAGGAGGAGAGCGAGCATGGAGTTGTTGGCCATCGGGGCGTTCGCGAAGGCGTCCCGGCTGTCGCAGAAGGCGCTGCGCCTCTACGACGAACTCGGACTGCTGACCCCCGCTCGCGTCGACCCCACGACCGGCTACCGCTTCTACTCCCCGGAACAGCTGGACCAGGCCCGGCTCGTCGCCTGGCTCCGGCGGCTGGGAATGCCGCTGGCCCGCATCCAGTACGTCTGCACGCTGGAGGCGGGCCCCGCGGCCCGGGAGGTCAGGGCGTACTGGTCGCAGGTCGAGGCCGACACCGCCGCGCGGCGGGATCTCGCTTCCTTCCTCATCGGCCATCTGTCGTGGAAGGACCCCACCATGTCTCCAGTCGCCGAGCCCCTGGGAATCCGTTACGCCGCCCTGTCCGACCGTGGCCTGGTCCGCGAGAGCAACCAGGACACCGCCTACGCCGGGTCCCGCCTGCTCGCCGTCGCCGACGGCTTCGGCAGCGCGGGAGCCCCCGCGAGCGCCGCCGCCGTCGACGCGCTCAAGCGCCTCGAAACCGACAGCGTCCCCGCGGGCGATCTCCTCAACCTCCTCGCCGACGCCGTCGAACACGCCAAGCAGGCCGTCAGCGGCGTCGGCGGCGGCAACAGCGACGGCAGCAGTGGTAGCGGTGACAGCGGCTCGTCAGCCGTGGAGGCCGGCACCACACTCACCGCGATGCTCTGGACCGGCTCGCAGCTGGCCCTCGTCCACATCGGCGACTCCCGCGTCCATCTCCTGCGCGACGGAGAGCTGTTCCAGATCACCCACGACCACACCATGGTGCAGTCGATGGTCGACGAAGGACGCCTCAGCCCTGAAGAGGCCGCCTCCCATCCTCAACGGTCCTTGCTCGTACGGGCCTTGGGCACGCTGGGTTCAGGAGCCGACGACACCCCCGACATGCGCCTGCACGACGCCCGACCAGGAGACCGGTACCTGCTGTGCTCCGACGGCCTGTCGAACGTCGTGCCGACCGATGAGATCCACCGGGTTCTCTCCGAGGTCACGGAGCCCGAGCAGGCCGTACGTGAACTCGTCGTCCTCGCCAACGAATCCGGCGGCCCCGACAACGTCAGCTGTGTGGTCGCCGACGTGACGGAGCTCCAGCAGCTCACGCGCTAGGAGCCCGCCGTGTTCCGCGAACTGCACCGGATCCGCTCCCAGGAGCTCATCCGCGAAGCCGACGCCCACCGACTCGCCCAGCGAGCCAAGAAAGCCAAGAGAGCCAAGAGAGCGAAAAAAGCCAAGGAGGCCGGGGAGGCCGAGGAGGCCAAGAGAGCCCGGTCGGCTTCGCGGTCGTACTCGGCCGACCTCGCCGCCTACGACGACCGGCCCGCCCCGGTCATGCCGTCGACGCCTCGCCGCGTACCTCAGGGCGCGCGGCCAACGGAATCCCGCACGCGTCGGAGAAGCCCTGCGAGGTGATCCCGTGCGCCGAGTTGTTCCTGGTGGCCATGTTGGCGAAGCCGATGGACGCCGTCAGTTCGACCATCGCCGCCGGGCCGAGCCGGTCCAGCAGGCTCGCGTACTGCTCGTCGGTGACGGTCGGCGGCGTGTCCGTCATGGCCTCGGCGTACCCCAGTACGTCCCGTTCCAGCGGCGTGAACACCTCCGACTCACGCCAGCGCGGCACCTGGCTCGCCTTGACCAGGTCCAGGTTCTGGTTCAGCGCCTGGAAGTAGTTGATGTCGAGGCACCAGCCGCAGCCGACCTGCGCCGCCACCGCCATGTGCGCGAACGTCTTGAGTCCCTCGTCGGCCATGTCCCACTCGCTCACCCTGCCTCCGATCTCCACGGAGTCCTGGGCGACCTTGGGATTGTGCGCCGTCACCTCGAAGGGTTCGGGCACCGCGCCGAACTGTTTGATCGTGTTCTCCCTCATCTCGGTGGGGAGTTCTGCCTTCGGAGCGCGTAGAGCCATGGTGTCTGTCCTCCGTGGACGCTCGGACGTCCCTGCCGGACATCCCTGCCGTCACTGCCTGTTCGGCATCAAGACTGCGTCGGTCCCTCGAATGTGACATCCGCTCCTGGAGCACCCCGCCTCCGGCCTCACACCGCCTTCGGCTACCAGATGATGATCCCGCCCCCGATGTCCCACGCCCGCCGTGCCGCGTCCACGATGTTGTCCAGGCGCCGGCTCACGTCCTCGGCGTGCTGGGCGAGGGACTTACCCGGTCCTGTCTCCGGCTCCGCCCGCATGTGTTCGGCGATCCGCGCCAGACGCGTACGGACCAGGTCGCACTCGGCGATGAAATCGAGCACCTCTTCCGGTGCCACGGTCAGGTCCTCGGTGGCCAGCCGCGGCAGGAACCGCGCGCCCAGCGAACGGACCGGCTCGGACCCCCACACCTCGGTGCGCCAACGTTCCCAGCCCGCCACATCGGAACTTCCGGCCGGAACGTCCAGCACCTCGATGCCGCCCTCCGCCCGGAGCACGTACACATCGACCGACAGACTCATGGCAGGGAGTCGACCACGGACGGGCGTCGGCGGTCCACCGCGGATCGACCGCACACCGATCGCGGACCGGCCGAGTCCCCGGCCCCGGCCCCGGCCCGAAGACAAAGCATTGCCTCAACGCATGAATTCCCTTAACCTTTTCCCGTGACTGCCGGGTCGGCCATGGGCCAAGAAACAGTAGGGTTCCCGGCCTCCGAGTGAGGCCCGGGCGGGCCAGAGGGCCGCCCCTTTTCTCCACCAGCTCCAGTGCGCGCGCCGAGTAGCCGTGCCTGAGCGGCATGCCCGTTCCTGGGCGCATCCCACGGTACGCACCGCGTATGCCTCGTATGCCTCGCCACCGCGTATCCGCACGTCTCGCCGCCGTCACCACCCCCGCGCTCAGCGTCGCGCAATCCGCGTGCGCCACTTCACCGTGGGCGGGATCGTTTTCGCCCCGCGGCGATTCGCCATGCCTTTTTACGTCTCCTTCCAGAATTCACCGAGAAGAAAGAAGAGAATGCCCAACGACTTCAACCAGCAGGTCATCGAAGAATTCCGAGCCAACGCCGGGGAGGTCGGCGGCTATTTCGAGGGCGCCCGGCTGATCCTGCTCACCACCACGGGGGCGCGTTCGGGCGAGCGGCACACGACCCCGGTCGGCTACTACCCCGACGGGGACGGCAGGGTGCTGGTCATCGCCTCGGCCGGCGGCGCGCCGAAGCATCCGGACTGGTTCCACAACCTGGTCGCGCGCCCCCGGGTCACCGTCGAGACCGGGGTGTTCACGTACGACGCCGAGGCGGAGGTCCTGAAGGGCACCGCACGCGACGACGCCTTCGCCCGCGCGGTCGAGGCCGACTCCGGCTGGGCCGAGTACCAGGCCAAGACCAGCCGTGTGATCCCGGTGGTCGCCCTGCACGTGATCGCGAGCGGTGGCCCGCCGAACCTCAACGCCCCGTCGATGGGTCAGGCCGTGAAGGCGGTCCACGACGCGTTCCGTCGCGAACTCGCCCTGATCCGCAAGGAGATCGGTGACGCGGGGTCCAACCTCGGCGCCCAACTCCGCATCAACTGCCTGACCTTCTGCCAGGGCCTGCACAACCACCACACCGGCGAGGACACCATGATGTTCCCGTTCCTGGCCGACCGTCACCCGGAACTCGAACCCGTCCTGGCCCGCCTGCGCGAAGAGCACGAGCAGATCGCGGCCCTCACCGCCGAGTTGAAGCAGGTCATCGGTACGGACTCGGCGCAACCCGGGTACGTACGCGGGGAGGTGGAGCGCCTCACCGCGGCGCTGGAGGCTCATCTGGCGTACGAGGAAGCGCAGTTGATCCCCGTCCTGGACGCACCGGCCAGGTCCGCCCACTGACCACGACCGTCACCCGAAGGTGAACCGGTCGTGGTGCGGCGTGGCCCGCGTGGCCTGGTCCGGTGCGGCCTGGTCCGGTGCGGCCTGGTCCGACCTGATGCGGCCCGAAGTCGCCCGAAGTGGCGTGCTACAGCGACGCGTTACAGCGGCTGGGCCGCGTCCTTCCACGACCGGGGGTCGTCGTAGATCGTCTGCAGCAGCTTGCCGAAGATCTTGTTGTCGAAGATCAATTCGCGGTACTCGTCCGGCAGCCACGCGCCGTTGATCGCAGCGGCGGGCGTTCCCGGCCCTTTGGGTTCCTCGGCTCCCCCGGCCCGCTCGTACGCCTCCTGGGAGGCCGTCACGAAGGCCCGGTACTTCATGGTCTTCACGGCCGTGTCGAACGTCGGGCCGCGCAGCCCCTCCACCTCGTCGGCCAGTTCCAGCAGCCTGGCGGTGGTGTAGCCGTCGACGCTCTCCTCGGGCTGATTGGCGTAGAGCACCTCGTGGTACTCCACGAACTTGTCCTCACCGAGCGCGGCACGCAAGGCGTTGGCCGCCTTCTTGGACCCGCTGCCGCCGAGACCGTTGTCCAGGAAGGAGGCCAGGGTGTACTCGGTCTTCGCCTTCCGGCCGAGCATCGCCTTCCGCAACGCCGGGCTGCCTCCGGCGGTCTCGAACTCCTCACACACCGGGCAGCGCAGGTCCTCGTACAAGGCCACCGTCAGTCTCGCGTCCGGATCGCCCACCATGATGGTGGTGCCGTCCTCGCCGAGCTTCTCCGGCAGTTCCGCCGCGCTCTCGAAACCGGGCTTCGCCCCCGCCGACTGCTGCCCGCACCCCGTCAGAGCCGACGCCGGCCCCAACGTCAGCGCGGCCATGCACAGCACAGCCCACTTCCCCCTACGCGCCACGCGTTCATCCCCTCCCCAGAGAACAACGTGACCTTAGACCACCTTCACAACAAACACACAGTCAGTTCGCGTCGCTCCGCGCTCACTCGAACGGCGACGGCGACGGCGACGGTGCCAACGGCAATGGCCGTGCGTGTACGACGTCCAGTCTGGACACGGCCCGCGTCAGTACGACGTACAGCTGACGCATCCCCCTCCCACCGCCCCCTCTCCCTCCGCTCCCCCTCCCGGTGCCCTCCACGATCGCCGCCGGCTCCACGGCCACGACATGGTCGTACTCCAGCCCCTTCGCGGCGCCCGCCGCCAACACCGTCACGCGCGCGCCCAGTTGGTCCACGTCGGCCGCCTCGATCCCGGCGGCGGAGAGCGCCTCCCGTACCCGTACGACGTCGGTGTCGGCCGCGATGACTCCCACGGAGCCCTCATATGTGAGCGCCCGGCGGACGGACTCGACCGTCTCGTGCGGCACGTCGTCCGTGGGGCGGATCCGCAACTCGCCGTCCCTGCGCAGGGACCGGCCGGGAGGAACGTCCACATCCAGCTGGGCCAGCACCTGGTTCGCCAGTTCGACCACCGCCTCGGGCACCCGGAAACCGGTGGTCAACGGCACCACCGACGCCTCGGGCTTCCCCAGATGCGCGAGCAGTTCGCCCCACTCACGGGCGGCCCACGGCGTGGTGCCCTGGGCGAGGTCCCCGAGGACCGTGACCGACCCGAAGGCGGCGCGGCGCCCGATCGCGCGGCACTCCATCGGCGACAGGTCCTGGGCCTCGTCGATGACCAAGTGGCCGTATCCGGCGGGGTGTTCGATCAGGCCCGCGACCTCGTCGAGCAGCACCAGATCGGCGGCCGTCCAGCGTGCGGACTTCCACGACCGGGGCGGCCGGGCCCACAGGATCGACCGCTGTTCGTCCGCGTCCAGCACTCCCTCCGCCGCCGCGGCCAGCACGGCCGGATCACCGAGCAGCTCCGCGACGACCTCCTCCGGGCGAGTCCTGGGCCACACCGCGTCGACGTACGCGCCGATGGGCCGCGCCCGCGAGATCTTCTGCAGCCAGGTGTTCGACCGGGGCCCGGCCCTGCGTTCGGCCCGGTCCTGCACATGCCGCACGACCCGTGTCCGTACGCGCTCACGTCCGACGGCGTACGGCGGCTCCTCGGCCCGTACCGTCGCCACGATCCTCGCGAGCGTGCCGGCGGACACCCGCCAGCGGTACGAACCGTCGGGCACGGCAAGGTCGTCGGAGACGGCCTGACCCACCCGGGCGTACAGGGCGCGCCGCAACACCTCCGCCATCCGGGCATCGTGCTTGATGACGGCGGAGACGCTCTCGCCTCCCGGCCCGTTCCCGCCGTTACCGCCGTTCCCTCCGCCTTCGCCGCCCCCTCCGCCTTTACCTTTACCGTCCTCGCCGTCCTCGCCGTCAACCACGTGCAGCCCGATCTCGTCGCCGATCTCCGCGCCGATCGTGGACTGCCGCACTCCGGTCTCGCCGAGCGCGGGCAGTACCTCCGCGATGTAGGAGAGGAAGGTGGGGTTCGGCCCGAGGATCAGCAGTCCGCCCCGCCGGATGCGCTGCGGATGGGTGTAGAGCAGGTACGCGGCCCGGTGCAGCCCGACGGCCGTCTTGCCGGTGCCGGGCGCGCCCTGCACGCACACGGACACGGCGAGGTCCGCCCGTACGAGATCGTCCTGGTCCGGCTGGATCGTCGCGGCGATGTCACGCATCGGGCCGACCCGGGGCCGCTCGATCTCACTGGTGAGGATGCGGCTCTCGGGGCGGGGGACGGCCTCCGGGTCTGCCCCGTCGAGGACGTCGCGGGCCTGGAGGCCGCCGCCCCCTCCATCTCCCAGGCTCTCGTCCTCCAAGCCCGTGAGGTCCGCCGACTCACCTCGGCTTCCCGGCGCCCAGCCGAATCGCCGCCGTACCCCCACACCCTGTGGATCGCGGGCGCTCGCCTGGTAGAAGGCGCGGGAGACGGGGGCACGCCAGTCGACGACGAGGGGCGGGGCCGCGGGGTGCTCGGTGATCCTGCGGCGCCCGAGGTGATAGCTCTGCCCGGCGTGGTCCCCCGCGGCCTCGCTCCGCGCCCCGAAGTCCAACCGGCCGAAGAACAGCGGCCCTTCGGGCAGTTCCCGCATCTCCTTCGCCCGGCTGCGGAGCCGGTACCCGAGCACTTCGGCGTCGGCGCCGGACGCGGACACGTCCTCTCCGGTGACCACGTGTTCCTGGGCACCGTCGACCATCACGGCGAGGGCGGCTCGGCAGATGTCGTGGTAGTCGCGTTCGCGGAGGAGGGATTCGGAGAGCGGGTTCGCGGGCGGGTTCGCGGGCGCGTCGGCGGGCGGATCAGCGGGCGGATCGGCTGGCGTCATTCGGGCGAGCGTACCCGAATAACGTGACCGAGTTAAATTTATTACTGCGTCGCGTATTCTGGAAGCCCGTCCCGCAGCCGTACGAAGGCGGCCTCCGCGGCGACGGACGCGTCCTGCCGCACCTTCGCGACGGCCTCGCCGTCCGCGATCCGCCGCCAGTTGTCCATCGCGAGGATCCGCTGCACGGCGACGACCTGTCCGGCGGCGAGCCGCGCCTCCAGGCTGCCGCCGAGCGCGGTGGCGAGCGCCGCCTCGGACCGCTCCAGATACTCGTAGAGCCGCGCCACGAGGGACGGGGTCCCGTACAGCAGCCGATGGAAGGCCAGGACGTGCGGGTTGCCGTTGACCCCGGTCACGGGATCGCCGCGCTCGATGCCGAGCAGGAAGTGCGCTCGCAGCGCGTCGACCGGGGACTGGCCGTGCGGCCGCTCCCCGACCACGCGCGCGGCCTCGGTCTCATGGTCGGCGAACCGGTACAGGACGAGATCCTCTTTGGAGGGGAAGTACCGGAAGAGGGTCGGCTTGGAGATCTCGGCAGCGGCGGCGACCTCCGCGACGGAGACCCGCTCGAAGCCCTTCTCCAGAAAGAGCGAGATGGCGATGTCGGAGACGTCCCGGTACATCCGCAGCTTCTTGCGCTCACGCAAGCCCATGGTCTCCGCCGCACCCACGACGCCTACGGCACTCACGCCGCCGGCCGCACCGGCCGCACCCCTCGCGTCCGTCTGATCCGCCTGGTCCGCCTGGTCTGTCTGATCTGCCTGGCCCATGGTCCGAGCCTACGCACCGTGCGGATCCCGGCCGTCCCCTCGGCCCGCCTGCTGGAGCAGCGGCGCGTACGCCCCGAGCACGACCGTCGCCCCGGCGGCGCGCAGGCGTCCCCGCTTCTCGGGGTTGCGGCCGTATCCGATGAACCTCACGCCGGCCTGTCCGGCCGCCTCGACGTCCGTTCCGGTGTCGCCGATCATCACCGCGTCCTCGGGGCCGAGGCGCAGGCTTCGCAGGGCACGGAACACGACATCGGGGTCGGGCTTCATACGGGCGGGGTCGGTGGTGCGGCCCTCGACGGCGGCGAAGTGGTGGAGCAGGCCCTTGCGGCCGAGGTAGGTCTCGGCGGCCAGGGGCGAGTTGTTGGTGACCACGGCCATCCGCGTCCGCCGCCCCGACAGCACGCCGATCAGACCAACGGCGTCCGGTGTGGGCCATGCCGACCGCGCGGCCTCCACTTCACCCTCCACCACCAGTTTCTCCAGCTCCCGCAGCAGGCCCGGCAGGCCCCGCTTCCGTCCCGCCCGGTACACCGCCCTCAGCACCACATGGGGATCCTTGTCGGAACGCGCCTGCTCCGTCAGTACGTCTCCGGCACCGAACTCGTCGGTCGCCTCCCGGAGCCTCCTGGCGACCTTCCGCGACCGGTCCTCGGGGAACAGCCGGCAGATCGGACCGTCGAAGTCGAAGAGAACACACCGCGCGTCCGCAAGCAGCGCCCACGCACCACCGACATCCCTGACCTCGTCGATGTCACCGGTGCCGTCGATGCCCTCGATGCCCTCGACACCACCGGCATCTGTGCTGGCTGCGCTGCCCGCAATGCCCTCGCTGCCTCTAACGTCGGCAGTCATACCGCTCCGTGAACTCGTCCTTGGCGTGCCACTCGCGGAGCGCCACACCGATGTCCCGTACATCCGGCACCTTCTCCGTGAAGCCCAGCGGTTCCCGCGCCCTGCGCAGCGCTCTGGCGACCTGTCCCGCGGCCTCGATGAGGTCCTGCTCGCCAGGGTCGTCGGGAAGGGCCAGTGCCGCGCGTATCACGTCGGGGAACACCGACTGCGCGTACTCGAAGCCGAGATAGACGGGCAGGTCCTGGTCCATGCCGACGGTCATGTCGGCGTGGCCCGCGCGCCGCATCGCGTCCGTCCACATGCCGGCCATCAGATCCTGTTCGGTCTTGTTGTAGTCCATCCGCACCAGATGGGTGGCCAGGTCGTGCAAGGGGTCGCCGTACAGGGCGAGTTCCCAGTCGATGACGGACAGGCGTCCGCCCGCCGGGCCGGGCACGACTACCACATTGGCCCGGTGGACGTCCGTGTGGAGCAGGGAGAACGGCCGCCGGGTGAGGCCGGACACCGAGTCCATGAAGCGCTCCACCGCGTCGAACGGGATACCCACCGCGTCGAAGAGGCCGCCGAAACGCGGCCGATTGGACTGGTGCACCTCCCGCTCCGCGAACCGGGCGAGCCAGCCGAGGAAGCCCAGACTGTCGCCCTCGTCGGGCCAGTCGGCAGGCAGCGGAGGCAGCTCGTCCGCGGGCACCCCGGCGAGGCGGGCGAAGAACTCCGCCAGTTCCATCAGCCGTTCGCTGCCGATCGGCCCCGTGGGCCGCTCCTCGGCCAGTGCCCGTCCGTCGAGATAGCCGTGCAGTGACCATCCGCCGAAGTCCGCCAGGCAGTACGGGACTTCCCCCACGTGCGCCCCGACGATCCGCAGGATCTCCGACTCGCGGCGCCAGATCCGCGGCACGACCTCGACGGTGGGCAGAGGCGTACGGAACTTGGCGAGGACTCTCCCTGACTCCGCCCCCAGGAGGAACGCCAGCGGCTGTCGCAGACGGGCGACGCGGTTGGTGTTGTGATGGCCGGAAACCACCCGCCCGTCGCGGCCTCTGCGGCGCGCCTCCGCGAAGAAGCGCACCAGTGATTGGTGTGCCCCACGAGGCTGAGGGGAGAACATGCGCGCAAACATAGTGACTGGAGTGACTACTTTCACCTCGTGTCACCATTTGGACAGCAACCCATCACTGTAGGTGAGTGGCGCAGCAACTACTTTCCGGGGATTACTTCGGTGGTTGCGCTTTTGGGACGCAGATTTTCCGGCCACTACTCCCAGAACGAGTCGAACCATTCCTTCATGCTCTTGAAGAAGAGGGAATCGTGGGTCCCCTCGTCCGCCTCCAGTCGGTGGTACGAGAGAGTCGAACCGAGGCCCAGTACGTCCAGCGAGTCGACGGCTTCCACCTCGTCGGGGTGGTCCGCACGGGGAACCTTGATCTTGCGCGGAAGCACCGTGTACGGACCGAACAACATGTGCTCGTCATTGATCACATACAGCTTGAACTGGGGTGTCATCGGAATCGTCTGGATCTCGATGCTCGTGTCCACACCCAGGTCGATGAAGCCGGCCTGCAACTCCTCCAGTTCGCTGCTGTTCTCCCGGACCATGCGGCGCCATCGCTCCCAGACCCTGGTGTCCTCGGGGTTCTCGGCGCGTGGATAGGCGAGCGGCTCCGTCGTCCAGGGCAGGAGCATGCGGATCCTCAGCGTCTCCGGCGCGGCCACTCCCTTGCCGGTGATCAGCTCGTGCTGGTTCTTCAGGTGCCTGAGCAGCGTCTCGGCGGTGAGGGTGGCGACATCCAGCTCCACCTCACCCCGCTGGAACGCCTGCTCGATCAAGGGGCCGAGCGACGCGGAGCCCAGCCGCTCCGACTGCGGGGGCGAGGGAAGGGATTTCGGCACCCTGATCACCCGGGTGCCGCTGCCCCGCCGGCTCTCGATCAGCCCGTCCTCGGTCAGCTGGGCCAGCGCCCGCTGGATGGTGTCCCGGCTCACCCCGAACTCCTCGGCGAGCACACGCTGCGCGGGCAACGAGCCGTTCAGCGGATAGGTCCCGTTCTCCAACTGCTCCCGGAGCACTCTCTCGACGCGCGCCTGCGTGGACTCCTCGCCTCCGCTACCGCGCGATTCTGATGTAGCCACACATCGAACCTACCGCCCGGCCGCCGGCGTCACACCGCTTCTCCGCACATCGGCAATCCCGTTGGACTGGTTGATTAGCGATCATCCGATCCGGGGACAACCAATTAACCTCAACCAGTCCAATTGGTGGGCTGGTTGAACTCGGCGGGGGGCCGGGGAACAGAGGCCGGGGCAGAGGCGGGACCTGACGTCGAAGGCCTGGCCGTCAGGGAACCAGCGAGGGGGTGAAGCACATTGAACGCACGCCATGCTCCACGCGGCGCAGCCTCACGCAGCCCCGCCACGCACCGCCCGCAGCACGGTCTCCAGCGAGTCCACGATGTTCCAGCGCGCCACCCCCGCGTCCAGCAGCGTCCGGGCCTTCGCCTCGTTACGCGCGTAGCCGAGGAAGTGCACGCCGGCGCTCCGGGCCGCGGCGTGGTCCGACGGGGTGTCGCCGATCATCAGTGTGGTGTCCGGTGCCGCTCCGAGCGCGCGCAGGGCCCGGTTGAGTGTGTGCGGGTGGGGCTTGAGGAGGCGCAGGTCCCGGGTGCGGCCGTAGATGTTGGGGGCGAAGTACCCCACGAGGTGCCGGCTCTCCAGGTAGGCCCGCACCGCGCGGTCCGAGTTGTTGGTGACGACGGCGAGCCGCGTGCCCACCGCACCCCAGGTCCGTATGAGCGGATCGGCGTACGCCGTCGGCATCGCGCGGGCCACCGCTCTCAGTTCCTGCTGGGTGAGCCACTCCTCGAGTTCGACGACCAGGTCGCTGCCCCGGTGGCGCCCGGCGACCTTGCTGAGCACCCAGTGCGGGTCACGGCTGCCCCGTTCCCCCTCGGTCAGTACTCCGGCCAGCCCGCGCGCGGCCAGCCACTCCTCCAGGCCCGTGGCGATGCCCTTCGCGGAGTGGCCCGCGAACAGCCGACAGATCGGGCCGTCGAAGTCGAAGAGGACACACTTCGCGCGCCCGATCAGCTCGTCGAACTTCTCGGCCTCGCCCGCCACCAACTCGAACTGTCTGGTTTCGAATGTCACTTACAGAGTGTCAGCTTCGCGACGATCGTTTCCCAGAGGGCGTCCGCAGCTTTCTGGCCGCAAGGGAGGTACGGCAGGCCGTCAGGACAGGTTGAGGTTCGTGGCGATGGTGTCCCAGAGCCCGTCGAACCACTTCTGCGACTCCGCCACGAACGCCGCGTCGCGCGGTCCCGACCGGGTCAGGAAGGAGAAGAGCAGCGACTCGGAGCCGAGCGCGTCGTACATCTCCAGGGTCTGGCTCTCGTACGGCTCCTCCCGCCGGGTGAGGACGTA
Organism: Streptomyces sp. CWNU-52B; assembly: GCF_047444975.1. Lineage (NCBI taxonomy): Bacteria > Bacillati > Actinomycetota > Actinomycetes > Kitasatosporales > Streptomycetaceae > Streptomyces > Streptomyces sp. CWNU-52B. The sequence continues at coordinate 69,972 of NZ_JBLFJV010000008.1, read as the reverse complement.
GTAACCGATCAGCGCTTCCTGTCCGTTGAGCAGGTAGAGCTTCACGGGCGGGGTGAACGGCAGCGCGCGGAAGCTGACGTTCACGTCGATGCCGTGCGAGGAGCGCAGGGACCGGAGGTTGTGCCGCAGGACGTGTCCCTGCGCGTTGCGCATGTCCAGCCAGCGCTGGTGGACGGGATCCGCGTCGGCGTCCTCGTCGACGGAGACCGGGAAGGCGAGGGTGATCTCCCGGGAGGGCACCAGGATGCGCACGTCGATCGACTCGGGGCGCAGGGTCCCCTCGTGGATCTTGCGGACCGGGTCCCCGATGGCCAGCATCAGCGTCTCCGCCGTGTGGCACACGACGTCTATGCGCACACGCGTCGTGGCGAACGCGTCCACCAGCCGTGGCGCGAGCCCCACCATCGTCGGCTGAGGTTCGCCCCGGACGGGCTCGGCCTCCGCGATCCGCGGCGGGCTTCCCTTGCTGACGTTGCTGAGCAGGCCGTCGTCCTGGAGGACACGCAGGGCCTGGCGGACGGTGCCGCGTTCCACGCCGAACTCCTCGGCGAGTTCGGCCTGGGTGGGCAGGCGGTCGCCGGCGCGCAGGTCACCCGCGCGGATGCGGTCCCGCAGGATGTCGGCGATCTCCTGCGGCGAGAGCTTTCTGCTGTCGTTCACTGCCACGTTCTCCTGGGTCACGACCAAACGCTACAACTTTGCCCCATCTAAGGGGAGTTGTTTGAAAGTTGTTTGAGGATGGATACCAACTGGGGATAAGTTAAGCACAGTTGGTTGCCAACTTGGAGAAGATGGCGGAAGGTTCGCCTCCACTCGCTCACAGTTGGCAATTAGGAAGGGACCGCACTCCTCCCGCACGTTCCCGCTCATTCCCGCTCGCTCCCGCAAGACCAGAAGGAGGATCCACCATGCCCGCCATAGCCCTTGTCTCCGCCCTCTTCGTCGTCGGCTTCGAGCAGTTCGTCGAGTGGCGGTACGGTCCGAGCGGCGCCGTCGGACTGCTGCTGCTCACCGTGGGCCTCCGGATCAAGAGCCCCACGTGCAGCTCGGTCGGGGCCGTCGTGCTCGCCCTGATGTTCGCGCGGCCGGTCCTGTGACCTGCGGCGATCGAGGGGACGTCACCGAGGAGGAGCCGCCGGACGATCCGAGGAGCCGGCGTACCGGACCTGTGGGAGATCTCAGCCCGTGAGCACGAGCTCCGAGCTGATGGTCTCCCACAGTGCGTTGAACCACAGATGTGACTGCTCCACGAACGTCATGGCCCGCAGCCCCTCCCCCTGTTCGAAGGGGAACAGCGTCGACTGGGTCCCCTGCGCGTCGTACGTCTCCAGGTACTCCTGGTCGATCTGCTCGCCGCGCCGCGCCAGCGTGTAGTACGCGAAGAGCGCTTCCGACTCGTTGAGCAGGTACAACTTCACCGGCGGAGTGAACGGCAGGGCCCTGAAGGTGATGTGTACGTCGATGCCGTGCGTCGTCCGTAACGCCAGCAGGTTGTGCTTGAGGACCTGGCCCTGGGCGTTGCGCTGGGCCAGCCACCGGCGCTGCACCCGCTCCCCGTCCTCCGTCGCGTCCACCGCCGCCGGGAAGGCGAGGTCGATGTCGCGGGACGGCAGGAGCACCCGGACGTCGACCCTGGCCGGTTTTATGCGGCCCTCATGGATGAGGCGCAGCGGTTCGCCCATCGCGAGCGTCAGCGAGACGGCCGTCAGGCACAGGGCGTCGATCTCCACATGAGGCGCCGAGAAGGCGGCCGTGATCCGGGAGGACAGCGTCACCATGGTGCTCTGCGGCGGAGCCTCCGGGCCGGTCAGGGCCTTCTCGACATCCTCCGCCACGGTCGCGGGACTTCCCTTGGACACGTTGGACAGCAGGTTCTCCGCCTGCAGGATGCGCAGCGCCTGCCGTACGGTCCCGCGCTCGACTCCGAACTCGTCGGCCAGCCTGGCCTGCGTGGGCATGCGCTCTCCCGCCCGCAGCTCACCTGAGAGAATCCGGCTGCGCAGCTCGTCGGCCACCTCCTGGTGTGACATCTGTGACCGCTGTGCCCTCTTCCGCCCGTTGACGGCGGCGTGTTCCGGGTCCACGGCCAAACCCTACAACTTCGCGCCATCTTTGGGCAGTTATTGTGAAGGTGGTTATGAGACGCATCCAAGCGGAGATAACTCCATAGAAGTTGGTCACCAACTTGAGCAACATGGTTAGGCTTCCGGGGGGTTGGCCACCAGAGTCGCGAGGGGCGACCGGGTGGCACGGTCTCAGCGGGGGTCCGCTTCCCGTCCCGAAGGAGGGACCGCATGCCGCTCATCGCCATCGTCGTAGCCGCCCTCGCCATCGGTCTGGAGTACCTGCTGCAGGTGAAGTACGGAGCGATGGGCGTCTTCGCCTTCGTCGCCCTCGCCATCGGCATCAAGGCCAAGAACACAACAATCAGCGGCATCGGGGCGGTCGTCCTCGTCGTGCTGCTCGCACAGTCCGGCTGACCGGGCCTCACCGCCCGTCAGTCCGGCCGACCGGGTTCCCTTCCGGAGGGGAGCCGGGAGCCCGGTCGGCCCGCACCACCGTGGACCGGTTCGCCGCCCGCGGAGTACGGGAGCAACACGCAACACAGCACAACAGCACAACAACTGAACAGCTACGGATACGGAAACGGAAACGAACACCGATGAAGGAAGCCTGGGGGTCCGGGGTCCCCGAGAGCCGGGGGCCCCGGGGAACCGGGCGCCGCTGGACTCCCGGAGATCAGAAGATGTCCGGGCACCACGGTCGCCTGGGCGTACGCAGCAGGGCGTCGGCCACCAGGGCGGCGCCCGCTCGTTCTTCCCGGACCCGGCCCAGCGCCACCAGCCGGACCACGGACTCGTCCCCGAGCCACAGCGCCCCCAGCTCCCCCACGTCCAGGGTGAGTTCCGCGTCCTCGGTGGTCCGTGCGCAGCTCGCCCCCTCGGGTGAGGCGTCCAGTCGGTACCGGCCGCCGGCCAGTCCGTCCCCGTCGACCACCTCCAGGACGAGGGCGCCCGTCGCCCCGTACGTACGCGCTTCCAGCGCCGCCACGACGTCCAGGATCCGGACCCACAGCCAGTCGACCAGCGTGGTGATCGCCGCGGCGCGCGGATCCGGCAGCAGATGCGGCAGCAGGTCGTCGGGGGCCCGCCAGCCGGTCCGGACGGCCGTGACCCAGTCGACGGAGCAGAGGTACCGCCACAGGGCGCGCTCCGCCGCCGGCGAGGCGGCGATCAGGTCCGTGACCTTCGCGGTCTGCAGCGGCTGCTTCGCGTCCCCCCAGCGGTCGTCCACCGTGTACGTGAGCAGACCCGCGACCTCGCCCCGCGCGGTGCGGTACACGGCGTGGAAGGGCTCGGCCCATACGACCCGGTCCGGCACCAGGTGCCCCGTGGCGACCCGCCACCACCGCTCGCTCCGGTCGATCGCGCCCGGCTGCGCCCGCCTGAGCCGCTCGTACAGCTCCGGCCCCGTCTTCCGTACGGCGTCGCCGTCCACCAGGTCGATCCGGCCGCCGTCGTCGGGCCCCGCCCACCGGGGGTCCAGACCGGCCCGCGGGACGTCGATCGTCCACTCGGCGGTGGTCGTGGCCGCGCCGAACCCGTACCGCCCGTAGATCGGGTACTCGGCGGCGATCAGCGTCGCCACGACGTCACCGCGTTCCTTCGCGGCCGCCAGGTCCCGGGCCATCATCCGCGTCAGGATGCCCCGGCGGCGGTGGGTCGGGGTCACGGTCACGCTGGTGATGGCGTCGGCCTGCACGGCCGCGCCGCCCACCGCCGTGATCTCCTGCGCGAACGACCGGAAGGTCCCCACGCACCGCTCGCCGTCGAAAGCCCCCAGCGTCCGCTCGGGCACGAGGTAGGTGCCGCGGTCCGCGACCTCGGCCTCCGACACGCTCGGGGGCCGCAGGAAGCCCGTGTTCAGCGCGCGGACCCAGTCCGGGATCTCGGCGTCACCGATGGGTCGTACGTCGACGTCCTGGCTGAGACCCTGAAGGCTTTCCCGGCGTGAACTCATGCGCTCACGCTAGGCATACGGCCCGGAAGCTGTCGTGCGGATTTCCGTCCGGGCGGCGCAGGGGCCGGGTGCGGCCGACCCCACCGCGTACGCGGTGACACACACTTCGACTGCTCGACTGCTCGACTGCTCGGCTGATCCGCTGCTCGACTGATCGGCGGCTGATCGGCTCTTCGACTGTTCGGCTGTTCGGCTACAGGAGCAGGTCGTCGACCTGCGCCTCGCCCTCCCGGTATCTGCGGGCGATCTCCGCGCTGCATCCGTCGGCCGTACGCTGCAACTGCTGCCGGCGCCGCGACACCTGCTGCTCGTACCGCACGAGCCGCCCCATCGCGGTGTTCAGCTCCAGATCCGTCCGCGCCTCCAGGTCCGACAGCTCGACCTCGGCGAGCATGTCGGCGGCCAGCAGCCGGTACTCCTCGCTGTACGGCGTCCCCACGGTCACGTGCCGCGCCGACGAGCGGTGCCTGGCGGGCGCGTCCGTCAGGATCTCCGACAGCCGCGCGACGACGGACGCCTTCTCCGCGTACGGAGTCCCGGGGCCGCCCGCCAGGCCCTTACGGGGGGTCGTACGCCGCCCCAGCTCGGCCCGCAGGATGTCGATCCGCCCCTGCAGCAGCCGCCGTACGTAACTCAGATCGGCCTCGTCCCGCTGGGCGTCCCTGCGCAGGGTGCGCAGCTCGGGCAGTCGCAGGACGCCGAGATCGGGCGTGGCATCCGGCATCGGACTGTCCGTTCGCTGAGTGGGCGGACGCGCCGCGACCGGACGCACCGCCGAGAGTGTCGACGACGGTGACGACGGTGACGACGGCGACGACGGCGACGATGATGACGATGACGATGTCTGCGACGGCGACCGCGGGGGCAGCGTCGACCGCGACGGCGATGACGGCGGCTCCCCCCGGATCAGCGAGACGAAACCGGGTGACTGCCCCGTACTCGGTGTGCTCATGTGCCTCAACCCGTCCCCTCGACCGGCGTGTGGGAGCATCGTGCCACCCCAAGTGGCCGCTATGTGACCGAGTGCCCCCGAACGGCCCCAGATGGACGGTTAAGCATCATTAAGAAGACCGCGTACGGAGGTCAACCGGGCGCACGGCATGATGGTCCGTATGCGTGCGGTGGTGCAGAGGGTGGACGGCGCGAGCGTCGTCGTGAACGGTGAGACGGTCGGGGAGATCAGCGGCGAGGGCCTGTGCGTCCTCGTCGGGGTGACCCACGAGGACACCAAGGAGAAGGCGGCCCAACTGGCCCGCAAACTCTGGTCCGTCCGGATGCTGGCCGACGAGAGGTCGTGCTCGGACATCGACGCGCCGCTGCTCGTCATCAGCCAGTTCACCCTCTACGGGGACGCCCGTAAGGGCCGGCGCCCCACCTGGAACGCGGCGGCCCCCGGCGATGTGGCCGAGCCCCTCGTCGACGAGGTGGTGGCTCAGCTGCGCTCACTGGGCGCGACGGTGGCCACGGGCAGGTTCGGCGCGCAGATGCGCGTCTCGCTGACGAACGACGGCCCGTTCACCGTGCTGATCGAGATGTGAGCGCGGGCCCCTAAGGCTCGACCACGACCTCCTGGGCCGCCGCCGTCGTGTCGGCCAGCAGAGGGGCGTCCAGCGGGGTGTTGCGCTTGATGAGGCCCAGGGCGATCGGGCCGAGTTCGTGGTGGCGTACGGACGTCGTGATGAAGCCGATCTTGCGGCCTTCGGGTCCCTCGGACGCGAGGCGCAGTTCCGTGCCGTGCGCCGGCAGGTGGACCTCGCTGCCGTCCAGGTGCAGGAAGACGAGCCTGCGCGGCGGCTTGCCCAGGTTCTCGACGCGGGCGACGGTCTCCTGGCCGCGGTAGCAGCCCTTCTGCAGATGCACCGCGCTGCCGATCCAGCCCAGCTCGTGCGGGATCGTGCGGTGGTCGGTCTCGAAGCCGAGCCGGGGCCGGTGCTGCTCGACGCGCAGCGCCTCGTACCCGAGCAGTCCGACCGCCGGGCCGTGCTTCTCGCCGTCCTCGGCGAACGCCTCCAGGCCTGCGCGCGGCAGGAAGAGATCCCGCCCGTACGACGTCTCGCGGACGACGACGCCCTCGGGGACCTCGGCGATGGAACCGGCCGGCAGATGCACGACCGCGTACTCGCCGGTCAGGTCGGTGACCTCGACCCGGTAGAAGAACTTCATCGACTCCAGATACGCGATCAGCGCGTCCTGGCTGCCGGGCTCCACGTGGGCCCAGGTCGTCGTCCCGTCGTCGACGAGATACAGCGCGTGCTCGACGTGGCCGTGGGCGGAGAGGATCAGCGCCTCGGTGGCCATGCCGGCCGGGAGGTCGCTGACGTGCTGGGTGAGCAGCAGGTGCAGCCAGCTGAGCCGGTCGTCACCGGTGACGGCGACCACTCCGCGGTGCGAGAGGTCCACGAAACCGGTGCCGTCGGCGAGGGCACGCTGTTCGCGGAACAGGTCGCCGTAGTGGGCGGCTACACCTTCGTCCACGCCCTCGGCGGGAACGGCACCGGGCAGAGACAGCAGAGGGCTCTTCATATCCACACAGCCTACGACCGTGTGGGCGCCGTTTTTATTTCTTACCCGGTTCGGTGCCGGGCTTCGTCGCGCAGTCCTCGCAGTCCGCGCAGCGGCCGAAGATCGCGAAGTGCTTCATGTCGGTGACGAACCCGAAGGTCTCCCGCAGCTTGGCGGTGAAATCGGCGGCGATCTCGATGTCCGCCTCGATGACGTCCGTGCAGTCCCGGCAGACCAGGTGGATGTGGTGGTGCCGGTCCGCGAGGTGGTACGTGGGAGCGCCGTGCCCCAGATGGGCGTGCGAGACCAGCCTGAGCTCCTCCAGGAGCTCCAGGGTCCGGTACACCGTGGAGATGTTGACGCCCGACGCCGTCTTGCGTACTTCCACGAGGATGTCGTCCGGAGTCGCGTGCTCCAGGGCGTCCACCGCTTCGAGCACGAGCTGGCGCTGGGGCGTCAGCCGGTAGCCCCGCTGCCGCAGATCGCTCTTCCAGTCGGAGCCGGTGCCGACGCCGGTACCCGTTCCGGTGCCGGCGTCAGTGCCTTCGGTGCTGCTTCCAGTGCTCACCACACCCGGAAGTCTAGAACTACTTGAAGAAAGCGATCCCGTCGTCCGGCATGTCGTCCGGGAGGACCTTCGCCCAGCGTTCGACGTCCTCCGGCGTGACGACCTTCTTGAGCTGCGCCGACATGTACGGGCGGAGCGCGACGTCGGGGGTCTGCTTCTCGCCGACCCACATCAGGTCGCTCTTCACATAGCCGTACAGACGCTTGCCGCCGGTGTACGGGCCCGAGGCCGCCGTCCGCGCCACCGCGTCCGTGACCAGGTCGATCTGCGGCTTCTTGGCGGCCAGGTCGCCGTACCAGACCTCCACCACACCGTCGTCGCGGACCATCACGACCTCGACCTTGCGGTTCTCGTCGATGCGCCAGAAGCCCGACTCCGACTCCAGCGGCCGCACCTTGTTGCCCTCGGAGTCCAGGACCCAGGTGTGCGAGTGGTACTCGAGGAAGTCCCGGCCGTCGTGGGTGAAGCTGACTTCCTGGCCGAAGTTGCACTTCTCGGCGCCGGGGAAGTCGTGAACGCCCGCGCCGGTCCACTCGCCGAGCAGGAAGACGAGGGGGACGAGGTCCTTGTGCAGGTCGGACGGGATCTCGATCATGAGGTCGGCAGTTCCTTGGTGGGGGTCAGCGCTGGCCCTGGTACAGCTTCTTCACGGCCAGCCCGGTGAAGGCGAGGACGCCGACACAGACCAGGACCAGCAGAGCTTCGAAGAAGTACTCAAGCACGGGGTGCTCCTCGGGTGACGCGGTGGTGGGCAGTACAGAGCCGGTCCCCACTCTAGTGGGACGGGGACCGGCTCTCTCTCCGAGGTCCGTCTGTCAGCCCAGGAGCTGGCTCTGCAGGACCACGGTCTGCCGGAACGGGACGGCTTTCGCGGTGCCCTTGCGGGACTGCACGATCACACCGACCGTGTCGCCCGCGGACAGGTAGACCTGCCGGACCTGCTCCGCACCGTACGGCGCGATCTCCCGGTACGGGGAACGGCTCACGTGGGCCAGCTCGGTCTTCTCCGGGAAACCCTCGTCCCGGACGAACTCCTCGGCGCCCCGCACGGCGAACGTCGGGCTGGCGTAGTGGACCAGTTCGGCCGCGTACAGCTCGTCCGCGACGGCCGCCGTGTCGAAGCGCAGCAGGTAGATCCGCGTGTGCGTGCCGTCCTGGGTGGTCCAGCCGCGGGCGGCGATGTGCCGCAGCCCGTAGTCGGCCAGCACCTGGCCGGCCGTCTTCCGGTCCTTCTTCGACGTGAACTCCGCCAGGAAGTCCTTCGTCGCGAGCCAGCCGTCCTTGCCGCGCAGCGCCTTGTCGGCCGTCGCGCCCTCGGGCGCGGGCAGCACGAGCGCGCGCAGGTCGGCGTGGTGGGCGGCGGCCGTGTTGGCCTCGGCGAAGGGCCCCGGGCTGCCGGACGGCAGCGGCGGCTTGACGATCTCCGGGTAGTCCCAGCGGCCGTCGGCCTCGGTCGCGAGACCCGGCAGGTCGGTGCGTTCCGGCCGCGTGACGCCGTACGCGGCGGCCGTGCCGACCGCCGCGAACACCACGGCGGCAGCGGTCCACCGCAGCACGGCCCGCAGGACCCGGCGGTCCTTCACGACCACGACCGCTGCCGCTGCCTCGGGCTCGGCCTCTGTCTCGGGCTCTGTCTCGGGCTCGGGCTCGGGCTCGGGCGGCAGAGGCACGGTCGCCTGCTCCACCTGCTCGTGTTCTGCCTGCTGGGTCATACCGCCTCCCCCGGGTCCGTGATGCGGTCGAGCTGGGTGCGCAGCAGCAACGCCACTCCCTTGGTGTTCAGCGGCCTGGTCCCGGACGCGGTGGCGCTGACCAGCACGTCTCCCTCGTACGCGGAGCAGAACATCACCTCGATCTCCCCGTCAGCGATCTTGGGCTGCAGGAAGCACTGGGCGTTCTTGTGGCCCTTGACGGCCGGGCCCTCGCGGAAGACGCCCAGGGTGTCGAGGAACTCGTTCTGGAACGTGGCGATGTCCCGGACGGCCGCCTTGTTCTCCATCCGGGACAGCACGACGCTCACCGAGAAGGGATGGTCCGAGTCGTCGTAGGTGATGTCCTTCTCGCCGACGTAACTGCGCATCGCCATGCCCTGGAGGCGCTGCTTGTCGATCTGCTTCTCCAGCCGCAGCCGCTGGGAGCGCGGCAGGTCGCGCAGCGACTCCTTGCGCAGGGCGGCGGCCTCGGCACCGTCGAGCTGGGAGTCGTGGCCGTACTCGCCGAGGTCGGGGCCGCGGCGCCACTCGTACTCCGCGTACGGCACGAGCAGGCTCGCGAGCCCGGTGGCGGCGGCCGGCTTCGTGTGGTCCGCCTTCTCCTTCGGGAGGTCCCAGACGGGCGCGCCGGCGTCACGGTCGGCACCGTCGACGGTCACGACGGTGTAGCCGGTGCCCGCGACGACGGCGGCGGCCAGGAGGCCGAGACCGACGAGGGCCGCGATCCTGCCCTTGCGTACGGGCTTCTTCGCGTCCGGCGCCACGGGCTCGGGCTCCCCCGCGGGGACGCTGTTCGAGGTCTCGCTCACAGCCGCTCCATCTGCTGCTCGGCCAGGTCCAGGATCTTGGCCTTGGGGAGCGGCTTGCTGTCGTACAAATAGATCTGCACGGCGATGTCGCCCCGCCAGGCGTACGCCTGGGCCGAGTACATCGGCAGGTACCCGGCCTTGTTCTCGGGCTGCTTCTGGACGTACGCCATACCGTCGCCCGTGCCGGGCACGGGCCAGCTGTCCATCCCGCGCTCCGCCCGCACGTTCTGCTCGTTCTCCGTCCAATCACGGGCGGTCAGGCCCTCGTCCTGGCGGTACTGCACGAGCTCGACCACGGCCGTGTACGTGCTGCCCGTCCGCCAGGCGGTGACGGCCGTGCGCCGGAACTCGTCGTCGACGAGGTTGCGGTAGGCGACCTTCGGCTCGGTGTAGTCGTTCGCGAACGTGTCGAGGTCCAGCCAGCCGTCCGTGCCTTCGGTGTCCGTCACGTCCCGGGTCCCGCTCGGCCGCTCGACCAGCAGCTTGCGCAGGTCACCGTCGGTCCGCACCCTGCGGTCCTGGGCGGCCGACAGGGGCTCGGGGCCCTTGCCCTCGGCCTGCGCGACGGCGGGCTGCGAGAGCGACGGCAGCGCGGTGGGCTCACGGTCGGCCTGGATGAGGTATCCGGTGCAGGTTCCGGCGACCAGGCCGAGGACGGCGGCCGTGGCGATCAGGAGTGTCGTACGTCCACGCCGGCGCACACGTGCGGGCGCCACGGGCGCCGCGGGCGCGGGTTCCTCCGCTGCGTCTTGATCCTTTGATTCAGGCGCCTCAGGTGCCTGGGATGCCTCGGGCCCCTCATGCACCTCGGGCCCCTCATGCACCTCAGATCTCTCAGGCGCCTCAGGTCTCTCAGAAGCCTCATGCGGTGCTTCAGGTGGTGCCTCGGGTGTTTCCAAAATGTCGTCCCCCACAGAACGCGAGACGCGGATTCCGTATCCGCGCGCACAGGAGACCCATGGCCAACGCTTTGGGTTGCAGGGGAGTTGATTACGATTCGGGCATGGCGAAGAAGCTCGTGATCAAGGTGACGGCAGGGGCCGACGCCCCCGAACGCTGCTCGCAGGCCTTCACGGTGGCGGCGGTCGCCGTGGCCAGCGGGGTGGACGTCTCGCTCTGGCTGACCGGCGAGTCCGCGTGGTTCGCGCTGCCGGGCCGCGCCGACGAGTTCGAGCTGCCGCACGCGGCCCCGCTCTCCGGCCTGCTCGACTCGATCCTGGCCGGCGGCCGGCTGACCCTCTGCACGCAGTGCGCGGCCCGCCGTGACATCACGGAGAAGGACGTGATCGAGGGCGTACGGATCGCGGGGGCGCAGGTCTTCGTCCAGGAGGCGCTGGCGGACGACACCCAGGCACTCGTCTACTGACGCCACTCGTCCACTGGCGCCACTCGTCTACTGACGCTTCTTGCCGTCCAGCTCGTCCCACCACTCGTCGGACTTGGTGTCGCCCGACGGGTCGTCCCACCAGCGGTCGTCGGGGCCTCGCCGGTTGGCGGTCATCGCCGCGATCGGCGGGATCACCATCGCCACGACGCACATGCCGACGGCGACCGGCACCGACCAGAGCCGTACGACGGCCCAGGCCAGCACGAACAGCCCGATGCACGTCCCCATCATGGCGAAGTAGACGTGCCGCCTTCGCGCATACATACGTCCAGCGTAGAACGGCTGCTCCGGTTCCGGGCAAGCCGAAGGGCCACACCCCTTACCGGAAAGCGTCCAACCCCCGGGGGTGCGGCCCTTCGGCCGTTCATACGGTGCGAACCGCCGGACGGTTCAGACGGCGATGGCCACCTCGGCCAGGCCGCCGGTCTGGGCGACGACCGTGCGGTCCGCCGTGCCGCCCGGAACCAGGGCGCGAACGGTCCAGGTGCCCTCGGCCGCGTAGAAGCGGAACTGTCCGGTCGCCGAGGTCGGGACCTCGGCGGTGAACTCACCCGTCGAGTCCAGGAGGCGGACATAGCCCACCACCGGCTCGCCGTCCTTGGTCACCTGACCCTGGATGGTGGTCTCACCGGGCTTGATCGTCGAGGCGTCGGGGCCGCCGGCCTTCGCTCCACACATGTTTCGTTTCCGTCCTTGAGGCCTGGGGTCCTTGGGTCCTGGGGGTTACTTGCCGGCGCCGAGCTCGATCGGCACGCCGACGAGGGAGCCGTACTCGGTCCACGAGCCGTCGTAGTTCTTGACGTTCTCGACGCCGAGCAGCTCGTGCAGCACGAACCAGGTCAGCGCGGAGCGCTCACCGATGCGGCACAGGGCGATGGTGTCCTTCGACAGGTCGACCTGCTCGTCCTCGTAGAGGGCCTTGAGCTCGTCGTCCGACTTGAACGTGCCGTCGTCGTTGGCGTTCTTCGACCACGGGATGTTGCGCGAGCTCGGCACGTGGCCGGGGCGCTGCGACTGCTCCTGCGGCAGGTGCGCGGGGGCGAGCAGCTTGCCGGAGAACTCGTCGGGCGAACGCACGTCGACGATGTTCTGCCGGCCGATGGCCGCCACGACGTCGTCGCGGAAGGCACGGATCGCCTTGTTCTGCGGCTTGGCCTTGTACGTGGTCGCGGCGCGCTCGGGCACCTGCGAGCCGTCGACCAGGTCGCGGGAGTCGAGCTCCCACTTCTTGCGGCCACCGTCGAGGAGCTTCACGTTGTCGTGGCCGTAGAGCTTGAAGTACCAGTAGGCGTAGGACGCGAACCAGTTGTTGTTGCCGCCGTAGAGGACGACCAGGGTGTCGTTGGCGATGCCCTTGCCCGACAGGAGCTTCTCGAAGCCCTCCTGGTCGATGAAGTCACGGCGGACCGGGTCCTGGAGGTCCTTGGTCCAGTCGATCCGGATGGCGTTCCTGATGTGGTTCTTCTCGTACGCGGACGTGTCCTCGTCGACCTCGACGACGGCCACGGTCGGGTCGTCCAGGTGCTCCTGGACCCAGTCTGCGTCTACCAGGACGTCACTGCGGCTCATGCTTGTTCTCCTCCGGGGCAGTTGCGGCGGGGCTGTGCGTCAGTGAGGGGTGCGGGTACGCGCTCTGCGGACGGGGCCGCCAGGGGCGTACGCGGCGCGGGTGGCCTCGACAGAGGGTCGAAGGGCCTGGCTCGCGGAAGGACGGAGCTCTTCCGGTGCCGCTCAGAAAGTGCGACAGAGCATGGCGGCGACGCGGCACAGGTCTACTGCCCGCCGCTTCGTGAGGTCCGCCTGGCGCTTCATGTCGTCGATCGTAAGGACGGACAGGCGGGCATGTCACCGGCGTGTCGCATGCTGAGACGCGATCGTCCGCGATGTGGGATGCAGAGGGCGCGCGGGTTGTTCCCGCGCGCCCCTGGGCCGTTCGCGACCCTCGTCACATCTCTCGCGCATCTGCGGTGCGGACGGCTCGGTCTCGCCCTTCGGACTGCCGTCGGCCGGCCACCGCAGTTACCGCCTACCCGACGAGGCTGACGTCCGAACCCTTCACCTCGATGTCGACGCCGTCGGTGGCCGCCTGCACCTTGTCGAGCTTGATGCCGCCCGGCAGGCCGTCGATCTTCTGGCGGAAGTCGGTTATCAGGCGGGCCTTGTCCTCGGCGAGCTGCACGCCCAGCTTGGGCAGGGAGTCCGCGTGCACCTCGACGGTGTCGCCCTTGACGCTGACCGAGCTGAGCACGGAGACGGGGCGGGGGAGCTTCGTGCCGAGCACGGTGGCCTCCACCTCGACCTTGATCTTGCCGTTGCCGCCGTCGGAGAGGCCGACCACCTGGGCGGTGACCCCGGTGGTGACCTCCACGGGCTCGGCCTTGGCCGCCTTGAGGAGTTCGGCGTACGAGATCGTGGCCGTGCCGGTGGCCGAGTTCGCCTTCGCGGAGCTGTAGTCGCCGGAAAACGCGACGCCGCGCATCTGGGCGGTGAGGTCGTCGATGCGGATCTTGGCGGGGGCGTCGCCTGTGCCGCTCGTGTCGGCGTCGTAGTTCTTGATGCCGACCTCGACCTCGTCCAGTTCGCCGCCGACCACCTGGGTGAGGAAGGGGAAGCCCTTGATCGACACGTCCGGGGTGCTGGCCAGGCCCTCGTTGGTCTTGAGCCTGTCCGCGGCCTCGTCTTCCGCGAAGCCCACGGCGACGCGGTCCGCGATGACGAAGAGTCCGCCCAGGACGACAACGACGATCAGGAGTATTCGTAGTGCTCGCATGTGTCCGTGTTCCCCCACCTCGGCGGTCTTCTCCGCGTGAGGGTATCCCTACCGGGGGGTTCGGCCGGGAATCCGAGGCGGGTTGTCGATCAGCTGTGACAGCGTTTGCTTCGGCGGGGGGGTGTGTCTGCGGGCCCGGTGGGGGCTGGTCGCGCCGTTCCCCGCGCCCCTGGAAGGCGGGGCTTCGCCCACGCCCCCCGGCCGGCCGACGGGTGCGGGTCAGGTGTGGTTGAGCGCGCCGTTCCCCGCGCCCCTGGAAGGCGGGGCTTCGCCCGCGCCCCCCCGGCCGGCCGACGGGTGCGGGCCGGGGGTGGTTGAGCGCGCCGTTCCTCGCACCCCTGGAAGGCGGGGCTTCGGCCCTACCACCTAGCCCGTCCGGCGTTTGAGGACGAGGCCGTTCAGGCCGATGCGGGGGGCTGGGGGCGGCAGCCCCCAGAACGGGGCGGGGTCACAGTAGGGCTCGGCCCAGTAGATATACCGCTGGGGACGCCGCCGCCAGCGGTAGCGCCACTCCCGCTGTGAAGTGCACGAACCTCGACGGGTAGTCGTAACTGGCGACCCGGTGGCCCACCAGGGCACACACCCCGGCCCCGGCCCCCAGCAGCGCCCCGCCCGTACCCAGGTCCGTCAGCCCGCCCACGGCGATCCCCGCTCCCGCGGCCGCGAGCAACGCGACCACCACCGACGCCGCCGTCGGAAGCGGCAGCGCCCGCGCCAGGATCGCCGCCGCGACCGCCACCCCGCCCACGATCACCGCGTCCGGGTCGGCCGCCAGATGCCCCGTGGCGATGATCGCCAGCGCCGCCGAGACGACCGTGGCCAGCAGGCCCATGAGCCGCTCGTCGGGCGAGGCGTGGCTGCGCAGTTGGAGGACGAGCGTCAGCAGGACCCACACGCCGAGCGTGCCGAGGATCGCGGCGGGCGCGTTGTCCCGACCGGCCGCGAGCAGGGCCACGTCCGCGGTGAGCGCGCCCGCGAAGGCGAGCACGATGCCCTGCCTGGCCGGCCACATCCCGTTCAGCCGGAACCAGCCCGCCGCGGTCACCGCCTGGAGGATCACCAGGGGCACCACCAGCGCGTACTGCCCGATGGCGGCCGTGCCGGCGAGCAGCGCCCCGAGGACCGCCGTCAGCGCCGCCGGCTGCACTCCGGGCTCGATGATCGGCGAACGCCCCTCCGCACGGGCGCGCTGGGCTGCCGTGAGCTGGGGGCCGCCGGTGACGGTGGGCGGACCGTAGGCGGCACCCGCGTCGCCGGCCGCCGGTGCCGGGGCAGGGGCCGCCGGGGCCGGGGCTCCGTAGCCCTGCGGCTGGTTCCAGTCCGGCTCCGCCACCGCGCCGTACTGCGGCGCGTACGCCGGTTCCCCCGGCCCCTGCTGCGGCAGGTACGCCGTCTCCGCGGCCGGTGCGCCGGGTGTGAGCGGTGGCTGGACCTGGGTCTCCCAGGTCTGGCCCTCCCACTGCTGCGTGTATTGCTGCTGCGTGTGTTGCTGCTGGGCGTACTGCTGCTGCGCGGCGGCCTCGTCGTACGGCTGCTGGTACGGGTTGTACCCCTCATAAGGGCCCTCGTAGGGGCCCTCGTACGGCTGGTTGCTCATGTGTCCCGTCACCCTCCTGCGAACGGCGGGAGCACCTCGACCGTGCCGCCCTCGGCCAGCCGTACCGTCTCATGCCCGCGGGTTCCCACGGGGTCACCGTCGATGAGGAACGAGCATCGCCGCAGGACCCGGCCGAGTTCGCCGGGGTGTCGCTCGCGCGCCGCGTCGAGCGCCTGCGCGAGGTTCTCCGCCTCGTACGGCTCCTCGGCGACGCCTGCGGCGGCCTTGGCGGCGGCCCAGTAACGCACCGTGCCCTTTGCCATCTGATTCCTTCTGATTCCGTCTGATTCCGTCTGGCGCCCGTTGATCAACTCGATCAACAGTGAACTGGAACAACTGAAACGGTGGCTGATTCCGCCAAGGCTAGCCCGCGTGAGTGGCGGCCCATTCCCCGATGCGGGCCAGGAGTTCGTCGTCCGCGGCGTTCTCCGCGTGACCCATCCCCCGCTCCAGCCACAGTTCCGCGTGGTCGCCGGAGGCTTCGGCCAGCATCCGCGGATGGTCCACGGGGAAATAGCCGTCCCGGTCCCCGTGGACGATCAGCAGCGGGGTGGGCGCGATCAGCGGAACCGACTCCGCCGGGGAGGAGGGGACCGGGTCCCAGTCGCGGTGATGGATGCGGGTGCGCAGCCCGTAACGGCCGACCGCGCGGCCCACCGGCCGGGTTACCAGCCAGTGCAGGCGCCGCATAGGGGCCGTACCCCGGTAATACCAACGGGCGGGTGCGCTGACCGAAACCACCGCGTCCAAGTGCGCGCCCGTGCGCCCCCTGTGCTCCTCGCGCTCCCCGTCCTCCCCGGCGTTCTTCCCGGCGCGGTCCGCGTCCTCCTCGTCGCTCCGCGCGTGCAGGGCCGCGTGCCGGAGCACCACCGAGCCGCCCATGGAGAATCCGACGGTGGCCACCCGGGTGTGACCGAGCTCTCGTGCCCACCGCACCGCCGCCTCCAGATCGAGCACCTCGCGGTCGCCGACCGTGGAGCGCCCGCCGGAGGATCCGTGCCCGCGGAAGGAGAACGTGACCACGGCCGCGTACTGCGCGAAGACGCCCGCCACCCGCCGGACGTGCGGACGTTCCAGATCTCCGGTGAAGCCGTGCGCCACGACGATGACGAGGCCCCCGGGCCGGTCCCCCGGACCGTCGTCGGACGGGTCACCGGACGGGCTCGTTCCGGGCTGGTAGGCGGCGTCGATCGTCACCCCGTCGGCGGTGCGCAGAAACTTTCTCAGCGCCCCTCGGGGAGCTCCGCGCGGAGCACTTTCCGTACATCCTCCAGCCGTCTCAGGTTCTGGACGAATGAAAGATCGCGTCACATGACCTGCCGGACCTTGGCTCATGTGGGCTATTCTCCTGGGCAGAGGACTCGGGCAGAGAAGCCCCCGGGTCCTTTTGCGCTTTCTGGAGCGTTGTATACGAACCGCGTATACGACTCTCCGCGCAGGTGCGGCCCCCAGGGGCGCGGAAGCCGCAAACAGTGCGAACGAGCAGTACGAACAAGCAGTACGAAGCAGTGCCGAAAACGTCCTCGCAGGGACCGAGGAGGAACCAGACGTTATGGGCGAGCGAACCGTGCGTGACCGTATGACGACCAAGGCAGGTGGAGCGCGATGAGCTCTCTGCTGCTCCTGACCAACGCCCTCCAGCCGTCGACGGAGGTGCTTCCCGCCCTCGGCCTGCTGCTGCACAACGTACGCGTGGCTCCGGCAGAAGGGCCCGCACTCGTCGACACCCCGGGTGCCGATGTCATCCTCATCGACGGCCGTCGTGACCTTCCGCAGGTGCGCAGCCTGTGTCAGCTGCTGCGCTCCACGGGGCCCGGCTGTCCACTCGTCCTCGTCGTGACGGAGGGCGGCCTCGCGGCGGTCACCGCCGACTGGGGCATCGACGACGTACTCCTCGACACCGCGGGCCCGGCCGAGGTCGAGGCGCGGCTGCGGCTGGCCATGGGCCGCCAGCAGATCGTCAACGACGACTCCCCCATGGAGATCCGCAACGGCGACCTCTCCGTGGACGAGGCCACCTACAGCGCCAAGCTCAAGGGCCGGGTCCTGGACCTGACCTTCAAGGAGTTCGAGCTCCTCAAGTACCTCGCGCAGCACCCGGGCCGGGTCTTCACCCGCGCCCAGCTGCTGCAGGAGGTCTGGGGGTACGACTACTTCGGCGGCACCCGGACCGTCGACGTCCACGTACGACGGCTGCGCGCGAAGCTCGGCCCCGAGCACGAGTCGCTGATCGGCACCGTCCGGAACGTCGGTTACCGATTCGTTACCCCGGAGAAGGTGGACCGGGCGGCGGACGAGGCGAAGGCCAAGGCCGCCCGGCCAAAGCCGGAGGATGCGGACGAGACGGCGCACCTCGACGCCGCGGCCGCCCCGGAGGCGCCGGCGAAACCGCAGGCGAGGACGCAGGAAGAAGTCGTACGACCTGCCCAGCGGTAGGTCCATCCGCGTAGACTCCGCGCGTGGCCAAGGTGACTCGGGATGATGTGGCACGACTGGCGGGTACGTCCACCGCCGTCGTCAGCTATGTCATCAACAACGGACCCCGGCCGGTCGCCCCGGCCACGCGCGAGCGTGTACTCGCCGCCATCAAGGAGCTGGGGTACCGACCGGACCGGGTCGCCCAGGCCATGGCGTCACGGCGGACGGACCTCATAGGCCTGATCGTGCCGGACGCGCGCCAGCCCTTCTTCGGGGAGATGGCGCACGCGGTCGAACAGGCCGCGTCCGAACGCGGAAAGATGGTGCTCGTCGGCAACTCCGACTACGTCGGCGAGCGCGAGGTCCACTATCTGCGGGCCTTCCTCGGTATGCGGGTCTCGGGGCTCATCCTCGTCAGCCACGCGCTGAACGATCTGGCCGCGGCCGAGATAGACGCGTGGGACGCGCGGGTGGTGCTGCTGCACGAGCGGCCCGAGGCGATCGACGACGTCGCGGTGGTCACGGACGACGTGGGGGGCGCGCAGCTCGCCACGCGGCATCTGCTGGAGCACGGGTACGAGTACGTGGCCTGTCTCGGCGGTGTCGCGGAGACGCCGACCGTCGGTGACCCGGTCTCGGACCATGTGGAGGGCTGGCGGCGTGCGATGCACGAGGCGGGGCGCTCCACGGAGGGTCGCCTCTTCGAGGCGCTCTACAACCGGTACGACGCGTATCAGGTGGGGCTTCGGCTGCTGGCCGGGCCGGATCGGCCGCCGGCGATCTTCTGTTCCACCGACGACCAGGCGATCGGGGTGCTGCGGGCGGCTCGTGAGCTGCGGATCGATGTGCCGGGGGAGTTGGCTGTCGCCGGGTTCGACGACATCAAGGAGGCGGCGTTGACTGATCCGCCGCTCACCACTATCGCGAGTGATCGGTCTGCCATGGCTCGGGCGGCGGTTGATCTGGTGCTCGATGATGGGTTGCGGGTTGCTGGGGCTCGGCGGGAGCGGTTGAAGTTGTTCCCGTCTTCCTTGGTGGTCCGGCGTTCTTGTGGGTGCCAGGCCGCGTTTTGAGGCTGCGGGTGCGTCGTGGCTGGTCGCGCAGTTCCCCGCGCCCCCGAAAACTGCGCCGTTCCCCGCGCCCCTTGAAGGCGGGGCTTCGCCCACGCCCCCCGGCCGTCTGCCGGGTGCGGGTCGGGCGTGGTTGAGCGCGCCGTTCCCCGCGCCCCTGAAGAACCCGTGGCGGCCGGCCCCGCTGGTTGGCGGGGGCGGCCGTGTTGGGGCTGGGTCAGAAGAGCAGGTTGTACTGGTTGAAGCCGGTGCCCAGGCTTGTGCGGGTGGTGAACAGGTCCGTGGTGGGCTTGTTCGTGCCCTTGTAGAGCCAGAGGGTGCCCGCCGAGTCGCGGGTCATGACGTCGGCGATGCCGTCTCCCGTGACGTCGCCGCTGGAGACGTACGCGGTGAAGTTCCAGCCGGTACGGGCCTTGATCCGGGTCGCCCAAGGAGTGTGCTCCTTGCCCGTGCCGCGGTAGAGCCACAGCGTGCCGTCCGTGGAGCGGACCAGGAGGTCGGGCTTGCCGTCGCCGGAGAGGTCGCCGTGGCCGAGGACCTTCACGTTCTTCCAGGAGCCGCTGACGACCTTGACCTTGCCGTAGAACTCGCCGTTGCCGCGCCCCGGGTAGAGGTAGACCGAGCCGTCGGTGTCCACCGCGACCAGGTCGGGGCGGCCGTCGCCCGTCTGGTCACCGGGGATCGCGTACGACGTGTAGCCGCCCCAGACCGTACTGATCTGCATCCAGGCCCAGTCACCGACGGAGTGGTCCATGTAACTGCGGTACAGCTTGCCGTCGTTCTTGTCCCGGATGATCAGGTCCTGGTAGAAGTCCCGGTCCAGGTCGGCCTGGAGGGCCCAGTCGGCGTTCTGCCAGCCGGTGCCCTGGAAGGCGCGCTGCGCGAGCGAGGTGCCCGTGCTGTTCTGCTGGAAGAGGCCCCCCGACGGAGTGCGTCCGAGCAGGTCCGCGCGGCCGTCGTACGACAGGTCCGTGTCGTCGATGCGCGGCTGGGCCGCCCAGGCGTACGAGCTGACCTTGGAGAAGACCGGGTAGGCGCCCTTGGCGGTGCAGCCCGCGACGCCCCAGGAGACCACGCCGACGATCTTGTTGCCGACGACCAGCGGGCCGCCGGAGTCGCCGTTGCAGGTGCTGTCGGTGCCCTCGTCGACGCCCGTCGCGGGAGCCCCCGCGCAGACCATCGAGCCGGCCACGAAGTAGTCCTCGCCCAGGACCGACGCCATCGCGCTGTCACAGGTCGAGTCGGCGACCAGCGGCAGGCTGGCCTTCTTCAGCTTCGTCGAGAGGGTGGCGTCGTCCGCCCCCGAGGTCAGGCCCCAGCCGTAGACCGTGGCGGCGGTGCCGGCCGTGTAGAGCGCGCTGTCGTCGGACGCGGCGAGACGCAGGGTCGGCCGGTCGAGCAGCGGGCGGTCCAGGGTGAGCACCGCGATGTCGTTCTGGATGGTGTCGGCGTTGTAGCGGGGGTGGTTCCACTGGCGGAACACGCCCGCGTAGGTGCCGTTCGTGTAGTCGTCGAGGTCGGTGGTGCCGGCCAGGACGGCGCCGTTGCCCACCCAGTCGAGTCCCGCGACGCAGTGGGCGGCGGTGAGGACCTTGTTCGGGGCGACCAGGGTGCCGCCGCAGAAGTAGCCCTCGTCGGTGGCCGGGTCGTAATAGCCGAGCTGGACCATCCACGGGGCACTGGCGATGGTGGTCTGGCCGCCGCCGATGATGAACGGCGACTTGCTGGGCGACGCGTCCTCGGGGGTCTCGCCGGTCGCCTGCGCGGCGTCGGCGATCCGGTCGTGCAGTTCCTTCGGCGAGGAGGCCGGCTTCGCGGGCTGCGCGAGGCTCGTGTCGGGCAGACCTCCGGCGGGGCCGTCCGCCGCGGTCGCGGGCTGGGCGGCGAGGACGCCGGCGCACGTGAGCGCCAGCGCGAGGGCGGCCGCGGGGAACGCCGCGGCGGAACGTCTCCAACGGCTGCGCGGAGCAGGTATCACTCAGGACTCCTGAAGTGGTGATGTGACGCGGTGGTGTGACGTGGTGTGTCGTGAACCCACCAAGCCTGCGGTCCGCAAACCTCTCTGCACATGTACTTCACAGCAGCCCGACAAGTGTTCGCCCGCCGCTTCCCGCACATCACCGTGCGGACATCACCCGTTTCCCTGGCGTGGCGGGGTCCGGCGCCTTTATATCGGGCATACGCCGTTCTGTCG
This sequence comes from Streptomyces sp. CWNU-52B, assembly GCF_047444975.1. NCBI lineage: Bacteria > Bacillati > Actinomycetota > Actinomycetes > Kitasatosporales > Streptomycetaceae > Streptomyces > Streptomyces sp. CWNU-52B. The sequence goes on along the minus strand of NZ_JBLFJV010000008.1, from coordinate 48,925 downwards.
GGCTTCTCAGGGAGCACTCAGGGAGCTCTCATCAGCGGGCGACAGAGTCTTACTCATGACCGAGAGCTTCCGCCGTAGCGGCGAGTACCCCCAGGGCGACCAGCAGCAGTCCGCGTACTCCGAGCAGCCGTACGCCTCCCCCGTGAACCCGGAGTGGCCGCCCCCGCCGGCGCATCGGCCGGCCGCGCCGGGCACCGCTCCCACCGCTCTCCTCGCGGAGCCCGTCTCCGCCGCGCCCGCCGCGCCCGCCGCCTCCCGCAGGCGTGCCAAGGGGCCGCTGGCCCTGCTCGCCGCCGTCGCCATCGCTGCGGCGGCCGTGGGCGGCGGTACCGCGTACGCCTTCCAGGAGCTGACCGGCAACGACACCGCCGCGAGCAGCACCACGAGCACCAGCGTCGTGGCCACCAGCAAGAAGGGCACGGTCGCCGGGGTCGCCGAGGCGGTCAGCCCGAGCATCGTCGAGATCAGCGCAACCTCGAACGCGGGCTCCTCGACCGGTTCCGGTGTGGTCATCACGACCGGCGGCGAGATCATCACCAACAACCACGTGGTCTCCGGCGCCTCCCAGATCAAGGTGCAGTTGAGCAACGGCAAGTCGTACACCGCGAGCGTCGTCGGCACCGACAGCAAGAAGGACCTGGCGCTGATCAAGCTGACGGACGCGCCGTCCGGTCTGACGCCCGCGACGCTCGGCGACTCCGACGCCGTCAAGGTCGGCGACGAGGTCGTGGCGATCGGCTCGCCCGAGGGCCTGACCGGCACGGTCACCAGCGGTATCGTCTCCGCGCTCGACCGGGACGTCACCGTCTCCACGGACGAGAGCCAGGGCCAGCAGCAGCAACAGCAGGGCGGCGGCAGCGGGGGCAACGGCGGTGGCAGCGGTCAGTGGCCGTTCGAGTTCGGCGGCCAGGAGTTCAACGGCGACACCGGCTCGTCCACGACGACGTACAAGGCGCTGCAGACCGACGCGTCCCTCAACCCGGGCAACTCCGGCGGCGCGCTGATCGACATGAACGGCAACATCATCGGCATCAACTCCGCGATGTACTCGGCCGCCACGGACTCCTCGTCCTCGTCGACCGCCGGCAGCGTCGGACTGGGCTTCGCGATCCCGGTGAACACCGTCAAGGCCGACCTGGCCTCGCTGCGGGCCGGCGGCTCCGACAGCTGAGCGACGAGCGCGCTTCCGCCGGACCCGACCGACCCACCTCAGACCCCGGACCTCAGACCCCGGACCCCAGACCCCAGACCGCGGAGGCCGTCATGCAGATCAGGACCGTGTCCCACACCCTCGCGGGCGCCGACCCGGCAGGGCTGCCCCTGGCGCTCGCGGTGGCCCACGAGCTGCACGCGCCGACGCCCCGCGCGCCCGAGACGGCCACGGCGCGGGCTCCGCGCGGCACCGCCCGCCGCGGCGCCACCGCCGCCCGCACCCGCCGTACCGTACGAAGCTGATCGCCGTACGAGGCTGACCGCTCCCTGGCCCCTCCGTTTCCCGGGCCCCTCCCGGCTTCCGGGCCCGGCGGCGCTACGAGAACGACCCGGAAACGTGCGAGGCTGAAAGCGCCCCGCCCACGTCCCACCGCACCCGAGGAACTGACCGCGATGAGCCCCGCCAGCCCCGCCGAAGGCGACCGTGAACCGCAGCGCATCCTGATCGTCGACGACGAGCCGGCCGTGCGCGAAGCACTCCAGCGCAGTCTCGCCTTCGAGGGGTACGACACCGAGGTGGCCGTCGACGGCGCGGACGCCCTGGACAAGTCCGTCGCGTACCAGCCGGACCTGGTCGTCCTCGACATCCAGATGCCGCGGATGGACGGCCTGACCGCCGCCCGCCGGATGCGCGGCGCGGGCACGACGACACCCATCCTGATGCTCACCGCCCGTGACACGGTCGGCGACCGGGTCACCGGGCTCGACGCGGGCGCCGACGACTACCTGGTCAAGCCGTTCGAGCTGGACGAACTGTTCGCCCGGGTACGGGCACTGCTGCGGCGCAGCTCGTACGCCGCCGCGGCGGTCGGTGTCCCGGCGGACAACGCGCTCACCTTCGGCGACCTGCGCATGGACCTCGCGACCCGGGAGGTCACGCGGGCCGGGCGGGCCGTCGAGCTGACGCGTACCGAGTTCACGCTGCTGGAGATGTTCCTGGCCCATCCGCGCCAGGTCCTCACCCGGGAGCAGATCCTCAAGGCGGTCTGGGGCTTCGACTTCGAGCCGAGCTCCAACTCGCTGGACGTGTACGTGATGTACCTGCGCCGCAAGACGGAGGCGGGCGGCGAGCCGCGCCTCGTCCACACGGTGCGGGGTGTGGGGTACGTGCTCCGGTCGGGCGGGGCGGAGTGAAGGGCGTCGTACGCCGTTTCACCGCGCTGCCGATCCGGGCGCGGCTGTCCCTGCTGGTGGCCGCGGCGGTGGCGTTCGCGGTGGCGGCGGTCTCGGTGACGTGCTGGTTCATCGTGCAGGGCAAACTGATCGAGCAGCTGGACAACGACCTCCAGAAGACGCTGGCGATGAGGGGCATCGAGGCCCAGGCCCAGGACGCGGTCTCGAACTGCTCGCAGTCGCCGACTCCGCTGAACGGCGACAACGACACCGGCCCGCCGCGCACCGCCTACTTCGAGCTGGTCATGGAGAACGGGACGGCCTGCGTCCTGCCGTTCTCCATGGGCACGGTCGAGGCCACCCAGGGCGACAAGGACGTGATCGGGGAGGAGAGTCCCCCGCGGAGCGTCTTCCGCAACGGCACCGACTCGGACGACACCGACGTACGCGTCATGGTCGTGACGGGGCTGACCGTCACCGGCCCCAGCACGCAGGCCTCGTCCAAGGCCGGTCTGCTCGTCGCCCTCCCGCTGAAGAACACCCAGGACACCCTCAACGACCTCGCGCTCATCCTGCTCCTCGTCTCCGGCATCGGGGTGCTCGGCGCCGGGGCCGCCGGGCTGGCGGTGGCCCGCGCGGGCCTGCGTCCGGTCGACAAGCTCACCGAGGCGGTCGAGCACGTGGCCCGCACCGAGGACCTCTCCGTGCGGATCCCCGTGGAGGAGGAGAGCGAGGACGAGATCGCCCGCCTCTCCCGTTCCTTCAACTCGATGACGGCGTCGCTGGCCAGCTCCCGCGAGTTGCAGCAGCAGCTGATCGCCGACGCGGGCCACGAGCTGCGTACCCCGCTCACGTCGCTGCGTACGAACATCGAGCTGCTCACCCGCAGCGAGGAGACGGGCCGGCCCATCCCCCCGGCGGACCGCAAGGCGCTGCTCGCCTCGGTGACGGCGCAGATGACCGAACTGGCCGCGCTGATCGGCGATCTGCAGACCCTGTCGCGGTCGGACACGGGGACCCCGGCCGACCGGGTGCCGGTGGTGGCGTTGCAGGACACCGTGGAGTCGGCCCTGCGGCGGGCCCGGCTGCGCGGCCCGGAGCTGACGATCACGGCGGACGTGCACCCCTGGTTCGTACGGGCGGAGCCGACCGCGCTGGAGCGGGCGATCGTGAACATCCTCGACAACGCGGTGAAGTTCAGCCCCGAGGGCGGCGCGATCGACGTCGTGCTCAAGCAGGGCGAGCTGACCGTACGGGACCACGGCCCGGGTATCCCCGCCGACGAACTCCCGCACGTCTTCGACCGCTTCTGGCGCTCCCCGAACGCACGGGCGCTCCCCGGTTCCGGCCTCGGCCTGTCCATCGTGGCCCGCACGGTCCAGGAGTCGGGCGGCGAGGTGACGCTGGGCCCGGCGGAGGGCGGCGGCACGGTCGCGACGATCCGACTGCCGGGGGCCCCTACCCCGCCGCCCGCGCTGGACTAGAGATGCCGCTCTCGGCTCGCTTCACGCGAGGGCGCGCACACCCACGGACCGCTTGACGCCGCCCACGAACACGGCCCAGGAGGCCCCCGAGAAGACCAGGGGCCGGGCGGCCGGGGTCTTGCTGTCGCGAACGGGGACGAGGTCGGGGTAACTGTCGGCGACCTCGACGCAGTTGTTGTCCCCGCCGTCGCTGTGGCTCGACTTGCGCCAGGCCGCACCGCTCAGGTCAGGAGTCACGCCTTTTCCTCCACTCCGCTCACGAACAACGCCCACGAAGACGCGCCGAACACGACCGCCGGGCCGTCGGGGACCTTGCTGTCACGCACCGGCACGAGGCCCGGGTAACCGTCGGCCACCTCAACGCAGTTGTTCGCTCCCCCATCGCTGTGGCTCGACTTGCGCCAGGCAGCGGTGCTGAGGTCAGGGGTGTGCTTCATGACCTGTGTTCCTCCAGTACGCCCCTGATGAACATCAGCGAGTCCGACGGGGGCAGCGCCAAGTCTCGGAACCGATCGTAGGACAAGCGGTGGCGCAGGACATCCTCCAAGTCGTCGATCAACTCGCCGTCCCCGTTGCCCTCCTTGTAGGCAACAGCGCTTCCGTCCTTCTGCCACAACAGGGTCAGTGATCCATCCATGAGGTGATGTACTCCGGTATCGAAGGGGAGCACCTGCAGGACAACGTTCGGCCACATGGCCACGGCCTCAAGGTGAAGCAGTTGGTCGTCCCAGGTCTTCGCGGTGGCCGCAGAACGCCGAAACGCGTACTCGTCAATGATGAAGCGGACGTTGCACGCCGGGTCCCGTCGTAATAGAAGCTGCCGCCCCATACGTGCAGCCACCTGTTCCTCTACTTCCTCGGTGTTGCTCGCTGTTGCCTGGGCACCAGACAACAGCTCGCGGGCAAACTCCTCGGTCTGCACCAGTCCAGGCACTCCCGGTGTGAAGAGGTGCATCACCCGCGCAGTCGCCTCCAGCGCCATGAACTCCTTGTACTTGTCCTTGAACGCGTCGTGCCGCGCCACCTTCCAGAGCTGGACCAGCAGGTCGCCGGACTCGTAGTAGCGGTCCAGGTTCTCCATGACCGTCATCTTGGACAGTCGCTTTCCCGCTTCCAGGCGGCTCAGATAGCTCTTGTCGTACGCCGTCTCCTGGGCCAGTTGCCCCAGCGACTTTCCGGCCGTCTCCCTCAGAAACCGGAGAGTCCGCCCCAGCCCCGCGAGTCCCGAACCCGCTCCCCCGTCAACAAGTTCCCCCATGTCACCCCTCACCGTTGTCAGGGCGCCCAGACAACGCCCAGCCTCTTCCGCAGCGTAGATCCGGTCGGTGACGATTGCGACACGAACGGTGACAACCGCTCGTCAAGCACCCCTCTCTCACCCGAAGGAGCACCCGTCATGGGTGAACTCGTCACGTGGTTCTGCGAGTTACTGCTGCGCGTCCTGCTGCCCGCCCGGGGGCGGCACCGAGCCGCGCCCGCCGTACCCACCCCAACCGTCACACCGATGTGCCGCTGCCAACTCGCTCTCCAAGCAGGCGGCTTCGAGTGGGACACGCCTCTCGTGCGCCCCTACCTCCGTGACCTGGAGGTGTCCGCATGATGGGGGCGCTGCGTCTGCTGCCGTGGACGACCCCTGAGGGCAAGCCCTGTTACCTGAGCACCGACAGCGACCGGAGCCGGCTCTCCCTGCTCGCCGACGATCTGGAGGCGGCGCAACTGGACTCCGGTGAACAGGTCCTCCTGGGAGCCAGAGCCGTGCTCGACGACGCCGAGGCGGGTGAGTACGCCGTGCGGTTCGCGCTCACCAGGGCGACCGAATGCCTGGGAGACGCAATCCGCGTCGCGGTCAGCCGGGGCGCGCGCATCGGGACCGGCAACCTTTCCCCCGCGAGCGGCGACCCCCAACCGACCACCGCACCCCCACCCCCCACACGAACGGAAGCCGCCCGTGACTGTGAACCGCAGCAAGGCCCACCCCCGTAGGCGGAGAACCGCCGTGGCCTTCGCCGTACCGCTGGCCCTGGTCGCCTCCACCGCGGCCACGGCAGGCACCGCGACCGCCGCGAGCAGCGCCGTCACCGACCTCACCGTCGCCGAGGACGGCAGCGCCATGTTCGCCAGTGTCCAGGCCGCCGTGGACGCCGTGCCGGCGAACAACCCCTCGCGGGTCGTGATCTCCCTCGCGCCGGGCACGTACCGCGAGCTGGTCAAGGTCCCGTCGAACAAGCCGCATGTGACCATCCGGGGCACCGGCGGCAGCCGTAAGGACACCGTCATCGTCTACAACAACGCGGCCGGTACGGCGAAGCCCGGCGGCGGCACGTACGGGACCAGCGGCAGCGCCACCGTCGCCGTGGAGGCCGACGACTTCCAGGCCCGTAACCTCACGATCTCCAACGACTTCGACGAGGCCGCCAACCAGGGCCTGAGCGGTCACCAGGCGGTTGCCCTGCGCACCGCCGCCGACCAGGTCTTCCTCGACAGCATCATCACCGAGGGCGACCAGGACACCCTGCTCCTCGACACCGCCGCCAAGGAGAAGCTCGGCCGTGTCTACATGAGCAACTCCTACGTCGTCGGCAACGTCGACTTCATCTTCGGCCGCGCGTCCGCCGTGATCGACAAGTCCGTGATCACCCTGAAGAAGCGCTGGGACGGCTCCTCGGCGGGCTACATCGTCGCCCCCAGCACGGCGGCCGACCGCAAGGGCTTCCTCATCAACCGCTCGGCCGTGAACGGTGACGTGTCCGCCGGGACCTTCTACCTCGGGCGCAACTGGCACGCGGGCGGCGACGCGACCCTCGACCCACAGGCCACGGTTCGCGACACCACGCTGAGCGCCGCGATCAGGTCGACCCCGTGGATCGACATGGGTGGCTTCTCCTGGAAGGACGACCGTTTCGCGGAGTACAAGAACACCGGCCCCGGGTCGGGCGCCGCGAGCAGCGACCGTCCGCAGCTGACCGACGCCCAGGCCACCGGCCAGGAGGTCGCGGACTGGCTGGCCGGTTGGACCCCCACCGCCTGAGGCCGAGCCGAACGCGACGGGGGAAGCGATCACCGCACGGCAGGGAGCGGCCTGGCAGGAGCCGACACTCCGGGCGCCCGGAGGAATAGGCGACTCTCACCGATGCGAACGCAATCCGAGAACCTGCATCGTTGCGCCAGAAATGACACAGGCGAAACGTCTGTGTGAGGAGGCGAACAACGTATGCGCAAGCGGCGCGAAGCCGGTCGGGGCCGGGCTCCTGATCAGTCGGAACGACCTGCGATCACCGACCGTACGCACATCGGCCAGGGGGCCCTCTCGGCGGGCAGAGCCCTGACGCCCATGCAGGCGCTGGCACTTCAGGGGACGGCAGGCAACGCGGCTGTCGTCCAGCGGATCGCCCAGGACAAGAAGCAGGACAAGAAGCAGGAGAAGAACCAGGACCAGCAGGGCCGGCACGGCGCGGGATGCGGTCAGGGGTGTGGGCACACACCGTCGGTGCAGCGCTCGTCCGTCACGAATGTCATCAGCACGCCCGGCACCCGCTTCGACGGCCCGATGCGCAAGGAGGCGGAGTCGGTCTACGGCGTGGACCTGTCGCACCTGCGGGTGCACACCGACGCGTCGGCCCGTCAGTCCGCCCAGGAAGTCGGGGCCGAGGCGTACACCTCGGGCACTCACATGGTGTTCGACGGCGCCATGACGCGGTCAAAGGTGCTGCACGAGGTGGCGCACACCTTCCAACAGGCGGCCGGGCCCGTCTCGGGCCACGACAACGGGAACGGGCTGAGCGTATCGGACCCGCACTCACCCGAGGAGCGGCAGGCCGCCGCCATGGAGAACGCCGGCGCGCCTTCGGCCGGGCTCCAGCGGCTGATCTCGTCAAGTGCCGCACCCGCCGAGGCTTCGGCAGGCGCGGCGCCGGTCCAGCGAGTCTTCGGTCTGTCCAGCCGACGGTCGGAGCGGCGCCACACCCAGCAGGACAGCGACCGTATCGAGGCCGGGCGGAGGCCGCGCACGCACGGGAGCACCCGCGCCGGTACGTCGAGCAGCAGACGCGATCGAGATGACCCGATGACCCAGGCGCGGCGTGCCCCACTGCCGACACGCGGACCGCAGGGCGAGCAGCTGTGGAACGGCGTCCGGAACGAACTCACCTGGCTGCCGGGGGTCGAGGACGCGGTCCTGGCGAGTACGTACAGCGAGTACAGCTCAAGCGCACAGGCCAACCGCTACGCATGTCAGAAATGCCAGAAAATGGTATTCAGCAAGAGGGTCGCCAAAAAGGCGAAGAAGGACAACTGGTACGAGATCGACCACAAAGAGGGCATCCTCGCCTACGTGCACCGCAGTGTGGATCCCATCGACGACTGGCCGGTGCCGGTCGCGGACAACGTCTACCGCCTGGCCACGGGGATCAGGCTGACGGACGCCAGGGCGGCGGCGAACCACACGACCAATCTCCGTGTCCTGTGCAAGGGGTGCAACGGTGGCTCGCGGGCGGCCAACAGCGAAAGCCGTCACATGGACCGGAATCCGACACAGTGGGTCGGCGAACCCTACGCACTGGATGACGGACGCAGGTCGGCGTCACCCGAGAGGGGGTACGCGGACCCCGCGCCGATGGGTAATGCCTACGTCTCCGGCGGCGTGAACATCGTCAACGCCGGACCCGGCGGCCCGTCGGGGTACGGCGGGTACAGCGGATACAGCGGGGGCGGCGGCCCGTCGGGGTACGGCGGATACGACGGCGGATACGACGGCGGGCAGCCCTCGAACGACCCGGGGTACGACGTCGTCGACGTGGAGCCCCGGCGCCGCTACTGACGCCGCCGCGAGCACGGCCGCCCGGTGTCATGTCCCGCGAGCCACGGAAGTCAGTGGGTCCGGTAGCGGGACGCGAGCTGGGGACTCTGGCCCTCGAACGCGGCGAGGTCCGCTTCGAACACGGTCGTGAGGAGGCCGTAGTCCTCGACGCCGGGGGCGCTGACGACCTCGCCCAGTTCGATACCGGCCAGGGCGGCGGCCACGACGTCCTCCGGGGACATACGGGGGACGGCCGACAGGTCGATGCCCTGGACCTCGTGGAACTCGGTGGCCACGAGTCCGGGGCAGACGACGTGCGCGTTCACGCCCGTCCCCGCCAGTTCCGCGTGGAGGGTCTGCGACATGGCGACCGCGTGGGCCAGCGTTCCGGCGTAGACCGCGCGGCCCGCCTGCTGGGTGGCGGGTCCCGAGAAGGCCAGCATTCCGGCGATGTTCACGACCGTCCCCGTACCGCGCTCGATCATGCCGGGCAGGGCCGCGCGGGTCAGCATCGTCGGCGCGGTCACCTTGACGTTGACCAGTTCGCGCGCCTTCACCGCGGGCAGCTGGGCCAACGGCATGTAGTGCGCGACACCGGCGTTGTTGACGAGCGTCGTCAGCGGCCGGTCCGCGCACAGCCCGGCCACGGTGTCGATGCCCGCGTCGGTCGACAGGTCGGCGGACACGACCTCCACATCGGTGGCGGGGAGGGAGGCCGCCAGCTCTTCGAGCCGTTCGCGCCTCCGTGCGACGAGGATCAGGCCGTAACCGTCCTTGGCCAGCCGCTCCGCGAACGCCTTGCCGATCCCCGACGACGCTCCGGTGACCAGCGCGAGAGGAGAGGGGGAGGGAGAAGGGGAGGGAGAAGGGGAGTGTGAGGGTGAGGGGGACGTGGGGGTCATCGGAGGCACTCCGATGCGGGGGTCCGGGGGCGCAGCCCCCAGAAGGGACGGGGCGGGAAGGGTAGGGGCAGGGGCGGCGGGGCGAGGAAACCCTGAACCCACGATCCGGCCGATCACCCGCCCCCGCCAGGGCTCCCGTCAGACAGGGGAGCGACAGGGCCCCCTCTGGCACCCCTCCGCACCGATCTTCACGGCCTACCGTGGAGCCATGGCCACGAGCGACGAGCCGAACCCGCCGAACCTGCTGGGCGCGTTCCTGCGTGCCCGCCGCGACCTCGTCTCCCCCGAGGAGGCGGGCATCCCCGTCGTGGGCGTACGGCGGGCGCCGGGGCTGCGCCGCGAGGAGGTCGCGATGCTGGCCGGGATCAGCGCCGACTACTACCTGCGGCTGGAGCGCGGCCGGGACCGCAGGCCGTCGACGCAGGTCCTCGAATCCCTCGCCCGCGTCCTGCGCCTCGACGACGTCTCCCACGCGTATCTGCTCAGCCTCGCCGCGGACAGGCCTCGCCGTCGGCGCCGGCTGCGCAAGGAGACCGTCCCGGCCGGCACGGCCGCCCTGGTGGCGATGCTGCCGCTGCCCGCGTTCATCGAGGGCCGCTATCTCGACGTACTCGCCGTCAATCCGCTGGCCACGGCCCTCTCGCCGCGTCTGGTCACCGGTGCCAACCGGCTGCGGGACATGTTCCTCGACCCCGGCGAACAGGATCTGTTCCACCCCGACGCGGAGGCGTTCGCGGCCGGCCTCGTCGCCAGCTTCCGGGAGGCGGTGGGCACCGACATCGACGATCCGCGGTACATCGAACTCGTCGGCGAGCTGTCCCTGGCCAGCCCGCTCTTCCGGCAGCTGTGGGCCCGGCACGACGTACGGCCCCGGCGCGGCGCGGTCGCCGTGCCCTTCAACCACCCGCAGGTCGGCGAGCTCCGACTGAACCGGGAGAAGCTCCTCGTCACCGGCACCGAGGGCGTCATGCTCGTCGTCTACCACCCCGACCCCGGCACCGCCGACGCCGACAAACTGGCGCTCCTCGGCTCGGCGGCACACACCCCCGTGGTCCCGCCCGCACATGGCTCGGCCCCCACGCCACCAGAACGGAATCTGGAGCATGGGGGCCGACTGCCGCACCGCCCGCCGGACGACGACGGGTCGTCCGGCTAGACGGTCGTCGAGCCGGACGGTCGCCGAGCCGGACGGTCGCCGAGCCGGACGGTCACGCGGTTCCAGGCGTCACGCGGTTACTGGACGATCGTGATCCGGTCCGCCGCGGGCGGCGCGAGCGGGGCCGACGCCGACGAATTGGCCAGCAGGTACTTCTCCAGGGCCGCGAGGTCGTCGTCGCCCACCAGGTCGCCCGTGCCCTGACCCAGGGTGGTGAAGCCGTCTCCGCCGCCCGCGAGGAAGCTGTTCGTCGCGACACGGTAGGTGGCGGCCGGGTCGATCGCGGCGCCGTTCAGCTCGACCGAGTCGGTGACGACACGGTCGGCGCCGCTCTTCGTCAGATCCAGCGTGTACGTGAGGCCCGACGAGATCTGCAGCACCTTCGGCGAGGCCGCGTTCACACCGCTGACCTGCTCCTTGAGCACCTGTACGACCTGGGCGCCGGTGAAGTCCTGGAGGTTCACGGTGTTGGCGAACGGCTGCACGGTGAAGCCCTCCGCGTACGTCACCACGCCGTCGCCCTCCGCGCCCGAGGCCGCGTAGGTGAGGGGCGCCCGGATACCGCCCGGGTTCATCAGCGCGAGGTCGGTCTCCGGGTCCAGCTCCTTGCCGTACGCGAGCTGCGCGTCCGCGATCAGGTCGCCGATCGGCGACTCGGTGCCCGCGCTGGAGATGTCGGCGGAGATGTACCCGATCGGCTTGTCGCCGATCGGCGCCGCGAGGGTGTTCCACTTGGCGATCAGCTCGGTCATGTCCGGGGCCTTCGGCACCTCGCGCGTCACCACGTGGTTCGCGGCGGCGACGGCGGTCCGGGCGATGTCACCGGTCCGGCGGTCGTACGTCAGCGTCGTGTCGGTGTAGAGCCGCCCGAAGGACGCCGCCGAGGTGACCGTGCGGGGCTTGCCCGACGGGTCGTCGATCGTGCACGCGTACGCCGCGTGGGTGTGGCCGGTGACCAGCGCGTCGACCTTCGGCGTGACGTTCTTGGCGATGTCCACGATGGGGCCGGAGATGCCGTCGCCGCCACCGGGTGAGTCACAGTCGTAGTTGTACGCCGACGAGGCCGGGAGCCCGCCCTCGTGGATCAGCGCGACGACCGACTTGACGCCCTGCTTCTCCAGCTCCTTGGCGTACTTGTTGATCGTCTCGACCTCGTCCTTGAACTTGAGGCCCTTCACGCCCTCGGCGGAGACGACACCCGGGGTGTCCTCCAGGGTCACCCCGATGAAGCCGACCTTGACGCCGTTCTTCTTCCACACCCAGTAGGGCTTGAGGATCGGCTTCTTGGTCTTCTCGTCGAGGACGTTCGCCGCCAGGTACGGGAAGTCGGCGCCCTCGAACTTCTCGCCCGCCACGTAACAGCCGTCCGTGGGGTGGCAGCCGCCGTTCTGCAGGCGGCCCAGTTCCTTGGCGCCCTCGTCGAACTCGTGGTTGCCGACGCTCGTCACATCGAGGTCGAGCTTGTTCAGCGCCTCGATGGTGGGCTCGTCGTGGAACAGCCCCGAGATGAGCGGGGAGGCGCCGACCATGTCGCCGCCCGCCGCGGTGACGGAGTACTTGTTGCCCTCGCGGGCCTGGCGCAGATGCGTCGCCAGGTACTCGACGCCGCCCGCGTCGATCGTCTTGGTGCTGCCGTCCTCCTGGATCTCGGTGACCCGGCCTGAGGAGCCGGCCGGCGGCTCCAGGTTGCCGTGCAGATCGTTGAAGGAGAGCAGCTGGACGTCCTGGTAACGGCCCTGCTGGTGCTGGTGGCCGGGCTGCCGGCCGGAGTTCTTCGTCGACTCGCCCGACGCACCCACGGCCGGCGGCACCGCCGCGACCAGGACACCGACGGTGGCGACGCCCGCGGCCGCCGCGAGGAGGCGGGTGGTGCGGCGTCTGCGGCGGTACGGCTGAGGTGTGGCTGACATGTGCCCCCCTGTGGGTCGGCTGATACGTGGGCCTCGTCCCGGCGCAGCCTAGAGTCAACGCGCGTAGCGCGACAGGGGGTTCGGGGTTACGGGCTGGTTGCCGTCAGGGGTACTTCGGCATGAAACGGACACACCGTGCCGTGGCAGGCATTGCGTGAGCGCCGCGCCCTCGTACTCCGTGGCCGCCGTACCCTCGTAACCATGACCAGCGACGACACCGCACCGGCTGCCCGCAGGCTCTCGGCCTCGCTCGGCAAGGGCGGTAACCCCACGGCCCGTTCCATCGACGTCCTCACCGCGCTGAGCCCCGAGCGGACCGAGTCCGTGCTCGCGCTCCTCGCCGCGGCCGCCCTGGCCGACGGACAGCAGGCGGTGTCCGAGCAGGGCCGGCTGCGGTTGCGCGGGGAGGCGCGGGACGGGATCCGGCATCTCCTGCTGAGCGCCGAGGGCCGGCTCGTGGGGTACGCGCAGCTGGAGGACACCGACCCGGTCGAGGCGCCGGCCGCCGAGCTGGTCGTCCACCCGGAGCACCGCGGGCACGGGCACGGGCGGGCGCTGGGCACCGCGCTCCTTGCCGAGTCCGGCAAGCGGCTGCGGGTGTGGGCGCACGGGGGGCATCCGGCCGCGCGGCATCTCGCGCAGGTGCTCGGGCTGACGCTCTTCCGCGAACTGCGGCAGATGCGGCGGTCCTTGGCGGACCTCGGCCTGCCCGAGCCGAGGCTGCCCGACGGTGTCTCCGTACGGACCTTCGTGCCCGGTCAGGACGACGCGGCGTGGCTCGCCGCCAACGCCGCGGCCTTCGCTCACCATCCCGAGCAGGGGTCGCTCTCCCAGCGGGACCTCGACGACCGGAAGGGGGAGCCGTGGTTCGATCCGGCCGGGTTCTTCCTCGCCTTCCGGGGCGGGGAGCTGGTCGGGTTCCACTGGACGAAGGTGCATGCGGCGGAGGGGCTCGGCGAGGTGTATGTCGTCGGGGTGCGGCCCGATGCGCAGGGGGGTGGGCTGGGGAAGGCCCTCACCACGGTTGGCCTTCGGCATTTGGCGGGGGTGGGGGTGCCGGATGCGATGTTGTATGTCGATGCGGACAATCTGGCGGCGGTTGCTGTTTATGAGCGGCTGGGGTTCGTCACGTACGAGACGGATCTGATGTATCGGACGGAGTCCTGAAGGGCCCTGCGGGGCTTGGGCCGGGATTCGACTGCGGGTGCGTCGTGGCTGGTCGCGCAGTTCCCCGCGCCCCTGGAGGAACGGGGCTGAGGCCGCTGGGAAGGTGCGGGCCGTGACGGCTGAGCGCGCCGTTCCCCGCGCCCCTAAAAGCAACAAGACACTGCGCCATTTCCCCCCGCGCCCCTGGAAGAGCGGGGCTGAAGCCGCTGGGAAAGTGCGGGCCGTGAGAGCTGAGCGCGCCGTTCCCCGCGCCCCTAAAAGCACAAGACGCTGCGCCGTTCCCCCCGCGCCCCTGGAAGAGCGAGGCTGAAGCCGCTGGGAAAGTGCGGGCCGTGACGGCTGAGCGCGCCGTTCCCCGCGCCCCTAAAAGCACAAGACGCTGCGCCGTTTCCCCCGCGCCCCCAGAAAGCCAAGACACTGCGTCGTTCCCCGCGCCCCTGAAAAGCCAAGCCCCGTGGTCCTTAGTGGCTGAGGATGCGTGGTCTTGTTCGTGGGGGTTCCATGCAGGCTCTTGCTCCCAGGGGGGTTGCTGCCAGTAGTAGCCAGGTCCAGCGGGTGTGGGTGGCGGGCCAGCGGGGGTCTGTGGGGGTTACCAGCAGGTCCCAGTCGTGGGGGAGCAGGAGGAACGTGATCGCCGTTGTGACGAGCAGGGCGGTCGATATCGCTGCTCCCGGCTCCGTGACGTGGACGCGGCGGATCGCCAGGGCCGCCGCGGTAAGGGCCAGGACCGCTGTGGTGGCCGCCTCCAGGGTGAGGGCGCCGGCCGGCGGACGTACCGAGGACGGGACCAGGAGCAGCGCCGCCGTCCAGCAGAGCGCGGCCCCCGGGGCCACGAGCGCCACGCGCAGGGCGACACGCAGCGGGCGGCGGGTCGGTACCGACGAGGTGATGTGCCGGGCCGGGTCGTCCAGCAGGAACGCCAGGCCGAGGGCGAAGACGAGCGCTGCGGCCCGCAGGGAGTAGAGAGCGAGCAAGGGATCGGGCGGCCCTGACTGCATCCGCGGGATGCCGGCCAGCAGCAGCCCCACGGCGGCGGCGCCCACGAGCGCCCGCCTGGGCAGCGCCCGCCACACGGGTGGGAGCAGGGCGCGCGTCATGACCGTCACTCCTCGTCCTCGTTGTCGCACGAGTCACCGTCCTCGCCGCCGGAGGCGTCCGAGGCCGTCTTCGTCTTGGCCGCTGCCGGTACGCCCAGCAGTTCCGCCACTCGCTCGATCGACGTCCTGGGCGAGGTCAGCTCGGCCCACTTCGCCTCCACCTTGCCGGCCACGTCGTAGCGCGGCTTGCGGAGCAACTCCGCCACGATCCGGGTCTGTTCGGCGTTCATGCTGAAGGTCTCCGTGGGCGACAGGACGATGGCGGGGCCCGAGTCGCTGTCGTCGAGGCGGACGTCACGGAGTGAGCCCATCGGGTCGGACGCCCCGCGCAGTGCCATCCACATGATCGGCACCACCCGGGCGTCGCATATCCGGCTGGCCGCCTTCTCGTCGCCCACCACCAGCACCGACGCGACGGCGACGGCGAACTCGGGGACGCGGTTGCCGCCCCACTCCGTGCCGACGGACACATGGCCGGGCTCGGCGGACGGGGCGATCAGGGTGTCGGACTCCAGCCCGTTGCGGGCGTCGAGTCGCTGGTCCACGGTCAGCCGCTCGGTATCGGCTCTGCCGCCCGCGAGCTTCTGGACGCGGTCGACCACGGCGGCCCAGTCCTCGGTGCGGTTCGTCCACTCGGGGAAGGCGCAGTAGGAGGACCTGCCGTGCTCGACGCACGAGCGGACCTTCTCCGGGCTGGCCGACCCCAGTTCGCGGGCGGCCAGCGCCGCGGCCGGGGTGCCGCCGGCCTGGCCGACCCCGCCCACCAGGGTGAGGGCGAGCGATCCCGCGACGGCGGCCTTGGCGAGCGTCGTACGTCCGCCGCTGACCAGTACCGCCAGAGCGGCCACGAACAGGATGAGCCCGATGAGATACAGGGCGTGCCAGGCGGCGGGGCGGCCCAGCATGCCGGAGGGGAACGGGGTGGATCCGGGCTCGATGACGACGGGGCCCAGCCAGCTCGTCCAGTCGGCGGGGGACGAGGCCGTCACGAAGATCTGCCCGAAGAAGAAGAGGAGGACGAGGGCGAGCGGCGCCGCGAAGAAGGAGCGGAACACCCGGGCGAGCAGGACACCGACCGTGCCGAACAGCAGGACCGTCAGCGGCCCGACGGCCAGTTCCGCGGGTGAACCGGTGCCGACCGCGCCCGGCCTGAACGCCGCCCAGCCGAACTGGACGGCGACGCACACCGCCGTGAACAGCGCCACCGGGACGACGGACAGCACATGGGCCGCCGTACGCCGCCAGGGTTCGACGACCAGGACGTCGAAGTGGCGGTCCGTGCCCCGCCGCCTGGAGCGCAGGACGGCGCGGTTGACGCCCATCATGACGACGAGTCCGACCAGCAGCGGCATGAGCTGCGTGTCCCGGTCGACGTCCTGGAGCACCGGGAAGTCGCCCTGGCGCGTGATCTCGTACCCGACCCAGACGACGTACAGGACCGCCACGCCGAGGACGGAGCCGATCATGCGCAGTTCGCGTGCCTCGAAGCGGGCGAGGGCGAACACCGCCGCCCAGGGGCGTGGCGCGTGCGATGGACCGGCGGTCCGGGTGGGAGCCTCCAGGGCGGTGCTCATGCGGCCACCTCCGAGGAGTCCTGGTCGAGGGTGAGCAAGTAGCCGTCCTCCAGGGTCGGTTCGAGCAGGTCGGCGCCCTCGGGGGGTTCGCCGACGTTGCGGAAGGAGCCCGTTCCGGTGCGCCAGCCGGCCCAGGCGCCCGGGTCTCGTTCGGTGCTGCTCCACACCCGGCCCGCCGCGCACGCGGTCAGCTCGGCCGGGGTGCCCTCGAAGCGGACGCGGCCGGCGATCATGACGATCACGCGGTGGCAGAGCATCGCGACGTCCTCGGTCTGGTGGGTGGAGAGCAGAACGGTCCGCCCCTCCCCCGCCTTGGCGATCAGCTCCCTGAAGCGCATGCGCTGTTCGGGGTCGAGCCCGACGGTCGGCTCGTCGAGGACCAGGAAGCCGGGGTCGCCGATGAGGGCGGCGGCCAGCGCGACCCGCTGGCGCATCCCGCCGGAGAGCTTCTTGATGCGCTTGCTCCGGACGTCGGACAGCGCGACGGCGTCCAGGACGCGCCGCACCTCGCGGTGCCGGGCGGCGCGGTCCGTCAGCTCCTTGAGGATCGCCACGTAGTCGACGAACTCGAAGGCCGAGAAGTCCGGGTGGAAACCGGGTGTCTGCGGCAGATAGCCCAGCACACGCCGCACCTCCTGCCGCCCTGCCGTCGTGCCCGGGTCGTGGCCGAGCACCGTGAACGCCCCCTTGTCCGGCGGCACGGCGGTGGCCAGGACCCGCAGCAGGCTGGTCTTTCCCGCCCCGTTGGGACCGAGCAGTCCGGTGACGCCCTCGCCGAGCCGCACCGACACGTCGTCGAGAGCGGCCGTTCCGCCGTAGCGGAGGGTGAGCCCGGAGGCGGACACCGTCGGTGCCGAAGGAAGGTCGGACATACGTGGCTCCAGTGAAGTGGAAGGGGGGGTGTAGAAGGAGGGAGTGGAAGGGCGCTGAGGCAGGGGCTGCGGCGACCGGGGTACGGCACCGGTCCGGCTGCCGGAGCGGCGCCAGGAACAGGGGCGGGGCGGGGCAGGGCAGGAACAGTGGGTGCGGGGGCTGAGGGCCTGGCCCTCAGCAGTCGCCCCCGTCCGAGGAGGAGGACGACGAGCTCCACGGGGACGAACGGCGCTTGCCGGAGGAAGCGGCGAGGGCCGTGCAGACCTCGACGGCGAAGCGCAGCACCCCGAGGAGGACCACACCGGTCATCAGCAGCGCGGCTCCGATGAGCTTGAGCCACCTGCGCAGGAAGAGCGACATCAGACCGCACCCCCGTTCTGCGGGCCCGCGAACGGTGTGTGCGCGGAGGCCGAGTCGAAGCGGTCGCGGCTGAGGTAGAAGAACCCCGCGGCGAGCACGGCGACCACGGCCGCCACGCTCTGCCCCGGCGCCGTGTACGGAGCGAGGGTTCCGTCGGTCATGTTCCGAGCGACCAGCAGGACGGCCGCCCACACCCCGCCCACCAGGCCGGGGGCCAGGACCGGGCCCAGCCGGGGGGTCAGCGCAAGGCCGGTCGTGGTGAGCGCGAGCGCGGGCAGCAGCCAGGCCAGGGCGGCCAGTCCGTACGAGGGAAGCGCGAGCGTCGCCACGCCGTTCAGGACGAGGGCGATGGCCAGCACGGGAACGGTCCGGATCATCAGCAGCCGGAACCCGTGCATCGGCGACACCACGGCCATCTCGTACGTCGGGTCGAGCGCCGGACCGTACGACAGCGCGACGCCGGCCAGGGGCAGCAGCGGGGCGAGGGCGAGGAACAGCGTCGGTGTCTCGGACACCTCCACGACGTTGGTCACCAGCACCGTCATGGCCAGGACGGCGACGACCGCGCCCAGCCAGGACAGCCGCAGGACGGGGGTGGCCGCCAGCAGCCGCGCCGTGTGGTCGGGCACCCCGGCCCGGACGAGCAGCGACTCCAGGAATCCGGGCCGTGGCGCGTCCAGCTCGGCGTCGAGCCGCTCCCATCCCCGGTCCAGCGGGGCGGGGTCGCTCACCTCGGCGAGTACCGACCGGCAGCGCGCGCAGGCCATGAGGTGGGTGTCGGCCGACCAGAGCATCGGCGACGCCAGCTCGCCCCGCACGTACGCCCGGAGGTCGTCGTCCGCGACGTGCCAGGTCAGACCGCTCGTGTCGGGGATCGCACCTCTCGTGTCGCGAGGTTCGCCGCTCTTTTCGCGGATCTCACCGCTCGCGTCGCGGGACTTTCCGCTCGCGTCGCGGGCCTCGTTCGTGTCGCTCATGCCAACTCCTCCCGCAGCTGCTTGCGGGCCCGCAGGGCCCGTGTCTTGACCGTCCCCGGCGGGATACCGAGAAGGACGGCCGCCTCCCGGGTGGTCAGCCCGTCTATGACCGTGGCCTGAAGGACCGAGCGCAGCTCCGGCGACAACCTCACCAGGGCGCCCGCGAGGTCCCCGTGCTCGACCCCCGCGAGCACGCGCTCCTCCGCCGACGCCTCCTCCCGGTGCCGCAGCCGCGCGAGCGCCTGCCGCATCCGGCCCCGGGCCCCGTCGCCCCGCAGGGCGTCGATCAGCCGCCGCGAGCCGATCCGCCACAGCCAGCCGGCCACGTCCCCCTCCGAGCGGTACCGGGCGCTGCCCCGCCAGACCGCGAGGAACGTCTCCTGGACGACGTCGTCGACCGTCCCCGCGTCCGAACAGCGACCTCGCAGTCTCGCCCCGAGCCAGGGCGCATACCGCCGGTACAGCTCTTCGAAGGCGTGCCGGTCGCCGTCCGCCGCGATGGCCCGCAGCAGATCTCCGTCGCTTCTCGTTTCCCTCACACCCCCTCATCGCACGAGCCCCACCGATCGGTTCACGGCACCCCGAAAAACTTTCACACCCCCTGCCGGACGCACCGCACCCGGACAGGCGACCCTCAGAGGTGACCAGCACGGGTGACCATCACAGGTGACGTGACGTGACGAGCCACCGTGACCGTGACAGGTCCAGGCCCAGGCCCAGGTCCAGGTCCAGGTCCAGGCCCAGGTCCAGGCCCAGTGACAGTGACCTGGACGGCCGCGCCGAGGTGTCGACGCCCGGGAGCCTCCCTGCGATATCCCGCACGTCATGTCTCCGTAACCAGTGATTCAGACTGGCTTGCGACCCTCGGGCAATGAACCCCGCCCCGCCCGAGCCCTCGCCTCCGCCGGAGCGCGAGCCCTCCCGAAAGAGGGGGACCGGGAGCCCGCACCTCGTCGCCGCGCTCCCGCCCGCTCTCTCCGACGCGCCTGTTTCCGGCCCGGCACGGAAGAATGGGTTCATGAGCCAGCCCAATGCCAAGGCGCAGGTACAGCACCCTCAGCCGTCCGTCGGCTCCATCGCCGCGCACCGCCCGCACACCGTGGCGGCGAACGTCTCCGACCTGGAGCCCGACCTCGACGCCGACCTCGACGAGTACGAGGACACGGTGCAGGACGGCGTCCAGCTCCCGCAGGGCCGCTTCCTCGACCGGGAGCGCAGCTGGCTCGCGTTCAACGAGCGGGTCCTCGAACTCGCCGAGGACCCGGACACGCCCCTCCTCGAACGGGCGAAATTCCTGGCGATCTTCGCGAGCAACCTGGACGAGTTCTTCATGGTCCGGGTGGCAGGCCTGAAGCGGCGCATCGCCACCGGCGTGGCCACCCGCTCGGCCTCCGGCCTGCAGCCCCGCGAGGTGCTGGAGATGATCTGGGCCCGCTCCCGGGAGCTCATGGCCCGGCACGCCGCCTGCTACCAGGAGGACGTGGCGCCCCAGCTCGCGGACGAGGGCCTCCACCTCGTCCGCTGGAGCGAGCTGGCCGAGAAGGAGCAGGCCCGCCTCTTCACGCTCTTCCGCCACCAGATCTTCCCGGTCCTGACCCCCCTCGCGGTCGATCCGGCGCACCCCTTCCCGTACATCTCGGGCCTGTCACTGAACCTCGCCGTGGTCGTGCGGAACCCGGTCTCCGGGCACCGCCACTTCGCGCGCGTCAAGGTCCCGCCGCTGCTCTCCCGCTTCCTGGAGGCCTCCCCGGACCGCTACGTCCCCATCGAGGACGTCATAGCGGCCCACCTGGAGGAGCTCTTCCCCGGCATGGAGGTCCTGGAGCACCACGCGTTCCGCGTCACCCGGAACGAGGACCTGGAGGTCGAGGAGGACGACGCCGAGAACCTGCTCCAGGCCCTGGAGAAGGAGCTCATGCGGCGCCGCTTCGGACCGCCGGTGCGCCTGGAGGTCGAGGAGTCCATCGACCGGTACGTACTGGACCTGCTGGTCCGGGAGCTGAAGATCTCCGAGGCCGAGGTGTACCCGCTGCCGGGCCCCCTGGACCTCACGGGCCTCTTCGGCATCGGCGCCCTGGACCGGCCGGAGCTGAAGTTCCCGAAGTTCATCGCGGGCACCCACCGCGACCTCGCGGAGGTCGAGTCGGCCTCGGCGCCGGACATCTTCGCGGCCCTGAGGGAACGGGACGTGCTCCTGCACCACCCGTACGACTCCTTCTCCACCTCCGTCCAGGCGTTCCTGGAGCAGGCGGCCGAGGACCCGGACGTGCTGGCCATCAAGCAGACGCTGTACCGCACCTCCGGCGACTCCCCGATCGTCGACGCGCTGATCGAGGCCGCCGAGGCCGGCAAACAGGTGCTGGTCCTGGTCGAGATCAAGGCCCGTTTCGACGAGCAGGCCAACATCAAGTGGGCGAAGAAGCTGGAGGAGGCGGGCTGCCACGTGGTCTACGGCCTCGTCGGCCTCAAGACCCACTGCAAGCTGTCCCTCGTCGTACGCCAGGAGGGCGAGACCCTCCGCCGCTACAGCCACGTCGGCACGGGCAACTACCACCCGAAGACCGCCCGGCTGTACGAGGACCTGGGGCTCCTCACCGCCGACCCGCAGGTCGGCGCGGACCTCTCCGACCTCTTCAACCGGCTCTCCGGCTACTCGCGCCGCGAGACGTACCGCCGTCTGCTCGTCGCGCCCAAGTCCCTGCGCGACGGACTGATAGCGCGCATCAACAAGGAGGTCCAGCACCACCGTGCGGGACGTCCCGCCCATGTCCGCATCAAGGTCAACTCGATGGTGGACGAGGCACTCATCGACTCGCTCTACCGTGCCTCCCAGGCGGGCGTGCCCGTCGACGTGTGGGTGCGCGGGATCTGCGCGGTGCGGCCGGGGGTCGCGGGCCTGTCCGAGAACATCCGCGTACGGTCCGTCCTGGGCCGCTTCCTCGAACACTCCCGGGTCTTCGGCTTCGGCAACGGAGGCGAGCCCGAGGTGTGGATAGGCAGCGCGGACATGATGCACCGCAACCTCGACCGCCGGATCGAGGCACTGGTCAGGATCACCGATCCGGGCCACCGGTCGGCCATCACCCGCCTGTTCGAGACCGGCATGTCCGACACCACTTCCTCCTGGCACCTCGGCCCCGACGGCGAGTGGACCCGGCACGCGACCGACGCCGACGGCCAGCCCCTGCGCAACGTCCAGGAGATGCTCATAGACGCCCGGAGGCGCCGGCGTGGCACAGCAACACCTTGATCCGACTGCCGGACCCCTGGCCGGGGACGCACTGGCGGACTATCTCCGGGCCCAGGCCACGGAGTTCCTCCGCGCACTGCGCCAGCACCGCGAGACCGGCGGCGCCGCGGCGGTGAACGGCTCGAAGGAGGCCGTGGACGCGGCGCGCTCTCTGCGCCGCTCGGCCCGCCGCATCAGCGGCACCCTGCACACGTTCCGGCCCCTGCTCGACGAGGGCTGGTCGGAGGGCATGCGTCCCGAACTGGCCTGGCTGTCGGGCACCCTGGCCCGTGAGCACGCGTACGGGGCCCGTCTTGAGCGACTGCTCGCGGCGCTGCACCGGCTGTCGGGCTCGACGGCGGGGGCGGGAGCGGGGACAGGAGCAGGAGTGGGAGCGGGAGTGGGAGCGGGTTCGAGAGTGTTTCCGGCGCAGACCGCCGTCGCCTCCTCCGCGGCACGGTCGGAGAAGGGCCAGCTGACGGTCGGCGCGGCCAAGGCGGGCGCTCTCCTGGAGCGCCAGCTGACCCTCGCGCGGACGCGCGCCCACTCGGCCGCGCTCCAGGCCCTGGGCTCCTCCCGCTTCCACGCCGTCGCCGACAACGTCGCCGTGCTGGCCAGCGAGGTCCCGCTGAGTGCGGCCGCCTCGGCATCCGCCTCCACCTCCGCATCCGCCTCCATCGCCTCGTCCGCGTCCTCGTCCTCGTCCGGTACGGCTCTGGGGCCGCTGGCCGCCGCCGCGGAGGAACGGCTCTGCGACGCCGTGACCGGGCTGCCCCTGGTCACCGCGGGCCACCCCTACAACTCGGAGGCCCTCGTCCACGGCCTCTCCGCCGACACGGCCCCGCAGCCCCAGGACGCCCCCTGGCACCAGGTACGCCTTCTGCTGCGCCTGCACCGTTACGCGCGCGAGGTGGTGTTCGGCGACGAGGTCCTCGTGGACGTACGCCTGCTGAACACCGGCCAGGCCCTGGACCTGCACCGCGACGCGGCGGAGGCCGCGGCGGCCGCCGCGTCGGCGGCCCGTACCCCGCGGATCGCCCCGGCGACGGCGTACGCGCTCGGGGTGCTCCACGCGGACCAGCGGCACGAGGTGGAGGCGGCCAGGTTCGCCTTCCAGCGGGCCTGGCTGAGGGAACCGGTCGGTACCCCCTGACCGGCCCCACCGACACCTATGTGTGAGAGGAGTCCCGGTGCGCCCGATGAACACGGCGGACACCGATCCGGTACTCGCGGCGGGCTGCGTCCTGTGGCGCCGCTCGCCGGTCGACGGCGAGTTGACGGTCTGTCTGGTCCACCGGCCGAAGTACGACGACTGGTCGCATCCGAAGGGCAAGCTGAAGCGGGGCGAGGATGCGCTTGCCGGGGCGGTCCGTGAGGTCGAGGAGGAGACCGGTCATCGGTGTGTGCCCGGGCCTGGGCTGGCGACGGTGTATTACCTGGCCAACGGCCGTCCTAAGCAGGTGAGTTACTGGGCTGCGGAGGTGGCGGGCGGTTCTTTTGTGCCCAACAGTGAGGTGGATCGGGTTCTGTGGCTTGCTCCGGCCGCGGCGCGGGTGCGGCTGACTCAGGCGCGTGATCGGGGTCTTGTCGATGAGTTGGTCGCGGTTCTGCGACGCGTGTAGCACTGCGTGCGGCTGGGCGGGTGGGGCTGGGGGTGGGCTGCGGTGCGTTTTCGGGTGCGGGTCCGTTGTGGCTGGTCGCGCCGTTCCCCGCGCCCCTCAAAAGATTGCGCAGTTCCCCGCGCCCCTAAAAGCGAACCCCGCCCGCTCCCCGCGCCCCTCAAAAGACTGCGCCGTTCCCCGCGCCCCTAAAAGCGAACCCCGCCCGCTCCCCGCGCCCCTCAAAAGACTGCGCCGTTCCCCGCGCCCCTAAAAGCGAACCCCCGCCGCTGCCCGCCAAAGTGCGCGCAGGCTGTGTGGGTCAGTGTGGTTTTGTTGTGTGGGACTCTGCGTCCGTGCGGGCTCTGCTGCGGGCTCTGCGGGCCGGGCCGCTCCAGCCGCAGGTGCATCGGGCCAGGCAGAAAGGGCCCCGTTCGATCGTCGTCGTCCGGTGTTCCGGGGGAGCTGTGTCTTCCTGCTGCGCCACACGCCCCACGGTACTGATCCCGGGTAAACGCTTCCCCAAGCCCGCCGACCGCGTGACAACACCTCCCACCCGTCGTTAAGCGGAACGACAGGAGGCCCGCCCAAGGACGTCCCGGCTGGGGGTAAGCAGGCGATGGTGGAGCGGCAGCGAAAACGCAGGGACGGGGCGGTCGCCCTGGCCGCCGCGGCGACAGGGCTGTTGCTCTGCGCCGCCGGGGCCACCGGATGCTCGGGCGGCACGGCGGCCTCCGACGACGCCCGGACCGCCGGGGACCCGGTCGAGGTACTGCACAGGGCCGCCGGGAACCTGGTGCGTGCCGGCACCTCCAAAGCCCGTACGTCGATGGAGATGGCCACCGGCGGCACCCGCGTGACCATCCGCGGCGAGGGTGTCTACGACTTCGCGGACCAGGTGGGCCGGCTGAAGGTGCTGCTCCCGCAGGACCCGGCCGGCGCCGACGACCACCGCCCGATCACCGAGCTCCTCGCACCGGGCGCGCTCTACATGAAGAACCGCGGCGCGGGCGTACCCGCCGACAAGTGGGTACGCGTCGACACGGCCACCCTCTCCGACGGGAACCTGGTCACCGGCGGCGCGACCGACCCGTTCGCCGCCGCCGAGTTGCTGCGGGGCGCCCGGACGGCGACGTACCTGGGCAGGACGTCGGTCGCGGGCACGGCCGTACGGCACTACCGCGGCACCGCCGACCTCACGGTGGCCGCGCGTGCGGCCTCGGCGGGCAACCGGGCGGCGCTGCGGGCGGCGGCGAAAGGGTTCGCCACGGCGAAGGTCCCCTTCGACGTCTTCCTCGACGACCAGGGCCGGGTCCGCAAGGTCCGTCACCGGTTCAGCTTCGTGAACGGGCAGCGGGAGAACACCGTGGCTGTGGCCTCCACCACGCTGCTGTACGACTTCGGAGCCGCTGTCGACGTACGCCTGCCGAAGGCGGACGACATCTTCGCCGGGCGGATCGCCGAGTGAGGGGCCTGTTCGCGCGGGGCCGGAAATGGTCCGTTGGTGCCATGCGCTGTCCGTGGGCCGCTCCCTACTCTAGGAAGTCGGTGACGGCAGGAAGAGGTGATGCACGTGGCTCTGGCGCGCGGTACGGCAGTTCAGGACCACGTGGCCCTCGCCGAGATCGAGCTGTGCGGCGACCTGATCATCGCGGCCTCGGCCGCTCGTGAGGACCGGCTCAGTCCCGACCGTATCGACGAGGTGCTCAAAGTGGCCGAAGAACACTCCTCCGAGGAACCCGGCAAAAGCCCCAGAAGGTAGACCTCGCGGCACCCGTTGCGAGGCGCCCCTCAAGGCGCGCGGGGAACTGCGCGGCCGGCCACACCCCACCCACACCCGGCACACCGGCCCCCGCACGTACTGACGGCCCCGCCCCCGGAGGGTCACGTGCGCAGCAGCCGCGCGATCGCCTTCGTCGCCTCCTCCACCTTCGCGTCGATCTCGGCGCCGCCCTTGACCGCGGCGTCCGCGACGCAGTGGCGCAGATGCTCCTCCAGGAGCTGGAGCGCGAAGGACTGCAGCGCCTTCGTGGAGGCGGACACCTGGGTGAGTATGTCGATGCAGTAGACGTCCTCGTCGACCATGCGCTGCAGGCCGCGGACCTGGCCCTCGATCCGCCGCAGCCGCTTGAGGTGCTCGTCCTTCTGGTGGTGGTAGCCGTGGATCCCGCGGTCGTGGTCCGTCACGATCGCCTCGGCACCGGTCTGTGCGCTCTCCCCGGAGGGCACCGTGGCGCCGGCCTCGGTGGTCGTCATCGCGTCCTCCTGCTGACTGATACCCCTACCGGGTATATCGTAACGAACTTTGCTGGGTATAGGGCCCTTGGCCGATGCCCTCACGGGACCCTGTGCTGATCACTGTGCCCGATGGGCGACACTGAAGGGCGGCCGGTTAGCCGTGGCTGGATGATGCGCCTAGCATCAGCCTGACCTACACCGAAGCAATCCGAGGACCCCACGTGCGCTTTCGTCTGACCCCCAGGGAGACGAGCTTCTACGACATGTTCGCCGCGTCCGCGGACAACATCGTCACGGGCTCCAAGCTCCTGATGGAACTGCTCGGGGCGGACTCGTCCGGCCGGGCCGAGATCGCAGAGCGTATGCGGGCCGCGGAACACGCCGGTGACGACGCGACGCACGCGATCTTCCACCAGCTGAACTCCTCGTTCATCACGCCGTTCGACCGCGAGGACATCTACAACCTCGCGTCGTCCCTCGACGACATCATGGACTTCATGGAGGAGGCCGTCGACCTGGTCGTCCTCTACAACGTGGAGGAACTGCCCAAGGGCGTCGAGCAGCAGATCGAGGTGCTGGCACGGGCGGCGGAGCTCACCGCCGAGGCGATGCCGAACCTGCGCACGATGGACAACCTCACCGAGTACTGGATCGAGGTCAACCGTCTGGAGAACCAGGCCGACCAGATCCACCGCAAGCTGCTCGCCATGCTCTTCAACGGCAAGTACGAGGCCATCGAGGTACTGAAGCTCAAGCAGATCGTGGACGTCCTCGAAGAGGCCGCCGACGCGTTCGAGCACGTGGCCAACACGGTGGAGACCATCGCGGTCAAGGAGTCCTGACCCCTTCATGGACACCTTCGCTTTGATCGTGACCATCGGTGTCGCGCTCGGATTCACCTACACCAACGGCTTCCACGACTCGGCCAACGCCATCGCCACCTCCGTGTCGACGCGTGCGCTCACTCCGCGTGCGGCGCTCGCGATGGCCGCTGTGATGAACCTCGCCGGCGCCTTCATGGGCAGCGGGGTCGCCAAGACCGTCAGCCAGGGCCTGATCGAGACGCCGCACGGCAACAAGGGCATGTGGATCCTGTTCGCCGCGCTGGTGGGCGCGATCGTGTGGAACCTCGCCACCTGGTACTTCGGCCTCCCGTCCTCCTCCTCCCACGCGCTGTTCGGCGGCATGGTGGGCGCGGCCCTCGCGGGCGGCATCGACGTCATCTGGTCCGGCGTCCTGGAGAAGGTCGTCATCCCGATGTTCATCTCGCCGGTCGTCGGCCTGGTCGTCGGCTATCTGGTGATGTGCGTCATCATGTGGTTCTTCCGCAGCTCCAACCCGCACAAGGCGAAGCGCGGCTTCCGGATCGCGCAGACCGTGTCGGCGGCCGGCATGGCGCTGGGCCACGGCCTCCAGGACGCCCAGAAGACGATGGGCATCGTGGTGATGGCCCTGGTCATCTCGGACGTCGAGGACGCGGGCGACCCGATTCCGGTGTGGGTCAAGATCTCGTGCGCGGTGATGCTGTCGCTGGGTACGTACGCCGGCGGCTGGCGCATCATGCGCACGCTGGGCCGGAAGATCATCGAGCTGGATCCCCCGCAGGGGTTCGCGGCGGAGACCACGGGCGCGTCGCTCATGTTCACCACGGCGTTCATCTTCCACGCGCCCATCTCGACGACGCATGTCATCACGTCGGCGATCATGGGTGTGGGTGCGACGAAGCGGGTGAAGGCGGTGCGCTGGGGTGTCGCGAAGAACATCATCCTCGGCTGGTTCATCACCATGCCGGCGGCGGCGCTGGTGGCGGCGACGAGCTTCTGGATCGTGAACGTGGCGTTCCTGTAAGGACCTGCGGAGCCAGGAGCCCTCGGGCTCCGCTCCCCACCCCCGTTGCGCGGTTCCCCGCGCCCCCAGGTACCTGGGGGGAAGGGACGGCGGGGGCGAAAAACCTACGGGCCCGCCCCCCTGTGACCGGGAGGCGGGCCCTATGGGTCCCCGCGGTGGCACCGCCATGCAGCACCGCGAGGGGTCTTCAGACCGATGTGGAGCGGGGAGCGGCAGGCCCGCTCAGCCGAAGCGGCCCGAGATGTAGTCCTCGGTCGCCTGCACGGACGGGTTCGAGAAGATCCGCTCCGTGTCGTCGATCTCGATGAGCTTGCCGGGCATCCCGACCGCGGACAGGTTGAAGAACGCCGTCCGGTCGGAGACCCGCGCCGCCTGCTGCATGTTGTGCGTCACGATGACGATCGTGAAGCGCTCCTTCAGCTCACCGATCAGGTCCTCGATGGCCAGCGTCGAGATCGGGTCCAGGGCCGAGCAGGGCTCGTCCATGAGCAGGACCTTCGGCTCCACCGCGATCGCGCGGGCGATGCACAGCCGCTGCTGCTGACCACCGGACAGCCCGGAACCCGGCTTGTTCAGGCGGTCCTTGACCTCGTTCCAGAGGTTCGCGCCCTTCAGCGACTTCTCCACGACGTCGCTCAGCTCGGACTTCTTGTAGCTGCCGTTGAGGCGCAGCCCGGCCGCCACGTTGTCGTAGACGGACATCGTGGGGAACGGGTTCGGACGCTGGAAGACCATGCCGACCTCGCGCCGCACCGCCACCGGGTCGACCCCGGCGCCGTACAGGTTCTCGTCGTCGAGCATGACCTTGCCCTCGACGCGGCCGCCCGGTGTCACCTCGTGCATCCGGTTGAGGGTGCGCAGGAAGGTGGACTTGCCGCAGCCGGAGGGGCCGATGAAGGCCGTCACCGAACGGGGCTCGACGGTCATCGAGATGTCCTCGATGGCTCGGAACGAGCTGTAGTAGGCACTGAGGCCGCTGATGTCGATTCGCTTGGCCATGGGATCACTGCTTCTTTCGAGAAGGACTACTGGTCGCTGGATGGCCGCGTCAGCGACCGGTCTTGGGGGCCTTCCAGCGGGCGATGCCGCGGGCCGCCAGGTTCAGGATCATCACGAAGATGATCAGCGTGAGCGCCGCCGCCCAGGCCCGGTCGTACGCCACACCGGCGCCGCCGCTGCCCGCGTACTGCTGGTAGATGTACATCGGCAGCGAGGCCTGAGGGCCGTCGAAGGGGTCCGAGTTGATGAGAGGCGAACCCCACACCAGCAGCAGCACCGGAGCGGTCTCACCCGTGATGCGGGCGACCGCGAGCATCACACCGGTGATGATTCCGCCGATGGAGGTCGGCAGCACCACCTTGATGATGGTGCGCCACTTCGGCACGCCCAGCGCCAGCGAGGCCTCACGCAGCTCGTTCGGTACGAGCTTGAGCATCTCCTCGGTGGAGCGGACGATCACGGGCAGCATCAGAATGGTCAGGGCCATCGAGCCGGCGAACCCGGAGGGGCCCATGTCCAGGATGAGGATCCAGAAGCTGAGGACGAACAGACCCGCGACGATCGACGGGATGCCCGTCATGACGTCGACGAAGAAGGTGACGGCCTTGGCGAGCCCGCCGCGCCCGTACTCGACGAGGTAGACCGCGGTCAGGATGCCGACCGGCACCGAGATCAGGCTGGCGATGCCGACCTGTTCCAGGGTGCCGATGATCGCGTGGTAGATGCCGCCGCCGGGATCGGTGTCGGCCACCACGCCCATCGAGTGGGTGAGGAAGTAGCCGTCGAGGACCTTCACACCGCGCTTGACGGTCTCCCAGATGACCGAGATCAGCGGGACGACGGCGAGGATGAACGCGACCCAGACCAGGCTGGTCGCCACCCGGTCCTTGGCCTGCCGGCGGCCCTCGACGCGCGCGCCGAGGCCGTACGAGCCGGCCACGAAGATGACCGCGGCCATCAGGCCCCACTGGATGCTGCTGTCCAGCCCGGCCGCGGCGCTGATGCCGAGACCGAGAGCGACCGAGCCCGCGGCGATCGCCCACGGCGTCCACTTGGGCAGCCTGGCGCCCTGGAGGGAGCTGGGCCGTTCCACGTTCACTGACTGGCTCATGCGTTGGCCCCCGAGTACTCCGCGCGGCGGGCGATGATCATGCGGGCCGCGCCGTTGACCAGCAAGGTGATGACGAACAGCACCAGGCCGGAGGCGATGAGCGCGTCCCGGCCCATCACGGTGGCCTCGCTGAACTTGCTGGCGATGTTCTGGGCGAAGGTGCCGCCGCCCGCGTCGAGCAGGCTGACGTTGATCTCGAAACTCGAGGACAGGACCGTGGCCACGGCCATCGTCTCGCCGAGCGCGCGCCCGAGGCCGAGCATCGAGGCGGAGATGACGCCGGAGCGGCCGAAGGGCAGCACCGACATGCGGATGACCTCCCAGCGCGTGGCGCCGAGGGCCAGTGCGGCTTCCTGGTGCATCAGCGGAGCCTGGCGGAAGACCTCGCGGCTCACGTTGGTGATGATCGGCAGGATCATGATCGCGAGCAGGATGCCCACGGTGAACAGCGAGCGCGGTGCGCCGCCCTGCCATTCGAGGATGCCGGTCCAGCCGAAGTAGTCGTCCAGCCAGCCGTAGAGGCCGTTCAGGTGCGGTACGAGAACGAGGGCGCCCCACAGGCCGTACACGATGGACGGCACGGCGGCGAGCAGGTCGATCACGAAGGCGATGCCGCCGCTCAGCCTGCGCGGGGCGTAGTGCGTGATGAACAGGGCGATGCCGACCGAGATCGGGATCGCGATGACCATCGCGATGATCGACGAGATGATCGTTCCGTAGACCAGGACGGCGATGCCGAAGCTCGGCTCGGCGGCGGTCGGGTTCCACTCGAGGGTGGTGAGGAAGTTGCTCTCGTCCTTGCTGATCGCGAGCACGGAGCGGTACGTGAGGAAGACCGCTATCGCGGCCATGATCACAAGCAGGAAGATGCCGGAGCCGCGGGACAGACCGAGGAAGATCCGGTCTCCGGGCCGCGTGGCCACACGGGCCGCGCGCTTCTGGTCGGCTTCGGAAGGCGGGGAGATGGGGGGAGGCGCTGCAGAGTTCTTTGTGGATATGTCCATGGGGTTCTCCGGTCTGCGGGGCCACACGCTGCGCGCGGCCCCAGGCGGCGGTGCACCGGACGGCGTGTGGTCCGGCCCCTGGAGTGGAGTGGGGCCGGACCACACGCTCAGGTCAGCTCAGGCTCGCGATGGTCGTACGGACCTTCGCGATGATGTCCTCGGGGATCGGGGCGTAGTCGTTCTCGGCCAGGATCTTCTGGCCGTCCTCGCTCGCGATGTAGGTGAGGAACGCCTTGGTGGCGGCGAGGGTCTCCGCCTTGTTGCCCTTGTCGCAGACGATCTCGTACGTGACCAGGGTGATCGGGTAGGCGTTGTCGGCCTTGGTCGCGCGGTTCAGCTCCAGCGCGAGGTCCGAGCCCGTGCCGACGACCTCGGCGTCCGCGATGGCCGTGGTGGCGTTCTCCGAGGTGGCCTCGACCGGCGCGCTGGCGCCCGTGTCGAGCTTGGCCGCGCTGATGCCGTCCTTGGCGTACGACAGCTCCATGTAGCTGATGGCGCCGGGGACCTGCTTGACCTGCTGCGCGACACCGGAGGAGCCGGGCGCGGACTGGCCGCCCTTGGCCTGCCAGGCCTTGCCGCCCTCGTACTTCCAGTTGTCGGGCGCGGCGGCGATCAGGTACTTGGTGAAGTTGTCCGTGGTGCCGGACTCGTCCGAGCGGTGGAACGCCTGGATCTTGAGGCTGGGCAGCTTGGCGTCCGGGTTCAGCTTCTTGATCGCCGCGTCGTTCCAGTTGGTGATCTTGCTGTCGAAGATCCCGGCGATGGTCTTCGCGTCCAGGACGAGGCCCTCGGCACCCGGGACGTTGTAACCGACGGCGATCGGGCCGCCGACCATCGGGAGGTCGATGCCCTGGCCGTCCTTGCAGACCTCCTTGGAGGCGGTGACCTCTTCGGGCTTCAGCGCGGAGTCGGAGCCGGCGAAGGCCACCTGGCCCTGGGTGAACGCGGTGACACCGGCGCCCGAACCCTCGGACTTGTAGTTGATCTGCACGTCCTTGCAGGCGGCCGCGAACTGCTTGACCCAGGCGTCGATCGCGTTCTTCTGCGCGGAGGAGCCGTTGGCCAGCAGCTGGCCCTTGGCGTCGTCACACTTGATGGAGCTGTTGGCGGCCGTCGTGCCGCTGTCGCCGCTCCCACCGCCGCTGGTGTCGTCGGAGCCGCACGCCGTCAGCGCCAGGGCGCCGGAGACGGCGACAGCACCGAGGGAAAGGGCGCGAAGCCGGTTCTTGCGCTGAAGCTTCACTTTCGGGAGTTCCTTCCAGAAGCCGCCGTGGTTGGCGGCGTGCGATGTCGTGGGGCAGTCTCGCGGCCCGCGTCCTGGTCCATGAGACTGCTTCGTTCTGATGTGCCTCGTCGTCCTGCTCGTGCATCCTGCTGTCCATCGACCGGCGGGTGTGCCTGCATCCGTCCGCACACGCACCGGGTAAGGCCGAAATTAGGCAGAACAGGTGAAGGCGCCGATGGCCGTGAGTGAACGGCGGGTGAACCCCTGCCGTCAGTGCGGTGAGGTCACGGAACGCTCACGGGTTGAACACGTACAGGTTCCAACCCGGTCCCGGCCGAAAGCCCCCTCGCCGGGCCGATCCCGTTCCGGCGGCGATGCCGGGCCCCGCACAGGGAACCCGCCGGGCGGTTGCCCCGTCTTCCCTCAACGGGAGCAACGGGAGGCACACATGCAACGGCGGACATTCATGGGCGGCGGCGCCGCGGTCGTGGTGACGGCGGCGTCGACGGCGTGCTCCCCGAGTTCCGAGCCACGGTCCGCGGAGGGGACGCGCGCGTCCGGCACCAGGACCGGGACGACCGCACCCACCGGAGCCACCACGACGACGGCCCACGGCAGCACGGCGGCGGGCTGGAAGGCCCTGGCCAAGGATCTGGAGGGGCCCCTGGTCCGCTCGGGGGACGCGGACTGGGCGGCGGCCCGCCAGCTCTACAACACCCGCTTCGACTCCTTGAAGCCGGCGGCGGTCGCGTACGTGGCCCACACCGAGGACATCCGTACGGCGCTCGGGTACGCCCGCGCCCACGGCATCCGCGTATCGATCCGCAACGGCGGCCACTCGTACGCGGGCTGGTCCTCCGGGGACGGCCGGCTGATCGTCGACGTGTCGAAGCTCTCCGCGGTACGGGCGTCCGGCGACGAGGCCGTGATCGGCGGGGGCGCCAAGCTGATCGACGTCTACCGCGGACTCTCCGCGAAGGGCGTGACGATCCCGGCGGGCTCCTGCCCCACGGTGGGCGTCTCGGGTCTGACGCTGGGCGGCGGCCACGGGGTGGTGTCGCGGGCGTACGGGCTGACGTGCGACAGCCTCACGCAGGCGACGCTGGTCACGGCGGACGGCAGGCGGCTCACCGCGAGCGCGACCGAGAACAAGGACCTGTTCTGGGCCCTGCGCGGCGCGGGCAACGGCAACTTCGGGGTCGTCACGGAGCTCCGCTTCACCACGCACCCGGCCCCGCGGGGCGTCACGGCGAACATGTCCTGGCCGTGGTCCAGGGCGGCCGCGGTGGTGAGCGCCTGGCAGGAGTGGGGGCCCGACCAGCCGGACGAGATCTGGTCCTCGCTCCACCTCTCGAACGCGGCCGGCGGCACGCCCACCGTCTCCGTCGCCGCGTTCTCGCTCGGCACGTACGGCGAGCTGCAGAACGCCGTCGACCGCCTCGCGGACCGGATCGGCGCCTCCGCGCAGAGCGTCTCCCTCAGGCGCCGCTCCTACGAGGAGTCGATGGAGGTGTACGCGGGCTGCTCGTCCTTCTCCAGCGACGCGCAGTGCCACCTCCCGGGCGGAACACCGGGCCGCTCGACGGAGGGCGCGCTGAACCGTGAGACGTACGCGGGCCGCTCGGACTTCTTCGACCGCTCGATCCCGGCGGCGGGCGTCCGGACCCTGCTCTCCCAGATATCCGGGGTGCGGGGCGGCACGGGAAGCATCGCGCTCACCGCCCTGGGCGGCGCGATCAACCGGGTGGACCCGACGGCGACGGCCTTCGTCCACCGCGGCTCACGCATGCTGGCCCAGTACATCGCGGCGTGGCGCCCCGGCACGTCCGGCAGGACCT
This sequence comes from Streptomyces sp. CWNU-52B, assembly GCF_047444975.1. Lineage (NCBI taxonomy): Bacteria > Bacillati > Actinomycetota > Actinomycetes > Kitasatosporales > Streptomycetaceae > Streptomyces > Streptomyces sp. CWNU-52B. Next base: position 15,215 of record NZ_JBLFJV010000008.1, on the reverse strand, counting down.
CCGAGTCCTGGCTGGCCGAGGCCCACACGGCCATGGGCCCGCACGCCTCGGGCTCGGCCTACCAGAACTACACGGACTCCACTCTCACCAACTGGCGCAAGGCGTACTACGGCGCGGCGGCCCCGCACCTGAAAACCCTGAAGGAGAAGTACGACCCCGAGAACTTCTTCCAGTTCCCCCAGTCGTTCTAGGGGCGCGGGGAACGGCGCGACCAGCCCCCACCCACCCGCACCCGACACCCGCACCCCGCACCCCGGGCCCCGGGCCCCGGGCGAAACGAAGCGGAAGCGCCTACGCCGCGAGATCCCGCTCTTCAGGGTCCGCCTCGGCCCCCACACCGCCCGCACCCCGGGCGCTCTTCCTGCCCGGCCCTCCGGCGGAATCACTCCGCACCAGCCACCCGACCCGCCCGGACCGCTCGATCGCCCGGACCAAGGGCGTCAGCGCGGCGGAGGCGAGCGGCGAGAGCAGCAGCACCACCGCGGTCCCGAGGGCGAATCCGCCGAGGACGTCGGTCGGATAGTGCACGCCCATGTAGATCCGGCAGAACCCACCGAGCAGCGCGAGCCCTATCCCGACGAGCCCGAACTTCCGGTTCGCGAGGAACAGCCCGACTCCCATGGCCATCATGAGAGTCGAGTGATCGCTCACGAACGAGTAGTCGGTCTTCCCGGCGACGAGGACATCCAGCCCCTCATGGTCCACGAAGGGCCGGGGCCGCTCCACGAAGCCCCGTATCGGCACGTTCACGAGTACGGCGACCCCGGCGGCCAACGGCGCCCAGATCAGCGAGGCCACGGAGGAGGCGGCATCGTCCCCGCCCCGTCGCCGCACGGTCCACCAGCACCACAGGATCAGCAGCACCAGGACGAGCAGCAGCCCGAACTCACCCACGAACTCCATGACGCGGTCGAACCAGTGCGGCGCGTCCTTGGCGAGGCCATTGATGTCGTAGAGCAAGTCGACGTCGGGGTTCGATCCGGAGTCGGCCAGTCCAGCCATGGTGCAACGGCCCCTTCGTCGTCATCTTTCCAGCGCACCCACCGGATGCGCAGCGCCACAACCCCCGTCATCGGCTACAAGAACAGGAACGCACACTCCCCTTGCATACGTTCCGCCCTCCACCGAATGATCACTCAGACGTTACCGAAGAGAGATACATCGCCGCAGCTCAGGGGTGTGTTTCACACAGAGGTAGGCAATGCTTTCGCGCCATCTTCCGTCACACGGGTCGCCCCGAAGTAGTCGGGGGTGTCGATGGGGTCGAAGCGGATCACGGCGCCCGTGCGGGGCGCGTCGATCATGTATCCGCCGCCGACGTAGATACCGACGTGCCGAATGGCCCGGGAGTTGGTGAGGTCGTCCGAGAAGAAGACCAGGTCGCCGGGGAGGAGTTCGTCCCGCTCGGGGTGCGGCCCGGCGTTGTACTGGTCGTTGGCCACGCGGGGCAGGGTGATGCCCACGCTGTGGTACGCGGCCTTGGTCAGCCCGGAGCAGTCGAAGCGTCCACCCTGGTCAGCGGTGCCGTTGCCGCCCCAGAGGTAGAGCGTCCCGAGCTTCTTCTGGGCGTAGTAGATGGCGCCGGCGGCCTGTTGGGAGGGCTGCACACGACCGACCGGAGCGGCGAAACTCTCCTCCAGGGTCGTGATCGTCTTCACGTAGTTCTGGGTTTCCTTGTAGGGCGGGACGCCCCCGTACTTGATGACGGCGTACGCGCCCGCGTTGTACGCGGCGAGCATGTTCTCCGTCTGGTCCCCGGGTGCGTCCTTGACGTACTTCGCGAGCGTGCAGTCGTACTGCGCGGCCGACGGAATCGCGTCATTCGGATCCCACACGTCGCGGTCGCCGTCGCCGTCGCCGTCGATTCCGTGCGTGGCCCAGGTCCCGGGGATGAATTGCGCGATCCCCTGCGCGGCGGCCGGGCTCTTGGCGTCGGGGTTGAACCCGCTCTCCTGGTACAACTGCGCGGCGAGAAGCGCCGGGTTGATGGCGCCGCACAGATTGCCCCACTTCTGCACGAGCGTCTGGTACGCGGCCGGCACGGCTCCCTTGGCCAGGCCGACGGCCCCCTGCCCCGCGCCGTTGGCCAGGTTCCCGGCGACCAGGTAGACCCCGACCACCAGCACCATGACGAAGCTCAGCCCCGCCCCCACGGCGGCGGTCACCAAGATCCAGCCCTTACGCACCGTCAACCGCCCTCAACAGCTCCGGAATTCGCCCACGTCATCCTAGGAGCTTCCCACCGGGAAGCACGCACAACCGATGCACTCCCGTTCGGTGGAACCGGCCGTGGCACAAACCGGGTCAGCGAGGCGATCGCCGGGCGCACGGCGGATCGCCGTACAACGGGAACCGATCCGTGTCGACCTCGAAGCCGAGCGGCGGAGGCAGCGGCACGGACTCCCCGAACTTGCCGGGCAGCACGTCCTGATAGGCGCCGCCGCCCGGGTGGGTGTGCAGGGCCCAGGTGCCCTTGCGAGGGTCGACGACCAGCAGCGCGACTACTCCCGCAACCGCATACCAGTCGGCTTTGTCCCTGATACCCCGAGACTTCTCGGACGGGGAAATGACTTCCACGGCGAGCTCGACGTCCCGCGGATCGGAGCAGCCAGTCGTCGGAGACCAGAAAGTCCCGGGGGCAGACCAGAAGATCCGGCGTCACGAAGTCATCCGGTTCGTCCGGCATCTCGATGGACGACATCTCTGTCGCGACGAGCACCCGCGGAAGCTTCGGCCTGATCAGTTCCTCAAACCCACCGCGCTGCGCGACCGCCGCCGCTTCCTCCGTTTCACGGCCCGCACGGGCACACGCCGCCCCGAGCCGCTGTTCGACCTCCACCACTCCACCCTCCTCACACTCCGCTCATCCATCAATACGTTAGGTCACACCACTGACACTCAGCCCACAGCAGCTTCCCGCCCCGGTCGCCGCTCAGCCGGTACGCGCCCCACGTATCGGCACAGGCCCGCACGAGTTGCAGACCGCGCCCGCTCTCGGCCGTGTCCGGCGCTACGAGACCGGGGTCGTCGAACTCCTTCGGGACGGTGGGGTCGGAGTCCCACACCCCGACCCGCACCCGCGCGGCCGCGACGGCACGCAGCCGCAGGGCGTAGGGCCCGCTGGTGTGGAGATGGGCGTTGGTGAGCAGCTCGCCGGCGAGCAGCTCCGCGGCGGGGACGAGCGGGGCGAGGCCGTGGGCGGCGAGGACGATGCGCAGGGTGGCGCGGCCGATACCGGGTGACCGCGGATCGCGCGGGAGCTGAAGGGTGCAGGCCCAGGACGGGGATACCGTTGCCATCGGAAGTCTCCGATCACGAAGAGGAGTTGGACGGTTGCTCAGTGACCGCGGCCGCTCCGTCGAGCGGGGTGCTTCTGAGCGAGGCGCTCAACCAGCAAGGTATCGGTAGTAGTTATATTCTTCACCGAATAAGGGTGAAGGGTAAGGACAACCATCCGTGTGGGTGACTTGCAGCACGGAGGATCGAGGAGCATCGCCGTGCGCACCAACCCGACAGGGCGTCAACTCCGGCTCGGGGTCGAGCTGCGCAAGTTGCGAGAACAGGCAGGCCTCACCTCGACGGCGGCCGCTCAGCTCCTCGGCATGCCGCAAGCACAGGTCAGCAACATGGAGACGGGCCGGCTCGGTGTCAGTACGGAGCGCGTGCGCACTTTGGCGTGCCGGTACGACTGCTCGGACAAAGCTCTGGTGGAAGCCATCGCGGGGATGGTCGGTGGCCGCAAGCGCGGCTGGTGGGAGACGTACCGTGAGATCCTGCCCGGCCCGTTGCTCGACCTGGCGGAGCTGGAGCACAACGCCCAGTCGTTGCGCACGATGATCACTGCACGCATCCCCGGCCTGCTCCAGACCGTCGACCACGCCCGGGAAATCTTTCGTCAGGCAGTCACGGAGCTCTCACCGCCGGACATCGAGCACCGCGTCTCCTTCCGCATCAAGCGCCAGGATGTGCTGTACCGGGACGACCCCACTCCGTATGAGGCGATCATTCACGAGGCAGCTCTGCGGATGAAGATCGGCGGGCCGTCAGTGTCACAACAGCAGCTCAAACATCTGCTGGACGCGAGCGAGCGGGAGCACATCATCCTGCGCGCCATCACATTCGACGCCGGCGCCTACCCCGGGTCGGGCCAGTCCATCTTCTACGCTCACGGCCCAGTACCGGAGCTCGACACAGTGCACCTCGACCAGTCTCACGGCCTCACGTTCCTGGACGCCGAGGCCCAACTGCGCAAGTACCGGAACCTCTTCGAGAAACTGAACGCGGTGGCCCTGTCACCCGACAAGACCCGCGACCTCATCCGCACAGTGATCCACGACCTCTAGGGAACTCCCTTGACTCCGTCCGCCTGGCAAAAGTCGTCCTACTGCTCCGAGGGCGACTCATGCATACACACGGCCTCCACTGCCGAAGCCATCCACCTCACCGAAAGCAGCGACCCGGCCCACTCCATACTCGGCGCCACTCCCCACGCCTTCGCAGCCCTCATCCACGGGCTGAAGGCCAAGAAGGAAACCCTGCCCAGCTGACGCTTCCGGGACCTGCGAGGAACCCCAGATGCCCGAACCCACCTGGCAGAAGTCGTCCTACTGCGCACAGGGCAACTCCTGCGTCCACGTAATCACCACCCCCACCGGCACCATCCACCTCACCGAAACCGCCGACCCCGCCCACTCCACCCTCGGGACCACCCCCCAAACCTTCGCCGCCCTCATCCACGTACTCAAAGAGAGCCCCTCTCATGTCTGACATCCCCACCAACCTCACCTGGGAACGCGCCGCCCCGCCGGAGGCGACCGGGCCCGGCCCCTGGATCGAGCTCGCTTTCGGCGACGACGAACTCGTCTACATCCGGGAGACCAGCGACCCCGACACCGTCGTCACGACCACCCAGAAGAAGTGGGACGCCTTCGTACTCGGCGTACAGGCCGGCGAGTTCGACCACTTCGTGGAGGGAGTGGAAGGCGTGGACGGCCTCGGGGGCGGTCAGCCCTGAGCAGCCGGGCCCGCCGGACCGCTCCGGGCCACACCCCGCGCCCACAGCACCAACGGCACCTGAAGCGGCAGACGGGCCAGCGCCGCGGCCTTGCGGGGCGTGGGCCCGCGCCGCGCGTCCACGGCCATCTGGACGTTGGCGGGGAACACCCCGACGAAGAACCCGGCGGCGGCCAGCGCAGCGACCCGCCTCGTGCGGGGCACCGCCACCCCGGCCGCCAGCGCCAGCTCGACGACCCCGCTCGCGTACGTCCAGTTGCGGGCCGCGCCCGGCAACGCGGACGGAACCATCGCGTCGAACTGCCGCGGCACCGCGAAGTGGGCGACCGCGGCGGAGGCCAGCAGCCCCGCGAGCAACAAGGGTGACCGTTCCGACCGCTGCACGGTTTCTCCTCCACTACGGGTCCGGCGGGAGGCTCACGGGGGAGCCTGCCATGCGAGGTTACTGAACAGTAAGCGCTCCGGGCGGCGAGCGCTCAGGAGGACTCCGCCCCCGTGTACGCCGCGGTCGTCCGGTCGGCCCTCGCCCGCGCGACCTCCTCCCGCTCACCGTCGGAGACACTCGCCTCGTACCAGCCCTCGCTGCTCAAGGCGGCGAACCGCAGCCCCTCCTCGGTCGCGAACCAGGCCATGGCCTCCTGGGGGTCCACGGCCGCGCCGCCGGAGGCCAGGTGCAGGGTGAGTCCGATGAGGCCCATGTCCCAGCCGACGCCGACCGCTCCGGGCCCGAACTCCTGCCACTTCGGGTCGTCGTCGGGCGAGATGTGGTCCAGCTCGAAACGCGTCCCGCCGTCCGGCGCGGGGGTCAGCCGGAGCTCGATCCAGCTGACGTTCCCGTCGAACTCCCAGGTCGCGGTGAAGCCCTTGGGCGGGTCGCAGCTCTCGACGGTGCCACCGGCGTTGCCCACCAGTTGGTACCTGCCGCCGGGGCGGAGCTCACCGGTGACGGGCAGGAACCAGCGCGGGATGCGCTCGGGGTCGGTACAGGCCTCCCACAGATCCTCGACGGTCGTGTCGTAGGTCCGGCCCAGGGTCACCACGTGGGCCTCACCGGCCTCAAGGACCCGGCTGCCGACCTGGCGCCGTACAGAGTTGATCTGATGCGTGACGTCGATCATGGGGTTGCTCCTCAACTGTGAAGCGATCAGGGGTTGCCGTCACCGGACCGCTCGCGCAGCCGGCGTTCGCGTGCGCCCCGGGCCACCTCGGTGGCCAGGGCGTCGAGGCGGGGCGTCCACAGACGCCGGAAGCGGTCCAGCCACGCGTCTATGTCGCGCAGGGGGTCGGAGTTCACGGCGTAGAGCCGCCGGGTGCCCTCCGGCCTGACCGTGGCGAAGCCGTTCTCCCGCAGGACCTTGAGGTGCTGCGAGACACCGGGCTGGGATATCCCGAATTCTTCCCGGACGACCTCGCTCACCGCCCCCGAGCTCATCTCTCCGTCGGCGAGCAGCTCCAGGATCCGGCGGCGAACGGGATCACCGAGTACGTCGAATGCGTGCACGGCATCAAAGTATCACCATGTACTTATATAAGCGCAGACGGATACTCGGGATCGCACGACCCCCGCGACCCCCGGCACTCTTCGCGACGCCCGCGCCACTCACGCCACTCACGCCACCCGCACCACCCGCACCCCTCGCGCCTCACCACCCTGCACCCCCGGACACCCCCCGGACACCTCCGTGCGCCTCCCCTGCGCCTCCGCCCGCGGCACCTCCGTCAACCAAGCCCGGAAGTGCACCCGTTGTCCACCGTGAGCCCCCACCTCGCGACATCCCACGACCGCGCCCGGGTAACCTTCACTCAGCACAAATCGGGTGGCGTCTACTCACCAGGAGACGTACGCCCGAAGGACATCGGCACGAAGAACCGGCGCACAGGGGACGGAGTCGGGCTCGATGGACAGGCGGAATCAGCCACTCTCAGGCGGCGGTCGCGTAAGAGGGGCTAACGACGGAACCACACCACAGGTTCCGCTCCCACTTCATTGCCCGGCGTGACCTGCCGTGATACACAGAGTGACGATACGCCCCCCGTGGATCGTCCCGCGCGCCCCCTGGGGGCCCCGCGAGCACCGATAACAAGGGTTTCGCACGAAACCCGCCAACCAATGACTCCAAGTCGACATGCGACGGTGCCATTGTCAGCGACAATGGCTGTGACCTCTGCGCAGAGTGGCAGGGGTGACAGAACAACCCACTAGGGGCGGTGACTTACATGCTTTTCGCAGCCGAAAAGGGCGACATCAACACGATCATCGGCGGGATCGCTCCGGACTGGGGGCCATTCGGCACCCTGGGCAACGAGGCCCGGGTGCTGATCGAGGTCGTGATGGCGGTCGCCATCCTTCTGTGTCTCGGTATCGCGATCTGGGGCGCGGCGAAACAGCGTATCGGCGCAACGGCTCTGCGCGACACCTTCAGCGCGGAGCAAGGCAAAGGCCTCATCATCGCGGGCCTCACCGGAGTCTTCATCATCGGCTCGCTGGGCACGCTCTTCACCATCGTGTACGGCATGGCCGTCTAGGCGGCCGCCGGCCCGGTGTCCTCGGACCCGGCCGGGCGCACCCGGTCCTTCCACCACTCCACCCGTCCGACGTGCCCACCGGCTGAGGTCCCGTTTTCCTGATGTCCAGTCACCACACCGCGCCCGCGCGGGAACCAGCGGGACTACCGTCGTACTACGACGCGGTTCGGCACGAGGTTGAGGGGGCGTTCGCGTCATGAGTCTCGGCGACGAGCACGGAGCGCGCGGCGAGGGCGGCGGTTACGGAGGCAGCGGCCAGACGCGCACCAGGCTCCCCGACAGTGACGGCGACGTCTACGGCGGGGCACGTCGCGGCGGCCGTTCGTCGTCGCGCAGCCTCGTCACGGTGGTCGGCGTCGTCGTCCTCCTGATTGCGGCCATCGCCTTCGCGAACCGTGGTGGCGGGGATTCCGGCTCGGACGACACCGGAAACGACACGAAGAAGGCGGCCCCGGCCCCGACGGCACCCTCCGGGGAGCAGCCGGTGCGGACCAAGTCGGGCGGGATCCCGTCGGGGTTCGCACAGACCGAACAGGGCGCCCAGAGCGCGGCCTCGAACTACGCCGTGGCACTGGGTTCGACGGGCATGTTCCAGAGCGACAGACGACACGAGATCGTCGCCGGGCTCTACACGTCCGCGGCCGCGAGCAAGCTCCAGGGCCCCATGGACGAGGCCTACTCGGAGAGCTTCCTCGGCAAGCTGGGTCTCGATGCCGACGGCAAGGCGCCCGAGGGCAGCACCTTCGTCTCGCGCACGGTCCCCCTGGGCGCCGGAGTCGAGGAATACAGCGACAGCGGCGCCCGGATCTCGGTCTGGTGCGTGGGACTCATCGGGATGTCCGGACCGAACTCGACCGACCCCGTGCACTCCGCCTGGAAGACCTGGACCTTCGATCTGCGATGGTCCGACGGCGACTGGAAAGTCACGAAGGACTCCCAGAAGGACGGTCCGGCTCCCGTCCCCGGTGACGACCAGGCGGCCTCCTCCGACGAGATCAGCAAGGCCATCGAAGAGTACGGAGGGTTCACGTATGCCCGGTAGCCCGCGCCGTGTGCTGAAGCTCGCCGGAGTCGCAGCGGCCGTACAGGCCGCGGTCGTACTCACGGCCTCCCGCGTCTATGCGGCACCGACGCCGACACCGACACCCTCGGACGACGTCTGCGATCTCATCCCCGGTGAGGCCAAGAAGTACTGCGAACGAGACACCGGCGGCGGCTCCAGCCGCAACGGCCCCTCCCTCGACGACCCCACCACCGCCCTCGACCCCCTCGCCTCCCTCGCCAAGGGCTGCGCCAAGGCCGCCTCCTGGACCATCGACAAGCTCAGTGACGCGGTCCAGAACACGGCGACCGTCGACTACACGAACTCCACGTTCCTCCAGCAGTACGCCGTGGTCTTCGCCGCGTCGACGATCCTCACCCTCCTCCTGTGGCTCCTGGCGGTCGCCAAGCGCGCGGTCCGCGGCGTCCCCCTCAGCACAGCCATCGGAGAGGCCGTCGGCTTCCTCTGGCTGACGGTGCTGGCCTCGGCCTTCACCCCTCTGATCCTCTACACCGTCGTGTCCGCGACCGACGGCATCGCGGAGGTCCTCGCCAAGACCACCGGCAACCAGACGGACACCTTCTTCGGCAACTTCTCCGGCGCCCTGAACAAGGGCACGGACATCGGCGGCGGCCCGATCATGCTGATCGTGGTCTCCCTCGTGTCGATCCTGGCCGCCGGCGTCCTGTGGCTGGAGCTGGTGATCCGCGCGGCCCTCCTCTACGTCGGCGCGCTCCTGGGCACCGTCGTCTACGCCGGCCTCGTCGACAAGAACCTCTGGGGCCACGTCCGCCGCTGGGCCGGCATCATGATCGCCGTCATCCTCGTCAAACCGGTCATCGTGATCGTCCTGGGCCTCGCGGGCGCCCTCTCCGCGGAGGACGGCCCCGACTCCTTCTCCGCCGTCGTCTCCGGCCTCGCGATCATCCTGCTCGCCATCTTCGCCAGCGCGATGATCTACCGCTTCGTACCGGGCTTCGGCGACGAGATCGCCGGCTCCCGCAACAACCGCATCATGCAGGGCGCCGAAGGCAAGGCCGCGGCCGTCATCAGCTCGCCCGCCACCCTCGTCGCCCAGGGCATCAAGACCCACAGCAGCCGGGCCGACAACAACGGCGGTGGAGGCGGCGGCAACAGCGGCGCCCGCCCCTCCAACCCCGTCTCCGGCGGCGTCGCGGCCCACAGCTCACGCGGCAACTCGGGCAACGGCGGGTCGGCCCCCGCCGCGCCCCCGCCCCGCTCCAGCCCGGTGAACACCCCCCACGCCGGGAACAATCGCAACGGAAGCAACAACCGCACGGGAGGTGAAGGGCGTTGACGACCGATTCCCACCTGACCCATCAGGTCACGCCCCGCCGCACATATCTGATCGGCCGCGCCCGGCCGAACGCGATCGTCGGCCGGAACCGCGAGTCCGGCGAGATCGGGCTCATCATCGTGGGCGCGTTCCTCGGCATGATGTCCGGCCTGATCGTCCCCGTGCTGTCCCTGCGCATCGTGCTGCTCATGGGCTTCCCGATGCTCGCGCTGGCCGCGGTCTACGTACCGTACAAACGGCGCACCTTCTACAAGTGGTTCGAGATCAACCGCAGTTTCAAGCGAGGGCTCCGACGGGGCACCGCCTACCGCAGCGACGTCATGGAGTCCGGCATACACATCGACGGCCGCGAAGTAGAGATCGGCCCGCCCCCCGGCATCGGACGCATCACCTGGCTCGCGGCGCCCTTCGGCCCCGACGAGATCGCCGTGCTCCTGCACGCCGACCGCAAGACCGTCACCGCCGCGATCGAGATCGAGGGTCCGGGCGTCGGCCTGCGCGACAGCGAGGACCAGGAAGCGCTCGTCGACCGCTTCGGCACCCTCCTCAAGCACGTCGCCAACGGCGACGGCTTCGTCACCCGCATCCAGATGCTCGCCCGTACGCTCCCCGCCGACCCGGACGCCCACGCCAAGGACGTCTCCGTACGCGGCGACGAGCAGGCACCCGCCTGGCTCCAGCAGTCGTACGAGCAGCTCTCCTCCATGGTGTCGACGAGCAGCGAGCAGCACCGCGCCTACCTCGTCGCCTGCATGCACTACTCGCGCGAACTGGCCGCCGAGGGCCAGGCGATGGCCCGCGCCGCCCGCCCGAAGGGCGGCAAGAAGCTCGACAAGGACGCCGGTCTCGCCGTCGTCATGGCCCGCGAGCTCACCGACATCTGCTCGCGGCTCCAGGAGGCCGACATCCGGGTGCGCCAGCCGCTCGGCCAGGGCAGGCTCTCCTCGCTCGTCCACTCCATGTACGACCCGGACCACCCCATCGACCACATCCAGGCGATGACCCGGCGCAACGCCTGGCCGGCCGAGCTGGACGCCATGGAGCCGACCTACCTCCAGGCGAAGACCCGCGAGTCCTCCACCCGCGCCCCCTGGTGCCACTCCACGGCCTGGGTGAAGGAGTGGCCGATGACCCCGGTGGGCGTCAACTTCCTCGCCCCGCTGCTCGTCCACACCCCGGACGTGATCCGCACCGTCGCCGTCACCATGGACCTCGAACCCACCGAGGTCGCCATCGAGCGGATGCTGACCGAGAAGACGAACGACGACGCCGAGGCCAGCCGCCAGGCCAAGATGAACCGCACCGTCGACCCGCGCGACGTCGCCTCGCACAACCGTGTCGACCAGCGCGGCCAGGACCTCGCGAGCGGCGCCGCCGGCGTCAACCTCGTCGGCTACATCACCGTCTCGTCCCGTAACCCCGAAGCACTCGCCCGCGACAAGCGGACGATCAGAGCCTCGGCCGGCAAGTCGTACCTGAAGCTCGAATGGTGCGACCGCGAGCACCACCGCGCCTTCGTCAACACGCTCCCGTTCGCGACCGGCATCCGGAGGTAGGACTCTATGCGGGATCCGCTGTCCGTCCTCACGGAAAGCTTCACGTCGTTCCTGTTCGGCAAGGTCGAGACGACCCGCCCGCCGGTGCGCACCTCCACCGGCCAGGCCCAGGCCGTCTACCTGCCGACCGCGGCCCCCGGCCTCGGTGACTCCGGCGTCATCATCGGCCGCGAGGTCTACTCCGGCAAGGGCTACATCTACGACCCCTTCCAGCTGTACGGACAGCAGCTCCCCGCACCGCACTGGCTGGTCCTCGGCGAGTCCGGCAACGGCAAGTCGGCCCTGGAGAAGACGTACGTCCTGCGGCAGTTGCGGTTCAAGGACCGCCAGGTCGTCGTCCTCGACGCACAGGGCGAGGACGGCGTCGGCGAGTGGAACCTCATCGCCGAGGAACTGGGCCTCACCCCCATCCGCCTCGACCCGACCGCCGCCCTGGACATGGGAATCCGGCTCAACCCGCTCGACCCGGCGATCACGACGACCGGACAGCTCGCGCTGCTCCGGACGATCATCGAAGTCGCGATGGGCCACAGCCTGGACGAGCGCTCCGGCTTCGCGCTGAAGGTCGCCCACGCCTACGTCAACGAGACGGTCGTCGAACGCCAGCCCGTCCTCACCGACATCGTCGACCAGCTCCGCCACCCCGAACCGGAGTCGGCGGAGGCGATGAACGTCGCCCTGGACGACGTACGGGCCTGGGGCCTGGACGTCGCCCTGGTGATCGACCGGCTCGTCGACGGTGACCTGCGGGGCATGTTCGACGGCCCGACGACCGTCGGCATCGACCTCGACTCCCCGCTCATCGTCTTCGACCTGTCCCACATCGACCGCAACTCCATCGCCATGCCGATCCTGATGGCGATCGTCGGCGTGTGGCTGGAGCACACCTGGATCCGCCCCGACCGGAAGAAGCGCATCTTCCTGGTCGAGGAGGCCTGGCACATCATCAACAGCCCGTTCGTGGCCCAGCTGTTCCAGCGCCTGCTGAAGTTCGGCCGCCGGCTCGGTCTGTCGTTCGTGGCGGTGGTCCACCACCTGTCCGACGTCGTGGACGGGGCCGCCGCGAAGGAGGCCGCGGCCATCCTGAAGATGGCGTCGACACGGACGATCTACGCCCAGAAGGCGGACGAGGCCAGAATGACGGGCCGGGTGCTCGGCCTGCCCCGGTGGGCGGTCGAGATCATCCCCTCGCTCACCCCGGGCATCGCCGTATGGGACGTCAACGGCAACGTCCAGGTCGTCAAGCACCTGATCTCCGAGACCGAACGGCCCCTCGTCTTCACCGACCGCGCCATGACGGAGTCGTCGGCGGACCACCTCGCGGACGACGCGCTGCGCGCCGCCGAGCTGGAGGCCGAGGAACGGGCCGCGGCCTTCATGGAACAACACCTGAGCGATCTCGACGGCTCATCCGAGTCCACGGTGGCGTAGAGGAGCGACCCGAGATGAGACCGGACGATCGCGATCGCGGGCGTGGCGGCGAAGGGGGCATCCCCGACGGCCTGTTGCTGGGCATCCTCGCCTTCGCCCTCGGCATGACCGTCATGGTGTGGACGGCGACCGGCGTCGCCGGCCTCTTCTCCCACGGCTCGTGGCCCGCCGGGGTCACCTTCCGCCGTACGCCGCTGGCCATCCGCCAGCTCATCGCGGCCCCGCACGACCTGGCGGCCGCCTGGCCCGACACCCCGGTCGATCAGCTCTCCGGGTACGGGCTCTTCTGGGGCCTGTTCATCGGGCAGCTGATGGTGCTGCTGGTCCTCACCGTGTTCGTGCTGGGCACGGTCGCCAGATGGCGGGCCGGCAGGGACAGGCGCAGGGCAGCCGTCGCCACGGCGGAGCCGGACCTCCTGACGAAGGACGAGCCCCGCGGGGCCGTTCGGGGCCGGGCAGCGGAAGGGCCCGCGCCGGAACGTCGGAGGCCGCCACAGCCGCCGGTCGAACACGCCACGGCACCGCAGCCGACGGCGCACGCCCCCGAGGCGATCCCGCAACGGGCGGCGGAGCCACCGCTGGAGTCGCATCCCACTGAGCCGGCTCTCCCGGCCGCTGACAGTGAACGAGCTGAACGAGCTGAACGAGCTGAACGGGCAGGCGGGTGGGAAACCTCTGTTCCGGCCCCGCGGGGCCCCGTCGTCCTCGGCCCGCGCGACACCCGCCACCCCCTCGCCGTCCAGGCGATCCGGGACGCGGACGGCCCCGCCCTCGTCGTCACCTCGGACCCCGCCGTCTGGTCGACCACCAAGGACGCCCGCGCGAAACTGGGCCCCGTCCTCCTCTACGACCCCTCCCACCTCTGCGACACCCCGGCCCGCCTCCACTGGTCCCCCTCCTCGGGCTGCGAGACCAAGGACACGGCGAAGGCCCGCGCGGCAGCGCTGCTCGCCCCGGTCCGCCCCACCGCGAAGATCGACCAGACGGTCGCCGACACCGCGGAAACGCTCCTGCGCAGCTACCTCCACGCGGCGGCCGTGGACGGCCGCACCATCCGTCACGTGCACCGCTGGGCCCAGGGCGCCCAGGTCCAGGAAGCCGTTCGCATCCTCCGTACGAACCCGAAGGCTGCGGCCGGTTCCGCGGGCGAACTCGAAGCGGCGCTCACCTCTCACCCCGAACGCCGTGACATCGCGCAGGAGTTGACGGCCCGAGCCCTTTCGTCGCTCTCCACCGTCAACGTCCGGGAAGCTTGTACTCCAAACCGAACTGACACGCTCACCTTGGATTCCTTCGTCAACGAAGGGGGAACGCTTTATGTGGTCGGTGAACCCATCGAGGACCCGAGGTCGAACCCCGGCGCCATGCCGCTCCTGACGGCCCTCGCCTCAAGCGTGGTCGAGCGCGGCCGGCGCATGGCCGAACGGTCATCCTCCGGTCGCCTCGACCCACCACTTGCCCTCGTCCTGGACGACGTCGCCGCGGTGGCCCCGCTCCCGCAGCTCCCGGAGCTGCTCGCCGCGGGCCAGGGCACCGGCCCGGACCGTGGCCTCCCCACCCTGGCCCTGCTCCGCTCCCGCGAGCAGGCCCGCTCCCGCTGGCCCCACCACGAACTCCCGGCCTGACGCCCGCGACCGACTGCTACTCAGGGAGTCAGAGACTCAGGCCGACCGCTTGGGCCGTGCAAAGACGAACTCCACTTCATGCGCACCGGTCTCCTCCGGCGCCGGCACCGGAACGCGCACGCCCGTGGCCACGAACCCGAACCTCCGGTAGAACGCCTGGGCCCGTCCGTTCTCCTCGTGCACGAACAGCCGCACCCGGTCCACGTCGGCGACCTCCCACGCCCAGTCCAGAGCGTGCGTGAAGAGCCGCTCGGTGAGCCCCTGCCCCCGCACTTCGGGCCGCACGTACACGGCGACCAGATGCCCCTGCCTCCTCGACCAGCACGACCAAGGAACCCACCCACCGCCCACCGGGCTCCTCGGCGACGATCTGCCGGCGGTCACGCGCCCCTTCCGCGGCGCCGGCCGCCCGCTCCTGCCAGAAGTGGTCGGGCTGGGCCACGGCGTTCTCGTACGTGTCCAGAAAGGCCAGATGGGCCACCGGATCCTGAAGGGAGGCCAACCGGATCTCCCGCACCGCGGGCCACTCGTCGGCACGCACGGAACGGATCAGGTACTCATCGGACACGTCATGGGACACGTCATGGGGGTCGTAGCGCATGACGAAAACCCTAAAGGAAGGAGGAGTCCTCGCAGGAAGGGGTTTCTGCACGGGAACGCAAAAAAGCCCCCGCACCGAAGTGCGGGGGCTCTCTCACAATAAT
>NZ_JBLFJV010000078.1:0-530 GCF_047444975.1 Streptomyces sp. CWNU-52B | reverse complement strand
TGGCGCATCCCCGAGACCGACGAACTGCCCGATCTGCGGGTGCAGTTCGCCCAGGGCCCCAACCACACCCTGGACGACGGCACCGAGGTCTTCTGGCCCTACAAACGCGACCCGCAGACCCTCGCCCGCCCCTGGGCCGTCCCCGGCACCCCGGGCCTGGAACACCGCATCGGCGGCATCGAGAAGCAGGACGGCACGGGCAACATCTCCTACGACCCCGCCAACCACGACTTCATGGTCCGGATCCGGCAGGCGAAGATCGACGGCATCGACGTCGCGGACGTCGAGGTCGACGACCCGCACGGCGCGGACACCCTGGTCCTGGGCTGGGGCTCCACCTACGGGCCCATCACCGCCGCGGTCCGCCGCCTGCGAGCGGCCGGCGACAGCATCGCCCAGGCCCACCTGCGCCACCTCAACCCCTTCCCCCACAACCTCGGCACGGTGCTGAAGCGTTACGACAAAGTGATCGTCCCCGAGATGAACCTCGGCCAGCTCGCCACGCTGGTCCGGGCGAAATACCTGGTGGA
>NZ_JBLFJV010000077.1:0-855 GCF_047444975.1 Streptomyces sp. CWNU-52B | reverse complement strand
GGCGGGTGAGGGTCGTGTGGGGTTGTTGTTCACGGGTCAGGGTGCTCAGTGGGTAGGGATGGGCCGGGAGTTGTATGAGGCGTTTCCGGTGTTTGCGGAGGCGTTCGATGAGGTGTGTGGTGGGTTTGAGGGGTTGGTTCCGGGGTCGTTGAGGGAGGTGGTGTTTTCGGGTGTGGGGCTGGATGAGACGGGGTGGACGCAGCCTGCGTTGTTTGCGGTGGAGGTGGCGTTGTTCCGTCTGGTGGAGTCGTGGGGGGTGCGGGCTGATGGTGTGACGGGTCATTCGGTGGGTGAGTTGGCGGCGGCGTTCGTGGCGGGTGTGTGGTCGTTGCCGGATGCGTGTCGTGTGGTGGCGGCGCGGGGGCGGTTGATGCAGGCGTTGCCGGTGGGTGGGGCGATGTTTGCGGTGGGTGTGGGTGAGGCTGAGGTGTGTGAGTTGTTGGTGGGGTTGGAGGGGGAGGTGGGTGTTGCGGCGGTGAACGGGCCGTCGTCGGTGGTGATTTCGGGTGTGGAGGGTGTGGTCGAGGGTGTGGTGGAGGTGTTGCGGGGCCGGGGGGTGAAGACGAGTCGGCTGGCGGTGAGTCATGCGTTTCATTCGCCGTTGATGGATCCGGTGCTGGAGGAGTTTGCTGCGGTGGTGGGTTCTGTGGAGTTCATGGAGCCGGTGGTGGACATGGCGGTGGATGTGGCGTCGGTGTGTTCGGTGGGTTATTGGGTTGATCATGTGCGGGAGCCGGTGCGGTTCGCGGATCGGTTGGTGCGGTTGCGGGAGCGGGGGGTGACGACGTTCCTGGAGATCGGTCCGCAGGGTGTGTTGTCGGCGATGGGTCCGCAGTGTGTGGCGGACGGGGTGTT
>NZ_JBLFJV010000076.1:0-1298 GCF_047444975.1 Streptomyces sp. CWNU-52B | reverse complement strand
CCACCCCTTACAGGGCTTCCACATCCGGCCTATCAACCCAGTCGTCTACTGGGAGCCTTAACCAATCAAGTTGGTGGGAATACTCATCTCGAAGCAGGCTTCCCGCTTAGATGCTTTCAGCGGTTATCCCTCCCGAACGTAGCCAACCAGCCATGCCCTTGGCAGGACAACTGGCACACCAGAGGTTCGTCCGTCCCGGTCCTCTCGTACTAGGGACAGCCCTTCTCAATATTCCTACGCGCACAGCGGATAGGGACCGAACTGTCTCACGACGTTCTAAACCCAGCTCGCGTACCGCTTTAATGGGCGAACAGCCCAACCCTTGGGACCGACTCCAGCCCCAGGATGCGACGAGCCGACATCGAGGTGCCAAACCATCCCGTCGATATGGACTCTTGGGGAAGATCAGCCTGTTATCCCCGGGGTACCTTTTATCCGTTGAGCGACGGCGCTTCCACAAGCCACCGCCGGATCACTAGTCCCGACTTTCGTCCCTGCTCGACCCGTCGGTCTCACAGTCAAGCTCCCTTGTGCACTTACACTCAACACCTGATTGCCAACCAGGCTGAGGGAACCTTTGGGCGCCTCCGTTACTCTTTAGGAGGCAACCGCCCCAGTTAAACTACCCATCAGACACTGTCCCTGATCCGGATCACGGACCCAGGTTAGACATCCAGCACGACCAGACTGGTATTTCAACGACGACTCCACCATGGCTGGCGCCATGACTTCAAAGTCTCCCAGCTATCCTACACAAGCCGAACCGAACACCAATATCAAACTATAGTAAAGGTCCCGGGGTCTTTCCGTCCTGCTGCGCGAAACGAGCATCTTTACTCGTAGTGCAATTTCACCGGGCCTATGGTTGAGACAGTCGAGAAGTCGTTACGCCATTCGTGCAGGTCGGAACTTACCCGACAAGGAATTTCGCTACCTTAGGATGGTTATAGTTACCACCGCCGTTTACTGGCGCTTAAGTTCTCAGCTTCGCACACCCGAAAGTGCACTAACCGGTCCCCTTAACGTTCCAGCACCGGGCAGGCGTCAGTCCGTATACATCGCCTTACGGCTTCGCACGGACCTGTGTTTTTAGTAAACAGTCGCTTCTCGCTGGTCTCTGCGGCCACCCCCAGCTCACCGAGTAAATCGGATCACCAAGAATGGCCCCCCTTCTCCCGAAGTTACGGGGGCATTTTGCCGAGTTCCTTAACCATAGTTCACCCGAACGCCTCGGTATTCTCTACCTGACCACCTGAGTCGGTTTAGGGTACGGGCCGCCATGAAACTCGCTAGAGGCT
>NZ_JBLFJV010000075.1:0-647 GCF_047444975.1 Streptomyces sp. CWNU-52B | reverse complement strand
GAAAGCCTCGCTGGTCAGGGGCCTTGCGGACGATCTCCAGGTCGCGGCCGAGGATCTGTGCGGCCCACTCGACCAGGCGGCCGGCGAAGCCCTGGTCGGCCCAGATCTTCTTGACGCTGGGGTGGTCGAGCCTGGTCCACAGCATGGGCCGCTTTGCGCCGTCGCGGTCCTGGATGCTCGCCGCGACAACGTGGACGGCCAGGACCAGACCCAGGGTGTCGGTGACGATGAACCTCTTGCGGCCCTTCACCTTCTTGCCTGCGTCGAAGCCTCTGGTGGCCGCGGGAACCGTGTCGGCGGTGCGGACGGACTGCGAGTCGATCAGGCCCGCGCTCGGCTCCGCGTCGCGGCCGTCGGCTTCACGGACCTTGCCGAGGAGAGCGTCGTGGATGCGCTCGACGGTGCCGTCGTCGTGCCACCAGGTGAAGTACCAGTACACCGTCGGCCACGGGGCGAAGTCCTTCGGCAGCTGCCGCCAGGCGCACCCGGTCCGCACGACGTAGAAGATCGCGTCGACGATCCGTCGCCGTGGATGCTTCTCCCGCCGCCCGCCCTTCGGTCCCACCCGCGCAGGCGGGAGCAACGGCTCCACCAGCGCCCACTGCTCATCCGTCAGGTCCGACGGATACCCACCCCCGCCACGGCTC
>NZ_JBLFJV010000074.1:0-1489 GCF_047444975.1 Streptomyces sp. CWNU-52B | reverse complement strand
GGGCGTTTGACGGTTTTGCCGACGTCGTAGCGGGGTGCCCGGTGTTTGTTCTTGGCGCCAGGTGGTCGTCCGGGGCCGGCGCCTCGCGGTTTGGGAACACGGGTCGGGCAGGCGAGGTGAGCGCGGATGTTCCTGAACCCCCGGCGGACCCGGGCCGGGGTGATCCGGTCGGAAGTGGTCGGTTTCTCCCAGGGCCGGCGGAGGTCCTCGGCGAGCGGCCGGGCGAGCCGGAGCTGCGTGTGAGCGACGATCAGGATCCAGGTCCAGCGGTCCGCCGCCTCGGGAGTACGCAGCTTCGGAGTGGTCCAGCCGAGGGTCTGCTTCGCGAAGCGGAAGGTGTGCTCCAGGTCGAAGCGGCGGAGAAATGCCTGCCAGAAACGGTCCACGTCGTCCGGAGTGACGCCGGTCTTGGAGGACCATAACCACACCGGCGGGGCATCACGGTCCTTCGACAGATGCTCGACCTTCAACCGGATCAATGTGCCCTCAACCAGGGGAAGTTCGCCGTCATGGTCAAGCCATGAGGAGCGGTGGGTGAGCCTTGGGTGGACCCGATCCCATGCCTGCGTCTCGGCCTTGCCATAGTTGGTAGTTGTGGTGACCGTGGTGATCGCGGGCTCGGGCCAGGTCTCCGGCTTGGTGAAGCGGAATTCCGGGCCGTGCTTGGGCGGCCGGCCGCCCTTCGGGTCGTGGACACGAGGCGGCTTCGGCAATCGCATGACGCGGTCGGAGCGGACCCGGCCGACCAGCTCGACCGGCAGATCGCGTAGGACCCAGGCCAGGCGGGTGACGTCGTAGCCGGCATCGCTGACGATCACGATGTCCGGGTCCCCGGCCCGCCACTGGCCCGCGGCGATGAGCCGTTCAACGACTCCCCGCAGTTGGGCGGCGGTGACCGCAGTGGCGTCGTCCGCCGGTCCGAGCCGGACCGCGTCCAGGATCGCGGTCCAAGATGTGGCGCCCGGCTCCAGGACGGCGACGAAGGAGTAGGGCCAGCCCGGGATGAACTGCGACGCCGTCTTCGCCCGGCCATAGACATGGCAGAACAGCCGCTCGGCCGAGCATGGCGCGTCGGAGCGAAGCCACGGCGACACATCGACCGCCAGGACCAGACGCCCGCCGTCGAACCGCGGCAGCGACAGCCCGGCCAGCACCGTCCGCACCTGGTCGACATCGATCCGGCCGTGGTTCAGGCCTCCGTACATCGCTCCGTGCCCACGCCGATGCTCGGGCAGCAATGTCAGGTCCACTGGGGACTTCACCGCACCCTCCGCACACAGCACCGCGTCCGTCAGCTCGAACAACTCGTCGCGCCGAGCGGTCAGACACTCGTAGAACCCGACCCGGAAGCGTGACGCTTCCGCGAACAATTCCCTCCGTGCAACATCAGGCAGCAGACTCACCCTCACGGCCTTCGTCTTGGTCACGTGCACCTTGGTCGGAGCACATGATCAGACGAAGGCCGCCCCCACGTCCGGCAAACTCCTAG
>NZ_JBLFJV010000073.1:0-9880 GCF_047444975.1 Streptomyces sp. CWNU-52B | reverse complement strand
ACTCCAGCCGCCCAGCCAAACCCACAGGTCAGACAGCGAAATCCTGCTGGAGTACTAGGCGTACCGATGGGCGAACTGCGCGAATATGGCGCCCGCAGTCAGACCCGTACCGATCATCTGAGAGTCCTGGACGAGACGTTGCTGCTGTTCGACCAGGCGATCTCTGGGCGGGAGTCAGCGGCCAAGGCGAAGATGATCGAGGCCCTGGCCGAGCGGGCCCACGGTGGGGAGAGCCGGCAGCAGCTGCTCGACGAGATCCTGGCGATCGTGCTGGACCCGGTCGTCGGTGACGAGCAGGTCGGCGGCCTGATGCGCACCCGGGTCGGGATGGAGCGGCTGCGGTGATCGGCGGGACGTGACCTGCCGGTGTCAAGCACCATCGGTGGCACCGCGTCCGATGGTGAGGATTCTTCCGCGAGCCGGGCCGGCGGCGCCGCGCGTGCGCGTCACCGGCCCGGGGGTGCTGCCGTGGCGGCATACCGTGACGGTCATGAATGGGATGGAGAGGCCGGAAGTACCTGAGCAGGTCCGGGACTTGCGGCTGTTGCGCGAGCACACCGGCTCTCACTTGACCGGGTCGGGCTTCGAGCGGGAAGCTCCTGTTCGAGATGGTGTCCTGTCCTGCCTACCAGGGAAGGACACCGTCTCGGTCGGTCGCCGTACCGGTCGGCGTCTTGTCGCCGAGGGTGGCGATCCGCACGGCCGCGTCCGTTCCGTCCCGCACGCTGTGGCCGAGTCCGCCGGTGAAGTCCGTAGCGGATTGTCCGGGGTCGACCGCGTTGAACCGGATGTCCGGGATGGTCTTGGCGTACTGCATGGTGAGCATGGTGACCGCGGCCTTGGACGACCCGTAAGCCGCCAACAGGTACTGAGACTCGACCCGGTTCGGGTCATGGATCAGCGTGAAAGATCCGACGCCGCTGGTGACGTTGATGACCGACGGTGCTTCGGCGGCCCGCAGCAGCGGCAGGAACGCACGGGTGACCCGCACGGTGCCGAACACATTGGTTTCGTAGACGGGCCGCATGTGCTCGACGGTCATGTCCTCGGGAGACGTGACGTCCCCGAGGATTCCGGCGTTGTTGACAAGAATGTCCAGGTGTCCGACCTCGGCCCGGATCGTCTCGGCGGCCGCGACGACCGACAGGTCGTCGGTCACGTCGAGCTGTACGAATCGGGCGCCGAGCTGGGCGGCGGCGGCCTGACCCCGCTCGGCGTCTCGGGCGCCGATCCAGACGGCCTGGCCGGCTTCGATGAGACGGCGTGCGATTTCGTAGCCGAGGCTTCGGTTGCCGCCGGTGATGAGCGTGGTGGTCATATGAATGGGTTCCTTTCGATGGCGGCGAGGGCCAGCGCTATCGGGCGGGGCGGAACGGGCGCAGCAGGGTGATTCCGTCCTCGATGGACCTCTCTCTCGGCGAGATGCTCCGCAGTCGGCGCGAGCGCCTCACGCCCGCCGATGTCGGGCTGGAGTCCTTCGGCCGGCGTCGCACGGCTGGGCTACGGCGCGAGGAGCTCGCGCAGCTGGCGGGCGTGAGCGTCGACTACATAACGCGTCTGGAGCAGGGACGAGCCCGCACTCCTTCCCAGCAGATAGTTGCCGCGCTGGCCCGGGCACTGCAGCTGAGCCGCACCGACACGGCGCTGCTTCACCGCGCCGCCGGCTTGACTGCACCAGCGTCGGGAACCGTCTCGCATCACATTCCGGCTGGGGTGCAGCGGATGCTCGCCCGCATGTCGGACCTGCCGCTGGCTGTGTTCGCCGCTGACTGGACGCAGCTCGCCTCGACGCCGCTTTGGCAGGCACTGTTCCAGACCCCTTCCGTTGCGGCCGACCCGAACCAGAACCTCCTTGTCCAGGCGTTCGTCGACGACAGCATCAGCGGGGTCGCGACAGCCCACGGCGGCCCGGACGCGTTCGAGCGCGCACTGGTCTACGACCTGCGGCGTTCCGCCGCCGACTACCGCGACGATCCCCGGTTCCGGGCGTTCGTCGCCGACCTGCGAACGCGCAGCCCTCGGTTTGCCGCACTGTGGGACGAGGGGCGGGCAGCTGCTCATCAGAGCATGGTGAAGACCGTGCACAACTCGTTGGTGGGTGACGTCGTGCTCGACTGCGATGTCGTCGTCGTTCCGGCCTCCGACATCAAGGTCGTCATCTACTCGACGTCGCATCGAGGAACCGATGCGGAGAAGCTCGATTTTCTCCGGGTGAGCGCCGTGCGGGCGATGTACCGGCCTCTGGGTCCCTCCTGATCATTGCGGAACGCATTCCGAGCGGACACCCGCAGATTGCCTGCCGAATGCCCTTGATCCCTCCCAGCGCTGACGTTGAATTTCCGCTGATTCCCGCCGGGAGCCCTTACGGCTGGAGTTTCCGCAGCACCTGCGGGATGCGGCGGATGATCTCCTGCTCGGCGTCGTCGAGGTCTTCGCGGATCGCGCGGGCTATCCCGGCGGCCCGCGCGTAGCGAGCGCTCGCCAGCGCGTCGCTGCCGGACGTGGTCAGAGTCAGCATGACCTGGCGGCGGTCGGCGTCATGCCGGCTGAGGGTGACCAGTGCCTGATCAGCCAGCAGGCCGACCGTGCGGGCCATCGACTGGTGCTTGACCTGCTCGAGCCGGGCCAGGTCGGCGATCGACAGCGGCCCCGAGCGGGCCAGGTGGCCGAGTACCGCGGCCTGCCCGGGCGGCATTTCGTCGTGGACGCGAGCGCGGCGCACGAAGTCGCCGATCGCGGCGCGCAGTTCTTCGGCGAGATCCAGGTCACTCATACCGACAAACCTACAGCACTGCTGTACTGTTCCTCGAAGTACAGCAGTGCTGTATATCTGAGCTGAGGAGCATGAGATGACCTACGACCCGTACGCCCTGGCCTTTCCCGCCCCGGCATTCACCGTCACCAGCACGGACTTCACCGACGGCGGAACTCTGCCCGACTCCGCCTACCAGCCACGCAACGAGTCACCCGAGCTGTCCTGGGGCCCGCTGCCCGAAGGCACGCGGAGCCTGGTGGTCACCGCGTTCGACGCCGACGCCCCGATCCCCGGCGGGCTGTGGCACTGGGCGGTCAAGGACATCCCGGCCACCCTGGGCGGGCTTGCGCACGGCGGCGGCGCCGGCGCCGCACTGGTCAACGACCTCGGCAGCACCGGTTACGCCGGGGTCAACCCGCCGCCCGGCACCGGCACCCACCGGTTGTTCATCTGCGTCACCGCGCTCGCCGTGGAATCGCTGGAAGTGCCCGAGGGCGCGAGCCGGGCACTGCTGAACATCACGCTCATCCCGCACACCCTGGGGCGGGCGCTCATCATCGGGACCAGCACGCCGCGCTGACGCACAACCTCGAACCGCACAGCCCTTCGCAGCAGGAGAACACACCCACGTGAACATTGTTCTGACCCGTCGAGCCCTCGCGACCGCCGCCCTGGCCGCTCTCGTCGCCGTCGGCGCGCCCACCGTCGCCTCCGCCGCCCAAGGAACCGCCAAAGCCGTCGGCCCGCAGGTTGCCGTGCATTTCGACCTGACCGCCGGGCAACTGCCGGAGAACATCCTCCTCGACCGCCACGGCAGCGTCGACGTCACCTTCGCCGCCAGCCGGCAGGTCGCCCGCGTCGGCGCCGACGGCCTGATCGCCGTCCTGGCCACCCTGGCCGCCCCCGCGAACGCCGCCGCGAAGACCCCCGGTGCTCGGGTTCCCTCTGGCGACCGGGCTGGTGCGGGACGGCCGGACGTTCTACGTCGCCTACGCCACCGGCTCCACCGAGACCGGCATCTGGGCGTTCACGGAGGGCCACCGGCCCCGGCGCCTCGCCGCTCTACCCGCCGACGGACTGCCCAACGGCCTGGCGCAGGACCCGGCGACCGGTCTGCTCTACGTGACCGACCCGGTCAAGGGACGCATCTACACCGTCTCGCCCCACGGAAAGGTCCACACCGTCAGCTCCGACCCTGCGCTGGCCGCCGACGGCCTGCTCGGCGTCAACGGCATCAAAATCCACGACCGGGCGGTGTACGTCTCCAACCTCGACCACGGCACGATCCTGCGCCTGCCGACGGGCCCGGACCGCCACCACCTCGGCCCGGCCCGCGTGGTCGCCTCCGGCCTGACCGGCGTCGACGACTTCGCATTCACCGGCCACGGCGACGAGATCGTGGCCGCGCTCAACACCGTCAACCAGGTCGTCCGCGTCACCCGAGGCCGCACCGAGGTCCTGCTCACCGCCGCCGACGGCCTGTCCAACCCCACCTCGGTCGCCGTTCGCGGCCGCACCCTCCTGGTGCCCAGCGCGGCCTACACCACTCAGAAGGACCCGAACCTGCTGATCGCCACCCTGCGCGGCTGACGACACCCACGACGACCGGCTGCCCCGCTCACACGCATATGAGCGGGGCAGCGTCGTAGTTGCGCCAAGGGTGCAGCCGCTCGGGGAACTTGACGGTGTCGACGCGGGCCATCGGGCTGGCCTCGAGAATTCCCGTGGTGCACCCGCCCAACGGCAGAACGAGGCGATCGCGGCCCGCTTGCGGGTGCCGGCGCCAGCCCGCTCGTCCCGGCCGGCGCGCTCCGACCGCTGCGGCCCGCAACAGCTCGACCGGGGGAGTTCTGCCACAGCCGCGGCGAGCCGGTCGCGGTCGACGGCGGGCGCGTGCCGGCGGCCGGCCGGGGCACACAGGGCTCCCGGTAGTAATCAGCGAAAATCAACTTCAGCGCTGGTCGCGGCACTGAGCACGTCTAACTGACCGATACGGCCAGCGCCCCTCATGACCAGCGCTGCCGTTGTCTTTGGTCCCGAAACTACCGGGAGGCCTCGTCGTCCAGCAACGTCCAGTGCTCGACCAACTCATCGAGATCCAGCGATCGCGCCATGGCCCAAGATGATGACGTATCCGACCTCGAACTCAGCGGCCGGGCTCGCCACGCTCGCGGTCACCGCGCTGAGTGAGCCGATCACGCTCGTTTGGATCTGGTGACACGTTTCCTACCGGCACCCCGACTTCCGGCCCGGGCCGCCCGGCGTCGAGAAATGCGACCAGCTGTTCACCCAGGCCAACCGGTGAGCCGGCTGACCCGTTGGGCCTGGACGCCCGGCGCCCCACGCTTCCCGCTCACGGTCGCCGGTCACGGCCAGATCAGCCATGCCCGGCTCGGCAACCGCACCGTCCACCTGGGGTCTGCTCTTCGTCACCGATGCCCGCGGCCGCCGGTGGACGCTCTTCTCACCCGACCCTGAATACACCGCCATGCTCGCCCCGGCCGCCAGCGGCGCACCCGAACTCGAGTTTGCGGTCCTCGCCACCAAGTTCCCCGGACGGAACTCCGACTGACGACTCTGACCACCCGCACCGTGCCGATGGTCGACCAGCACGACGTTCTCTCACCCGGACCGGACAGGTGACGGCACTGACCCTGTTCCCACAGGCCGGGATCATGGGAAACGGCGAATCGAATCTCCCGCAAGCCCATCGTCTTGAGGCAGCGCCCCAGGTGCAAGCCTGGATCGGGCGCGCTATTGGACGCAGCCGCCCGCACAGAGAGTGGTGAACTCTCCAGCACCGGTCGGGAGCTGGGAGATGTCCCAGGGCAGCGGCTCGGCGGGTGCGGTACGGCCGGGCTCAGCGGCCGAGGCGCCGGGCACGAAGCCCACGGTGAGTGCTACGGCGGCCAGCAGGCCGGCGGACAGGCCTGACGCGTACCGACCGTTCGGCGGCGCGCTCCTGGAACCGCCCCTGACGATCGAGCTGCGGACGTTACTCGTGACTCGTGACGACAGGGCGAAACGGACACGCCTACGGCCCTCAGCTCGCTGTCGCGTACACGATGAGGTTGTCGACAGGGTGCCCCCGCGCGTCGAAGTCGCCGTCGCACGTAATGAGCCGTAGAGCACGTTCCTGGGTCGGCCCGTAGACCTTCTCCGTCGGGAAGGCGTTCTTCGCGACGCTCTCCGTGGCCGTGACGGTGAAGTGGAGGGCTTTTCCCGTCTTGTCGGTGACGGTGATGTCCGCACCCTCCTTGATCTTCTTCAGGTCGTGGAAGACGGCCTCGCCGAAGCGGGTGTCGTTGTGACCGATAATGACGGCCGCGCCGATCTCACCGGGCACCGCACCGCCCGTGTACCAGCCCGCGGTCATCCCCTCCTCGGCCGGCGGGACCTGGACCGTCCGGTCCGTGTTGAGGCCCAACTCCATCAGCGAACTGGTGATCCCCACGGTGGGAACGGCCACCTCGGCAGGGGCCGCCGGAGTGTCGGCCGCAGGCCGCTCGGACTTCGGAGCGCCCGACGCGGCGGCGGGGGCGGTTGGGGCGACCTGGACCGTCGGGTCGGGGCCGGACGAACAGCCGGTGAGCAGGGTGACGAGGGGCAACAGGGTGAGGGTCGCGAGGCGGGCCCGGGACAGGGCCGGACGGTGTGCAGGGGGCAACTCGGGCTCCAGAACAGGGTGCGAGGGTTCGCCGGAACGCACAGGGCGCCGCCTTGTGAAGGGCGGCGCCACCGTTTCGTACGAGAGGTCGTGCTGCCGGGTCAGCCTTCGCGGCGGGCGGTGGTGCGGCGGCGCAGCACGTAGGTGCCGGCGCCCGCGAGCAGCAGCGCGCCGGTGGCCGAACCGATGAGTGTGCCGGTGTTGTCGTCCTGGGCGGGGGCCTCGCCCGCGGCGACACCGCCACGCGGGTAGTCCTTGCCTCCGGCCTTCTGGGCTTCGGCGGCCTTCCGGGCCTCGGCCTCCTTGAGCGTCCTGGCGTCCTCGGCCTTCTTCTTCGCCAGGGCCTCCTTGTCGGCCGAGGTCGAGTCGGTCGCGCCCGGCGTCGGAGTCGGATCGGTGGCGAAGGCCGCAGTGGCCGGGACGAGCAGCGCGCCGGCCGCGACGCCGGTCAGGACAGCGGTACGCAGCGGGTGCAGGGTGATACGGCGGGACATGTGAGGGCTCCAGTTCCAGCCCGGCTTGGTCGTTCCTGGTTGCCGATCCGCACCAGGTTCCGGGCATGGCTTCACCCTGACGGCCACTTGTGAGGAAACTGTCAGATCGCTGTCGTCATCCCATCAGGGTCGACCGGGGCCCTGCGGCTTCCGTGACTCGGCTGTCGGCAGCCGCAGGGTGAAGGTGGCCCCCTCCCCCTCCGTGCTCGCCACGTCCACCGTGCCGCCGTGGGCCTCGGCGAGCTTGAGGACGATCGCCAGGCCGAGGCCGCTGCCGCCGGTGCTGCGATTGCGGGACTTCTCCGCCCGCCAGAAACGGTCGAACACGTACGGGAGGTCGCCCGACGGAATGCCACTGCCGGTGTCGGACACCTCCACGGCGAGCTCGTCCCCCGGGTCGGTGACGTACCGGCGCAGGGTCACCGTGCCGCTGGCCGGGGTGTGGCGCACCGCGTTGGAGAGCAGGTTGCTGACGGTCTGCCGCAGCCGTACGGGGTCGGCGTCGAGGAGCGGTGGGTGAGGGGTGCCCGGCGGCGGTGTCAGGACCGTGAGGGTGACGCCCGCCGTCTCGGCCAGCCCCTGGTGCGCGGCGGCGACCTGGCCGAGCAGCTCGTCGATCCGTACCGGCTTCCGGTGCAGCCGCAGGGCGCCCGCGTCGGCCGCGCCCAGGTCCTGGAGGTCGTTGATGAGGTGCTGGAGCTGCACCGCCTCCTCCAGGAGCGAGGAGACGAACGCGGGGTCCGGCACGGCCAGTCCGTCGTGGGCCGCCTCCAGCCAGCCCCGGATGTTGCTCAGCGGCGTTCGCAGCTCATGGGCGACATCGCTGACCATCACCTTGCGCTGCTCTTCCAGGCGGGCCCGGTGCGCGGCCATGTCGTTGAAGGCCGCCGTCAGCCGTCCGATCTCATTGTCGGAGACGACGGGCACGGGCACCGGCGTCGCGTCCAGGCCCTCCCGCATGCGCTGGGCGGCGCCGGTGAGCGCGTGCAACGGGCGTACGAGCCTGGCTCCGGCGAGCACCGAGGCGCCGACGGTGAGGGCGAGGACCAGAGCGGTGACACCGGCGATGCGTGCGGTGTTGGCGCGGGAGAGGTCGAAGCCAGGCACGCCGGCGGCACCGGGGCCGTCGATGAACAGGAGTGCGGGCTCGGCGACATAGCCCGTGAGCTGTTCCCGGCGGGCGCTTTCGACACAGCTGGCCACGGCCCGGTCGTACGCGCTGTCGCGGATCTCGGCGGGGGCGTAGTCGAGTGCGCCGCCGGAAGCCGCTTTACGTTCGGCCATCGCGGCGTCCTCCGCCTTCTTGGCGGCCAAAGCCTTCGCCTCCCGATCGCTGAGGCCGTCCTCGGCGCCGGAGACCGCGTCGTCTTGCCCGTATGCGTAACTCCGGTCCCAGGACAGGTCCAGGTTCAGTTTCACGCCGGTGCGACCCTGTCGTTTCAGACAGGCGTCAGCCAGTTGGTTGAGGGCGCTCAGGGCCTTCCGCTCGGTCGCGGTGGGACCGACCGGGTAGGACGCGAAGCACTTGGCCTCCATGTCACGGTCGGTGACGCCCTCGGTTCCCCCCTCGGTCTCGTCGCTCACGAACTGGACGCGGGACCGTCCGCCCGGGCTCTCGACGACGTCGGCGGCGATACCCATCCGGCTGAGGCACTCCACCCTCCCGGCGGCGGCCTTCCGCAGTGCGTCGTGTTCCTTCGCGGGCAGCCGGAAGGGCCCCACGGCCCGTGGATCGACGCGGTCGGCGCCGGCCTTGGCCGCGTCGGGCACCAGCACGGTGTCGACGGAGCGTGGATCCACGACCGCCGAGGCCTGCTGAGCGAGCAGATCGTCGGACGAACCGCCGCCCGCTGAGCGCGAGTCGGTCGAGTCCACGAACGGGCGTCGGCCCGGCGTGGTGAGCACGATCCGGCGCCCGGACTCCAGGGCCAGATCTCGCACGGTGGTGTCGACGCCGTCCCAGTCGGGGTGGGTGGCCGCGTAGCCGAGGAGGGTGTTGTAGATCTTCGCGTCGGACTTGAGGTTCTGCCCCTGCTCCTGGCGGATCGCGACGGAGGTCGTCTGCACGGCCAGCCAGGCGGTCGCGGCGACCGAACACGAAGCCACCAGCGCCGTCACGGTCAACAGCCGCCCCGCCAGGCTCTTGCGCAGCGGCAGCCGGGCGGCCCCCGCCGCGCCTCCCCTGTCAGGACGACGCATGGCGCACGTTCTTCGCGGGGTCCGTGAGTTTGTAGCCGACGCCGAAGACGGTGATGAGGCGGGCCGGCCGTCGTGGGGCGCGCTCGATCTTCTTGCGCAGGTTCATGACGTGCACGTCGACGGTCCGGCCGCTGATGTACTTGTCGAAGCCGTGCAACTCGGCCAGGAGCCGTGCCCTGGTGAAGACCCGGCCGGGCTCGGCCGCCATCGCCGCGAGGAGACGGAACTCACCGGGCGTGCACTCGACGGGCGTCCCGGCGACCGACACCTCGTGCCGCGAGGGATCGACCCTGAGCACGCCGACCGTCAACACCCCGTCGTCCGGAGCTGTTTCGGGCTCCGAGGCGAGAGCGGGGGCGGGTAGGGTCGCCGGAGCCGGGTCGGGGCCGCGCCGGTTGCGGCGAAGCAAAGTCCTTACCCGAGCGGTGAGTTCACGCGGACTGAACGGCTTGGTCATGTAGTCGTCGGCGCCGAGGTCGAGGCCGAGCAGCAGATCGTCCTCGGTGCTGCGGGCCGTCAGCATCAGCACCGACACCTCCCGGCGTTCGGCGCGCAGGATCCGTACGACGTCGAGACCGTCGGCCCCGGGCATCATCACGTCGAGGACGACCAGGTCGGGTTCCTGGTGCCGGACCGTCTCGAGAGCCGTCCGGCCGTCCTCGACGACCGTGACGGCGTGACCCTCGTGCTCCAGGTAGCGGCGCACCAGTTCGGCCTGCTTCGTGTCGTCTTCGGCGACCACAATGTTTGCGCACACGCCACAGA
>NZ_JBLFJV010000071.1:0-509 GCF_047444975.1 Streptomyces sp. CWNU-52B | reverse complement strand
TGACCGTTCCCTTGAGGAGCTTGAGCGCGACCGTTGGTCGGTCCCGTCGGGCGGTGAAACCCGGCTGATGGCGACCGTGCGCGGGCTTCGGCGCAAGCCGATCGGTGGCCTGACGGTTGAGGACATGCGGTTGCTGATCAGGCAAGACGTGGGCCTTGCCTATCTCCTGCCCCTGGCGGTGGAGGTTCTCCGGGTCGACCCACTGGCGGAAGGCGACATGTACGAGGGCGATCTGCTGGCCGCCGTGCTCACCAGAAGTGCGGAAGTCTGGAGCGAGTCCCCTGAACTTGAGCGGGATGTCCGCCTGATCGTCTCGGAGTTGGCCGACGTGCCGCCTACCCTGAAAAGTGTGGTTGAGGGGTTTTTGGCTCTGTAGCTCGCCGACAGCAGCTGTCATGGCGAGGGGCCGGCAGGTTGGCTACGGGGAGTGCCGCACGAGCGGTCGTGGGCCGGGACGCGTCGCAGCACGGCCCCGGGTGAGCCGACGGACCATGACGCCGATCATGGCC
>NZ_JBLFJV010000070.1:0-566 GCF_047444975.1 Streptomyces sp. CWNU-52B | reverse complement strand
GCGGTACTTTTCACCATTCCCTCACGGTACTATCCGCTATCGGTCACCAGGGAATATTTAGGCTTAGCGGGTGGTCCCGCCAGATTCACACGGGATTTCTCGGGCCCCGTGCTACTTGGGTGTCTCTCAAACGAGCCGTTGATGTTTCGACTACGGGGGTCTTACCCTCTACGCCGGACCTTTCGCATGTCCTTCGCCTACACCAACGGTTTCTGACTCGTCTCACAGCCGGCAGACTGTGAAAGAGAGATCCCACAACCCCGCATGCGCAACCCCTGCCGGGTCTCACACACATACGGTTTGGCCTCATCCGGTTTCGCTCGCCACTACTCCCGGAATCACGGTTGTTTTCTCTTCCTGCGGGTACTGAGATGTTTCACTTCCCCGCGTTCCCTCCACACACCCTATGTGTTCAGATGTGGGTGACAGCCCATGACGACTGCCGGGTTTCCCCATTCGGAAACCCCCGGATCAAAGCCTGGTTGACGGCTCCCCGGGGACTATCGTGGCCTCCCACGTCCTTCATCGGTTCCTGGTACCAAGGCATCCACCGTGCGCCCTTAAAA
>NZ_JBLFJV010000069.1:0-800 GCF_047444975.1 Streptomyces sp. CWNU-52B | reverse complement strand
CACGGTCTCACTGGACATGCCCCGCCTCGGCTACGACTGGCACGAGACGGTCCCGGTACACGACGAACTCACCGGCGAGACCTACCACTGGGGCAGGACCAACTACGTACGCCTCACCCCCGGACAACAACCCGCGCACGTACTCACCGTCCTGCGACCCACCACCCCACCCACCGGAGGGTCCCCCACATGATCGTCAACGAACCCGTCCCGGACACCTTCGAAGACACCCCCGCCAAAGACCGCGACCCCGAATGGTTCAAACGCGCCGTCTTCTACGAAGTCCTCGTCCGCTCCTTCCAGGACAGCAACGGCGACGGCATCGGCGACCTCAAAGGCCTCACCGCCAAACTCGACTACCTCCAATGGCTCGGCATCGACTGCCTCTGGCTCCCCCCCTTCTTCCAGTCCCCCCTCCGCGACGGCGGCTACGACGTCTCCGACTACACCGCCGTCCTCCCCGAATTCGGCGACCTCGCCGACTTCGTCGAATTCGTCGACGCCGCCCACCACCGCGGCATGCGCGTCATCATCGACTTCGTCATGAACCACACCAGCGACCAGCACCCCTGGTTCCAAGCCGCCCGCACCGACCCCACCGGCCCCTACGGCGACTACTACATGTGGGCCGACAACGACCGGCAATACCCCGACGCCCGCATCATCTTCATCGACACCGAAGCCTCCAACTGGACCTTCGACCCCCTCCGCAAGCAGTACTACTTCCACCGCTTCTTCTCCCACCAACCCGACCTCAACTACGAAAACCCCGCCGTCGTCGAAGAAATCATCTCCGCCCT
>NZ_JBLFJV010000068.1:0-506 GCF_047444975.1 Streptomyces sp. CWNU-52B | reverse complement strand
AAAACCCCCGCCATCCCCACCAGCTGCCAATGGGGCATCTTCCTCCGCAACCACGACGAACTCACCCTCGAAATGGTCACCGACGAAGAACGCGACTACATGTACGCCGAATACGCCAAAGACCCCCGCATGCGCGCCAACATCGGCATCCGCCGACGCCTCGCCACCCTCCTCGACAACGACCGCAACCAGATCGAACTCTTCACCGCACTCCTCCTCTCCCTCCCCGGATCACCGATCCTCTACTACGGCGACGAGATCGGCATGGGCGACAACATCTGGCTCGGCGACCGCGACGCCGTACGCACCCCCATGCAATGGACCCCCGACCGCAACGCCGGCTTCTCCTCCTGCGACCCCGGACGCCTCTACCTCCCCACGATCATGGACCCCGTCCACGGCTACCAGGTCACCAACGTCGAAGCCTCCATGTCCTCACCCTCGTCACTGCTCCACTGGACCCGCCGCATGATCGAGATCCGCAAACAGAACCCCGCCTTCGGCCT
>NZ_JBLFJV010000067.1:0-1227 GCF_047444975.1 Streptomyces sp. CWNU-52B | reverse complement strand
GTAGCTGACTGTTGCTCGTAGGCGATCGGTGCCTGCTGTCCGTTCGCCGAGTGTCGTCGGCGGGTGTTGTAACGGGTGGTCCAGCGGAAGACGGCCAGGTGGCAGGCGCGGACCCCGTCGAAGCGGCGGGCGCCACGGAGCGTCTCGCGTTTGAGGGCAGCGTTGAAGCTCTCGGCGAGTGCATTGTCCGCGCTCGTGCCGACCGCACCCATGGACTGTCGCACACCCAACTCGGCGCATACATCGCTGAATTGGCGGGAGGTGTATTGCGCTCCGTGATCGCTGTGGAAGACGGCTCCGTCGAGGCTGCCGCGGGTCGCGGCGGCTGCCCGGAGCGCGTCGGTGACCAGCGAGGTGCGCATGTGGTCGGCGATCGACCAGCCCACCAAGCGGCGCGAGAAGCAGTCGATCACTGTCGCCAGATACAGGAACTCGCCGTCGCCGACCGGCAAGTACGTGATGTCGCCGACGTACTTGGTGTTCGGCGCGCTTGCGGTGAAGTCGCGCCGGAACAGGTCCGGGACCGGCGTGGCGGACGGTTCGGGCACCGTGGTGACCTGGCGCTTGCGCAGCCGCAGCCCGGCGATGCCGAACTTCCGCATGACCCGTCCGACACGCTTGTGGTTCACGCGCTCGCCCTGGTCGCACAGCTCGGCGGTGATCCGGGGTCGGCCGTAGGTGCCGTCCCACTCGGCGTGCACGGCTCTGATCCGCTCGGCGAGCGCGGCGTCCGCCCACTCACGCGCGGCGCGGGCCTCCCGGCCGGCCCGCCATTTGTAGAAGCTGGAGCGAGCGACCTCCAGTACGTGACACAACCGCTTCACGCCCCAGGCGCGGTGGTGGTCCTCAATGAACTTGAAGCGGTTCACCAGTTCATCTCGGCGGCGAAAAACTTCGTCGCCTTGCGGAGAATGTCCCGTTCGGTGGCCAGTTTCTGGTTCTCCTTGCGCACCGCTTTCAGCTCCGCGCGCAGGGCAGCTATCTCGGCTTCCAGATCCTGCCTCGTGGTCTCGCCCACCGGGATGTCCTTCGTGCTCGTGCTCGTCGTGGCGTCTTCACCGCGGCGGGCCCGCTCGGCCCGCACCCAGTTGCGCAGCGTCTCCCGGCTGATCCCCAGATCCTTGCCGATACCTTCGAAGGTGTGGCCGGGATCCGACAGGTACAGCGCGACCGCGTCCGCCTTGAACTCGGGCGAGTAGACCTTCATCACCATAAAAGATGCCTCCC
>NZ_JBLFJV010000066.1:0-190203 GCF_047444975.1 Streptomyces sp. CWNU-52B | reverse complement strand
CCGACCGCAAACACCTCACCGACGTCCTGCGCCAGGCCGCCGCCCACCCCGGCACCGCACTCGTCGAGATCTACCAGAACTGCAACATCTTCAACGACGGCGCCTTCGAAGCCATCAAGGACAAGCAGCAGGCCCAGGAAGCCGTGATCCGCCTGGAACACGGACAGCCCATCCGCTTCGGCACCCCCCACACCGAGGGCGGCCCCGGCTCGAAGGGCGTCGTACGCGACCCCGCCACCGGAGACCTGCGCGTCGTCACCGTCACCCCGGAGAACGAACCACTGATCCTCGTCCACGACGCACACGCCACCTCCCCCACCACCGCGTTCGCCCTCTCCCGCCTCGCCGACCCCGACACCCTCCACCACACCCCCATCGGAGTCCTGCGCTCCGTCGACCGCCCCGTCTACGACACCCAGATGGCCGACCAGCTCGACGCGGCCGTCGAACAGCACGGCAAGGGCGACCTGGCGACCCTCCTCACCGGCGGCGACGCCTGGACCGTCGTCGGCTGACCGCGCCCCTTCGGCACGCACTGCCGAACCCGAACGCGAACCCGCCGAACCGCGAGGCCCGGTTCCTCAGGACCGGGCCTCGTCGTACGCGTGGCGGGCCTTCTCCACGTCGTCCATCCGGTCCATGCTCCACAGCGCCAGGGCGCGCACCTGCGTGGCGGCCTCGCGGCCCAGGTCGGTGAGCGAGTAGTCGACACGCGGCGGGATGACCGGCTTGGCGTCCCGGTGCACGAGTCCGTCGCGCTCCAGGGTCTGCAGGGTCTGGGTGAGCATCTTCTCGCTGACCCGGCCGATGGACCGGCGCAGCTCGCTGAAGCGGTACGAGCGCTCCATGAGCTCGATCAGGACGAGGACGCCCCAGCGACTGGTGACGTGCTCCAGGACCAGCCGATAGGGGCACTTCGCCTCGGCGCTGCCGCAGTTGCCCGCCTTGTTCGCCGCGGCCAGTGTTGATCCTGTCCCAGACGTCACAGGCGTCACAGGCGTCGCGGTTGCCGAACCGGTCGAAGTCGTCGAATCCACCGAGGTACTTACTGTCATGCCAGTACCTTACTTCAAAGTGGGTACTTTCCACAGGTTAGTGCAGCCCTTACGGTGAGTGCCATACCCACCCCACGCAAGGAGTTGTTTCCACCATGAGCATCGTCGTCACCGGAGCCACCGGACACCTCGGCAAGCACGTCATCGAGGGACTGCTGGAGCAGGTCCCGGCGGACCGGATCACCGCAGTCGTCCGCGACGAGGCGAAGGCCGCGGACTACGCCGCCCGCGGCGTACGGATCGCGGTCGCCGACTACAACGCTCCCGAGACCTTCGACGGTGTCTTCTCCACCGGCGACAAGGTGCTGCTCATCTCCGGCAACGAGTTCGACAAGGGCCGCGTCGGCCAGCACAAGGTCGTCCTCGACGCCGCCAAGGCGGCCGGCGTAGCGCTGTTCGCGTACACCAGTGCTCCCGGCACCCTGACCGCCGCGCTGGCCGACGACCACCGGGGTACCGAGGCCGCGATCCTGGCGTCCGGAGTGCCGTACACCCTGCTGCGCAACGGCTGGTACAACGAGAACTACACCGACAACCTCGCCCCGGTCCTCGAACACGGCGCCGTCGTCCAGGCGACCGGCGAGGGCCGGATCTCCTCCGCCGCCCGCGCGGACTACGCGGCCGCCGCCGTGGCCGTGCTGGCCGGCGAGGGCCACGAGGACAAGACGTACGAGCTGGGCGGCGACGAAGCGTGGAGCTTCGCCGAGTACGCCGCCGTGGTGTCGAAGGCGACCGGCAAGGAGATCGTGTACAGCTCCGTCCCCGCCGAGACGTACAAGGGCATCCTGACCGGCGCCGGGCTGCCCGAGCCGTTCGCCGCGATCCTGGCCGGTGTGGACGAGTCCATCGAGAAGGGCGAGCTGGTCGTCACCAGCGGCGACCTCTCCCGGCTGACCGGCCGGCCGACCACGCCGATCGCGGAGTCGGTCGCGGCGGCGCTCAAGGGCTGAGCCCGGCGGACGAGCACCCTCGCCTGTCATGACCGTATGACGATACGGGCATGACGTGCGGGGGTGCCGGGCGCTACCGTCTTGGAGGCTGTGCGTGGCTCGGGTGCCGCGTGATCCGCAGCCGGCGAGAAGGAGGGGCCGTGCCGGTGGAGTCCGAGGGCGGGCAGCACATAGGTCCGGAGTCCAGTGGCCAGGAGCCCGTGGGTGCGGAGTCCAGGCATCCGGGGAGCAAGGGGCCGGAGTCCAAGGGCGAACAGCGGATCGGTCTGCTGAACGGTTTCGCGGCGTACGGCATGTGGGGGGTCATCCCGCTCTTCTGGCAGTTCCTCGAACCCGCCGGAGCCGTGGAGATCCTCGCCCACCGCATGGTCTGGTCACTCGGTTTCGTACTGATCGCCCTCGCGGTGACGCGTCGCTGGGCCTGGGCCGTCCCGCTGCTGCGCCAGCCGCGCAAGCTGGGCCTGGTCACCGTCGCGGCGGCCGTCATCACCGTCAACTGGGGCGTCTACATCTGGGCCGTGAACGCCGGCCACGTGGTGGAGGCGTCGCTCGGTTACTTCATCAACCCGCTCGTCACCATCGCGATGGGCGTCCTGCTCCTGAAGGAGCGGCTGCGGCCCGTGCAGTGGGTGGCGGTCGGCGTCGGCTTCGCCGCCGTGCTCGTACTGACCGTCGGATACGGCCAGCCGCCGTGGATCTCCCTCTGCCTGGCCTTCTCCTTCGCCACGTACGGACTGGTGAAGAAGAAGCTCAACCTCGGCGGTCTCGAATCGCTGGCCGCGGAGACCGCCGTCCAGTTCCTGCCCGCGCTCGGCTACCTGGTGTGGCTGTCGGCCCAGGGCGACTCGACCTTCGGCCGTGAGGGCGCCGGGCATTCGGCGCTGCTGGCCGCGACCGGTGTGGTGACCGCCCTGCCGCTCGTGTGCTTCGGGGTGGCGGCGATCCGGGTGCCGCTGTCCACGCTGGGGCTGCTGCAGTACCTGGCACCCGTGCTGCAGTTCCTGCTCGGCATCCTGTACTTCCACGAGGCGATGCCTCCCGAGCGGTGGGCCGGGTTCGCGCTGGTGTGGGCCGCGCTGTCGCTGCTGACGTGGGACGCGCTGCGCACGGCCCGGCGGTCCAGGACGGTGCTGCGGAACGCGACGATCGCCGCGGTCGCCGCGGCCTCGGCGACCGCGAAGACCTCCGGTCCCGCCTCGGCCCCGCCCCCCGGCCTCGCCCCGGACGCGAGCCCCAACCCCAGTCCCGGCTCCGGTCCCCATTCGAGTACGGGCGTGGGTACGGGCAACAGCGCGGGTCCGGGCAAGTGAGCCGCCGTCAGTAGTCGGTGTCCTTGCCGAGGAACAGTTCGGCGAAGCCGGCCGCGGCGGCGGGCGAGCCGAGGGTCCGCCGCAGCCGCGCCGTCGCGACGCCCGCGCGGAACGGATCCCCGGACGAGGCACCGTGGTACACCTCGGAGAGCCACTGCGAGAACTCCTGGTACTGCCACACCCTCCGCAGGCACGTCCGCGAGTAGCCGAGCAGTCCGCTGTCGTCCCCCTTCCCGTAGTGGGCGACGAGCGCGTCACCGAGCAGCAGGGAGTCGTGGATCGCGAGGTTCATGCCCTTGGCGCCTATCGGCGCGAGCAGGTGGGCCGAGTCCCCCGCCAGGTACAGCCGCCCGTACGCCATCGGCTCCACCACGTAGTTGTGCATGGCCAGGACCCGCTTCTCGATCAGCTTGCCCTCGTTGAGCGGCGGGGCCCCGTCCGCCGCGAGCCGTTCGTGGAGCTCGGACCACACGCGGTCGTGCGACCAGTTCGCCGGGTCGTCGTCCGGCGGGCATTCGAGGTAGTAGCGGGTGACCTGCGGACCGCGTGCCATGTGCCCGGCGAACCCGCGCGGATGGATACCGAAGACCACGCAGTCCGAGGACGGGGGCGCCTCGGCGAGCAGCGCCAGCCAGCCGACCCCGAGGTCGTGCCGGGCGATCTCCACGTGCTCCGGCGGCAGGCTGTCCCGGGTCACCCCGCGCGCGCCGTCGCAGCCCGCGACGAAGTCGCAGTCGAGCCGGACGCGTTCCCCTGTCCCCGCGTCCGTGTACGTCACCGAGGGCCGGTCCGTGTCGATCCCGGCCGGCTCGACGTCGCGGACTCCGAAGCGGATGTCACCGCCCCGGACGTCCGCGTACTCCCGCACCAGGTCCGTCACCAGGAGCGGCTGCGGATAGACGTAGTGGCGCTGGCCCGACACATCCGTGTACGGGAACCTGTGGCGCTCCCCCGCGAGCCGGAACTCGCACTCGGTGTGCACCACGGTGTTCTCCAGGAGCCGGTCCGCCAGACCTCGCCCGTCCAGCGCGTGGACCGCCCATTCCTCCAGGAAACCCGCGCGCGGCCGCGTCTCGACGAACTCCCTGCTCTCGTTCTCCAGCACCACGCAGTCCACGGAGGCGGCCCGCAGGATGTTGGCCAGGGTGAGCCCGGCAGGACCGGCGCCCACGACGACCACGCGGGTGCGCCGGGAGGAGACGGAAGGGGACGGGACAGAGGCGGACGGAGCAGAGGATAACGAGGCAGAGGCAGAGGCGGACGGGACGGAGGCGTCTGCGGTCATACGAACAGTATGGCGAAACCGGCGCGCCGGGTCCCCAACTCGCGCACCAGCGCTCGGGATTGACGGGCCACCGCCCCGCCGGCCCCCACCGCCCCGCTCGCCCCGGTCGACTCCTTCGCCCCGGCGGCCCCACGCCGTGGCGTGTCGACGAGGAGCGGCCGGACCGCTATGACTGGTCACCATGACACAGGCCCCCGCACCTCAGCCCGCGCCCTCCCCGCTGCACTGGAAACTCGTCGTCGACACCGCCGACCCGCACGCCCAGGCCGATTTCTGGGGCGCCGCCCTCGGCTATCTGGTCGAGGACCACAGCCCGTTGATCGAGCGCCTGCTGAGCACCGGGGCCGTACCCGCCGAGCTCGTCGTCGAGTCGCACGGCCGCCACGCGTGGCGGGACGCGACCGGCGTACGGCACCCGCAGGACCCGTACGAGAAGTCGAGCGGGGTGGGACTCGGGCGGCGGCTGCTCTTCCAGCGTGTACCGGAGCCGAAGACCGTGAAGAACCGGCTGCACATCGACCTGCACACGGAGCACGGGAAGCGGGCGGCGGAGGCCGCGCGGCTGACGGCACTCGGCGCGACGGTCGTCCAGGAGGTCGAGGAGCCGTCCGGCGCGTGGGTGGTGATGGCGGACCCGGAAGGCAACGAGTTCTGCCTCCACTGACACCCGCCGACGTCCGCTATCCGGTGCACGAACTCGGCTGACCGGAACGCACCCTTGACGAAACGTCAACCTCAGCTTCACCATCAGGCACCCATTCCCGCAAGGAATCCAAGGATCCCAAGGAATTCGGAGCCCCCCACATGAAGCTCTCCGTTCCCGGACGCGCCACGGGTGCCGCCGCGCTGGCGGTCGCCGCGCTGCTCACCACCAGCGCGATGGCCGACGCCGCGCCCGCACGCGTGGCCGCCGCACCGGACATACCCGTGGCCGACGTCAAGGCCCATCTCGCCCAACTGCAGTCCATAGCCACCGCCAACGGCGGCAACCGCGCCCACGGCCGCACCGGTTACAAAGCCTCCCTCGACTATGTGAAGGGCAAGCTGGACGCGGCCGGGTTCACCACCACCGTCCAGCAGTTCACCTCCTCGGGCAGCACCGGCTACAACCTGATCGCCGACTGGCCCGGCGGCGACACCGACCAGGTCGTCATGGCGGGTTCCCACCTCGACAGCGTCACCTCCGGGGCCGGCATCAACGACAACGGCTCGGGTTCGGCAGCCGTCCTGGAGACCGCGCTCGCCGTGTCCCGGGCGCAGTACCAGCCCACGAAGCACCTGCGGTTCGCCTGGTGGGGCGCGGAGGAACTGGGCCTGGTCGGCTCGCGCTACCACGTCAACAACCTCTCCACCGCCGACCGCGCGAAGATCAGCGGCTATCTGAACTTCGACATGATCGCGTCGCCGAACCCCGGCTACTTCGTCTACGACGACGACCCGGCCATCGAGAAGACCTTCAAGGACTACTTCACCGGCCTCGGCATCGCTACCGAGATCGAGACCGAGGGCGACGGCCGCTCGGACCACGCCCCCTTCAAGAGCGCGGGCATCCCCGTCGGCGGCCTCTTCACCGGCGCCAGCAGCACCAAGTCCACGGCCCAGGCCGCCAAGTGGGGCGGCACCGCGGGCCAGGCGTTCGACCGCTGCTACCACTCCTCGTGCGACACGACGGCGAACATCGACGACACCGCCCTGAACCGCAACAGCGACGCGCTCGCGTACGCGGTGTGGGAACTGTCGGAGTAGCACCCAGCCGGACCGGCCCGTTCCCGGGGTGGCCGACGACTACATGCGTGTGCATATACTGCATGCGCGTGTAGTCGTCGTACGCCCTACATGATGGAGCGGAGCCCTCATGACTCGCCACTTCCTTTTCCTCCTGGGCAGCAGCCGCGACCACGGCAACACGGAGCTGCTGGCGCGAAAGGCCGCCGAACAACTGCCCTCCGACGTCACCCAGCGCTGGCTGAGCCTGGCCGAGCACCCGCTGCCGGACTTCCAGGACCTGCGCCACGACAGTGACCACGTCCGGCCGTCCGGCGACAACAGGGCCACGCTCCTGGACGCGACACTCGCGGCGACGGACCTGGTCATCGCCTCGCCGCTGTACTGGTACTCCGTGTCCGCGCACACCAAGCGCTACCTCGATCACTGGTCGGGCTGGCTGCGCACCCCCGGCATCGACTTCAAGGACACGATGAGCGGGCGCACGCTGTGGGGTGTCACCGCCCTCGCCCACGAGGAGGAGGCGGTCGCCGATCCGCTCGTCGGCACGCTCAACAACTCGGCCGCGTACCTGGGGATGCGCTTCGGCGGTGTCCTCCTCGGCAACGGCAGCAAGCCCGGAGACGTACTCACCGACTCCGCCGCCCTGGCCCACGCCAAGACGTTCTTCGCCCAGGAACCCCCGCTCGCCCGCTTCCCGTACGAGAACTGAGCCGCGACCGTCCTGCCAGGCTGCCGGCTGCCCGGCGACCCGGCTACGCGGTGATGTCCTTCGTCGTGAACCGCGCCCAGGCCCCCGCGCCGAACACCGCCGCGTACAGCGCCTGCAGTTCGAGGTTGCGGATCAGGTCGTCCCAGTAGACGGGATCGCGCATGAGGTCGGCGAAGGACAGCCAGTAGTGCGAGAAGAAGTACGGCTGTATCGCGTGGAGCTGGGGTATCTGGTCGAGGATCTGCACGGTGATGAGCAGGCCGACCGTCGTCGCCATCGCCGCGATCCCGCTGTTCGTCAGGGTCGAGACGAACAGCCCGAGGGCCGCGATCCCGATCAGTGACGCGGCGACGGCCACCGCGATCATCAGCGCCCGGCCAAGCCCCTCGCCGAAACTGATGCGCGTGCCGGAGATCGTCGTCAGCTCGCCCAGCGGGAACAGGAGCGCGCCCACGATGAGCGCCGAGGCCGCCACGACGAGCGTCGCGATGACGCAGAAGGCCAGGGTGGTCGCGTACTTGGTGAGGAGCAGGCGGGTGCGTCCCGCCGGGGCGACCAGCAGATAGCGCAGGGTCCCCGCGTTGGCCTCGCCGGCTATCGCGTCGCCAGCGACGACGCCGACCGCCATCGGCAGGAAGAACGGCAGCGTGGCGGCCAGCGCGGTGAACACCAGGAACAGTCCGTTGTTGGTGATCTGCGCGATGAACGCGGGTCCCTCGCCCCCGCCGCCTCCGGCGGACGACCCGTCGCTCGTCTCGATCCGGACCGCGACGCCGACCAGGACCGGCACCGCCGCGAGCACCCCGAGCAGGGCGATCGTGCGCCAGCGGCGGAGAGTGGTGCCCAGCTCGTTGCGCAGCAGGCCGAGGGTCCACAGCAGGCTCGGCGCCCGTCCCCCGGCGGGCCGCTCCCCGGTGGCCCGGTCCGCTGAGGCGTGAGCCGTGGAGGCATGGGTCGCGGCCCGGTCCCCCGCCGGCGGCTCGGTGGTCTCAGCCCGCGACATCGAATCCCTCCCCCGTGAGTGCCACGAACGCGTCCTCCAGCGAGGCCCGTTCGACCCCGAAGCCGCGGACGCGGACGCCCGCGGTCACCAGTGCCGCGTTCACCTCGGCCAGATCGTGGTCCGGCGGGTCGGCGGTCACACGGTCCTCGGTGACCACCACATCGCTCACGCCCTGTTCCTTCAGTACCCGGGCCGCGTCCCCCGGATCGGGGGTGGTCACGACGAGCCGCCCGCGCGCGCCCGCCGCCAGCTCGGCCACCGGGCCCTGGGTGATCAGCCGGCCCTGGGCCATCACCGCGGCGTGCGTGCAGACCTGCTCGATCTCGTCGAGCAGATGCGAGGACAGGAACACGGTCGTGCCGTCCGACGCCAGCTCCCGCACCAGGGCCCGGATCTCACGCATTCCCTGCGGGTCGAGCCCGTTGGTCGGCTCGTCCAGCACCAGCAGCTTCCGCGGCTGCAGCAGCGCGGACGCGAGACCGAGCCGCTGCTTCATACCCAGCGAGTAGGCCTTCGCCTTCTTGCCCGCGGCGGCCGTCAGCCCGACCCGGTCGAGCGCGGTCGCCACTCGCGCACGCCGCGTACGCGGGTCGGCGACCGGGTCCGCGGAGTCGTACCGCAGGAGGTTGTCGCGGCCGGAGAGGAAGCCGTAGAGAGCCGGTCCCTCGATGAGCGCGCCCACGTGCGGCAGCACGGTGCGGGTGGCGCGCGGCATGGGCCGGCCCAGTACACGCGCCGTCCCGGAGGTCGGCTCGATGAGGCCCATGAGCATTCTGATGGTGGTGGTCTTCCCGGAGCCGTTCGGCCCGAGGAAGCCGAAGACGCTGCCTGCCGGGACGGCCAGGTCGAGGCCGTCGACGGCGAGCTGGCCACCGCGGTAGCGCTTGGTGAGCGCGCGGGTGGCGATCACGGTGTCGCCGGTGGCCCCGGGGCCGTCCCCGGCCTCGGTGCCTTCCGTGGTCGCGGGGGCACCGCCGGTCCCGGCCCGGACCCCGGCCGCCTTCGCGTCCGGGGTCGTGCCGTCGGCGCCCGCCGTGCCGCCCTCACCCGTCGTGTCCCCGTCCGCGGTGGACAGTTCCGCCATCGACTCCCTCGATTCGCCGTGCCCCAGGGGAACCCCTCGGTCCCTCCGACCAGGGGGCCGGCAGGACCAGGGCCTACTTCGCCGCGTCG
Organism: Streptomyces sp. CWNU-52B; assembly: GCF_047444975.1. Classification (NCBI taxonomy): domain Bacteria; kingdom Bacillati; phylum Actinomycetota; class Actinomycetes; order Kitasatosporales; family Streptomycetaceae; genus Streptomyces; species Streptomyces sp. CWNU-52B. The sequence goes on along the minus strand of NZ_JBLFJV010000066.1, from coordinate 180,990 downwards.
GCCGCCTTCACCAGCGCGTCCTTGGTGACCGCGCCCGCGTAGACCTTGCCGTCGTCCGTGATCAGCGCGTTGACCAGGCGGGTCGAGAAGACCGTGCCCGAGCCGAACTTGCCGCTCACCTGGTCGCCCAGCGAGTTCAGGAGACCGCCCGCGGCGCCCGCACCGGCTCCGGCCGACGGCAGACCCTCGCCACCGGTGTCGAACCGGGCTATGGAACTCCAGCCCTCACCGATGACGTCCAGGCCCTGGAACTCCTTGCCCAGTTCCCCGCCGCTCCCGGGCCGCGCCCGGTCGCCCTTGTCCGCCCGGCCCTCGGAGGCCGACTCGTCGCCCTCGGTGACCTTCGCGCCCTTCGGCGGGCTGAAGTCGAAGGTGGACGCGGGCGGCGCGGAGAAGTCGACCTTGGTGAAGCCCGCGTCGACGACGGCCGCGCCGCCGCTCTTCGGGGTGAGCGTGAACTTCAGGGGCAGACCGGTCTTCGCGTCCACGGCGACGGAGATCGCGCCGACCGTCGAACCGGACTGCTTCGGCTTGATCAGCAGCTTGTAGGCGTCACGGCCGGCGATCCGCGCCGTACCGTCGACGGTCACGGACGTCGTGCCGTCGGCCGCCTTCAGCGCCTCCTCGGCCAGCTCCTTGGGCGTGGCCGGCACGTCCTCGGACCTGTCCTTCCTGTCCTTCGGCCCCTGCCCGGCGGAACCGGCGGCGCCGTCCTTCACGTGGTAGGCCTCGTTCGACGCGCTGTCGTAGGCCCACACCTCGTCGCCGTCGCGGATCACGCTGTACTCGGCGGCCTTGTCGAGGAGCGACAGCTTCTGCTTGTCCTCGCCGTCGGCCGCGACCCGCAGCGTGTGCGTACCGGACGCCAGTTCCATCAGCTTGGACGACGGGTCCGCGGACGAGCCCGAGCTGTCGCCCCTGCCCGCCGCCCCGCCGAGGCTGCTCTCCAGACCGCCGAGGTTCGGCAGGCCCAGGTCCGTACTGATCTTCACCGTGCCGGACAGCTGCTGCACGTCCGAAGCGGCGATCTTCTCGATGAGCTGCTGGGCGCTGACGTCCGGCAGGTCGGGGTCGCCGGAGCCCGCGAACGCCGGGACCAGCCCGATGGTCGCCGCCGCCACCCCCACCACCGCAACGGGAACGACGTATCGCGCGGCTTTGCGCCGGCCGGCGCGTGTGTCGTCGGCCTCGTCCCCGGTCGTGCTGTCGTCGGATTCGTACGGTGCCATGTGTGCCCTACCTCCGTTGTCGGCGGCGGCTTACCGTCCTCGCACTCGTCCACCCCTGGCCGCCATTGTCACCCGAACTCCTGTGAAGTGGTGTTCCCCATCTGACCAAATCGACCGCCGGAAAGCGTCAGACCTCGGAGCCAACTCCGCGTACACCTGGGGTATGACACGGGTGGCCGGCACCGCCCGCGACCCGTAGGGGTCGAACGGGCCGGACGCCGTCCGTATGACTCGTCGGAGCGCGCTCGCTCCGTACGGCACTCCCCCGCCGACGGGACTCGTTCCAAGGATCCGACCCGCGCCACAACACTGCGGCTCAACACCCGGCTCAACACCGCAGCGCACGCACACCGCACACGGCAGGCAGCGCGCGGCACGGGAACACGGCAGGTCAGCCCGCCCGGTGCACCACCGCGTCGCACAGCTCCACCAGCGCCGCCTTCGCGTCGCACTCCGGGAGCGGCGCCAGCGCGGCGCGCGCGTCCTCCGCGTACCGCACGGTGTCGCGGCGGGCCTGGTCCAGTGCGGGGTGCGCACGCATCCTGGTCAGCGCCTCCGCGTGCCGCGCGTCGTCCGTCAGGTCCGACGCGAGCAGCTCGGACAGGGCGATGTCCTCGGCGAGCCCCAGCCGCTTGACGCGCTCGTGCAGCCGCAGGACGGGCATCGTCGGAATGCCCTCCCGCAGATCGGTGCCCGGAGTCTTGCCGGACTCGCGCGAGTCGCTGGCGATGTCCAGCACGTCGTCGGCCAGCTGGAAGGCGACTCCGAGCCGCTCGCCGTACTGCGTCAGCACGTCGACGACCGTCTCGTCGGCGCCCGACATCATCGCGCCGAACCGTCCCGCCACCGCGATCAGCGAGCCGGTCTTGCCTCCGAGCACGTCCATGTAGTGGTCGACCGGGTCACGCCCGTCGCGCGGTCCGGCCGTCTCCAGGATCTGGCCGGTGACCAGCCGCTCGAAGGCCTCCGCCTGGACACGTACGGCCTCGGGGCCCAGGTCGGCCAGGATGTGCGAGGCGCGCGCGAAGAGGAAGTCGCCGGTGAGGACCGCGACCGAGTTGTCCCAGCGACTGTTGGCGCTGGGCACCCCACGGCGTACGTCCGCCTCGTCCATCACGTCGTCGTGGTACAGCGTGGCGAGATGGGTCAGCTCGACGACGACCGCCGAGGGCACGATGCCCGGCGCGTACGGATCGCCGAACTGGGCCGCCAGCATCACGAGCAACGGCCGGAACCGCTTGCCGCCCGCCCGCACGAGGTGCTGAGCGGCCTCCGTGATGAACGGGACCTCGCTCTTGGTGGCCTCGAGCAGCCCCTCCTCGACAGCCGCCAATCCGGCCTGGACATCGGCTTCGAGAGCCTGGTCCCGCACGCTCAGCCCGAACGGCCCGACGACGGTCACGAGGGTCTCCTGTCTGCTGACGCTCTCAACGGCGGTCTCTGGATGCTGCGGGTGTGCTGCGTGCTGTGGGTGTTTGTCGATGTGTCGCTGCTGGCACTCAAGTCAGCGTATCCGGTCGTCTTTCGATCACGATGAGCGCCCGTCCGCCACCTGCCACACCCCTGCCGGACACGCTCCACCTGGCCCCTTTTGCCCCTTCGGCCAGGCGGGGCGGTACCGGGACACGGAAGATTCGCGCCTGATACACCGATATGGCCGACACGTCCCGAAAGGGGCGTTCCCGACGCCATCCTCCCGCGCCGGACCTCCGCCGGGCGCCCCGGCCGCACCGCCGGGCACACCCCGCCCACCTGACATGTCCGGTCCACGCGACGCACACCGTCCACCCAGCCCACCGAGACGACATCCCCGCACATCCGCACCCCCCTCCCCCCTGGAGACGACCCACGAGGGCATCCGCGTTCCCCCGACGGACGAAATCAAGCACGAGCGCGGCCTCGCGCGCGCCCGCGCGGCCCGTGGGGCGAACGACTGGAGGCCACCCATCCGTTCCCGCGCCGCACGGCACGGCACGCTTCACAGAAGCCCATACATCACCCTTCATCCGGACATTCATCACCCCATACGGGCCATAAGCGGCCGGAACATCCCGCACTTGACCCACTTGCCCGAATTAATGGACCTCTTCCTTAATTCCCTTTCTGCGCCAGTGAATTGAGTCACCCTCGCCCGAAGTGATCGTTTTGTCGGACTCGCCGACTTCCCTTTACGGAAAGCAAGTTGAACTTTGCCTTCCGTATCGATCAAGGGATATTCACGGGACAAGGCAGGTCATGACCACCTCTGTGTGAATTCGGGACTTGTTCGCAGCATGTGCTCTCGCATACGTTCACGTCACTCCGGACGGATCGCCTAATCCTGCCGCCGCCCGGAAAACCCAGTCACCCGATTACTCGCGTACGGCAGGAGCGGGGGACCCAGGTAAGTCGCCGGTCCCGATAGCGGGACGGCTAGGGGTTAAGTCGCGTACAGCACGCGGCCGGGCATCTCCCGCCCGAACCCGACAGCTCACCTCGTAGGCGCCGGAGAGGAAATTCGCCATGCCCGTACGAGGCAAGCACCGCCGTACCAGAATGACCGCCCTCACCCGTGGCATCGTCGCCGCGGGAACCGGCGGAGCCGCGCTCGCACTCCCCCTCGTGGGAGCGACCGGCGCCCACGCCGCCCAGCCGGCCCAGGCCCCGCAGGCAGCTTCGGCCGCCGTCCCGCAGGTCTCGCTGGTGACGTACAAGGTGGTCGAGGGCGACACCCTGTCCAAGATCGCCAAGGCGCGCACCACGAGCGACTGGAAGAGCCTCTACAAGGCCAACCGCGCGGTCATCGGCAACGACCCGGCGCACATCCGTCCGGGCCTCGAACTGACCGTGGGCACCAAGAACGCCAAGGCCCCGGCGAAGACGGCCAAGGCGAGCACGGCGTCCGCCGCCACCCCGGCCGCCGCGACCGCCTACACGGACGACCTGGACGGCTGGATCAAGGAATCGCTGGACGTCATGGCTCAGCAGGGGATCCCGGGCAGCTACGACGGCATCTACCGCAACATCATGCGTGAGTCGTCCGGCAACGCGCAGGCCATGAACAACTGGGACTCCAACGCGGTCGCCGGTACGCCGTCCAAGGGGCTCCTCCAGGTCATCGACCCGACCTTCACGGCGTACCACGTGACCGGCACGTCGCTGGACCCCTTCGACCCGGTCGCCAACATCACGGCGGCGTGCAACTACGCCGCCGCGCGGTACGGCTCGATCGACAACGTCTTCGGGGCCTACTGACCGACGCCCGGTCCCGCGCTCCGGCCGGTACGGAGGTAGCCGCGGTCGGTCCTGGTGCCGGAGAACATCCGCTCCAGGACCACCGCGATGCCGTCGTCCTCGTTCGAGAGAGTGATCTCGTCGGCGACGGCTTTGAGCTCGGGATGTGCGTTGGCCATCGCGACGCCACGCGCGGCCCAGTCGAACATCGGAATGTCGTTCGGCATGTCCCCGAAGGCGACGGTCTCCGCCGACGTCAGGCCCAGATGCCCGGCGGCGAGCGCGAGGCCCGTCGCCTTCGTGATGCCGCATGGCTGGAGTTCGACGGTGCCGGGCCCGGACATCGTGACGCTGGCGAGGGAACCGACCGCCCCCCGGGCTGCGGTCGCCAACTCGTCGTCGGAGAGCAGCGGATGGCGCAGCAGCACCTTGCTGATGGGCTCGGTCCAGAGGTCGTCGCGGCGCAGCACCCGTACCGCGGGGAGCGTCGGGTGGGGCATCTCGTACCCCGGCTCGATGAGCGTGAGGCCGTCCACGCCGTCCTGGTCGACGGCCGCGTACACCTCGCCGACCTCCGCCTCGATCTTGCCGAGAGCCACCTCGGCCAGCTCGCGTTCGAGAGTGACGGACCACACCATGCGGTTCGCGCCGGCGTCGTACAACTGCGCTCCCTGGCCGCACACCGCGAGCCCCTGGCTGCCCAGTTCGTCCAGCAGCGGCCGTACGCGTGGTGCGGGTCGCCCCGTGACCACGAGGTGCCGGGCGCCTGCCCCGACCGCTATCGCCAGCGCGGCCCGTGACCGGTCGGAGAGAGTGTCGTCGCCGCGCAGCAGCGTCCCGTCCAGGTCAGTGGCGATGAGTGAATATGCAATCGGTGCGGCCATGATCAGAGAATACGGATCGAATGCCCCAGCGACTCGACGGGAACCGGACGTCGTCCGGCACCGCGGCCGCCTCAGGCGTCACCGTACGTCCCGTCAGGCCCCGCCAGTTCAGGCCGATCCCATGACATATCGGCCACTGCGCCGGGCCGGTTCGCGCCCCCCTCTTCTTCCCTGCTTCGTTCCTCCGCGCCGCCCTTTCCGCGCCCTTTCCGCGCCTTTTCCGCGCCCTTTTCGCGCCCCCCCTTCCTCGCCGCCTCTCGCCGGCCACTCGCCCGGGTTCAGCCGTGCCGTGCCGCCAGGTGCCGGGCCAGCCTCGGCGAGGCGAACTCCGTCCCGCACACGAACCGCATCACCGGGCCGTACGATCCGGCCGCGGGCAGCCCCGTGAAGTACAGCCCGGGTACGGAGGAGCTGAATCCGGCGCCCAGCCTCGGCGTTCCGCGGCTCACGGCCAGCCGTGTCCGCAGTTCATGGCCGAGGAAGTCCATCGCGGCGAGGTCCACGCGGTAGCCGGTCGCGGCGATGACGTGGTCCGCGGAGAGTTCCTCGACCCGGCCGTCGAGGGTCCGCACGGTGAGGGCCGGGCGTCCGTCCGCCGTCCCGGCGGCTCCGGTGATCCGGGCCACCTCGCTCACCTGCACCTTCCCTTCGAATCTGGCGCGCAACCACCAGGCGCCGAGCGGGCCGAGGACCCGGCGGACCAGGAAGTGCCGGGCTCCCGGGGGCAGGTGGCGGTACGGGTGGGGGTAGTAGGTGAGGGCCCACAGGGACCAGGCCCGCCCGAAGGGTGACTCGGGGCGCAGCCGTGGTTGCCGCCACGGGGGCGCGCCGAAGGCGACAGACCCCTTTCCGCGCGCCACCACGCGCACCTGTGCGCCGGCTTCGGCGGCGAGCGCCGCTGTCTCCAGGGCGGACTGGCCCGCGCCGACGACGATCAGTTCCCTGCCGGAGAACCGGGACAGGTCGTGCAGCTGCGAGCTGTGCGAGACGGGGCCCGTGGGTGTCGGTCCGTCGGGCGCCGCCCCGGCCAGTTCGACGGGCAGGTGGGCCAGCCCGGACAGGCCGGTCGCGACGACGACCGCCCGCGCGGTGAACACCTCGCCCGAGTCCAGTTTCAGCTCGAAGCCCGCGGGGCCGCGTCCGGAGTCGACCGAGACGACCCGCACCCGCTCCAGATCCGGCACGAGCCGCTGCTGGAACCACTCCCCGTACTCCACGAACGTCTCGACCGGGACGAGGTCCTCGTCCGTGACGAGGCGGGGGATGCCGGCCGCGTCGCAGTAGTCGACAAGGTCGTGCCCTGGTTGCGGGGCGTCGATGTTCGAGGCGGCCGGGGTCGACTTGAGGAGCATCCCCTCGGGCATGTTCGCCCGCCAGCTCACCATGGGTTCGCCGAACACCCGTACCGGAATGCCGCGCGCTCTCAGATGCGCGGCGGTGGACAGGCCGAAAGGCCCGGCACCGATCACTGCCACCGGCTCCATCACGAAGTCCCCTCCCCAGGACGCCACTTCGCCATCACGTGGTCACACCGTGCGCTCCGCCCCGCCGCGCCCCCTGTCTCCGCCACCGGCGGCGGCCCGGTGCCGCGCGGGCTCCGCGCCGGCCCGACCGCCACAGCTGGAACAGATGCTTCGCACCGGGCCGTATCAAGCGCGCGAGCATCGTGAAGAACGGCCGCAGGTCGTCCGCCGCCAGCCACGCCAGCTCCGTACCGCTCGGGCGGGCGGGGGCGTGCGGTGTCGTGTAGCCGCTGCGGCGGTACGCGAGCAGGGCCGGCAGGTCGATGTTCTCCACGATGTAGCGCCGGCCGGCGAGCTGCTCCCCCTCCGGAACGGTGCGGCCGGTCAGGTCCAGATGCATGGCACGGACGACGTCGACCCCCGACTCGCTCTCGAAGAGCCGGAACTGGGCGCCCATCCGCGGATTGAAGTCGAGCAGTTTGTACCGGCCGTCGCGGCGGTCGAAGCGCAGGTCGAGGTCGATGACGCCGCTGAAGCCGATCTGTTTGATGAAACGAGCGGCCAGGTCGGCCAGTTCCGGGTTGTCGACCACGTACGCGTTCGCCGTCATCCCCGCGTGCGGCGGCCAGGAGCGGACCTTGACCCCGGTGAACATCGCGAGCGGCGTCGAGTCCCCGTCGAAGTACGCGTGCACGATCCAGTCCTCGGCGTCCTCCCGGGGCAGGTACTCCTGGAGGATCACGCCGGGATGTTCGCCCCAGTCCCGGGCGAGCCCCAGCAGGCCGTCCCGGGTCGCGATACGGGTCGTCCCGTTCACGGCCGGGCGCGCGCGGCGTACGAAGGCCTCGCGGTTCTTCGCCACGAGCGGGAACCTCGCCTTCGCCGCGAAGTCCTCGATCTCCTCGTACGACTCCGGGAAGGCGGCCTGCGGGCTGGGCACGCCGTGCTCCACACAGAGTTCGTGCAGCCCCTGTTTGCTGGCCAGGCGCCGCGGGAGTCCGGCCCCCACCCGGGGGAACAGGAAGCTTCCCGCGAGGTCGGACTGGTGTTCGGCGATCAGGACCGCGGCTTCCTCGTCGGTCGGGATCAGGACGGCGGGCCGGCCGATCCGGCGCCCGACACGCAGCAGCCCCTCGACGAGCCGCTCCGGTTCCTCCGTCCCCGTGGTCGGCCAGACGAACGCGCGCCGCAGATGACGCGAGAGGGCCGCCGGCGTGTATCTGTCCTCGGTGATCGCGTACATCGGCACGCCCAGCCGGCCCAGGCTGCGGATCGCGCCCACCCCGCCGTGATGCAGCGGGTAGTCGCCGAACTTCACGATCAGGCCCGGTGTCTCCCGGTCCAGGTACAACGGCACGCTGGCAGAGCTTTTGGCCACGGGTCCCCCCACGTGTCCCACGCATTCCTGGACCCGGACCCACCCCGTCCGTGCCCCCGCAAGGAAGCTAAGCCGGAATCAACCACTCCGACCCCACCCTTAATCGGACATTGCGAACTCTTTAGACACTGCCGACGAGTGGCACATCCCCGTAACGTGTGTTCCACCCACACGGAAAGCGAGGCAGCATCCCATGCCCCCCTTCGATGTCCCCGAGGGCGATCCCTTCGGCCCGCACAATCTTCCGTACGGCGTCTTCTCCCTGGGCGGCTCCGATCACCGGAGCGTGGGCGTCAGGCTGGGCGACCACGTCCTCGACGCGGGGGCCGCCGCCGTGGAACTCGGCTCTCCGTACGCCACCCTGCTCGCCAGGCCCTCGCTGAACCCGCTGCTCGCGGCCGGCCGCACGGCCTGGTCGGACGTGCGGCGGGCGCTCACCGCGTGGGTGACGGTGCCCGCCCACCGCGAGAGCGTCGCCGCTCTGATCCACCCGCTCTCCGCGGTGACCCTGCACCTCCCCTTCGAGGTCGCCGACTACGTCGACTTCTACGCCTCCGAGAACCACGCCCGTAACGTCGGCCGGATCTTCCGCCCCGACGCCGAGGACTCCCTCACGCCCAACTGGAAGCATCTGCCCATCGGTTACCACGGGCGGTCGGGCACCGTCGTCGTCTCCGGGACCGACGTCGTACGCCCCGCGGGGCAGCGCAAGGCCCCCGCCGACCCGGCGCCGGTCTTCGGCCCGTCCGTGCGGCTGGACATCGAGGCGGAGGTCGGCTTCGTCGTCGGCACGCCTTCGGCGATGGGCACGCCGGTGGCGCTGGGCGACTTCCGCGACCATGTGTTCGGGCTCTGCCTCCTCAACGATTGGTCCGCTCGCGACCTCCAGGCCTGGGAGTACGTCCCCCTCGGCCCGTTCCTCGGCAAGTCCTTCGCCACGTCGGTGTCGGCCTGGGTCACCCCGCTCGACGCCCTGGAGGACGCCCGGGTGGCGCCACCGGCGCGCACGCACCCCCTTCTCCCCTATCTGGACGACGCGTCGGAGGACCCCGGTGGCTTCGATCTGCGCCTCTCGGTCGCCGTCAACGGCCATGTGGTGTCCGAGCCCCCGTTCTCCACGATGTACTGGACGGCCGCCCAGCAGCTGGCGCACCTGACCGTGAACGGAGCCTCGCTGCGTACGGGGGATCTGTACGGGTCCGGCACCGTGAGCGGGGCCTCGGACGGTGAACGGGGTTCGCTGCTCGAACTGACCTGGAACGGGCGGGACGCGCTCGAACTTCCCGACGGCAAGCGGACGTTCCTGGAGGACGGGGACACGGTGACGATCACCGCGTGGGCGCCGGGGCCGGATGGTACGCGGGTGGGGCTCGGCGAGGTGACGGGGCGGGTCGTGCCGACGCCGTAGTTGCCGCTTGGCTGCCTCTTGGCTGCCTCTTGGCTGCCGCCGGCTGGCTGTCTTCGGGCTCTGGGGGCGTTTGGGGGTGCGGGACGGTGGGGGCTGGGTGCGCAGTTCCCCGCGCCCCTTCAGGGGGCTGGGGGCTGCGGTCGTGGGGTGGGTGCGGGATCGTGGGGGTTTAGCGCGCCGTTCCCCGCGCCCCTTCAGGGGGCTCCGGCCGTCGGGCAGGTGCGGGTTCGTGGGGGTTTAGTGCGCCGTTCCTCGCGCCCCTGAAGGGGGCGCCCCTTCAGGGGTGGTGTTTTCTACGTCCAGTCTTCCGGGTCCGGTTCTGGTTCCATTTCTGGCCAGTGCAGGTCCGGGTCGCCTGTGGTTCGGTGCTCGGGGTTTTCCGTGTCCTTCTGTGTCGTGGTGGGCCGGTCCAGGGAGGCCAGTACCCCGACCACGCCCTCCCCGTAGGTCGCGAGCTTCTTCTCGCCGATGCCGCTGATGCCGCCGAGCTCCGGGACGGAGGCCGGCCACAGTGTGGCGATCTCCCGCAGCGTGGCGTCGTGGAAGATGACGTACGCCGGGACGCCCTGCTCCTTGGCCTGCCCGGCACGCCAGGCGCGCAGCGCCTCGAAGGCGGGGTGCAGCTCCGCGGGGAGCTCGGCCGCCGCGGCGGCGGCCTTGGCCTTGCGCTCGGCCCGGCCCGAGCCGGACGAGGAGGACGAGCCGCGGGAGGACACCGGCTTCGGCTGCTCCTTGCGCAGCGGCACCTCCCGCTCGCGCCGCAGCACCGTGCCGCTCGCGTCGGTCAGGACCAGCGTCCCGTACGCCCCCTCGACCGCGAGGAGGCCCTGGGCCAGCATCTGCCGTACGACACCGCGCCACTCGCCCTCGGCCAGGTCCTCGCCGATGCCGAACACGGACAGCTGGTCGTGGTCGAACTGGATGACCTTGGCCGTCTTGCGCCCGAGCAGGATGTCGACGATCTGGATCGCCCCGAACTTCTGCCCCCGCTCACGCTGCAACCGCACCACGGTGGACAGCACCTTCTGGGCCGCGACCGTGCCGTCCCAGGTCTCGGGCGGGACCAGGCACGTGTCGCAGTTGCCGCACGCCTCGGTCACCGGGTCCTGGCCGAAGTAGGCGAGCAGCTGGGCGCGCCGGCACTGGGCGGTCTCGCACAGGGCGAGCATCGCTTCGAGATGTGCGCCCGCCCGGCGGCGGAACGCCTCGTCGCCCTCGCTCGACTGGATCATCTTGCGCTGTTGTATGACGTCGTTCAGGCCGTAGGCCATCCAGGCCGTGGACGGCAGTCCGTCGCGGCCGGCGCGGCCCGTCTCCTGGTAGTAGCCCTCGACGGACTTCGGCAGGTCGAGGTGGGCGACGAACCGGACGTCCGGCTTGTCGATGCCCATGCCGAAGGCGATGGTCGCGCACACCACCAGGCCGTCCTCGCGCAGGAACCGCGACTGGTGGGCGGCGCGCGTGCCCGAGTCGAGCCCCGCGTGGTAGGGCACCGCCGCGATGCCGTTGCGGGCGAGGAACTCGGCGGTCTTCTCCACCGAGTTGCGCGAGAGGCAGTACACGATGCCCGCGTCGCCCGCGTGCTCCTCCTGGAGGAAGGACAGCAGCTGCTTCTTGGGGTCGGCCTTGGGCACGATCCGGTACTGGATGTTGGGCCGGTCGAAGCTGGCCACGAAGTGGCGGGCGTCCGGCATGCCCAGGCGCTCGGTAATCTCCTGGTGCGTCGCGTGCGTGGCCGTCGCGGTCAGCGCGATCCGCGGGACGTCCGGCCAGCGCTCGCCCAGCAGCGAGAGCGCGAGGTAGTCGGGGCGGAAGTCGTGACCCCACTGGGCCACGCAGTGCGCCTCGTCGATCGCGAAGACGGAGATCTTGCCGCGCTTGAGGAGGTCGAGCGTGGACTCCAGGCGCAGCCGCTCCGGCGCGAGGTAGATCACGTCCAGCTCGCCCGCGAGGAACTCGGCCTCGACCGTGCGCCGCTCGTCGAAGTCCTGCGTGGAGTTCATGAACCCGGCGCGCACGCCGAGCGCACGCAGCGCGTCCACCTGGTCCTGCATCAGCGCGATCAGCGGGGAGACCACCACACCCGTACCTGGTCTGACCAGGGCCGGGATCTGGTAGCAGAGCGACTTTCCGCCGCCTGTCGGCATGAGGACGACCGCGTCCCCGCCGCTCACCACATGCTCGATGACGGCTTCCTGCTCGCCTCGGAAGGTCTCGTACCCGAAGACCCGGTGGAGCGTGCCGAGCGCTTCGCTCTCCGCCACCTCTGTCATCACACCCGTCCCGCCCATCGTCCCGTCCCCCGTACGTCGTGCCTCGACCACTGCGTCCACGATAGGGGTCCGCACCGACAGCCTCAGAGTTATCCACAGGCTGCGGCGGAGTATCCGCGGAACACGTCCGCTCTCCCGTACGCGCGCCCGCCCCTAAAAACGCCCTGGGCCCCGGTTCCAGGCTGGAACCGGGGCCCACGGATCATGCCACCGTCAGCGGACGAAGACGCCCGCCTGCCCTGCCAGATCCAGGAAGTACTGCGGCGCCACACCGAGCACCAGCGTGACGGCCACACCCACCGCGATCGCCGTCGTCGTCAGGGGGGACGGCACGGCGACCGTCGGGCCCTCCGGACGCGGCTCGCTGAAGAACATCAGCACGATCACTCGGATGTAGAAGAACGCCGCGATGGCCGACGAGATCACACCGACCACGACGAGCGCGCCCGCGCCGCCCTCGGCCGCCGCCTTGAACACGGCGAACTTGCCCGCGAACCCGGAGGTCAGCGGGATGCCGGCGAAGGCCAGCAGGAAGACCGCGAACACCGCCGCCAACAGGGGCGACCTGCGGCCCAGACCGGCCCACTTGGACAGGTGGGTGGCCTCGCCGCCGGCGTCCCGTACGAGGGTGACCACGGCGAACGCGCCGATCGTCACGAACGAGTAGGCGCCCAGGTAGAAGAGCACCGACGAGACTCCGTCGGGCGTCGTCGCGATGACACCCGCGAGGATGAATCCCGCGTGCGCGATCGACGAGTACGCCAGGAGCCGCTTGATGTCGGTCTGGGTGATCGCGACGATCGCGCCGCCCAGCATGGTGACGACCGCGACGCCCATCATCACCGGCCGCCAGTCCCAGCGCAGGCCCGGCAGGACGACGTACAGGAGCCGCAGCAGCGCGCCGAAGGCGGCCACCTTGGTCGCGGCGGCCATGAAGCCGGTCACCGGCGTCGGGGCGCCCTGGTAGACGTCCGGGGTCCACATGTGGAACGGCACCGCGCCGACCTTGAACAGCAGGCCCATGACGACCATCGCGGCGCCGATGAGCAGCAGCGCGTCGTTGCCCATGGTGCCCACGAGCGCGGGGTTGACCGTCTCGACCGTGCCGTCGACGACCCGCGCGATCGTCGCGTACGACACGGAGCCCGCGTAGCCGTACAGGAGGGCGATGCCGAAGAGGGTGAACGCGGAGGCGAAGGCGCCGAGCAGGAAGTACTTGACCGCGGCCTCCTGCGACATGATCCGCTTGCGGCGGGCCACGGCGCACAGCAGGTAGAGCGGCAGCGAGAAGACCTCCAGCGCGATGAAGAGCGTCAGCAGGTCGTTGGCCGCCGGAAAGACCAGCATGCCGCCGATCGCGAAGAGCAGCAGCGGGAACACCTCGGTAGTGGCGAACCCGGCCTTGACCGCGGCCTTCTCGCTGTCGCTGCCCGGCACGGCCGAGGCCTGCGCGGCGAACGAGTCGACGCGGTTGCCGTGCGCCACGGGATCGAGGCGCCGCTCGGCGAACGTGAACACGCCCAGGACACCGACCAGCAGGATGATGCCCTGCAGGAAGAGCGCGGGTCCGTCGACCGCGACGGCGCCCATGGCGGCGATACCGGCCTTGGTGGTGCCGTATCCCCCGGCCGCGAGCCCGACGACCGCGGCGAACGCGGCGGCGAGGGCGACGACGGACACGAAGATCTGCGCGTAGTAGCGGGACCTGCGGGGCACGAACGCCTCGACCAGGATCCCGACGACCGCCGCTCCGATGACGATCAGGGTGGGCGACAGCTGCCCGTACTCGATGTTCGGCGCGTCGATCTTCTGGATCGGATCGGCCGCCGTTGTCCACAGGCTGTGGACGGCTGTTGCGCTCACTTGGCGGCCTCCACCTCAGGCTTGGGGTCCTTCTTGTGTACGTCGGACATGGTCTGTTTGACCGCCGGGTTGACGATGTCGGTGAGGGGCTTCGGGTAGACGCCCAGGAAGATCAGCAGGGCGATCAGCGGGGCGACCACCACGAGCTCGCGCACCTTGAGGTCGGGCATGGCCGAGACCGCGGGTTTCACCGGGCCCGTCATCGTCCGCTGGTAGAGGACGAGGGTGTAGAGCGCGGCGAGCACGATGCCGAAGGTGGCGATGATCCCGATCGCCGGGTAGCGCGCGAACGTGCCGACCAGGACCAGGAACTCACTGACGAACGGCGCGAGCCCCGGCAGCGACAGCGTCGCGAGGCTGCCGATCAGGAAGGTGCCGGCGAGCACCGGGGCGACCTTCTGCACCCCTCCGTAGTCGGCGATCAGACGCGAGCCGCGCCGCGAGATCAGGAAGCCGGCCACCAGCATCAGCGCGGCGGTCGAGATCCCGTGGTTGACCATGTAGAGCGTCGCACCGGACTGGCCCTGGCTGGTCATCGCGAAGATGCCCAGGATGATGAACCCGAAGTGGGAGATCGACGCGTACGCCACCAGTCGCTTGATGTCCCGCTGGCCGACCGCGAGCAGCGCCCCGTAGATGATGCTGATCAGGGCGAGTACGAGGATGACCGGCGTCGCCCACTTCGAGGCCTCCGGGAAGAGCTGGAGGCAGAAGCGGAGCATCGCGAAGGTTCCGACCTTGTCGACCACCGCCGTGATCAGTACGGCGACCGGAGCGGTGGCCTCCCCCATGGCGTTGGGCAGCCAGGTGTGGAGCGGCCACAGGGGCGCCTTCACCGCGAAGGCGAAGAAGAAGCCCAGGAACAGCCACCGTTCGGTGTTGGTCGCCATGTCCAGCGAGCCGTTGGCCCGCGCCTCGGCGATCTCCTGGAGCGAGAAGTTCCCCGCCACCACGTAGAGGCCGATCACGGCGGCCAGCATGATCAGGCCGCCGACCAGGTTGTAGAGGAGGAACTTCACGGCCGCGTACGAGCGTTGCGCCGCGGCGTGTTCGTCCGAGCCCGCGTGGGCACGGTCTCCGAAGCCGCCGATGAGGAAGTACATCGGGATGAGCATGGCTTCGAAGAAGATGTAGAAGAGGAAGACGTCGGTGGCCTCGAAGGAGATGATCACCATCGCCTCGACGCCGAGGATCAGGGCGAAGAAGCCCTGCGTCGGCCGCCAGCGGCTGCTGTGGGTCTCCAGCGGGTCGGCGTCGTGCCAGCCCGCGAGGATCACGAACGGGATCAGCAGGGCGGTCAGCGCGACCAGCGCCACCCCGATGCCGTCCACGCCCAGTTCGTACCGCACCCCGAAGTCCGCGATCCAGGAGTGCGATTCGGTGAGCTGGTAGCGGTCGCCGTCGGGGTCGAAGCGGACCAGGACGACGACGGCGAGCGCCAGGGTGGCGAGCGAGACGAGCAGCGCCAGCCATTTGGCTGCGGTGCGGCGCGCGGCCGGTACGGCGGCGGTGGCGATCGCCCCGATCGCCGGGAGCGCGGCCGTCGCTGTCAGCAGAGGAAAGGACATCGGAATCAGACCGCCCTCATCAGCAGGGTCGCGGCGATGAGGATCGCCGCACCGCCGAACATCGAGACGGCGTACGAGCGCGCGTAGCCGTTCTGCAGCTTGCGGAGCCGTCCGGACAGGCCGCCCATCGAGGCCGCCGTGCCGTTGACGACCCCGTCGACCAGGGTGTGGTCGACGTACACCAGGGAGCGGGTGAGGTGCTCGCCGCCGCGCACCAGGACGACGTGGTTGAAGTCGTCCTGGAGGAGGTCGCGCCGGGCGGCCCTGGTGAGCAGGGAGCCGCGCGGGGCGACGGCCGGGACGGGACGGCGCCCGTACAGCAGGTAGGCCACGCCGACGCCGATGACGAGCACCACCATGGTGGAGAGCGTGACCGTCGTCGCGCCGATCGGCGGGTGTCCGTGCGCGTGCTCGGTGACGGGCTCCAGCCAGTGCAGGAAGCGGTCGCCGATGCCGAAGAACCCGCCCGCGAAGACCGATCCGAAGGCCAGCACGATCATCGGGATCGTCATGGACCGGGGCGACTCGTGCGGATGCGGCTCATGGCCGTCCGCGTCGGGCTGCCAGCGCTTCTCCCCGAAGAACGTCATCAGCATCACGCGCGTCATGTAGAACGCGGTGATGGCCGCGCCCAGCAGCGCCACGCCGCCGAGGATCCAGCCCTCGGTGCCGCCCTTGGCGAAGGCGGCCTCGATGATCTTGTCCTTGGAGAAGAAGCCGGACAGGCCCGGGAAGCCGATGATGGCGAGATAGCCGAGGCCGAACGTCACGAAGGTGACCGGCATGTGCTTGCGCAGGCCGCCGTACTTTCGCATGTCGACCTCGTCGTTCATGCCGTGCATGACCGAGCCGGCGCCGAGGAAGAGCCCGGCCTTGAAGAAGCCGTGCGTCACCAGGTGCATGATCGCGAAGACGTAGCCGATCGGGCCGAGGCCCGCCGCGAGGATCATGTAGCCGATCTGCGACATGGTCGAACCGGCGAGCGCCTTCTTGATGTCGTCCTTGGCGCAACCGACGATCGCACCGAAGAGGAGCGTGACCGCTCCGACGACGGTGGTGACCAGCTGGGCGTCCGGCGCGCCGTTGAAGATCGCCCCGGAGCGGACGATCAGGTACACGCCCGCGGTCACCATGGTCGCGGCGTGGATGAGGGCCGAGACCGGGGTCGGGCCCTCCATCGCGTCGCCGAGCCAGGACTGCAGCGGCACCTGGGCGGACTTGCCGCAGGCGGCGAGCAGCAGCATCAGGCCGATGGCGGTGAGCTTGCCCTCGCCGGTCTCACCGGTGGCCTCCAGGACAGGACCGAAGGCGAAGGTCCCGAAGGTGGTGAACATCAGCATGATGGCGATCGACAGGCCCATGTCACCGACGCGGTTGACCAGGAAGGCCTTCTTCGCCGCGGTGGCCGCGCTGGGCTTGTGCTGCCAGAAGCCGATGAGCAGGTACGAGGCGAGGCCCACACCCTCCCAGCCGACGTACAGCAGCAGGTAGTTGTCGGCGAGGACGAGCAGCAGCATCGCCGCGAGGAACAGGTTCAGATAGCCGAAGAAGCGGCGGCGGCGCTCGTCGTGCTCCATGTACCCGATCGAGTACACGTGGATGAGCGAGCCGACTCCGGTGATCAGCAGCACGAACGTCATCGACAGCTGGTCGAGCTGGAAGGCGACGTCCGCCTGGAAGCCCTCTACGGGGATCCAGCTGAACAGGTGCTGGGCGAGGGCCCGGTGCTCCTCGTCCTTGCCCAGCATGTCGGCGAAGAGGATCGCGCCGATCACGAAGGACGCGGACGCGAGGACCGTGCCGATCCAGTGGCCGACGGCATCGAGCCGCCTGCCGCCGCACAGCAGTACGGCCGCTCCGAGCAGAGGCGCTGCGACCAGCAGCGCGATCAGATTCTCCACGATTGCAGCGACCCCTTACAGCTTCATCAGGCTGGCGTCGTCGACCGAGGCCGAGTGGCGGGAACGGAACAGCGACACGATGATCGCGAGCCCGACCACGACCTCCGCGGCGGCGACGACCATCGTGAAGAAGGCGATGATCTGGCCGTCGAGATTGCCGTGCATGCGGGAGAAGGCCACGAACGTGAGGTTGCAGGCGTTGAGCATGAGCTCGATGCACATGAACACCACGATCGCGTTCCGCCTGATCAGGACGCCGGTGGCGCCGATCGTGAACAACAGGGCGGCGAGGTACAGATAGTTGACGGGGTTCACTTCGCGGCCTCCTCTTCACGGTCCTCGCGGCCGAGCCGCTCCTCGGAACGCTGCTCCAGGGCCTTGAGGTCCTTGAGCGCCTCGCCCGACACGTCACGGATCTGACCGCGGTCGCGCAGTGTCTTGATGACGGTGAGCTCGGACGGGGTGCCGTCCGGCAGGAGACCGGGGATGTCCACCGCGTTGTGCCGGGCGTAGACGCCGGGGGCGGGCAGCGGGGGCAGCTGCTGGTTCTTGCGTACGCGCTCCTCGGCCATCTGGCGCTGCGTCTTGGGCCGTTCGGCGCGCTCGCGGTGGGTGAGCACCATGGCGCCGACGGCGGCCGTGATGAGCAGGGCGCCGGTGATCTCGAAGGCGAAGACGTACTTCGTGAAGATGAGGGCGGCCAGCCCTTCCACGTTCCCGCCGGAGTTCGCCTGGGACAGGCCGTTGAACTCCGACAGCGACGCGTTGCCGATGCCCGCGCACAGCAGGATCCCGAAGCCGAGACCGCACAGGAGGGCCAGCCAGCGCTGGCCCTTGATGGTCTCCTTCAGGGAGTCCGCCGCGGTGACACCGACGAGCATGACCACGAAGAGGAACAGCATCATGATCGCGCCGGTGTAGACGACGACCTGCACGATGCCCAGGAAGTAGGCGCCGTTGGCGAGGTAGAACACCGCCAGGATGATCATGGTTCCGGCGAGGCAGAGCGCGCTGTGCACGGACTTCTTCATGAAGACGGTGCACAGGGCGCCGATCACGGCGACGGTGCCGAGGATCCAGAACTGGAAGGCCTCTCCGGTGGAGGTCGAGTAGGCCGCGAGCGAGGTGGTGTGGGCGGCGAGTTGCGCGGTCATCGGCCGATCACCTGCTCCGGCGCCGGCTCGTCCGCACCCGGGGCCGACGCGCTCGCCTGCGGGACCTCGCCCTTGGAGACGGCGACCTGGGTCTCCGTACCCGGCGCGGCCTCGGTGACCAGGCCCCGGTAGTAGTCCTGCTCGTCCGTGCCCGGGAAGATCGAGTGCGGCGACTCGACCATGCCCTCCTCCAGACCGGCGAGCAGCTGCTCCTTGGTGTAGATGAGGTTGGCGCGGCTGCTGTCGGCCAGCTCGAACTCGTTGGTCATCGTGAGCGCGCGCGTGGGGCACGCCTCGATGCACAGGCCGCACAGGATGCAGCGCGCGTAGTTGATCTGGTAGACGCGGCCGTACCGCTCGCCCGGGGAGTAGCGCTCCTCCTCGGTGTTCTCCGCGCCTTCCACGTAGATCGCGTCGGCCGGACAGGCCCAGGCGCACAGCTCGCAGCCGATGCACTTCTCCAGGCCGTCCGGATGGCGGTTGAGCTGGTGCCGGCCGTGGAAGCGCGGGGCGGTGGTCTTCTGCGCTTCCGGATACTGCTCGGTCAGCCGCTTCTTGAACATGGCCTTGAAGGTCACGCCGAAGCCTGCGACGGGATTCTGGAAACCGGGTTTGGTCTCCTTCTGCTCATCAGCCATCGGACGCCTCCTTTCCGTCACGAGGTCCATCGGATCCGTCACTGGCAGTATCGGGTCCACCACTGACAATCAGCTCCCGCTCCCGGCGCGGGCGGCGCCGGGGCACCGGCGGCAACTCCTGTCCGGGCAGTGGCGGTACGGGGTATCCGCCCGCCATCGGGTCGAAGGCGACGGGTTCGGGCGGTGGCTCCTGCGCCTCCTTCCGGTCGCGGTACATGTCGGCGATGAAGGAGAGCAGCAGCAGGACGAGTACGGCGCCGGCCACGTACAGGGCGATGTCGGCGAAGTCGTAGTTCTCGTTGCGCAGCGTCCGCACGGTCGCCACGGCCATCAGCCAGACCACGGAGACCGGGATCAGGACCTTCCAGCCGAGCTTCATCAGCTGGTCGTAGCGGACGCGGGGCAGCGTGCCGCGCAGCCAGATGAAGAAGAACAGCAGCAACTGCACCTTGATGACGAACCACAGCATCGGCCACCAGCCGTGGTTGGCGCCTTCCCAGAAGGTGCTGATCGGCCAGGGGGCCCGCCAGCCGCCCAGGAAGAGCGTCACGGAGACCGCCGAGACGGTCACCATGTTCACGTACTCGGCGAGCATGAACAGCGCGAACTTGATGGACGAGTACTCGGTGTTGAAGCCGCCGACCAGGTCGCCCTCGGACTCAGGCATGTCGAACGGGGCGCGGTTGGTCTCGCCGATCATCGTCACGATGTAGATCAGGAACGACACCGGCAGCAGGACGATGTACCAGCGGTCGTGCTGCTGAGCGACGATCTCCGAGGTCGACATCGAGCCGGAGTACAGGAACACCGACGCGAACGCGGCGCCCATGGCGATCTCGTACGAGATCATCTGGGCGCACGAGCGCAGGCCACCGAGCAGCGGGTACGTCGACCCGGAGGACCAGCCCGCCAGGACGATGCCGTAGATGCCCACCGAGGCGACCGCGAGGATGAAGAGCATCGCGATCGGCAGGTCGGTGAGCTGCATCGTGGTGCGCGTGCCGAAGATCGAGATCTCGTTGCCGGCCGGCCCGAAGGGGATCACGGCGATCGCCATGAAGGCCGGGATCGCGGCCACGATCGGCGCGAGGACGTAGACCACCTTGTCCGCGCGCTTGACGATCAGGTCTTCCTTGAGCATCAGCTTCACGCCGTCGGCGAGCGACTGGAGCATGCCCCAGGGTCCGTGCCGGTTGGGGCCGATGCGCAGCTGCATCCAGGCGACGACCTTGCGCTCCCACACGATGGAGAACAGCACGGTGATCATCAGGAAGGCGAAGCAGAAGACCGCCTTGACGACGACCAGCCACCACGGGTCGCGGCCGAACATGGAGAGGTCCTCCGCGGCCAGGTACGCCGGCGCGGCGAGGTTCGCCATCATGCCTCCACCTCCTTGGGAGCCTCGTTCTCGGAAACCTCGGCGGCGAGCGTCGCCGGTCCGATACGGACGAGCGCGCCGGGGGTCGCGCCCGTGTCCGAGGCGACGCCCGACCCGGCGGAGTTCAGCGGGAGCCAGACCACACGGTCGGGCATCTCCGTGATCCGCAGCGGCAGTTCGACCGCTCCGGCGGGCCCTGTCACGGCCAGCGTGTCGCCGTCCTTGACGCCCGCCTCGGCGGCCGTGGCGCGCGACACGCGCGCGTGGGCGGCGTGCCGGGTCCCGGCGAGCGCCTCGTCGCCCTCCTGGAGACGGCCCCGGTCCAGCAGCAGCCGGTGTCCGGCGAGCACCGCCTCCCCCGCCGCGGGCCGCGGCGCCAGGGCCGAGGTCCCCAGGAGTTCGGTGGCCCGCGGCCCGTCCCAGGCGCCGAGCCGGTCGAGCTCCACGCGCGCGGTGCGCAGGTCGGGCAGTCCCAGGTGTACGTCCATGGCGTCGGCCAGCATCTGCAGGACGCGGCCGTCGGTGGGCGCCACCCGGCGGGTCATCTGGTCGGGCTTGAGAGCGGCCTCGAAGAGGCGTGCCCGGCCTTCCCAGTTGAGGAAGGTGCCCGCCTTCTCGGCGACCGCGGCGACCGGGAGTACGACGTCCGCGTGGTCGGTGACCTCGCTGGGACGCAGTTCCAGCGACACCAGGAAGCCAACTTCCGAAAGCGCCGCACGCGCGCGTGCGGGGTCGGGGAGGTCGGCGACCTCGACGCCCGCCACCACGAGTGCGGAGAGCTCACCGGTGGCGGCACCCTCGACGATCTGTCCGGTGTCGCGGCCGTGCCGGTGCGGCAGTGCGGCGATCTTCCAGGCCTGGCAGACCTCGTCCCGCGCGCGCGGGTCGGTGGCCGGCCGTCCGCCGGGCAGCAGCGAGGGCAGCGCCCCCGCCTCGATCGCGCCGCGCTCGCCCGCCCTGCGCGGGATCCACACCAGCTGGGCGCCGGTGGCGGTGGCGGCCCGGACGGCGGCGGTGAGCCCGCCCGCCACGGAGGCCAGCCGCTCGCCGACGACGATCACGGCGCCGTCGGTGCGCAGCGCCTCGGCGGCCTTCGCCCCGTCGCCGTCCAGGCCGACTCCCGAGGCGAGCGCGTCCAGCCACTCGGTCTCGGTGCCGGGGGCGGCCGACAGGAGCGTGCCGCCCGCCTTCTCCAGGCCGCGTGTCGCGTGCGTGGCCAGCGAGAAGGTCCGCTGTCCGTGTCCGCGCCAGGCCTTGCGGAGCCTCAGGAAGACACCGGGTGCCTCCTCCTCGGACTCGAACCCGGCGAGCAGGACGGCGGGGGCCTTCTCCAGGGTGGTGTAGGTGATGCCCGTGCCGTCGAGGTCCTTGCCGCGCCCTGCGACGCGGGCGGCCAGGAAGTCGGCCTCCTCGGCGCTGTGCACGCGCGCGCGGAAGTCGATGTCGTTCGTGTCGAGGGCCACGCGCGCGAACTTGCTGTACGCGTAGGCGTCCTCGACGGTCAGCCGGCCGCCGGTGAGGACACCGGTCCGGGAGCGGGCCGCCAGGAGTCCCCGGGCCGCCACGTCCAGTGCCTCGGGCCACGAGGCGGGCTCCAGCTCACCGGACGCGCCGCGCACCAGCGGCGTCGTCAACCGGTCCCGCTGCTGCGCGTACCGGAAGCCGAAGCGGCCCTTGTCGCACATCCACTCTTCGTTGACCTCGGGGTCGTTGGCCGCCAGACGCCGCATGACCTTGCCGCGCCGGTGGTCGGTGCGGGTCGCGCAGCCGCCGGCGCAGTGCTCGCACACGGAGGGCGACGAGACCAGGTCGAAGGGCCGCGAGCGGAAGCGGTACGCCGCCGAGGTCAGCGCGCCGACCGGGCAGATCTGGATGGTGTTCCCGGAGAAGTACGACTCGAAGGGGTCGCCCTCGCCGGTGCCGACCTGCTGGAGCGCGCCCCGCTCGATCAGTTCGATCATCGGGTCGCCCGCGACCTGGTTGGAGAACCGGGTGCAGCGGGCGCACAGCACGCACCGCTCACGGTCGAGCAGCACCTGGGTGGAGATCGGGACGGGCTTCTCGTACGTCCGCTTCTTCCCGTCGAAGCGGGACTCGGCGTGGCCGTGCGACATGGCCTGGTTCTGCAGCGGGCACTCGCCGCCCTTGTCGCAGACGGGGCAGTCCAGCGGGTGGTTGATGAGCAGGAGCTCCATCACACCCTTCTGGGCCTTCTCCGCGACGGGAGAGGTGAGATGGGTCTTGACGACCATCCCGTCCGTGCAGGTGATCGTGCAGGACGCCATGGGCTTGCGCTGGCCCTCGACCTCGACGATGCACTGGCGGCAGGCGCCGGCCGGGTCGAGGAGCGGGTGGTCGCAGAAGCGGGGGATCTCGATGCCGAGCTGTTCGGCGGCGCGGATGACCAGGGTGCCCTTGGGCACGCTGAGCTCCACGCCGTCGATGGTCAGCGAGACGAGATCCTCCGGCGGAACGGCCGCCTCTCCGCCTCCGGAGGGAGCGCTGGTGGTCACGGTCATGCGTTCACCTCCGTGTACTTGTCCTTGTCGGCCCAGACCGTCGACTTGGCGGGGTCGAAGGGGCAGCCGCGGCCCGTGATGTGCTCCTCGTACTCCTCGCGGAAGTACTTGAGGGAGGAGAAGATCGGTGAGGCGGCGCCGTCGCCCAGCGCGCAGAAGGACTTGCCGTTGATGTTGTCGGCGATGTCGTTCAGCTTGTCGAGGTCGGACATGACGCCCTTGCCGGCCTCGATGTCGCGCAGCAGCTGCACGAGCCAGTACGTGCCCTCGCGGCAGGGCGTGCACTTGCCGCAGGACTCGTGGGCGTAGAACTCGGTCCACCGGGTGACGGCACGGACGACACAGGTCGTCTCGTCGAAGCATTGGAGTGCTTTTGTGCCGAGCATGGAACCCGCGGCGCCCACTCCTTCGTAGTCAAGAGGGACGTCGAGGTGTTCCTCGGTGAACATCGGGGTCGAGGAGCCGCCCGGCGTCCAGAACTTGAGGCGGTGTCCGGCCCGGATTCCGCCGCTCATGTCGAGGAGCTGGCGAAGGGTGATGCCGAGCGGGGCCTCGTACTGGCCGGGGCTGGTGACATGGCCGCTGAGCGAGTAGAGCGTGAAGCCCGGGGACTTCTCGCTCCCCATCGATCGGAACCATTCTTTGCCCTTGTGGAGAATCGCGGGAACCGACGCGATGGACTCGACGTTGTTCACAACAGTCGGACAGGCATAGAGGCCCGCGACCGCGGGGAAAGGGGGACGAAGTCGCGGCTGTCCACGGCGGCCTTCGAGCGAGTCGAGCAGCGCGGTCTCCTCACCGCAGATGTACGCGCCCGCGCCCGCGTGCACGGTGAGCTGGAGATCGAGTCCGCTGCCCAGAATGTTCTCGCCGAGGTAGCCCGCCGCCTGAGCCTCGCGTACGGCCTCGTGCAACCGCCTGAGCACGGGGACGACTTCACCACGCAGGTAGATGAAGGCATGCGACGACCGGATCGCATAACAGGCGATGACAATGCCCTCAATGAGGCTGTGCGGGTTCGCGAAGAGAAGCGGGATGTCCTTACAGGTTCCCGGCTCCGATTCGTCGGCGTTGACAACTAGATAGTGAGGCTTTCCATCACCCTGGGGAATGAACTGCCACTTCATTCCGGTGGGGAATCCCGCGCCGCCCCGGCCGCGCAGACCGGCGTCCTTCACGTACGCGATGAGGTCGTCCGGCGACATGGCGAGCGCCTTGCGCAGGCCCTCGTATCCGTCGTGCCGGTGATACGTGTCCAGCGTCCAGGACTCGACCTCGTCCCAGAAGGCCGACAGCACCGGTGCGAGCAGTTTCTCGGGACTGTCCTCCGAGCCGGTCCCCGGCCGGGAGGTGCCCCCGTATTGAGTGGACAAGGTCATCACTCCCCCTCCTCGGCGGCAGGCCCGGCCGGGTGGTCCGGGTCGGAGGCCGACGTGTCCTGCGGCGCGTCGTGCGAACTGAGGTGCTCGGCCGACGGCGTGGCGTGCGGCGACGTGTCCTGCGGCGACTCGTCCCGGGGAGCTCCGGACCCGCGCGGGTGCACCACGCGCGCGGAAGCCGTCTCCCCCTTGGCCAGCCGGAGGCCGATCAGCGAGGCGGGTCCCGCGCCGCCGCTCGCCTCGACCGCGCCGGGGCGCTCGTCGGGGAAGCCCGCGAGGATGCGGGCGGTGTCCTTGAAGGTGCACAGGGGCGCACCGCGCGTCGGCTCGACCTGTGTTCCCGCGCGCAGGTCGTCGACGAGGCGTTTGGCGCTCTCGACGGTCTGGTTGTCGAAGAACTCCCAGTTGACCATCACGACCGGCGCGAAGTCGCAGGCCGCGTTGCACTCGATGTGCTCCAGGGTGACCGCGCCGTCGTCGGTGGTCTCGCCGTTGCCGACACCGAGGTGCTCCTGCAGGGACTCGAAGATCGCGTCCCCGCCCATGACGGCGCAGAGGGTGTTGGTGCAGACGCCCACCTGGTAGTCGCCGCTCGGCTTGCGGCGGTACATGGAGTAGAAGGTCGCGACCGCGGTCACCTCGGCCGTGGTGAGGCCGAGCATCTCCGCGCAGAACCGCTGGCCCGTGCGCGTGACATGGCCCTCCTCCGCCTGCACGAGGTGCAGCAGCGGCAGGAGGGCGGACCGGGAGTCCGGGTAGCGGGCGATGACCTCGCGCGCGTCCGCCGCGAGCCGGTCCCGGACGTCGTCCGGGTAGTCGGGCGCGGGCAGTTGGGGCATCCCCAAGCTGATGCCCTGTGGCTGTACGCCCTGCTCGGAAGGAGTGGTGGTCACCGGTCGACGCCTCCCATCACGGGGTCGATGGACGCGACAGCGACGATGACGTCGGCGACCTGGCCGCCCTCGCACATCGCCGCCATGGCCTGCAGGTTGGTGAAGGACGGGTCCCGGTAGTGGACCCGGTAGGGGCGGGTGCCTCCGTCGGACACGACGTGCACCCCAAGTTCCCCCTTGGGTGACTCGACAGCCGCGTACGCCTGTCCCGGCGGCACGCGGAAGCCCTCGGTCACCAGCTTGAAGTGGTGGATCAGGGCCTCCATGGAGGTGCCCATGATGTTCTTGATGTGGTCGAGCGAGTTGCCGAGGCCGTCGGGGCCGAGCGCGAGCTGGGCGGGCCAGGCGATCTTCTTGTCGGTCACCATGACCGGTCCCGGCTCCAGCCGGTCCAGGCACTGCTCGACGATCGCGAGCGACTGGCGCATCTCCTCCAGGCGGATGAGGAAGCGCCCGTACGCGTCGGCGGTGTCGGTGGTCGGCACGTCGAAGTCGTACGTCTCGTAGCCGCAGTACGGCTGGGCCTTGCGCAGGTCGTGCGGGAGCCCGGCGGACCGCAGGACCGGCCCCGTGGCGCCCAGCGCCATGCAGCCGGCCAGGTCGAGGTGGCCGACGTCCTGCATACGGGCCTTGAAGATGGGGTTCCCGGTGGCGAGCTTGTCGTACTCGGGAAGGTTCTTGCGCATCTTCTTCACGAACTCGCGGATGTGGTCCACCGCGCCCGGGGGCAGGTCCTGGGCGAGACCGCCGGGCCGGATGAACGCGTGGTTCATGCGCAGGCCGGTGATCAGTTCGTAGATGTCGAGAACGAGTTCACGATCGCGGAAGCCGTAGATCATGATCGTGGTGGCGCCGAGTTCCATGCCGCCGGTGGCGATGCACACCAGGTGCGAGGAGAGCCGGTTCAGCTCCATCAGGAGCACCCGGATGATCGTCGCGCGGTCCGGGATCTGGTCCTCGATGCCGAGGAGCTTCTCGACGCCGAGACAGTAGGCGGCCTCGTTGAAGAAGGACGTCAGGTAGTCCATGCGCGTCACGAAGGTGGTGCCCTGTGTCCACGTACGGAACTCGAGGTTCTTCTCGATGCCGGTGTGCAGGTAGCCGATGCCGCAGCGGGCCTCGGTGACCGTCTCGCCGTCGATCTCCAGGATGAGCCGGAGCACGCCGTGGGTGGAGGGGTGCTGGGGGCCCATGTTGACGACGATGCGCTCGTCGTCGGACCTGGCCGCGGTCTGGACGACCTCGTCCCAGTCGCCACCGGTGACCGTGTAGACGGTCCCCTCGGTGGTCTCCCGCGCTGATGCTGACTGCGTACTCATGAGTACGACCTCCGCTGGTCCGGAGCCGGGATCTGGGCGCCCTTGTACTCGACGGCGATGCCGCCGAGGGGATAGTCCTTGCGCTGCGGAAAGCCCTGCCAGTCGTCCGGCATCATGATCCGCGTCAGCGCCGGGTGACCGTCGAAGACGATGCCGAAGAAGTCGTACGTCTCGCGCTCGTGCCAGTCGTTCGTCGGATAGACCGAGACGAGGGACGGGATGTGCGGTTCGGCGTCCGGAGCGCTGACCTCCAGGCGGATCAGCCGGTTGTGGGTGATCGAGCGCAGGTGGTAGACGGCGTGCAGCTCGCGTCCCTTGTCCTGCGGGTAGTGGACCCCGCTCACGCCGGTGCAGAGCTCGAAGCGCAGGGCCGGGTCGTCGCGCAGGGTCCGGCCGACCCGAAGCAGGTGCTCGCGCTCGATGTGGAAGGTGATCTCGTCGCGGTCGACGATCGTCTTCTCGATCGCGTTCTCCGGGACCAGGCCCTGTTCCTCCAGGGCGCCCTCGAGTTCGTCGGCGACCTCGTCGAACCAGCCGCCGTAGGGGCGGGCGGTCGGTCCCGGCAGGCGGACCGAGCGGACCAGGCCGCCGTATCCGGAGGTGTCCCCGCCGTTGTTGGCGCCGAACATGCCGCGCTGGACGCGGATCTCCTCCCCGCCCTCGCCGCGCTGGCCCGGGAGGTTGGAGGCGCCGAGGTCCTTCTCGGGGTTGGTGCCGTTCGTGCCGTTGGCGTTCGCGTCGCTCACCGCAGCAGCCCCTTCATCTCGATGGTGGGGAGCGCCTTGAGCGCCGCTTCCTCCGCCTCGCGGGCCGCTTCCTCCGCGTTCACACCGAGCTTGGAGGACTGGATCTTCTGGTGGAGCTTGAGGATCGCGTCGATCAGCATCTCGGGCCGCGGCGGACAGCCGGGCAGGTAGATGTCCACGGGGACGATGTGATCGACGCCCTGCACGATCGCGTAGTTGTTGAACATGCCGCCCGACGACGCACAAACCCCCATGGAGATCACCCACTTGGGGTTGGGCATCTGGTCGTAGACCTGCCTCAGGACCGGCGCCATCTTCTGGCTGACGCGTCCGGCGACGATCATCAGGTCGGCCTGCCGCGGTGAGCCGCGGAAGACCTCCATGCCGAAGCGCGCGAGGTCGTAGCGGCCGGCGCCCGTCGTCATCATCTCGATGGCGCAGCAGGCGAGGCCGAAGGTGGCAGGAAAGACGGACGACTTGCGCACCCACCCCGCGGCCTGCTCGACGGTGGTCAGCAGAAAGCCGCTCGGCAGCTTTTCTTCGAGTCCCATGCTCAATGGCTCCTCTGTCCCCTATACGGGGCTCAGTCCTTTGCGGGGTTCAGTCCCATGCGGGCTTCAGTCCCATTCCAGGCCGCCGCGCCGCCACACGTACGCGTAGGCGACGAAGACGGTGAGCACGAAGAGCAGCATCTCCACGAGCCCGAAGACCCCGAGCGAGTCGAAAGTGACGGCCCAGGGATAGAGGAAGACGATCTCGATATCGAAAATGATGAAGAGCATCGCCGTCAGGTAGTACTTGATGGGGAACCGCCCGCCGCCCGCCGGCGTGGGGGTCGGCTCGATTCCACACTCGTAGGCTTCGAGCTTGGCCCGGTTGTATCGCTTTGGACCGATTAGCGTGGCCATGACCACGGAGAAGATCGCAAAGCCTGCCCCGAGGGCTCCCAGTACGAGGATGGGCGCATACGCGTTCACCGCTCCTCGCTCCTCTCAGTCGGCATTGACTGCTGGCGGTTGCATCGGGCTCCACTCCTGCTCCGCGCACCCCACGACCTTCGTGAGGCACACACGCTCCGTGCGGCTCCACGAAGATCGTGCTCATGTGAAGCAGGTCACAAGCCCAACTGCCCCGCATCCTATGCCTGCCGGTCTGTGATCTGCGACACGGGGTACGACAACGCCTTTGTGATCTCCACCACCCGGTGATGGATCATGAAGTCCGATGAGCGCCGATCTTCGTACGAGAAGCGTCCGAGTGATCACCAGAGGTGACATTTCCACCCGTTACCCCTGGTCCGGGGCGCAATCCTCTATCAAGCAAGGCTTACCTAAGGCAAATTGGTGCTGGACGAGGTCGCTTGATAGTGGAACTCATTCACACCTCGGGGGGAGTTGAGGTGCCGGGTGTGGACGGCGCGGGGTGCGTGCGCGCGTTCACGAGCGAGGGGCCACTTCACAGGCGAGAGTCCGGGTCGGCAGCCCGGCCGGGCCGGACCGGCTCGGACCGGCTCCGACGGGTCGCGCCAGAGCCGGGGTCGGCGCCGGGCGCGGGCGGGGCCCGAGTGCAGGCGAGTCACCCTCGGGGCAGACCGGGGTCCAGGTCCGGTCCGGGGCGGCGCCGGCGTGCGGGCCGAGCGAGAGAGCGAGTGCGGGTACGGGGCCCGAGCCAGACCCAGCCCGAGCCCGACCGGGATCAGGGTCCGAACCCAAGCCCAACTCCGAGTCCAGGTACGAGTAAGAGCGAGCGCGAGGCGCAGGCCCGCATGAGGGCGCGGGCCCAGGTCCGATGTCCGAGCCAGGCCCGAATCCGAGCCGGAGCCCTAGCCGGGGGCAGGACCCAGGCCCGGAGTCCGAGCGAGCGCGAGGCGCGGGCCGACGTGAGGGTGCAGGCCAGGACCAGGTCGTTCCGGGTTCCGAGTCCCGGCGCAAGCGACGGTGCGGGTCCACTTCCCGGCCCACCTCAAGACCCAGGTCCACTTCCAGGGTCCAGGTCCAGGGTCCAGGGTCCAGGTCCGGAATCCGGGCCAGGGGCCGGTTCGCGCTCTGCTGTGGTTCGGGGTGGGACGGAGCGGATCCTCGGCGGGTCAGGGCGGGGCCCGTTCGCTGTGGATCCGTGGGCGGGTGTGATTCGGGGGGAATGTGGGGCAGATCCGGGCATCTTCGGGTGACTTGGCACCAAGAGTGACCCCGGGTCAGGGGCGGCGGGCCGGCGCGTTCGAGTCTGCCCGCGATGTGCGCGTCGACGCAGCCATCACGGCCACCGTTCCGTGACGTGCGTCACAACGGTAACGGGCCGGAAACAACCGGGCTTGGCCATCCGCATCAACGAGTGGTAGGTCGGGGGCAATTCGGACGTAACTCGAAAAGGCCGTGATCACAGGCACGCCGGACGCTGTCCACAATGCCCGTTACGGAGTCAATAAGGGGCGTCGCGGCCTGGATTCGGGCGCCCGTTGAACAATTGTGGCGCACCACACGTTTCTTGAAGGTATGGAGGAGCCCCTGATACCGGTTGTACCCATGTCCCACACCGCTCACATACCCAGCCACCGGAAACCCCGGCCTCGCAGCAGTTCGGCGCTCGCGATGCGCGCCGGAGTTGCCGGTGGCGTCCTCGGCACCCTGGCAGTGGCCGGTGCCGCCGGAACGGCCAACGCGGCCGAGCCGGTGACCCAGACCATCGAGCTGCCCACGCTCACGTCCGACATGACCGCTCAGGTCGCCGAGTCCGCGGAGGTCACCCAGCAGGCCGCGGCCGACTACCAGCTGCGCGCCGAGCGTGACGCGGCCGCCACCAAGGCCGCGAAGCAGGCCAAGGCGGACCTCGCCGACGCGAAGAAGAAGGCGGAGGCCAAGGAGAAGGCCGAGGAAGCCCGCAAGGAGGCCGCGGAGCGCGCCACGCGCAACGCGGGCCGGACGACCCTCACGACGGCCAGTACGGCGGTCAGCAGCGACGTCGTGGCCCCTGCCAGTGGCAGCGTCGCGTCCGTCATCAGCTTCCTCAAGGCTCAGGTCGGCGACGCCTACGTCATGGGCGCCTCCGGCCCCGACGCGTGGGACTGCTCCAGTCTGGTCCAGGCCGCGTTCAAGCAGGTCGGCGTCGACCTGCCGCGCGTCTCCCAGGACCAGTCCGTGGCCGGCACCCCGGTCTCGCTGTCCAACGTCCAGGTCGGCGACATCCTGTACTGGGGCGGTGCCGGCTCGGCGTACCACGTGGGCGTCTACATCGGCGGCGGCCAGTACCTGGACGCCGCGAACCCGTCGAAGGGTGTCGTCATCCAGGATCTGTCGGGCTACCCCGCGAGCGGTGCGGTGCGGGTGCTCTGACCTTCGGTCACACGGCTTGACGGGCCGCTTCCCCTCGGTGAGGGAAGCGGCCCTCAGGCGTGCCCACCGGGACGCGCGCAGGGACGCCCGCAGGGGCCGCCCCGGGAGACCGCCTACGCCTTCGGTGCCACCTTCGACAGGCCGTTGATGATGCGGTCCATCGCGTCGCCGCCCGTCGGGTCCGTCAGGTTGGCCAGCATCTTCAGGGTGAACTTCATCAGCATCGGGTGCGTGAGCCCGCGCTGGGCGGCGATCTTCATGACGTTCGGGTTGCCGATGAGCTTCACGAAGGCCCGGCCGAGCGTGTAGTAGCCGCCGTAGGTGTCCTTGAGGACCTTCGGGTAGCGGTGCAGGGCGAGTTCGCGCTGGGAGGGGGTCGCCCGCGCGTGGGCCTGGACGATGACGTCGGCGGCGATCTGGCCGGACTCCATCGCGTAGGCGATGCCCTCGCCGTTGAAGGGGTTCACCATGCCGCCCGCGTCGCCGACGAGCAGCAGGCCCTTCGTGTAGTGGGGCTGGCGGTTGAAGGCCATCGGCAGGGCCGCGCCGCGGATCGGCATCGTCATGTTGTCCGGGGTGTAGCCCCAGTCCTCGGGCATCGAGGCGCACCACGCCTTCAGGACCTCGCGCCAGTCCAGCTCCTTGAACGCGGCCGAGGTGTTGAGGACGCCCAGGCCGACGTTCGACGTGCCGTCGCCCATGCCGAAGATCCAGCCGTACCCCGGCAGCAGGCGGTCCTCGCCTGGGCCGCGGCGGTCCCACAGCTCCAGCCACGACTCCAGGTAGTCGTCCTCGTGGCGCGGGGACGTGAAGTACGTACGGACCGCGACGCCCATCGGGCGGTCCTCGCGGCGGTGCAGCCCCATCGCCAGGGACAGCCGGGTCGAGTTGCCGTCGGCGGCGACGACCAGGGGCGCGTGGAAGGTGACTTCGCGCTTCTCCCTGGAGTCGGCCGCGTCGGCGTCACCGAGTTTCGCGTGGACGCCCGTGATGCGGCCCGTGCGGTCGTCGACGATCGGGGCGCCGACGTTGCAGCGCTCGTACAGGCGCGCGCCGGCCTTCTGGGCCTGGCGGGCCAGCTGTTCGTCGAAGTCGTCGCGCTTACGGACGAGCCCGTAGTCGGGGTAGGAGGCGAGTTCCGGCCAGTCCAGCTGGAGCCGGACGCCGCCGCCGATGATGCGGAGCCCCTTGTTCCGGAGCCAGCCCGCCTCCTCCGAGATGTCGATCCCCATGGAGACGAGCTGTTTGGTGGCGCGGGGCGTCAGCCCGTCCCCGCACACCTTCTCCCGCGGGAACGCGGTCTTCTCCAGGAGCAGGACGTCCAGTCCGGCCTTGGCCAGGTAGTACGCCGTGGTGGAACCGGCCGGCCCCGCCCCGACGACGATCACGTCGGCCGAGTGTTCGGACAGAGGCGCGGAGGGTCCGGAGAGGGGCTGGGACTGGGACTCGGTCACGGCGGGGTCTCCCCAAGGCTCGAAGGCACGAAGTCTTAAAGCGTGAAGTCGTAAAAAGCGCTAAGTCTCGAAATCCGCGTGCTGACGGGCACGGGACATGGGCAGTCTATGCAGCGGTACTGATCGTCCGGCTGAAGGGCTGCCCCCCGTGAACCGAGCTCTCCCCGTGGTACACCTGCGCGTCCCCACCGACGAGGACGCGTTCGCCTGGCACCGGGTCTTCGACGACCCGGACGTGATGGAGTTCCACGGTGGGAAATCCGCTGAACTGTCCGTCTACGAGGAGTTGACCGCCCGGCAACGCCGGCATGACGCCGAGCACGGATTCTGCTTCTGGACCATGCTCGACGAGGAGGAGCGCGTCATCGGCTTCACCGGCGCCCAGCCATGGCCGTACACGTGGGGTCCGGCCGGTGAGATCGAGATCGGCTGGCGGCTCGGCCGGGAGTACTGGGGCAAGGGGTACGTGACCGCGGCGGCGCGGCTCACGCTGGAACGGGTGCGGGCGAGAGGCATCGCCTCCGTGGTGGCGATGGTGAACTCCCGCAACGAACGCTCGATCGCCGTGACCGGACGCCTCGGCATGGAATTGGTGGAGACGTTCACCTCGCCCACGTCGGACCAGTTCGGGCACTGCTACCGCCTGGCTCTCTGACGGGCACGGGGCGGCGAGAGGGCTCACCGGCCGGGCCCCGCCGGGCCTCCGACGCCTTCCGGCGGGGCCCGGCATGGGCTTACCCTGCCGGTACCGCTGGGGGTGACGTCTGTGCGCAAACCACGCAAGACACCCGAAGTGCGCGTACCGCGGCTCGTCGGTCTGATGGCCGTGGACGCGCGCGAGACGGCCGAGGACCGTGGGGTGTTCCTCGACGCACCCGACCGGCCCGACTTCGACCGGACGGTCGTCGACTACGTCGTACGCCAGTACCCGCCGCCCGACTCCGAGGTGCCGCGCGGCGCCGTCGTGACGGTGTGGTTCGACTTCGGCGAGGGTGA
This sequence comes from Streptomyces sp. CWNU-52B, assembly GCF_047444975.1. Lineage (NCBI taxonomy): Bacteria > Bacillati > Actinomycetota > Actinomycetes > Kitasatosporales > Streptomycetaceae > Streptomyces > Streptomyces sp. CWNU-52B. The sequence continues at coordinate 148,005 of NZ_JBLFJV010000066.1, read as the reverse complement.
GGGCGACGGAGGCGCCGGGGTCCGTGAGCCGCGGCTGCCCCGGCCCCCCTCGGGCGGCCTGCAGCGCGAACTCGACCCGCCGGGCGACCCCTACGCCCCGGGCGCGCCCACCTCTCCGGGCGACCCCTTCGCGCTCCTCGGGTGAGACGCGCGCACCCGAGCCCTCCGGCCTTCCGGTACCGGGTCCACCCGCTAGCTAGAGCTAACTAACTAACTCTGCTTGAAGCCGCGGTGCAGTGCGACGATCCCGCCCGTCAGGTTCCGCCAGGCCACCTTCGACCAGCCGGCCCCGACCAGGCGTTCCGCGAGGGCGGGCTGGTCCGGCCAGGCGCGGATCGACTCGGCGAGATAGACGTACGCCTCGGGGTTCGAGGAGACGGTACGGGCCACCGGCGGCAGGGCGCGCATCAGGTACTCGGTGTAGACGGTGCGGAAGGGCGCCCAGGTCGGGTGCGAGAACTCGCAGATCACCACGCGCCCGCCGGGCTTCGTCACCCGGTACAGCTCCCGCAGCGCGGTGTCCGTGTCCTGCACGTTCCGCAGGCCGAAGGAGATCGTCACCGCGTCGAAGGTGTCGTCCTTGAACGGCAGCTTCGTCGCGTCGCCGGCCGTGAGCGGCAGCCAGGGGTGGTTCTTCTTGCCGACCTTGAGCATCCCGAGGGAGAAGTCGCACGGGACGACGTACGCACCCGTGCGCGCGAAGGGCAGCGAGGAGGTGGCGGTGCCCGCGGCGAGGTCGAGGACCTTCTGCGCGGGCCGCGCGTCGACCGCCCTGGCGACCTCCTTGCGCCACACCCGGTCCTGGCCGAGCGACAGCACATCGTTCGTCAGGTCGTAGCGTTCCGCGACGTCGTCGAACATCGAGGCGACTTCGTGCGGCTGTTTGTTCAGGGATGCGCGGGTCACCGTTCCATTGTGGCAGTACGGACCGGGCGATTCTCCGGCACCCGGCCCGTACGCCGGTCCTCCTGGGGGATCGTCCGGTCCCCCTGAGGGATCTTCCGGCCCGCTGAGGGATCTCTCAGGGCAGCAGCCTCGGCTTCGTCCTCGCCGCCACGTCCTCCACCCACCCGCACAGCAGCACGAACACGCCGATGAGGACCCAGCCGACACCGAACATGAACCACTGGCTCTCCAGTGGCAGATACGTCTCGAAGGCCGGCACGTTCCAGAACTGGTCGATCAGCGGGACGGCCAGGATCAGCGCCAGCTCGTGCCAGAGGTAGAGGGTCACCGCGCGGGCGTTGAAGATCCGTACGACCCGGTCGAGGCGCCGGAGACGGGCCAGCCACGCGAAGTCGATCCCGAGGCGCGCCTTCGCGTACATCAGCAGGGTCACGTACCCAGCTGACCAGAACGCCTGGGCGTACGGGATGTCGTCGAGGTCGTACGAGCCCGTCTCGGCCTGGTGCGTGACGGCGTACCAGCCGCCGTACCCGAGCGCGGCGAGCGAGAGGACGACGACGGCGAACGGCTTCAGCCGCTGGAGCACGCCGTCGCGGTGCGCGAAGCCGAGGACCCAGCAGAACAGATACGTGGCGAGGTCGACGAGTCCGACGCCGAAGCGGTTGTCCGGCGGCGCCCGGAGGAACTGGACGACCACGATCGGGGCGAGCGACAGGACCAGGACGGCGACCGGGGCCAGCCGGAAGACCCTCAGCAGCAGGGGCGACAGCAGGACGAACCACAGGTACGTCCGCAGGTACCAGAGGATCTCCCAGGCCTGCTCGCCCCACGTGTCGCCCGGCGGGTCGCCGAGCGGCACCACCCAGTAGACGATCTGCCAGCCGGGCATCCAGCCGTGGATCAGCATCGCCGCCACGACGAAGAGTCCCCAGAACCAGAAGGGCGGCAGCAGCCGGCGGACCCGGCTCCTGATCACCTTGAGGGCGGGCCGCTCCAGGGACTTCGCCATCAGGGTCCCGGCCAGCGCGAACATGATCCCCATGGAGGGCAGGACCATGCCCGCCCAGGCCCAGCCGAAGGCGTGGTAGGTCACGACGCGGATCAGGGCGACGGCGCGGAGGGTGTCGAAGTAGCGGTCACGGTCGCGGCCTCGGCCTCGGGCCGGACGCGTCGCCGACCCAACTGGCTCCGGCCCCGCCGGCTCAGGCCCAACTGGCTCCGGACCCGCCGGTTCCGGTCCCGCCGGATCGCCCGCCGTCGGCCGCTCCTTCCGCGCGGGCTCCGCCTGCGGCGACCGGGCCGTGCTCCACAGCGCACCGGGCGTCGGCGCGGTGGCCGTCGACGCGGTGGCCGTCGACGCCGCCGGCACCGAGGGACGACTCCCCCGGCGGTGGGAGCCCATCAGCCCACCCCCGCCGGCGTACCGACCTCACCCGTGCGCTTCAGCTTCTGCCAGCGCAGCCGGCCACCCGTGAGGGCCGTGACGCAGGAGTGGATCAGGACCAGGTACATCATCTGCCGGTACGCGAGCTGCTGAAGCGGCATCATCAGCAGATACCGGTACTTCTCCCGGTCGAGCCGGAACGCGTACGCCGCGCAGACGAGCTGGACGCACAGCACGGCCAGCCAGGCGAGCAGCGACGCCTTGAAGTCGATGAAGATCATCGAGTAGGCGGTGAACACGTCGATCAGCGGGGCGAAGACCGGCGTGACGATCTGGAAGATCACCACCAGTGGCATGCCGACCCGGCCGAAGCGCCCCGAAGGCCCCTTGTCGGTCAGGGACTTGCGGTGCTTCCACAGCGCCTGCATCGTCCCGTACGACCAGCGGTAGCGCTGCGACCAGAGCTGCTTCAGCGAACCCGGCGCCTCGGTCCAGGCCTTGGCGTGCTCCTGATAGACGACCCGCCAGCCCGCCCGGTGCATGGCGATGGTGATGTCGGTGTCCTCGGCGAGCGTGTCCTCGCTCATCCCGCCGACCGCGAGCACCGCCTCCCGGCGGAACGCGCCGATCGCGCCCGGGATGGTGGGCATGCAGCGCAGCAGGTCGTACATCCGGCGGTCGAGGTTGAAGCCCATCACGTACTCGATGTGCTGCCAGGCGCCGATGACGGTGTTCCGGTTGCCGACCTTGGCGTTGCCCGCGACCGCGCCGACCCCGGGGTCGGCGAAGGGCTGCACCAACTGCCGTACCGTGTCGGCCTCGAAGACGGTGTCGCCGTCCATCATCACCACGATGTCGTAACGGGCGTGGCGCACACCGTTGTTGAGGGCGGCCGGTTTGCCCGCGTTCTCCTGGCGGACGACGCGTACGTTGGGCATGCCGAGCGCCTCGGCGATCTCCTTCGTGCCGTCCGTGGAACCGTCGTCCACGACGATGATCTCGATCGGATGGGTGCTGCGCGCCAGCGACTTGAGGGTGTTGGCGATGCACTCCTTCTCGTTGTACGCGGGCACGATCACGCTGACCGGCCCCGTGACCGGTGGCCCCCAGCTGAACCGGCGCGTGTTGCGTTTCCGGTGGTGCCTGCGCGCGAGGACCAGCATCATCCCGAAGCGGCCCATGACGGCGAAGCCCACGACGCCGAGCCCGACCGCGAGCCCCGGTACGGTCCACTCGGCGACGGCGACCGCCGCGACGAGGGCCTTGCCTTCGTAGAGGGTGGTTCCGGTGGCGGTGCGGTGGGCGGCCTGGAGCCCGCCGCCGCCCCCGGCCGCCTGGCCAGGCTGACTTCCCCGCCCCTGGAACCGTCCCTGCTCCTGCTCCTGCTGCTGTTCCTGCTCGTCGCTGTCCGCCTGCTGGACGGCGCCGCTGATGGTGGTGAAGGTGTAGCCCTTCGCCTTCATCTTCTTGATGTACCTACCGAGCGCGGCCACCGTCTGCGAACGCTCGCCGCCCGCGTCGTGGAAGAGCACCGACGCGCCCTTGTTCTTCGACGGCGTGGCCCACTTGATGATCTTCGAGACGCCGGGCCGCTTCCAGTCGTCGCTGTCGGTGTCGACGAAGACGCTGGTGTAGCCCTCCGCGCCGAGCTTCTTGTAGACGGGCCAGCTGTAGTTGTCGATGGCGTCCGTCTCCGAGGAGTACGGGGCACGGAACAGCGTCGTCGTGATGCCCGCCGCACCCGCCAGGGCGAGCTGCGTCTGGGCCATCTCCCGCTTGACCCGGGCGGCGCTCTGGTACGAGAGGTCGACGTGCGTGAAGGTGTGGACGCCGACCTCGTTGCCCTGGTCCACCACGTCGTTCACGATGCCCGGGTAGCGCGAGACCATCGAGCCGACCAGGAAGAACGTGCCCGGGACGTCGTTCTCTTCGAGGATCTTCAGGATCTGGGGCGTCCAGGTGGGGTTGGGCCCGTCGTCGAAGGTGAGCGCGATGGTCTTGTCCGGGACGGACGTGCTCTTGGCCTGCCCGTCCCTGAAGGAGAGGATCGGCCCGCCGTCGATGACGGAGTCCGGGACCTTGCTGGAACTGGCGTCACTGCGTACGCGCTCGTCGCCGCCCACCTCGGCACGGAGATAGCCGTCGAGCAGCATCACGCTGGTGAGGGCGAGGAGGAGCAGCAGGGCGAGGACGACACGCGGTTTCTGCAGCGCCGCGGCCTTGCCCGCAGCGCGTGTCATCCGGGAGGGCGCGCGCCGGCGGCCGCGCGAAGGCGTCGAAGTAACCATGGGTGTGGGTGCGCTCCGGTCAGTTGGCAGCCGCGGAGGCGGACGCGGAGGGGTCGGAGACGGACGGGGCGGAGCCGGCGGCCGACGGGGCGGCGGTGGGGGCCGCGCCCGTGGGGGCCGCGGTGGGCGCGCCCGAGGGCGGGGCGCCGGTCGGCCGGGCGGGCGGGCTGCCCGTACCGCCCTGCGGCTGGAGACCGCCGCCGGGCCCTGAGTTCTGCCCGCCGTTCGGACCGCCGCCGCCTCCGAAGGGCAGCAGTGAGGACGGGGTGAGCGAGGGGCCCCAGCCCATGAACGCCATGCCGAGCACGACCGCGTACCCGATACACACGACGCCGAGGAGGGTGCCGATCCGGCGCAGCAGCTTGGCCCTGCGCCCGGAGTTGTCAACGAACACGGGGCCGTCTTCGGACCCGTTGCCACGTTTGCGGCGGCGGCCGCGCGCAGCGGCGCGGGATTCGATGGCAGGCTCGGGATGCATTCCCCGGATATTAGGGAGCCTTTATGTGTCCGAAACTCTGATTCTGTTGTGAGACCGCCATGAGAATCACCCGAGTCTGTCTTTTCCCTGAGAGAATCCCCGATCACCGGGTCCGGCGAGGATCGTGCGCAAGATACCCAATGTCCGCATACGCGCGCCCGGTTGATCCCCTTTGCCGGGGCGTTTCCATGAGCTTGCCCTGTATATCCTGTCTTCGTGGAGCGGGGTCAACCGTGAGACATTTTCACTTCGGAAACGCGTTTTGTTTCCAGCCTGAGACGGGGATCACGAAAAGTGGGAGCAAGCGCGATGAGGACTTTCCTGAGGCCCGCTGCCGGGCTCGTCTGTGTGATCGCCCTGGCCACCGCGGGGTGTTCTTCGGAGGCGGACGGCTCCGCGAGCCCCGCCGGGGACGGCTCGCCCAGCGCGTCGGCGGACGCCTCGTCCGGCACCGCGTACGCCCCGTACGTCAGCGCCACCACCGCGTCCGACAACGACTCGGCCGGCTCCCCATCGACGTACAACCTGGCCTTCGTCATAGCGGACGGCGGCAGTTGCACGCCGAGTTGGAACGGTACGAACGCGATCGGCGACTCCGCGGTCAAGTCCCGTATCTCGGCACTGACCGAGTCCGGCTCGACCGTGCGGGTCTCCTTCGGCGGGGCCTCCGGCAAGGAGCTCGCGTCGGTCTGTGGCAGTGCCTCGGCGCTGGCGGACGCCTATGGGAAGGCGCTGGACGCCGCCGGGGCGACGGAGGCCGACTTCGACGTGGAGGGGGAGCAGCTGAGCGACTCCGCGTCGGTCGCGCTGCGGTCCGAGGCGATCGCGCTGCTCCAGAAGGAGCGGGACGACCTGGCGGTCACCTTCACGCTGCCCGTCATGCCGTCCGGGCTCGACGACGACGGCGTCGCGTTGCTGGAGTCCGCCAACGACAAGGGGGTTCAGGTGTCCACGGTCAACATCATGACCATGAACTACGGCAGCGCGTACGACAAGGACATGGGCGACTACGCGAAGACGTCGGCCCGTGCCGCGCACGACCAGTTGGAGGATCTCTTCGGGCTGTCGGAGAAGGGGGCGTGGCGGGGGCTGGCGTTGACGTCGATGCTCGGGGTGAACGACGTGGACAACGAGACGTTCTCGCTGGCCGACGCGGCGGAGGTGCGGGAGTTCGCCGAGGGGAAGGGCGTGGCGTGGGTGTCGATGTGGTCGACGTTCAGGGACCAGCCGTGCGGGAGCGATTCCTCCGCGGACGACGCGGCCACGGATTGCAGCGGGGTCGAGCAGGGGGCGGGTGACTTCGCCGAGGCGTTCAGTGGGTGAGCGGTGGGGTCGCTTGTCGGGTGCGGGTGGGTCGGGGCTGGTCGCGCCCCGCGGCGGAGCCGCAAATGTCACAGCCCCGCGCCCCTGAAAGCCAAAGATCGCGCCGTTCCCCGTGCCCCTCAGGAGTCGTGGGCGTAGGACGCCAGGCGGGTGGCGAAGGTGGTGAGCAGGGGGCGTAGTTCCTCGGGGCGTTCGATGACGAACGGGCGGTTCAGGGAGGCCAGTACCGGGGGGAGCCAGTCGAGGCGTTCCGTCCATAGGCGAGCGCGGAGCCAGCGCTCGCGCTCGGTCTCCGGAGGGGCGTCGTCGCCCTCCTCGTACTCCTGGCCCTCCTCGCACTCCTCCAGGACCGCGACACTCTCAGGAAGGCGGGCGCGGATCTGCTCGACGGTCCCGTGGATCCGCAGGACCACCTCGTGCCGGTACTCGGCCGTGGCGAACCCCGACACCACGCGCTGCGCCGGATCGACACCCACCGGCGGCTCGAACGAACCCGGCAGGGTCCGCGCGTCCGTGATGCGGTCGAGCCGGAAGGTCCGGTCCTCGCCGCTCCCGGCGTCCTCGCCCGTGACGTACCACCGGCCCGCGTGGGCGACGATCCCGTAGGCGTGCAGGGTGCGTTCGCTGCGCCGGCCGTCGCCGTCGGTGTATCTCATCGACACCGGCCGGCAGTGGCTCACCGCGTCGGCGACGGTGAGCAGGACACCGGCGTCCGGGGTGTCGAACTCACCGGGCCGGTCCGTGAAGGCCAGCGACTCCAGGAGCAGGTCGAGCCGACGGGCGACATGCTTGGGCAGTACCCGGCGGATCTTGGCCGAGGCGGTCTCGCTCGCCGTGCGCCCCGCCCCCGTCAGCCCTGTCCGGCGGCCGGCGACCAGGCCCAGCAGCACGGCCAGCGCCTCGTCGTCGCCGAGCATGAGGGGCGGCAGCCGGTATCCGGGGCCCAGCCGGTACCCGCCGTAGCGGCCTCGCACCGACTCCACCGGCACGTCGAGGTCGATCAGCTGACCCACGTACCGCCGCACGGTGCGCCCGTCGACATCGAGCCGCTCGGCCAGCTCGGCCACCGTGCGGGTGCCGCCCGACTGCAACAGCTCAAGGAGGGTGAGGACGCGACCGGCGGGTCGAGGTCGAGACATGACACCAGCCTAGAACCGGTACAGACCGATACAGGGCCGATACAGGTCCGATTCTGTCCCCTATTGGTCCTACTCTCCGAAGCACAGCACCTGAGCACAGGACCTGAGCGCAGCACCTGGGCACAGCAACAAGGGAGAGCAACCATGAACTTCGTCTCGATCCGCGTCATCACCGGTGACGTCGCCCGACTCGTCGCCTTCTACGAGCGGGTGACCGGGGTGACGGCGGACTGGGCCAACGACGACTTCGCCGAACTCCGCACCGCCGACGCCACCCTCGCGATCGCCGGCACCCGCACGGTCCCGCTGTTCGCCCCGGACGCCCCGGACTCCGTCCGCCCGGCGGACAACCACAGCGTGATCACCGAGTTCCTCGTGGACGACGTGGACCGCGTCCACAAGGACCTGGCCGACGTCGTCACGGACCTCGTCGCGGAGCCCACCACGATGCCCTGGGGCAACCGTTCACTCCTGCTCCGCGACCCCGACGGCAACCTGGTCAACCTCTTCACCCCGGTAACCGCGGCAGCCAGGCAGAAGTTCGCACCCACCTCGTAAGCCCCCCAAGGGGCGCGAGGAACGGCGCGCCAAGCCCCCACACACCCGCGCACCCAGACACCCGCGCACCCACACACCCGCACAACCAGCGGAGCTACCTGCGCCGGTGCACGAGCCGCCCCCCGCACACCGTAGCCACACACGCCCCGTCCCCGCCGAAGACCGCGAGATCGGCCCGCCCCGCCTCGACGATCACCGCGGGGCGAATCCCAGCCCGGGGCAGGACCACGACGTCGTTGCGCTCGGCGGCGGCCCGCAGTTCGGGCGTCCCGGCGTGTTCCGCCAGTACGGCCACCGCCCCCAGCTTCAGCAGGGCGTGGATGCGTTCACGCGGTGTCGGCGCGGCCGGGACCGGCTCCAGGTGGACCAGGGCGGGCCCGAGCACTCCGGGCCACCGCCGCACCCTGGCCGCCGGGAAACGCTCCCGGAGCTCCGCCAGGGAACCCGTCGCGGCTACCAGGGCCCCCTCCACCGCGACGGCCCCGCCCTCGACGGGGTCGGAGCCGTCCCAGCTGAGGCGCAGCTCGTCCGCCGCGTGGATCGTCAGCGCCACCGGGCTAGTTGGAAGCGAGCAGCTTCAGCTCGGGGTGGGCCGTCCCGCCCTCGATCGCGGTCGACGAGATGTGCGACTGGACCCGCTCGTCGACCGGGTCGTCCGCCGGGTCGTCGTGGACGACGATGTGCTCGTACGTCGTGGCCCGCTGGGCCGGGACGCGCCCCGCCTTGCGGATCAGGTCGATGATCTCCATACGGTTCGAGCGGTGCTTGGCACCGGCCGACGAGACGACGTTCTCCTCCAGCATGATCGAACCGAGGTCGTCCGCGCCGTAGTGCAGCGACAGCTGGCCGACCTCCTTGCCGGTGGTGAGCCACGAGCCCTGGATATGGGCGACGTTGTCCATGAACAGCCGCGCGATGGCGATCATCCGCAGGTACTCGAAGAGCGTGGCCTGCGTACGGCCCTTGAGGTGGTTGTTCTCGGGCTGGTACGTGTACGGGATGAAGGCGCGGAAGCCACCCGTCCGGTCCTGTACGTCACGGATCATCCGCAGGTGCTCGATGCGCTCGGCGTTGGTCTCGCCGGTGCCCATCAGCATGGTGGACGTGGACTCCACGCCCAGGTTGTGCGCGGCCTCCATGATCTCCAGCCAGCGCTCGCCGCTCTCCTTGAGCGGGGCGATGGCCTTGCGGGGCCGCGCGGGCAGCAGCTCGGCACCGGCACCGGCGAAGGAGTCGAGCCCGGCGGCGTGGATGCGCTGGATCGCCTCCTCGGCGGAGACCTTGGAGATCCGGGCCATGTGCTCGACCTCGCTCGCCCCCAGGCTGTGGATGACGAGCTGCGGGTACGCCGCCTTGATCGCGGAGAAGTGCTCCTCGTAGTACTCGACACCGAAGTCCGGGTGGTGCCCGCCCTGGAACATGATCTGCGTGCCGCCGAGCTCGACGGTCTCCGCGCACCGGCGCAGGATGTCGTCGAGGTCGCGCGTCCAGCCCTTGGCGGTGTCCTTGGGCGGCGCGTAGAAGGCACAGAACTTGCACGCCGTGACGCACACGTTCGTGTAGTTGATGTTGCGCTCGATGATGTACGTCGCGATGTGCTCCGTACCCGCGTACCTGCGGCGGCGTACGGCGTCGGCGGCGGAGCCGAGCGCGTGCAGCGGGGCGTCCCGGTAGAGGTCGAGCGCCTCGCCGGGGGTGATCCGCCCACCTTCGGCGGCACGGTCGAGGACGGACTGAAGGTCGGCCTTCTCGGTCACCGGAGCGGTCCCTTTCATAGGGGTGTGGACGGACTGATCCAGCGTACGCCAGGCGATACGGCCACCCGACGCCAGGCAGCGCGATCACCCGGCCGCCGTCGACCGCCACCGGTCACGACCGGCCGCCGCCGGTCATCGCCGCTCCCCGGACGTCAGGCCGCGTACGCCCCGACGAGCAGGCCCACGAAGGCCCCCGCGATCAGGAACGGGCCGAAGGGGATCGACGTCTTGCGGCCGGCCTTCCGGGCCACGACCAGCCCCATTCCGTACAGGCCGCCGAACAGGAACCCCGCGAACGTGCCGAGCAGCACCGTCCCCCAGCCGTACCAGCCGAGGACGGCGCCCAGGCCGAGGGCGAGTTTCACGTCGCCGAAGCCCATGCCGTCGGGGTTGACGAGGAAGAGCACGAAGAAGGCGACGCCGAGGGCGAGGGATCCGTACAGCGCGGTCGGCCAGTCACCGGCGTGCTCGGGCGCGGCCGCCGCGCCCGCCAGCAGGACGAGCGCGGCTCCCGCCAGGGACAGCGTCAGCGCGTCCGGCAGGCGCTGCACCCGGAAGTCCACGACGGCGAGCAGGACGCCGAGGGGAGCCAGCAGCAGCCAGACGGCCAGCTCGGGCCGGGTACCGGTCGCCACGGCGAGGGCCCCGCAGACCAGAGCGGTGGCCAGGGACACCGGGAGCGCGCCGGGGCCGTACGACGCGCTTCCGGTGCCGGCGCACTCCCGGCAACGGGCCAACCCGACCCAGCCACCCGCCGGGCCGCCTGCTCCGTCCCCGCCGCCGATGAGGTGCCCCTCCGGACAGCGGTCCCGCCACGGCTCGTCGGGGTCGACCGAGAGGCGATAGGCGTCGCGGGGCACGAACAGACCGGCGACGCCGCCCCACAGGACGGCGCCGACGACGGTCAGCTGCTCGATCGACCGGAGATCGCTCACCGGCCGGTCATCCCACGGCGGCGACGCCGCTGCGCCAGGTCGGCAGCAGCTCGTCGAGGAGCGCCTCGGTCCGCGGCGGCAGCCCGCGCGCGCCGCTGCGCGCGACCAGGTCCGCCGCGAGCCGCTTCAGCCGGTCGCTGTCGCCGGTCGCGTGCGTGGCCCGCAGCAGCTCGTGCCACAGCCGCTCGTCGCCCGGCGCGGAACCCAGCGCCGCGTTCAGCGCCTCGATCGCCTTCTCTGCCCGGTTCTTCTCCAGGTGGAACGCGGACAGGGCGAGCCCGATGTCCGCGACGAGCAGCGGCAGTTGGGCGTCGATGATCTCGTGGGTCAGCCAGCCGTACCGCCCCGTGGGCCGCTCGGCCAGCAGCGGACCCCGGACCAGGACCAGCGCGTCGGTCAGCAGCCGGCCGCGCACCGCACGGCTGGCGGCGCCCCGGCCCTGGGTGGCCTCGTGGTAGAGCGACCGCAGTACGTCCAGGTCGGACACGACGGACTTGGCGAGCTTGAGCCGCCCGGTCGCGTCGGCCGCGAGCCGCGGCGTGCCGTCCGGGTCGGCGCCGAGCCAGGTGCGCAGCCGCTCGACGAGCGCGTCCCGGACGTCGTCCGTGACCCCGCGCGGCCAGAGCGCGGAGGACAGCACCCGCGGGTGCACGCCCTCGCGGTGCAGCAGCAGCATCGCCAGCGCCTCGTGCAGCAGCGGACTGCGCTCACCGTCCGGCGTCTCCAGGCCGATGATCTCGTACGGGCCGACGAGCCGCGCGTACACCGCGGGGCGCCCCTGCTCGCTGATGTCGACGAGGAACGGCGGTGTGGTGGTGGGCCGGTCGTCCTCGCGCTCGGGGTCGGCGTCCGTGAACAGCTCGACCACGGCGCGCTGTTGGGACACCGGCAGGAGCTGTGCGTCGAGTTCGAGGCCGAGGAGCGGCGCGAGGAGCTTGCCCTCGCTGGTGATCTCCATCTCCCAGGCGGCGCCGGGCAGCTCGCCCGACTCGGCGCCCACCAGGTACCCGATGCCCAACCGGCTTGCGTCGGCGGCCAGTTCGGCGAGCTTGACGGCGTCCTCGGCGGACGGCTCGGCGGCCAGCAGTACGAGGTGCGGGGCCCAACGGGTGTGCTGGGCCGGGCCCGTACGCCCGGTCAGGACCGAGTCGTGGCCCGCCGCGCCCAGCGCGCCGCGCCGCTGCCGCGTCTCCGCCTCCATGGTCTCCACGAGCGCCTCGATGTCGTCGAGGTGGCGGAGCCGGTTGGGCGCGAGCGGCGTCAGGTCCTCGCCGAAGCCGACGAGGGTGATGGTCATGCGGTCGGACCAGCCGTTGGTGGCCAGCTCGGCCGCCACGGAGGCGAAGACGCCCGCCCGGTCCTGCTCCCGGCCGCTCAGCGAGACGATGCCGGGTACGGACTCCAGGTTGAGCAGCAGCCGCGAGTCGTCCATGGTGCCGAGGCTGACGAGCCCGGGGTACGGGGCGGCCGTGTCCACCTCCTCGTACCGCTCGGCGTCGGCGCGGGCCAGCATCCAGAACGTCTGGTCCTGCCCGAGCTGCCAGGGCAGCGGCGGCTTGCCGGCCGGCTGGGCGAGCTGGAGGTGCAGATCGCCGTTGCCGCTCATCCAGGCCGCGTACACGGTCGGCAGCGGGCGGGACTCACCGGCGAGCGCGGCGGCGAGCCCGCGCAGCGAACGGTCGAGCAGGCGTACGCCCTCGGGGTCGGCCCCCACCAGCAGCGCGTCCTGCGCGTCGGCGGCGGCGCCGGTGGGCGTCGGGGGCTCCATGCCACGACGGCCGCCGACGGCACCGAGCGCGGACTGCCACAGGGCCTGGCGGCGGCGCCGGCCGAGGGCGCCGAGGAGACCGGCGGCGAGGAGGGGCGCGCCGAGCAGCGCCTGGGGCAGCCCGAACCCGCTGCCCTCACCGGCGGCGGGGGCGGCGTGCTCCTGCCCCTGCTGCTGACCTTGCTGTCCTGGCTGCTGCTGCCCCTGCTGTCCCCGGTCGGGGGTGGGCCGCTGGTCGGGCAGGCTGATGTGGGCGGTGTCGCGGTCCTGGGCCCCGGACCCGCCGCCCTGCTGACCGCCGCCCTGCTGGTGTGCGCCGCCGGTCCTGGCGTAGTCGGAGATCTGCTGCTGGACCTCGGGCGAGACCTTCGGGGCCTCGTCGGGCATCTCGACCAGTTCGCCGCCGCGGGCGTCGCCGGGCATCTCCATGATCCAGCCGGGCCGGATGAGGCTGGCCTCGGAGAGCTTCGAGCCGTCGGGCTGCGTACGGTCCTTGTTGAGCTGGTAGATCTCCTTGTACCGGCGTCCGTCGCCGAGGTGGCGCTCGGCGACCTCCCACAGGGAGTCGTGGTGGCGGCCCTCGGGCGGCTGGATCCGGTAGAACTTCGTGTCGTCCTCGGACACCTGGGCGCCGCTGCCGCTCTCCGCGTGCGCGGCGGCGTCGGCGGCCTGCTCGGCCAGCGCGGCGGCGCTCGCGGCGGCCTGCTCCCGCTGCTGTCCCAGCAGCCCGCCCGGCGTCTGCTGGGCCGCGGCGGCCGCGGCGGGCCGCTGGTTCCCCTCCAACTGCTGGCCGAGCTGCGAAAGACCCGGCGTGAAGCTCGCCGCGGTGGCGCCGACCAGCAGCAGCGCGGCGACGAGCTGGCGCGCGAGCAGCTGGCTGGGCCCGGCGCCGGGCACCCGGTTGGGCAGTCCGACACCGGACAGGGCGGCCTTCACCTCGACGAGCACACAGGCGGTGAACTGGGCCCAGGCGAGCCAGACGACCACGGTCAGCACGTTGATGAACGTGCCGACGGTGATCTCCTGCTGGAGCCACTCCACCTTCGGCGCCCCGGAGGGCAGCGGCCAGCCGATCTGGGTGGCGAGCGCCCCGGGCACGCCGATGAGCAGCACGAGCAGAGCGACGAGGGCGAGGAACGCCTTGGCGAAGTCCCCCACCGAGCGGCGGCGCCGAGGCAGGGGCTGCGGCGTCCGATTCCTCGGACCCGGCGAGCTTCCCGGCGAGTTGGAAGTGGTGCGTCGCGCCATGGCGGGTGTCCTGATGTCGTGGTGTGGAGGGAGGGAGTACGGGGGTGTGCTGAGCCTACTGAGATCGTAATGAGCGTGTCGAAGGACGGGCAGGGGGCGTGACCTTTCACTACGACCACTTCACACCCCGAGTCCCCTAAGTCCGAGTTGTCCGGCCGGACGGCCATCAGGACCGCTGACCGGCCCCGGACGTAGACTTCCGTCCCAGAAACCACGGCCCGTGGAACTCGGGCCATCAGGAGGGGGACCTGACATGGGCGGCAGACCGGACCTCGCACTCCCGTTGAGCGAGCTGGAGGACTACGGCAGCCGGCTGCGTGACATCAAGTCGCGGATGAACCGCACCAAGAAGCTCTTCGAGTCCTACGAGGACGACATCGGCGACGGCGGCGTCTACGACAAGCTGGAGGACTTCGAGTCCAACTGGGAGGACGGCCGCGAGGACATCAACCAGCAGCTCGACGCCCTGGCCCAGATGTCCGAGGCGATCGTCCGCGAGTTCAAGAAGCTGGACGACGATCTGGCGAAGCAGGTCTCCGAGGGTGTGAAGTCCGACGGCAAGGGCAGTAAAGGCGGCAAGGAAGGCAAGGGCGGCAAGGGCGCCGAGTAGCGGCCGCCGCCGTCCGCCCGTCAGCCGACCTCGTTCTCCGCCACCGCCCGGCCCCGTACCGTCACGTCGCCGCCGTAGAACATGCCCGTGAAGACCGGCGAGTAGGTGAGCTGGACCTCCACCTCGACCTGGTCCGCGTTCGCGGCGACGCAGTTCGTGGCGGCTATGTCCGCGCCGGTCATGCCCATTTCCCGGGCGAAGGCCTTCACGCGGGCGCCGCAGTTCTCGAAGAGGATCGGCGCCCCTCCCCCGGCGTTCTCGTACAACGCGTCGAGGTCGACGTCCTGAGCGGCGTAACGGGCGGCCTGTTCCGCGATGTCGGCGGCGCGTTCGCGCTTGGAGATGGACAGGCCGCCGTCGATGACGAAGGCGGAGAGGGACAGGAACACCAGCGCGAAGATGATCACCGCGCCCGCCCCCGACCCCCGGTCGTCGAGCCGCCCGCGCCGCGCGGCCACCCAGCCGCGCACGACGCCGCTCACCCGCCCCACAGAGCCCTGCGCCGAGCCCTGCGTCCAGCCCCGCGCCGAATCAGGCGCCCGATCCCCCGCCATGCCCGCCATCACGCCTTCCTCTTGAAGGGATCGAGCGGCGAGGTGAACGACGCCGTCAGCCGGGTCGGTACGTCGAGACCGAGCATGGCCAGGCCCCGTACCTCACAGCTGACCTCCACCGTGAAGAGGTCGGCGTCCTCGAAGCCGGCGCTCGTCTGGTTCACCGACACCGGCCCCGAGCAGACGTCCGCCAGATCCGCGTCCGCCGCCTTCTGCGCCTCCGCCAGCGCGGAACCCGCGTCCCGCTGGAGCGACCCCGAGCGGGCCGCGTCCCGGGCGGCCCCGTCGAGCGCCCCTCGGCCGTCGACCAGTTGCCCGAAGGCCACCAGCACCAGGATGAAGAGGATCATCACCGGGGCGAGGATCACCACCTCGACGGTGGACAGCCCCCGGTCACCGGCCACCCGGGCCTTGTCACCGGTCACGGGAGCCCTGTCACCCGCCTCGGCGCCGCGCACGACTGGGCGCATCTAGTTCTCGCCCTCCTCGACGAACCGCTCCACCGGCCCCACCGACTGCGCGTGCACGGTGAGATCCAGCCCCGGGAACACCGACGGCACCCTCGCCGTGATCTCCACGCCGACCGTGTTCTGGGCCGGCTGGACCGTCTTCACGTCCGGACCGAGCACCAGCTTCGGCCCCAGTTGCGCGATGTAGCTGTCCACCACGTCCCGCGCGTCGCCACGCCACGTGCCCGGGGACTCGTCCGCCGTCGCACGGGCCTTGCGGGCGCCGGCCTGGGCCGCCGCCTGGGCCACGTGGTCGGCGAAGAAGTACAGCGCGAACTGCACCGTCGCGAAGATCATGAAGAAGAGAACGGGCGTGAGCAGCACGAACTCGATCGCGGTCATGCCGGAGTCACCGCGGGCGGAGGCGGCCTCCACCCGGCGGCGTACCCAGCGTCGTACGCGCACCAGCAACCCCGTATACGAGAGAGAAAAGTCGGTAGCTCGATCAGTGGATCAGCAGGTGCTGCCCGCGTCCGCGCCCTTGATGCAGTCGCCGACCTTGTTGGCACCGTCGCTGAGCGCGGCGTTGATGATCGCGGCGACCACGCCGACGATCGCCACGACGACCGCCGAGATGATGACCCACTCCACCGCGGACGCACCGCGGTCGAGTTCGCCGGAGCGGGCGCGCTGCACCCGGCCCTGGAGGAAGGTGATCAGGAAGTCCACCCCCGGGATCCCGGTGCTGTAGTTCCGTCCGTTCATGGTGACTTGTCCTCTCCAGACAGTTCGTTCCATTTTGCGTCAGTTCATGTCAGTTCGTGTCAAGTTCATGTGGGTTCGATGCGGGGGGGTGAACTCGGGGGTGGGACCCGATGCCGGCCGGGGCTCCGGCTCAGACCTGGAACACGCGCATCGCCGCCGGGAAGATCAGGAAGACCAGGAATCCGGCGCAGAGCAGCAGCTGCGCCACGAGCATCGACTGCGACT
Source organism: Streptomyces sp. CWNU-52B (assembly GCF_047444975.1). Taxonomy (NCBI): domain Bacteria; kingdom Bacillati; phylum Actinomycetota; class Actinomycetes; order Kitasatosporales; family Streptomycetaceae; genus Streptomyces; species Streptomyces sp. CWNU-52B. The sequence goes on along the minus strand of NZ_JBLFJV010000066.1, from coordinate 131,618 downwards.
TCTCCCCCGCGCTGCCCTCGATCTCGGCGAGTTCGCGGTGCCGCATCGTCTCGGCACGGGAGGCGAGCGACTCGCGCACCTTCGCGCCGTCGTCCGCGACGAGCGCCAACGACGCCGACAGGTCCTTCAGCTCCTCGACGCCGATCTCCTCCCCGAGCGAACCGAGCGCCTGCCACTGGCTGATGCCGGTGATCCGGGCGTCCGCGAGCGCGTTGCGGATGCGCTGCGTGGCCCAGCCGTCGGAGACCTCCGCGGCCGCCATCAGGGCCTCCGGCAGACCGCGGCCGCCCGCCAGGCTCATCGACACCAGGTCGAGGTACGCGCCGATCACGCGCCGCAGGTCGCGCCGCTTCTCGGCCGCGTCCCGACGCACCTCCAGATCCGGCAGGAAGAAGAAGACCAGCGCGAAGACCAGGGCCAGCCAGACCGGGATCGCGGGGCTGCGGCCGAAGCCGAGCGTCCAGACCACGGCGAACATCAGCGGCCCGAAGAACACTCCCGCGACACCCAGCAGCACCTTCGTGGCGAGGAAGTTCTCCCAGCTCCGGTCGAGCACCGCCAGGTCGGCCCGCAGCGAGCGCTGTTCCCAGCCCTGCTGCAGGTAGAGCTCGGCGACGCGCTGCCCCACCCGGGCCCGTACGCCGCCGAGCCGCCCGGCGTCGGAGGTACGGTGCGCGGACTCGTACGCCGCTCCCCGTGCCCTCATCGCGTCGATGCGCGCGACCTGGGCGACGGCGCTGCGCTTGGCCGGCATCAGGGCGCGGACCAGGACGTAGATGCCCAGGCCCAGGACGGCGCCGACCAGGACGGGCAGGGTCAGGGTCGAGTTCATCGGCGTACCCCCTCATCGGGCGACGACTGCGGATGGGACAACGACGGGGACTGCCCCTGCCCCTGACCGTGTCCCTGACCCTGAACCTGGCCCTGGGACGGCGTGCGGGGGCGGACGAACTGGACCGACGACTCGTCCCGTACCAGGAAGCGTTCCGGCGTCTCGATCGTCGACAGCTTGCGCAGCCACCAGAAGCCGAGCGCGAACAGCCCGCAGACACAGGCGAGTACGAGCTGTCCGACGGCCGTTCCGTACGGCTCGACGAACTCCCGGTTGAAGATGGACAGGCCCAGCACGAAGGCGATCGACACCGCGACCACGATCTGCACCGAGCGGCGGGTCGAGGCGCGCTGCGCCATGACGCGCTGGCGCATGTCGACCTCTTCGCGCGCCGACTTGGCGAGCGCGCCCAGCACCTGGCGCAGACCCGGGCCGCGCAGGCGGGCGTTGAGGATCAGGGCGGCCACGATGATGTCGGCGGACGCGTCGTCGATCTCGTCGGCGAGCTGCTGCAGGGCGTCGGGCAGCGGCGTACGGGAGCGCAGGCGGTCGACGAGGGCGTCGAGGTGCGGGCGCAGGACGGGTGCCGAGGCGCGGGCGGAGGCGGGGATGGCCTGTTCCAGGCCGACCGCGCCCGCGATGGTGTCGCGCAGCGACTCGGTCCAGGAGGCGAGGGCCTCCACGCGGCGCATGGCGGCCTTCTCCTCGGAGGCGCCGCCGAAGAGCTTGTCCCAGAAGAAGACGAGGACGGCGGTCGCGATTCCGGCGACGGCCCACCGGGTGAGCAGCAGGACGACGATGCCGGCGCCGGCGGCGACGGACCCGCGGCGCCCGGCGAACCGTACGAGCTCACTGGCCCGTTCGCTCGCCTTCTGCTTCTCGTGGTCGGGCTTGACGGGCAGTCCGCGGACCGCGACGGCCAGCAGGGCGAGGCCGCCGCCGACGGCGAGGCCGCACGCCAGCGAGTACAGGACCGTCGTGGAGAACAGCCCGCCCATGGAGCCGAGCGAGTCGAGGGCGGCGAGCGTGGTGGACGGCGCGGCCGTGGTCGGTTGAGCCATGGTCAGTTCACCCCCAGTTCCCGCCGGGCAGGCGATAGCCGTACTGGATCAGGTCTTCGAGGCAGGCGAGGGGCGCGTGCGGCACGACCCGGCCGTCCGGGGTCTCGGCGAACACCTCGCTGGACAGGACGCGTCCGTCGACGCCGTTGACCTCGCGGATCGAGGTGACCACGCGCTGGAGCCGGCCGCCCGACTCGAAGTTGTTGCGGCGCTGGACGAAGACGACGAAGTTCACGGCGCCCGCGACGAGCATCTGGCTGGCCTCGATGGGCAGGCGTTCGGTGGCCTGGAGCGCGTACGTGGAAATACGGTTGAAGACCTCGTGGGAGCTGTTGGCGTGGATCGTGGACAGCGAACCGTCGTTGCCCTGCGACATCGCGTTCAGCATGGTGACGATCTCGTCGCCGAGCACCTCGCCGACGATGACGCGGGAGGGGTTCATACGCAGCGAGCGCCGGACCAGTTCCGCCATCGAGATCATGCCCTGGCCCTCGGAGTTGGGCAGCCGCTCCTCGAACGCCACGACGTTCGGGTGCAGATCGGCGAAGGTGTCGAGGCCGAGTTCCAGGGCGCGTTCGACGGTGATGAGGCGTTCGTGCGGCGGGATCTCGTTGGCGAGGGCGCGCAGCAGGGTCGTCTTACCGGCGTTGGTCGCGCCGGCGATCATGATGTTCTTGCGGGCCCGGACGGCGCAGGCGAGGAAGTGCCCCACCTCGGGGGTGAGCGTTCCGTTGCCGACGAGGTCGGACATGAAGACCTTGCCCATGCGCGCGCGGCGGATGGACAGGGCGGGCCTGCGGGTCACGTCCATCACCGCGGAGAGTCGTGAACCGTCCGGCAGCCGCAGGTCGAGCTGCGGGTTCGCGGAGTCGAAGGGCCGGGAGGACAGACCCGAGTACGCGCCGAGGATCTGGATGAGCTCGATGAGCTCCTCGTCGGTCTCGGCGACCGGATCCCCCTTGACCTCCTGGCCGTTGGCGTAGCCGACGAAGACCTGGTCGTACCCGTTGATGTCGATGTTCTCGACCTCGGGGTTGTCCAGCAGGGGCTGCAGCCGGCCGACGCCGAAGAGCGCGGCGTGCACGGCGGCGGCGTACTGCTCCTCGGTCTCGGCGTCCAGCGGCGTACGCCCGGAGTTGATCTCCGTGCGCGCGTAGTCCTCGAGGATCTGGGCGATGACGGCCCGCGCGTACTGCCGCTCGTCCTCGCTGGACATCGGCGTGACGCCGGAGACCTGGTCGAGGCGGCGCTGCTCGGAGATACGGTCACCGGCGTCCTGCCGGAACCGCTTGACCAGCTGGTGGTCGACAGCGGTCATCGGCCGGCTCCGGCGGTGGGCCGGCCGTGCGGACCGCCGGCCGGTACGGCCCAGGCCGCGCCGAACTGCTGGTAGAGGTCCGAGGTCACCTTGCGCGCCGAGCGGATGAGCAGCGACTTGTCGAGCCGGCCGCGCTTGCGGCCGGCCAACTGGTCGGCGCCCGTGGGGTCCTCGGCGACCGTGCCGACGACGCGGGCGCCGGTCTGCGCGGCCACCAGCATGTCGTTGACCTGGTGGACGACCTTGGCGGAGTCGCCCGGGTCGGCGATGAGGACGACACCTATGAGAGGGGTGCCGAGCGAGGCGGCGCCGCGCGGTCCGCCGTGCAGCTTGGCGGTGAGGGCGGCGGCCCGGTCGCGTACGCGCGCGATGGCCTCCGGCTCGGTGCGTGAGACGAGCAGGACGAGTGCGGCCTGCGAGAACATCTCCACGGCCGGGCTGTCCCCGCTGATCCGGCCGCAGTCCGCTATGACGTCGGCGGGCGCGTGCGGCGAGTCGGCGAGCTGCGCGAAGGCGCGGCCGAGGGTGGGCCACAGGCCCGCGAGCCCGGCGGCCTGCTCGGCGTTCCCGAGCCCGACGAGCACTTCGAGACCACCGCTCAACGGCTGTACGTGGTCCCAGAGCTGATCCGGTACGAGGCCGCGGCGGGCCGTGGCGGCGATGGAGAGCATGCCGGTGTTGGGGTTCAGCGGTCCGCCGTGGGCAGCGGCGCTGCGGTAGACGAGGTCGCCGCCGGCCGGGTCGGTCTCGGCGAGCAGCACGCGGCGGGGCCAGACCGCCGCGAGAGCGACGGCGGCCGTGGTGACGCCGGGGGAGCCTTTGTCCGCGGCGAGGGCGATGAGGGCCATGGTGTGTGTGACTCTCTGCCGCTAGTTGCCGGGGACCTTGACGAGGGCGACCTTGTTCGCCGAGGCGGCGCGGGCCAGCGCGGCGGCGTCGTCCTCGTCGACGGTCACGGTGATGCGCTTGTTGGTGCTGCTGATGGTGCTGTCGCTCTTGCCCGGCACGGTGGTGACGCGGGCGTTGCCGACGATCGGGGTGTCGGCGCCGCCCGCGGAACCGGTGGAGCCGGAGCTCGTCTCGTCGTCCGCGTTCCCGCCGCCGGAGCCGGTGTCGCCGACCTGGTAGGCGGCCACGAGGTCGCCCACGGCGATGCCCTCCGGGTACTGGCCCTCCTTGAGGGAGAGACCGACGACGGCCTTGCCGGCCGGGAGGCCGCTCTCGGCGGCGAACATCTCGCCGATGACGAGGGTGCCCTTGTAGATCGTGGACTTGGCCTTGAGCTTCTTCAGGGCTTCGACCTGGGTCCACTTGATGTAGTTGACCCCGGCGTCGTCGGCCACCAGCACCGAGTCCACCTTGCCTGCGACGGACTCACCGGCCTGGATGTCACCGGTCACCTGGACGACCTCGACCCGGTCGCCGGCGCGCAGCACCAGCATGGTGGCCCCGAGCGCACCCACGAGGATCAGCAGCACCGCGAGCGCGGCCAGCGCGGGTTTGCGCTCACGAGGCGGCGAGGGAAGGCGCTCCCCCATCGTCGGCTGAACCGGCGCGGAGGAACGGTTGTTGCCCGCCCCCGTACGCTCTTGGATCTTCACGCAACCGCTCCCCGTACACCCAAGAAGAATTCGTCATGCAGGACACTCGCTCAGGCCCCTCATACGGGCCCGCGCTCGGACCCTTCATTCAGGACACTTGGAACACTTCACCCTCACCGGGCGTACCGCCCGGCCTGGTCGAATAGCCACGGCCGGAACACGTGTCAAGCCACCGCACCGTATCAGCAGCACATAAGCCCCTCAAGGCGCGCCCACACCCGCGAAGCCCACAGACCTCGACGTTATCCACGCGCAACGCGGACGTCCGGTTCCCGCCCGGGGAAGGTGCTGGGCACGGGCTGCGCACGGGCTCCGCGGGGGCCGCACACGGACCCGCCCGCTGTGCACCAGCGAATCATCTCCCCACCCCCGGCCGGGCGTTGGTCACGCTGTGTCCACCTGGCCTGCACGACATGCTCACGGGGGGCGCCCGGGGGCGTGGGACGATCTTCCGTCACGGGCGGAGCGGATGCGGATGCGGATGCGGATGCGGGTCAGTCGAAAAGGTGAAGCCGACGTTTCCTGCGTCGATTCCCTCGCCGGTGCCCACCACCCACCCCCAGAGCACGAACAACGAACAACGAGGAGTTCGTCCCCCCATGAAGCGAACCGCCGCCACCCTGACCGCCGCCGCGCTCTCCGTCCTCGTACTCACCGGGCTGACCGCCTGCGGAAGCGGCGACTCCGACACGGACGCGGCCGACAAGCCCGAGGCGACGGCGCCCGAGGCCGAGAAGGTGAGCCCGGCGGATCGCCTGGCGAAGCTGATGATCACGAAGGCCGAGGTCAAGGGCTACGACGTCCAGGAGCCCGCCACCGAGTACGCCTTCGCCAAGTCACCGGACGAGGTGACCGTGGACAAGAAGGCGTGCACCCCGCTGGCGTACGCGCTGAACCAGCTCCCGCTGGGCGCGACACAGGCCGACCTCACACGAGCCGTCGGGGAGAACGGCCTCATCGACGGCTTCACCTACGTCACGCTCAACGCCTACGCGGACGGCGGCGCGGAGTCGGCCATGGCGGACCTCACCGAGGCCGTGTCCTCCTGCGGCGACGGCTTCACGGCCGAGGCGAACGGCAACAGCAGCCCGTGGGACTCGGTCACCGCCGAGCAGGCCGGCAAGGAGGGCGACGAGTCCCTCGCCTTCACGTCGACGCTGACCTACCAGGGCACCACCCACACGACACACTCGGCCGCCGTACGCCACGGTGACATCGTCGCCGTCTACTACTCGGTGAACGGCAGGGCGATCGCGGAGTCCCGCCCGAGCGACACCGAACTCGCGCCGCCGGTGGTGAAGGCACAGAACACGAAGCTGGGCTGAGAGCGGGCAGGTCGGCCGGTCCCGGGCGCCGCATCCGCGGGACCGTCATGCGGCGCCACGACGCGCGGGCTCTCCTGTCACGGCCGGCGCGATCCCGGACAGGTCGCGCACCGTGACGCTGTTGCGGTCGCAGACCGAGCGGCCCAGGGCGTACTGCGGCCACAGCCCCGCCGCCACGCGCCTGCTCCGCTCGCTCCACTCCCGCGCGGGGCCGCTGCTGGTCTTGTAGTAGTTGAGGGCGTACCCGCCCGTGTGGATCCGCAGCAGACAGAACCCTCCGGGGTACTCCTTCACGGCACCCACCTCCTGCAGCGTGACGTGCCGCGCCTGCGGGAGGACGGTGCGCTTGTTGCGGTGGGTGTGGCCCGCGTGGTGGAGGAAGACGCCGGGGGCGGCGGCGTACGCGTCGAGGATCGTACGGGCCTGCCGACGGTTCAGGCGTTGCCCGCCCGTCACGGGGAACGGCGAGTTGCGTACGGTCAGCGGGTGGTGCCCGAAGACCAGGGTGGGCTGCTCCTTGTGGGCCTTCAGCCCGGCCCGGAACCAAGCGAGTTGCTCGTCGGAGAGCGCGCCCGAGTCGGCCCCGTTCCCCTTCTTCTCGTACGTGTCGAGGCCGATGATCCGCAGGCCGCCGAGATCACGGGCGAAGTACGCTGGGCCGCCGCCGGCCGGGAAGGCGTCGAGGAAGCGGTCCTCGCGCTGCGGCTCCTGGACGCCACCGCTCCGGCCCCGTTCGAGGGTTCCGCGACGGTCGTGGTTGCCGCGGACGACGAAGTAGTCCTCGCCGTACGTGCCGAACCCGTCCAGGAGCCGCCGGGCCTCCGCCAGGTCCCGCGGTGCCCCGCCCGCCGAGATGTCCCCCGCGGCCAGCAGATGCCGGGCGCCGCGCCGGTGCGCCTCCTCCACCAGCGCCCGGCCCATGATCTCCGGGTACGGGGCCAGCCCGAGCCGTTGGGAGATGCCCCGCATCAACGGCACGCCTGCCACCAGCCCGGCGGCGGTCTCGCCGAGATGCAGGTCGTTGCAGAGCGCGACCGACAACAGATGGCGTCCGGGCGGCGGTTGCGGTGTGGTGAACGAGTACGGGCCGCCGCTGGAGCCGAACCCGTGGAGTGAGGTCCCCACGGCATTGCCCTTCACCAGGTGCAACGGCGTCGGAGTGGCCGCCGAACCCCGGGAACGGGCCTGGTAGTAGTACGTCTGACCGGGTTCGAGACCTGCCAGCTCCACCTGATGGTGAGCGGTGAACCGGCCTTCGGACGCGCTCCGGTTCAGCCGGGCGGGGTGGGTGCCGTAGACGACCTCGCCCTCGGTGACGGCCGGCAGCATCCGCCCGAACCCGTCGTCGCTGCCCTTCACGCCGGTGTGCCAGGTGATAACGGCCAGGTCCTCGGTGAGGGTGACCAGTTCCAGATTGACGGCGGACACGGCGTCGGGGTCCCGGGGGTGGTGCGCCCGCCCCGTGTCGCGACGGGCAGCGGAGTGGAGGGCGCGGAGCAGCGCGGGGGCCAGGGTCGCGGCCGATCGCAGGACGTCGTGCGGAGCGGAGAGGCAACAAGGCATGCCTGTTCTGTGCCCGCGTGCGGTAAACGCGAACTCCTACGGCTCCTGGCCGTCGTCTGACGTCTCGGGGTACGCGACGAAGGTGCCCTTGGCGGGGAGGGTGATGACGAGTCCGCGGTCGCGGAGTTCGCGGGTTGCACGGCGGGCAGTCAGGTGTGCAACCCCGTACTCCTCGGCCAGGTCCCGCTCTCCAGGCAGTCGCGCACCGGGCCGCAGCTCCCCGGAAGCGATGCGGGCCGCGATGTGGTCCGCCATCTGCATATAGACGTAGGCGATCTTCGTCGGGTCGATCGGCGACTGCCCTGACTCTCCTGTCATATCGAACAACGTACGACAGCACGCAACTCCATGACTCCTTGGAGCACGCCTCACCGCTATACACCACCCAGCTGCACCCTGTACCGTGCCTGTTACGCAAAAGACCCCGGCGACGGCGGTAACCGTCCCGGGGCATGGCCGACGCTTCGAAGGAGCGCCAACGTGCTGGACCTTATCCTCCGCCTCTTCGCCCGAGTGCTGGGCATCTGCACCCCTCACCCCCGGGGCCGTCACCGCCTGGGGGCACTCCCACCACTCCGGTTCACACCGGTCCCGCCGCCACGTTTCGGCTCGGTCCACGGCGTCCCGGTGACGGCCCGATGACGCGCCCGGCCGTGCGGATGTGCGCCCGCTGCCACCGCACGACGAGCAACCCGGTACTGGTCCACGAGGTCCACGCGGCGACGGGTCCCGGCTTCAACGTCTACGCGTGCCTCGAGTGCGCCGACCAGTACCCGCCCATGACCGACGTACTGGAACTCCTGGAACCACCTCGCCGCCGCTCCCGCCTCACCCTGCGGGTCTACACGGTCGATGCGCGGGGCGCAGTGACCGGGGAACGGGGCAAGGTCGAGGTCAGAACGAACAGCTGGGCCGCCCCGTTGCCGCAGATGTCGGCGTATCCACCGTGCGGCTGCCCACGCTGCCGGACGCCGGAGCACGGCCTGGCCCGGGAGCACTGAGAAAGCCGACGCACGTGCCACTCCCCCGGCCTCGGACGCGCACCCGCGTTCGGGGCCGCTGGGGCGACGCCGTCCGCCCCATGGATACGGTCGCGACCGCAGCCCCGCTGCCTGACAGCATGCAGCGGAACGCCGAGGGAATCAGCCGAGGAATCAAGGGGTAGCGGTGGCATTCGGTATTCGGTAGGCAGTCGGACAAGGCGGATACAGAGGTTCCCGTCGAGCCGGTCGCCTGGGCGACGGTTCGGGAGTTCGTCATCGGCTCCGTCGAACGGCCGCAGACACCCAAACGCAAGCGAGCCGTACGGGGCCCGCGCGCGGTACGCGTGCCATAGGGAGGGAAGGACTACCGAGTTCTCGCACCCTGTGCCTTCCTCGGCGCATCCGGTCACCCCGATCGCCATCCTGATCCAGATCCCGACTCCGAGCTGCCGTCGCGCCCCGGACTCACGCTGTACGAGGACACCGAGGCCCACCGCCTCCTCTGCTACGTCGACTCGCCCAAGGACATCGGCGGCGAACAGCCTCGGCGTCGCGGGGGCGATCGCCGGCTTGGGGGCCGAGGGCGGCGACCAGCGGTCCAAGTCCCGGTCACTGGAGTGGAGGGCGGGCGACAAGGTGGTGATGGTGTCGGAGGGCAGCGAGAAGGTCACCGTCCGGGCAGACTGGCTCGACCGTCGGCTGGCCTTCGCGTTCGCGCTCGTGGGCGACCGGTGAGCGGGCGGCGTTCTCGGTGTCCGACCGACTGCGTACATCTCCCTTGGAAAGACAGGACTGATGCTCGGAAAGAACAGGCACGCCGATGATCCTCCCGTGCCGTCCATCCCCTGGACCGACGCGTGGGAATTCGCCATCGGTGACGAGGAACGGCCTGCCGTCGGCCAGCGCAAGGATCCCGTACGGGGACTCCGTGCCTTCAGGGTCCCGCACGGAGGAGGGCTGCAACGCGTCTACGCCCCCTGCGCCTTCTTCCCGCCACCGGCAACGGCAACCGGTCCACGCCTGAGTCTGAGCCTGTACGAGGACGCCGAGGGCCGCACCTTGCTCTGTTCCCTCGACGCCGCGGAGGGGAGCGGCGGCGAACGCCGCCACAACGTCCGCGACGGACAGGGGGATGTCATCGGTGCAATTCGCCGAATCTCCCCCCTCAAGCATGCGCTGAAGCCGACTTGGCGAATCGACCAGCCCGGCCACCCGGAAATCGTGAGCAGCGCGGAATGGGCGAAGGGCGGCACGAGGGAGCTGGTCCGGCGCGGCGCCGGGAAATTCCTCCTCGGCGCCATTCAGGCCGTGTCCGACATGGGCGCCGAGGGTGGCGACCAACCCGCCACGTCACGCGTCCTGGAGTGGCGGGCCGACGACGAACTCGTCATGACGTCCGAGAGCCAGCTCAGATTCCTCATCCGCGCCGCATGGCTCGACCGCCGGCTCGCGTTCGCGTATGCACTTCTGCGTGACGCCTGACGGCCGACAACCGCGCGCTCGGACCCAGACACGATAGGGCCACAAGCACTCGCGACTTGCCCCGATCAGTCCGCATACGCCCAGACATGCTGGGAACTTCGCGGTAGCGAAACCGATCGCCCCACGGATACCGTCGTGACCCTTGAAAACATCCACATCTCACGGGGGTTCACTGTGAAGCGCCGCTCTTTGCCCGTTGCTGCCGCGCTCGCCGCGACCGCGGCCCTGCTGCTGACGGCATGCGGTGGCGGGGACGACAAGTCCAGCGACAACGACAAGATCGCCGGCGCCGACCAGGGCTCGAAGAAGCCGACGAAATCGGCGGAGCCGGCGGGATCGGAGCAGGACAAGCCGGACGGTGTCGACCTGTCCCTGCCCAAGGACATGAACCTGGTCTTCGACTGGGACAAGCCGAAGGACAAGAACGAGGCGGCGGCGATGGATGACGCGGCGAACTACGTGCGCGCCATCTACCGGGGCATCGACAAGGGCACGACCGGGGACGCCGCCGTGACCACGTACTCCACGGGCGACGGCCTCCACTACGCGAAAACACAGATCAGCGCCAGGGTTGACGACGGTTGGACGGCCACCGGCATCCGGCGTCATTACCAGGCCACCACTCGATCCGTGCCGAACGGCAACTCGGTTGAGGTCGCGTTCTGCGTGGACTCGAGCAAGTTCTACGGCAAAGAGGTCAAGACCGGGGAGGTCCGCAAGACCAAACCCAGCGTCGAGGACTTCGACTCCTTCAAGATCATCATGGTCAAGCTCCCCACGAGCGACAAGCTGTGGCAAGCCTCCAAGGTATTCGTCGAGGAGAAGGCGGCGAAGTGCCAGTGAACGCAGCACGGCATACATGCCTCAGCATCAGCGTCGCCGCCCTGACACTGGCCCTCGGCACCCTTGTACTGGCGGCCCCGGCCCACGCGGCAGAGCCGAAGCGCAACGGCGAGGGTGCCAACAGCGACCAGCAGGGCGGCGGTGACGGCGACGGCATCTACGCCTCCGCCAAGATCCAGTACTCCGGAGCCGTAGCCAAAAGCGGCAACACCGGCAACGTCTCGTCCTCCGACGTCAACTGGACGCCGCCGCCCTGCTGGTACGCCCCTTACCTCGGCGCCAAGGACTTCAAGAAGGAGACGTCCAAGAACATCAAGGACGCCTTGAGTAAGCCCGGCATGGCCGGTACCGCGAGCTCGGCGATCGGCGAGGTGCAGCGCCACTACGAGGACGACTACGGCTGGACCGACAGCCCCGGCTACAAGGACTACAACGTCGACAAGGACGGCCAGGGGATGTTCTGGGCCGGCGTCGAGAACCCGAACGAGCCGGACTACCTCAAGCGGAACTCGTGCACCGACATGCCCTTCTGGGTCGACAACGGCGAGCCCCCGCCGCCCCAGCACGAAGAGGCCATCACCCCGGAGATGCTCGCCGCTCTCGCGTACCAGCACATGGAACTGCCGGGCACCAAGGTGACACTGGCACCCGAGGCGATCACCAAGGTGAACCTGCCGACCTGGGCATGGCTGGACAAGGCCGTTTTCGACGACGTCCAGGCGACAGCGGCCATCAACGTCCCCGGCTTCAACATCCAGGCGACCACGACGGCGAAGCCCAAGTCCCTGACACTCAGCCCGGGTACGGCGGACGCGACGACGATCCCCGCGGACGGCGGTTGCCCGATAGTCGACGGCAGGATCGGCGAGCCCTACGCCAAGGGCAAGGCCGGCGAGACACCGCCCTGCGGCATCATCTACCGCCGCTCCTCCGGCGGCGAGACGCTCCCCCTCAAGGCAGCCCTCACCTGGGAGATCAGTTGGACAGGCACGGGCCAGGCGGGCGCGGTGGGCCTGCCCGACGGCACGATAGAAGCCGTCCAGAACATCACGGTGGAGGAAATCCAGTCAGTGAATCGCTGAACCGCTGATTCCTGAGGCTATAGCTGCTCGCCGTGCGGCAGCGGACACCGAACAGCAGACCAAGGGGCGGGGAATGACGGCCGACGGCGACAAGCCGAAGCAGGACAATCCTGACCGAGAGCGACTGCAGAGGCTGAAGCGAGAACTTGAGAAGGAACGGTCCGACCTGGTCGACGCCCTGAAGAGAGGAGCGGGGGACATCGGAAAGGGCGGCCGGGACTCCACGAAGTCATGGGTGGGCAAGACCGCCGACAAATGGCACAGCAGCGTAGTCGGCCACCGCAAGACCGTACGAGCTCGCATCGACAAGGTGCTTGAGGACATGCAGCGCGAGATCGACCGTATGCCGGAGAAGGTCACACCCGAGGAAGCCAGTGCGATGAACCGCAACAGGCGAATGTACTGACTGTAATGAAAAGTGGCTCAAGGTCGTCTACGGATCTGCCGCGAACGGGGACGGTGGCATGCGCAAAGATGAAGGCGGAAGTGGCGGGGGAGTGTTTTCGGGTATCGACCCGGACGCACTCAAGGGCACGATCGATTCCGTGAGCCGGGACCAGGAGACGCTCCAGAACCGAGCGTCCTACTACAAGACGGAACTCGCCTACTACGGCGTAGGTACCGAGGAGCTTCAGGACGTCCTGCGCGTGGCGAACTGGGCCAGGGACGAATTACCCATGCTGAAAAGGCGCTACCACCTGGCCATGAACATGGACAACGTCCCGTACTACGGCTTCAAAGGCATGGTCCAGATCAACGAGGCGAGCGTGACCCGGGCCGCCAACGCCGCGGCGGCCAAGGATGCCAGGCGGGCCACGAAACTCGCGAAGATGGACCCCGAGGACCTCACCCCGGACGAACTAGACGAACTGAACGACCTCTTCGCATTCAACTACGACCAATATCCCTTCGCCGAGAAGGTCGTTGGGGCCCTGGGAGCAAGAAAGACACTGCGGCTCTGGTACGAGATGAGCAACTTGGGCAGCGCTCCCGGATACGGCCGGCCCGCCGAATTCAAAAACTCCGACGCCCTGGTTGAAATGCAGAAAAACCTGAGCCTCACCGTGGCAGCGGCGACCAACTCCGATGCGCCGGCGATGACGCGGTGGAAAAAAGACATGGTCGCGCTCGGCGACGACCCGATCGCAGAACCGGGCCCTCCCCCGTATGGCAGCTCCGGCGGCCCCAAAGGCTTCCTCGTCATGAGTAACCTCATGCGCTTCGGCGACTACGACGGCAAATTTCTTGAACACTACGGAACAGCACTGATCAAGGAAGACAAGCAGGTCCTGGACGGCTCCAAACAGCTCTACGGTCCCGGCTGGGGAGCCACGGGCAAACTCAACCATCTGGGCAACGACGAGGGAAACGACCCCCTCACGGGCTACATGAAAGCCCTGGCCAACAGCCCCGCAGCGGCAACGGTGTTCTTCACAGCCAAGCAGCAGAACGACGCAGGCAAGCCGGAAACCAACTTCAAATACCTCTTCGAATCCCGCAAGTGGCCGAACGACAGCAGGCCGGGCGAAGAGAGCGTGACCGGACGAAACTCGATGGGCCACGCACTCGAAGCGGCCGCCACCGGCCATCGCCCGGGCGAAGCGGCTACGACGCAAGACGCACACCACTCAAAGGCCCAGGCCGGCCTGTTCTCAGCAATCGTGAAATCAGTATCCGAAGACAATGAACGCCTACGTGAACACGAATATCTGTCGGACAGCTTCGCAAACATCTCCATCGATTACATGCCGGAGCTGCACCAAGCACTAACCGATGACAACTCCAATGGAAATCAACTTTACCCGGCCGCGAACGCAAAAAACGCTGCCGCGGTAGAAGAGCCCGATGCGGTGCGATTCCTGCATGCAGTGGCACGCAATAAAGAAGGGTACGGCATTCTCAATGTCTCCCAGCACGCTTACGCGGCCGCACTGACGGAGCAGCAGGTAAAGCACCCCGACGCTTTTTCCTACCCACTGGATACCAAGGACACCGTCGACCAGATCGCCTACGACACCGGTTGTTTCCAAGGTGTCATCGGGCAGGGCCGCTACTTCCAGGCCGATATTAATGACGCCGAGGCGGCCGCAAGTAACGACGCACAGAAGGAACATGTGAGAACGTGGGGAGGCACCATCGTCGGTAGCGCGACAGCCGTCGCAACAGCACCGGTATCCGGCCCCGGCGGCATCGTGCTCGGCACTTTAGCCGGAACCGCGGCAGACGAGATCTTCAATGGGATTTTGGACGGGTTCGGCAACGACGACGGAAAAGAAAGAGAGCAAGTTTACCAGAACGTGAAGGATATGGGGCAGATCAAGGAATCAGCCATCCGAACCACCCAGGAGGCCGTTAAAGCGGCCTCCGGCTCAGAAGAGTATGAATCCCTTGCTGGCGGCCGGGCGGGCGAAGGATTCAAAAGCGCCCATGAATTGGTAGGAAACTATCAAGCCGAGAACAGCATAAACAAAGCGAATGGGTGATCAACCTTGACAGAATCGAGCGCCCGCAAAGCACTAAGAAGCTATCTTACTTACGGTGCTGTAGCTGCAACTATCGCCGTCGCTCTGCTCGTCGCTTACCTCTTCGGAGCATTCGAAGAGCGCGGAAATATTCGAGCCGACGACGTCTGCCAGAGCGTACCTGATAGACAAAAAGCCACCAAAATCTTCAACTCCGTACTTCCACAAGCCTCGGCCTACGACTTCGACGAGACGCAGGGCCCGACAGCGGGCCGGCACTTTAACAACCATTGCACCGTGAACGGAGACGATGAAGATCTCCTCATCCTGTCCGCAGAAATGGTATCTGCCGTACCTTGGCGCGAGTGGACCAAAGCAAAAATCCCATGGTTTTCCGAAGGCGACCGCACCTTCAACGCCGGAGTCAAAGGCGTCTCCAACACGAAGGTAGCCGCGATCTGGGTCCCCTGCTATGCCAGCGAAAGAGCAAGCAAGCAGCCCTGGAACATTAGCGTGTTCGCCCTTGCCATCGAACCCCTTGAAGCCTCGGACAAGAAAGCGCGACAGACCCTCATCGACCTGGCAACAGACTTCGCCCGCCAAGCCCACAAAGACGCGAAATGCGACCTCCCCTCCCAACTCCCGAACTGACGACAAAGCACCAAGTCAGCATCGCGGCTGAACGTGACGGCAGTTGACGGAAGCAGTCGGAGTGGCCAGGGCGGGAACCCAAGCAGGAGACAGCCGTGGCGAGCAGAAAGAGGCCCGGCACATCTGATATGGAGACCCCCGTCGAGCCCGTCGCACGGGCGGCCGTCCAGGAGTTCGTCCTCGGTTTCGTCGAGCGGCCACAGACACCCAAGCGCAAGCACGCCGCACGGGCCCGCGCGCGGTACGCGCCCCAAAGGTCAAAAAGAACAACCGAGTTCTCACGGTTCTCGCGCTGTGCGCCTTGCTCGGCGGATCCGACGAGGCGAACGAGACCGACGAGACTGGGCTGCCGCCCCCGACCCACCTCCCGCTGTACGAGGATACGAGGACGTCGACGGCGAACAGCATCATGTGGTGCGCGACCACCAGGGCAGGTCATCGGGACGAGCCGACTGGTTCCGCCCAGGCGCCCGTTCAAGGACACCTGCCGCATCGACCAGCCCGGTCACCCAGAGATCGTGGTCCGCAACGAGTGGGCAGGCGGCGACGCCAAGAAAGTCGTGGGCCGCACGGCCGGCACGTTCGCCTTCGGCACCGTGGGGGCACTCGCCGACCTGGGTGGGAAGGAGCCGACCAGGCGCTCCAAGTCCCGCTCACTGGAGTGGAGGGCGACCGACAGCGTGGTGATGGTGTCGGATCGGAGGGGAGCGAAAAGGCACCATCCGAGCCGACTGGATCGACCGCCGACCGGCCTTCGCATTCGCACTCATGGGTGACCGACGGGTACGCGCTCCCGCGCCGCACGGTCGTGGCGGAGACGGACGACAGTCCACTGGCGCGCCCACGATGGCGCGTAACAGCTCAGCCCCCGAGCCGGCCCCGGCTCTCTTCCCCGACAGGCCGGCTCGCGTCACCCCCGCGAAACGCCTACTTCCCCGGGAACGTCCAGATGTACGGCTCCCCGTCCTCCTCAGACCAACGGACCTCCACCGACTTCGAGTTCACCGGGATCAGGTAGGACTCGCACAGGACATGGCTCTCGCCCTGCTTCCAGCTCTCGATGTCGTACGGGTCTTCGCAACCGGGCGCGTCGTCGGACGCGCCGATGAGCAGCGCTCCGCGCTTTCCGTCGGCCCAGATCTTGGTACCGCGGTTCGCGTCGGAGGACTCCGTCAGGGTCGCGCCCCCCTTGTGCGTGAACTTCACATGGGCGACCGCGAGCACCAGCCCCTTGGCGTCCGCCTTGTCCCGTACCAGCGCCTGGGCCTCGGCCTCGGTGCCGATGTCGACCTTCTGCGCCGTGACGTCGTACGTGACCTCGACGTCCCCCTCCTCGACCTTGCCCGTGGCGCTCTGGCCGGCGTCGAGAGAGCCACCCGCGGCGGCCCCGGCCGGGGACTCGGACGCCGGGGACTCTGGCGCCGCGGCCTCCGACTGGGATGCCGACTGCTCCGGCTTGGCGTCGGTGTCGTCGTCACTGCCGTTACACGCGGTCAGCGAAAGCGCGAGTACAGCGGCGGGCACGAGAACGCGTGCCACGGTCTTCCTGTGCAGCAAAGCAACTCCTGGTAAGTGTGATCCCCCGATCACAACAAGTTACAAGGCCAAGTTGTAGTAAAGGGAGGCAAAGAACGTCTCTCCCTGAGTGCTTCACAGCATCTTCATGCCGCGGACGCGACACCACCTCCGCCACCGCCGAAGTGCACCCCGAAGTACGCCGACAGGCACAGCGCGAGCTCCGGGGGACCGCTTGGCCCGATACGCGCCACAGGCGGTTGCCATCCGGCGTCGCACTTGATCACGCCCTTGCGGACCCAGACACGATCGGGCCACGAGGCTCACGAGTCGCCCTGATTCATCCGTATTCGCCCGGCCTCGCAAGGAACTTCGCTGTAGCGAAACCGATCGCCCCACGGATACCGTCATTGCTCTTGACTGCTTCTTTGTCTCACGGGGGTTCACTGTGAAGCGCCACTCCTGGCCCGTTGCCACCGCGCTCGCCGCGACCGCGGCCCTACTGCTGACGGCCTGCGGCAGCGGCGACGACAAGTCCAGCGACAAGGACAAGATCGCTGGGGCCGATACAGGTGGCGGAAAGTCGGCGTCACCAAGTGTGAGTCCATCGGACGACATCGACCGGCCTGATCTGTCTCTGCCAAAAGACGTGAAGGAAGTCTTCGAAGGCTGGAAGGCAGGTGACGAGACCAAGGACTCCGTCCTCGCGGACGCCGGACGCTCCATGACGGCGATCGACCGAGCTGTCACAGATGGTGACGTCAAGTCAGCTGCTTTGAGCTTCTACTACGAAGGCGAAGCTCTGGTGGGCGCCACGAACTGGGTCCAGACTTTCGTGGACCACAACGCAACGATCAGCGGCGTCACGCGCTACTACGCCCCCGAAGTCACCCTCTCAGGCAAGACGACAGCTGCCGTCACGCTCTGCGCGGACGAAAGCAAAGCATTCAATAAGGACCGCAAGACGGAGAAGGTCGACAGATCCGCCCCCACGGACGACTCGTACGTGTACTACATCAGCCGACTTGAGTTGAACTCCAAGAAGGTCTGGGTCACCACAGAGGTCGTTTCGAAGAGGGGGAGCGAGAAGTGCACTCCGTGACCACCGCCCGCAAAAGTACCCTGGCAGCACTTGCCCTCGCGATCAGCGCCTTCTTGATACCAGGAACGGCACACGCAGAAAAAGGGTTCGGTGGATCTCGCAACGAGATCGATACCGACAGCGGGTCAAAGGATCAGACAATCTCGTCCCAGATCACTTTCGACGTGTCGAAGAACGGCAGTGGAAAGTCGACCGGCGCTCTCACTGCTGTGGGAAACTACGATCCTCCAGCTTGCTGGTACGAACCTCAGTGGACGCCCGAGGAGTACGAGAAGGAATTCGAGCGACGGTGGGATGTCGGTCACTTCAGCGGCGCCGCAGAGGGATACGCGGCAGAGCAAAATCGCTACATCAAGGGTAAGCCTTACAAGGATTTCAATAAGGACAAGACCGGCGAGGGGATGTTCTGGGGAGCCGTCTACGACTGGGACAGGCTTTCGGGAGACGACTATCTGGACTGCGGCGGGGCGGACTTTTGGGTCGAGAACGGAGATTTTCCCGATGCTGAAAATGCCATCGACGCAGAAACTCTCGCCATGCTCGCATACAACCAGGTAAAAGTCCCCGACACGGAGATCTCCCTCGCTCCGAAGACCGTCACCAAGGTCAACCTCCGCACCTGGGCCTGGCTCGACAAAGCAGAGTTCCATGATGTGTCCGTCACGGCATCCCTCAATGTTCCCGGCTGGAACCTGTCAGCTACCACCACAGCCAAGCCCGTCTCCCTGAAACTTCAGCCCGGTACTGGAGATGCCGCGACCTTTCCGTCTTCCGGCGAATGCGCGATCAACGACGATGGCTCCATCGGCGAACCGTGGTCCAAGGGCAAGTCCAGCAAGACCCCGCCATGCGGTATCACCTACCTGCGCTCGTCCGGCGAAGGAACGTACAAGCTCAAGGCAACCGTCACATGGGAGATCACCTGGGAAGGGACCAACGGCGAAGCGGGGAAGCTCCCCGACGGAACCTTCGGTAGCGAACAGGACATTACCGTCCAGGAGATTCAGTCCGTCAATCGGTGAACTCGGGTACCTGAGTATGGGATCTGAGCCGACTATCCGCTCCCCAGCCCCGCACAAGTGCAATTTCAAACGCTCGTCGTCACTCGATCGACACCCCCAGGGAAAGCAGAAAAGGGTCAAGTAGTGGGCTTCAAGGGAATGAACGACGTCCAGGCGCCGAAACTGGCTGCCGCTGTCGACGTCCTGGGAGGAACACTCGCGATCCAGGGCGGTTTGATGAGCAACATTCTCGCCAAATGGGACGCAAAGGCGGAAGGGGTCTCCGACTTCCCCAAAAAGGCATCCTGGGCGCAAGACGAGGCCAAAGACATCCGGCGCCGCCTGGGATTGTCCATGGACGACCCCGAGGCAGTCCTCACCTTCGCCGGCCTCGCCGGTGCTCTGGAGACGTGGAAAGAGTTCAAAGAGGGCACCCTCAAGGACATCAAGACCCCTCTTAAGGTCCTCAAGATCCCCACTGCTGTGGAGGCTTCGATACACCTCTACCAGAGGTGGGCCCAGGGGCAGAACGTCGCGGGCGCACGCGCCGTATGGGAACTCAACAAGTACTTCGGTTCACCTGCCGCGCGCACCGCGGCAAAGCGTGGCGAACTGCTGAAGGAGCTCCTCAAGGACCAGAAGATCCGCAACTGGTACAAGGAGCCCTGGAAGTGGCAGCAGGCGGTCCGGAACACCGCGATGCGCCTCAAGATCCCCTATGCCGCGAAGCTCTTCTCCAAGGCGCCCGGCACCGGATTTCTCGCTACACGTGTCTTCCTTCCGCTGGCCGTTGTGAGCGGTGTCAAAGAGATGTTCCTCCCCACTCACGAAGGTGCCCAAGGCTGGGCCGACCGGGGTATGGGAGGCGTCCAGGCCGCGGGCGCCGTAGCCGTGCTGGGCGGCGCGAGCATGGCCACAGCCCTTGGAGCGTCCGCCGCCGTGGCCGCCGCGGTCCCCGTCGTAGGCTGGGTCGCTCTTGGCGTGGCTGGGGCCTACTTCCTGGGTAGTTGGGCCTGGGACAAGTGGGGTGACGACATCAAGGACGGCGCCAAGCATGCCTGGAAGGCCACGAAGGAGTGGGGCAACGACATCAAGGACAAGGGCGCCGAGATCGTCAATGGAGCCAAGAGCGCCGTCACCAATCTAGTCCCCGACACCATTCGAAAATATAAGTTCTGGTAAGCGAGCATCGGACTTACAGTCATGCAAAGCCCTGAAATTGACATGGATCTCCAGGAGTTCCGCGGAATCCTCGCTGAGGCGCTCTCTGAAGGAGGAACTCAACCCCTCCTGAGGCTCACCGATGAAGAGATCGCCGTTCTCGATCCCGACTCGTTGACCGAATGTGTCGCCCCCACGCCACGGATCAGCGAGCTCTCTGCCCAGGAGCGCGAATGGGTCTATGCCACGGCGCTACGGTCCCTCGTCTCGCGTGAGGCGGTGGAGATCGCCAACATCGAGGAACTCGACGCCGTGCTGCGAGCGTCGACCGCGAACTCCCGGTCCGGCGACGCGACTTCCGGCGACGGCACAGACACCGGTTCCGTCCCCTCCGGCGTCGACCTCGACATGCGCATCACGCCCGAGGTGAGCCTCGCCCTGACCTTGCGGCGAACTGCCGCCCGCGCACTGGCTGTCGAACAGCACACGTCGAACGGCGTCACACACATGCTGGTCTACATACACGCCGAGGACCTCTACCTCCTTGAGCGTGTGACCGCCGGAGGCCTCCACATGTTCACCCTCGCCAGCTCCGCCCAGGACGCGGCCGGCATGGTGCAACTCTTCATCGACCCCTTCGAGGTCGCCGACAAGGACGGGCGCGTCCAGCAGATCACTCCCGAGCAGATCAGCGAGGACAACGTCGGCCGCCCCCTCGGCGAGGCCATCAACAACGCGCTCGTGGTCGGCCAGACGGTGCTCCTCGCCGACGCCCCGGGCCCCCTCCTGACGACGTACGCGACCGACAAAGCCCTGTGGACGGTATACGTCGAGAAACCGAACGCCCCGACCGGCATCGAAGCGCGCCTTGTCAGCAGGACATCGCTGCGCAAGATGATCACCAAGCTGATCACCCCGGTCGCCTCCAGCTGAGGAAGGAAACATGTCCAGAGAGAGCGACTGCCGAGAGGACGTACGTCTCCTCAAGAAGTACGCGGACGAACTTGAGCGCTCCGTCGACAACGTCCAGAACCTCTGTGGCACCACCACCTGGACGGGCCCCAAGAGCGAGCGGTTCCGCGGCGAGTGGTCCGGTCACAAGAAGCAGATCACCGACGCCGTGGCCAACGCGCGCGCCGCGATAGACAGAGCACTCAAGCGCGTGGAACAGGAAGAGGCGGACAAGAAGAAGACCGGGACCGGGAACTAGCGCCGTGGCCGACCAGCAACGCACCCCCACGCGCGACCCGGCCCCGGCTCAGGCACGCCGGATCACCGCAGCAACCATCGACGCGCTCGCCGCCCTCGTGTGCGGCCTCGCTGCTGGCGCCGCGGCCGGCGTGAAGGTGATCGACGGAGTGGCCGAACTGCGACCGCAGTCCCCCACGGTGTGGGGTGCCGCGCTCGGTGCGGCTCTCGGGCTCTCGTTCGCGAACCACGTCCTGCTCACGCTGGCAGCCCGCGCCAGTGTGGGGAAGCTGGTCACGGGCTTGCGTGTGGTGCGGGTCCCGGACGGCGGCCGCCCCCGCTTCTTCCGCCTCATCGGCCGCTGGCTTTTCGGCTTCTACTGGACGGCCGTGTTCGTACCTATCCATCTGGCAACGGACAGCGATGTCGAACAGCAGGACGCGATGGGGCTACGTATCGTACGCCGGAAGGGTTGACCGAGGATCGCCAACACTCTTGGCGTTCCCATCACCGAACGATCGGAACGAGATGCGCCATAGCCGAGTGATGGTCGCCGCACCGTCGATCGCGGCTACGCAAGGTCCCACGGAATGTAGAAATTCAACTCTTGACACAACGGCATAATAGAGGTGCAGTCAGTTGAGTGTTTTGAGTTCCCTGTCTCATCGCCGACGCCGGGCCGTACTCGGCGCCGGCACCGCCATCCTGATTATTGCGGGATTTAGCGTCTACAGTGCGACATCCGGCGATGACGACGTCGCACCAGTGAACGTGAGTTTCGTTCTCGGCGGCGGGACCGCAGCGACCGGCAACGGAGATCAACTGGCCGTCCGAGGGTATTTCAGGGGCCTCGCTACAGCTCCCGATGACACCGTCTACCTGTTCACTGAAGAAAAAAACGGGATGACCATGTGGCGGAGGGAGAAATCCGGTACCACGAAGCGAATCCCCGTTTCAGGTATGAACAGGGCGACGGCACAACAGGCAGCCGTGGCATCCGACGGGTCGGTCTATCTCGCGGCAGACGACCTCTGGAAGGTCAGTCCGGATGGCAAAGCGGTCAAGGTCATCGACGCTTTCTGTAAGCCCAACCAGCCCACTCGAACCACGACGGTCAGCAAGTTCTGTGCCGGTCAGGTAACCGGAGTTACTGTCACCAAGAGCGGTGTTGTCTATATTGGCGACCAGGTAAACCGAGGACAGCAAAGCTCCTACGTGCACAAGATCGACGGGGACGAAATCGAACTCGTGGCAGGACGCCCACCCAAAGGTGGCGAGTCCACTAAATGGTCCAACCCAGCCACTCGCAAAGCTATCAATCCGACTTCGGGGACCAAGGCGCGAGATGTCCTCGTACCAGATATTTGGAACTCGGGATGGCTCGCGTCCGATGAGCACGGCCTGTACTGGAGGACCGGCATCGGTATCGTTCGGATAAATCACGACGGCACGCTGAGCTCATTCGTCGGAGCCAAGTCACCCGACGACATGCGCCAGCCCGACGGTCCATTCAACAGCATCGGCCGTGCCCTCGACGCGTCGATCGCGCGCAACGCCACATCTTCTGCGCCGCGGGGCGACCTGACCGTTGTGCCGGGACGTGGAGAAGTCTACTACTCCGAGGCAGGAGAAAACTACACACCTCCATTCGCAAGAGCATTCCGCTGGGGTGGATCAAAAACCGTTTCACAAAAAAAACTTGAGAAGGATTTGGTCGGCGGAAAGATTGTCTATCAAGTGACCGATGGGAAATTGTCTCCTGTAATTTTGGGTGTGCAATCCATTGAGGCCTCCGCCGATGCACTGTATGCCGCAGTCCAGTCCAATGACGGCGACAAGAACAACCCCGAGAACTGGAGTACAGCAGTGCTTCAGGTACGGCTTCCCGAGGGGAAATAGTTCGTCGAGCACTAACGAGATCAAGTATTCACTTTGTTCAGTTTCTGCTGTTGTGCCTTAATAATTTTTGACGGCACAGCGACGAACTCGTTTGCGAACTGGTTCGAAGCGGATACGCGAATCAATGATGCACCATTCTGCATCATTACATAATGAACCTTCGCCCCCATTTGGTATTCAAGCGAGAAGTCAACGCTATTGTCACCGGCATCAGACTTGTTGACGACGGCACGACGCATTTTGTACTCCTCGCCGGAAAGAGTTGCTTTGAATCCCGAAGCACAGGCCGAGACTGCACTCCTCAGGTCCTGCACAGCCTGCCGAGCGGCCGACTCGGACTCTGCGCTCGACAAAACAAGCTGGTAGCTCGCTTCCGGCCGTTCTGAACCTTTCGGAGTCTGGACAATACTCCGCAACACCACCCGGCCGTCGAAGGCCGCAGTTGCGGGAAACATTGCAGCGACAATCGGTTGGCATGCCTTATTCGATGCTCGCGCCGACCGATCGGAGTTGCTGTCCGACTCGTCACTGATGGTGTATCCGGGCACATCCCCTTGGGTCAGCACTGCACTGGACAGTTCGGCCTTGCCAAGTGGCTTCCGCTCCTCTTCCCCCGGGCCCTTGTCGCTCCCGCAAGCCGCAGTACTCAGTAGCACCAGCGTACTTGCGACGGTTACCGTAACTCTCTTACCGACACTTCCCATGACGCACACTCCAGTCAAATCCAGCCCAGACAAGTTCGCGCTTCAGATTCAGAAGCCTTAGAGCTCCCGTGTCATTAGTCCTGACCAGCGTAGTCCCGTGCATTTCTACTCTTTGAAAATTCCGGCCAGACTGCATCGACAACTGCCGGGTCCTGCAGCCACTCAGCATATGCGGTGCGCTGCGCGCTCGTCATGTTCGACACATCCTTGATGTCGCCATTCTTGTCCAGGAAATTCCCAGAACCCTTTGCGTATACTGCAGGGTCTCCTGAATGAACCTTGATTACCGGATTGCCATCTTCGTCCTTACTTCGCACTGTAACTTCCTTGACTTCGCCGGTAGCCCAAGCGGCAGTGGCGTTACTGCGATAGTCCTGCTGCCAAGAGAAGTCGACTGTCGCTTCTTTGACGCCTTTGAATTGCTCTTTCAGTTTTTGCGGAGCATCATTTGCGTCGACCTTCGCGAACTCCTTGATCCAGCCGGTGACGACACCTTGTGCAAGACCGTGAGCAACTCCGATAGCCGCACCCTTGGCGCCGGCCAGACCTGCTCCTCCTGCTGCACCCAAGGCAACATCAGCGGTGGTGTCGATCACCGTGGCACGGAAAGCATTTGTTTCCTCGACCCACTTATCAAGCTCTGCCTCCTTTCCGTCGGCAACTTTCTTGAAGGTGGTCACATAAAACTGCTGCATCATGCCACGCTTCATTGAGTTGTATGAATCAGCATCCTCGCGACTCTCTTTTTCAGTGTAATGAAGGAGGCTCTGCTTCTTGTCATACGTTTGGAAGAGGGCACTGAGCGTACCTGCGGCCTTGGGATCTTGCGCCGACTCCTCCATCAGTGATCGCCATAGGCTTTCCGACGCCTCAAGGCCAGGACGGCCGGAGTCCTGACCTTTCAGATAGTCCTTGAGACTCCACTTACTGGCATTTGCGAACTTCTCTTCCCCCTTCGCCACATAGTCGCTGCCCCACAGTTTGTCATTTACCGGGGCGGTAACTCCGTACTCAAGGTCATCCCAGTACGCCGCGATGATGCTGGCATAGAGAGCTTGAGTTCCATCAACCGGATGCAGTCCTTTCGTATCGGAACCCTGCATGTGCTGATAGTTGTCGAATAGAATCCGAGCCGTATTCCTCTCAGCAAGTGACGGGTTTTGCTCTTTGAGCTGCACCGTACCGGAGTTCAGCAGTTCGAAGAATGCTTTACCTCGCCCCTTCGGCTCATCAATCTTCCATGGGCCCGTCGGGTAGATCGCATTCAAAGCGAATTCACTATTGTGGTCGAGCCATTCGCCGGAAGCCTCCGTGTCGTGCGAGATCGCAGTAAAGAGTTGCTGGTAGTTATCTTTACCCCATTCACCCTCACCGATTCCGGTACCGAGATACTGACTCTCACTGGCATTCGCATTCTTGCCGAATGCCCTGTCACCAAAAGCAACGAGGAAGTCCTTGTCGTGTTCGCCGCCTTTCAAGAAGGGGGTGAGAAGATCTGGCCGGAATCCATGTTCCGGCAGCAACTTATAGCGGTCGAACCACTTGTTCCACGCTTGCTGTTTCGCTTTGGGCGACTTTCCTTCGAAAGCAACTTTTGTGTACGTACCAAAGGTTTCAGCGATAATTTCTCGATCTTTCTCTCTCTGTTCGGGCTGATCTTTGTATTGATCATTGAAATGGTCGGCCATATCGTTGGACATCCACGTCATATAATCGGGCCCGAGAGTTTCGTAGAACGCTTTCAAATAGTCCGCGTCCGCCTTGTTCGCGCGCAAGTCAGCGAACATCTCGGGGCTGATGCCATCTCCCTTCTTGAGTGCTTTTTTTAGCTCGTCTCCCAGCTTCTTCCCATCCGCCTGCGACTGCTTCGTCTGACCGACCATGCTCTCCTTGATCCGCACCATCCCCTTGTAGCCGTGGCCGTATTTCTCGTCCTCGGCGATGGCGAGGTGGTGTCGGCGCCTAAGCATGGGGAGCTGGTTCTCGGACCAGCCCGCAATAGAGAGCAGTTCGGTCAGCGGTGCCGTCTCGACGCCGTAACGCTCGAAGCTCGACTTGATCCACGTCGCGCTGGACTTCAGCTTCTCTTGGTCCTTCTGGAGCGACTGAATCGTCTTGGCCAGCTGATCCGGATCGATACCGGAGAATCCGCCCTCATCGCCTGCCATGAAAATATCCCCCGTTTGGTTCAGTTGGATCTGTTGCTTCAACCTGTTCGATGTCAGCGCTACCCGTCGTCAACGCAGATCCAGCCGCATCATCTTCGCCTCGGCGACCGGTACCTTCTCAGGCAGGGAATCAATCTTCTTCTGCACCGCCGGGATGAGCTTGTCGATCTCCCTGATCATGCGACCGCGATTGCCTTCAATTTCGTCGTGCCACTTGTTGGCCGTCTTGCCGACCCAGGACTTCTTTTTGTCCCCAACATCCTGAGATGCCGTCTTTAGGCATTTTTTGAGCTCTTTGACCTCCTCAACCAGATTCAGCTTCAGCGCCTCCAGTTGGGTTCGATAGGGGTTATCGACCTTCGGCTGTTCGTTCGTGTCCCCCACTTGCGCCTCCAGTGCGACATCGAGTTGCAGTTCGGAAATTTTTATCGTCGACAGGGAACCAAGAATAAGGAGCTTCCGGTGCCGCAAGCAAGGAGCCTTGAGCCGATGACGTGGCTCCACCCATTGCGATAGCATCGGGTCCGGCGGACGGAAGGTTCGTCTGGCTATCGATACACGGGGAGGCAGTCATGACGCTAAAGGGCGCAGATACCACACGACTCCGGAGTCTTTCCACCACCTTCAAGACTCAGCACGGCAACCTCGACGATCTGATCCGTGCCATCTCGACGGGCACGAGTCACAGCGAAGAGTTCTGGAAGGGTGGCCGCGCCAACCGATTCCGGGATGAATGGGACAAGCTGAAGCCGCAGCTGCAGAACTTCGTGACGTCGCTTGAGAATGCCCGCAAGGAGACGAGTGACGCCGCCCAGGCGAACGACACCATCAACGACTAGTTGAGCAATGGTCGTTGATGTGGGGGAGGTCGCCCCCACTTCGAACACACGCATTCGGGCCGGGCAACCTACGGGTTGCCCGGCCCGAATGCATCGGTCGTCAGCCGACGGCGACACCTCAGGTGAAGACACCTCCGCCGAAGAGGCCCGCTAGGGCCTGTTGCGAAAGTGGCCCTAGTCCGGCAGTACCGCCTGCGCCGGCATGGCCTCCCCGCTCCGGACGAAGAGTCCGCGTCCTGTCGGGCCGCCCCCGCTGTTCGACGACACCCGGATGTTGAACATCTCGCCGTCCGCCGTGCCCTGCGGAGACAGCAGGAGGCCGTTGCGTGAGCGGCGTGCCTGCACTACGGAACCGCGGTACTGGGAGGACAGCGTGTCGACCGCGCCGGCCATGATCAGGCCGAGGCCCCCGTCCATTCCACGGCGGAGTTCCTCCTCGAGCGCCTCGTCGAGCGGGGTGTCGTAGATCAGCTCCGCGTCGTCCACCAGGATGACGTACGGCCCCCGCGCACTGTCCGTCAGCGCGGAGAGCTCGTCCGCCGATCCCTCGCTGCCGAGCGTTCCGAGGACACCGGGCTGAGCGGCCAGGTCCCGCAGGGGTGACCGCCTCGGCGTGATCAGAACGACCTCGGTGCCACGGCTCAGCAGTGACATCGCCGCCACCACCAAAGTGCTTGAGCGCCCCGACTTCGGCGGACCCGAGATGACGAAGCCGGGCCCGGCCTCCTCCAGATCCATGCCGAGCGGCGACAGTTCGTCGCCACCGGCCGCGAAGAGGGCCCACAGGTCCGACGCCGGAGCGAAGTCGGGCTGCAGCGCCATGGCCTCCGAGGCCTTGATCCGCGCAGGCAGCACGTCGACTCGGATGGGCCGCTGATGGGGAGCCGGACGGGTCCAGGTCTGCGTCGCCACCCGCGCGATCTCCTGCAGTGCTGCCACCTGCGCCTGACCACTCGGGTTCTCCGCGAGCAGCGCGATCTGGCTCTCCTGCACACCGTCGTCGGTCCCCTTGAGGGCCCTGCCGGACGGTACCTCCTTGGGTACGTCCTTCGGAGTGATGCCCGCGAACGAGTAGTCCTGTGGGTCGGCGAGCCTCAGCACGAGCCGTTCGGCGAAGGAGCTGGCGATCTCGCCCATGAGACCGCTTCGATCCGTGGCGAGAACGACCTTGACGCCGACAGCGGCACCCTCGCGGAACAGCCGCTTCGCCGCTTCGACCAGGCGTCCGTAGTCGTAGTTCTCAAACGCCAGGCGGAAAGCGTCCCACCCGTCGATCAGAACGACCATCCACGGCAGGCGCTCCTCCGGCTCTGCTGCGGCACGCTGCTCGGCCGCACTCGACTGGCCCTTTTCCGCGAGGAACATCTGTCGTCGCGTGACCTCGTCGAGAAGCCGTCCCAGCAGCCGGTCGACACGCGCCGTCTGGTCACGGGTCACGACCGCACCGCAGTGCGGGAGGCTGGTCAGCGGGAGCAACGCGTTGGCTCCGCAGTCGATTCCGTAGATGTGAACGTCGTTCGGTGCACAGTTCTGTGCGAGTGCTCCCGCGACGGTCCGCAGAGCGGTCGACCGGCCTGAGCGCGGACCACCCGCGATCATCAGGTGCTCCCCGTCGGCCAGGTCGAGCGCGAGCGCCGCGCGCGCCTGCTGGGCCGGCAGGTCGGTGAGCCCGAAGCTCACGGGGCGGACCGTGTCAGCGCCGGGGCCGGGCTCGGGCAGAGCGGGCAACTCGGATGTCAGTACCTGCGAGGGGATCGGCGGCAGCCACGGGCTGCGGGGCTGTGCGCAGCCGAGTTGCTGCGCCCCCGCGCCGATGGCCTCCACCAGCACTGCCAGGTCCGTGACCATCGTGCCGTCGTCGCCGTCCGACTGCACGGCTCTGGGCGGCGGATGCCCGTACGCCACCCAGTCCAGGAAGTTCAGCGTGACCTGGGGTGCCGTGTCGTGGCCGGGCCGCCGTCCACCGATGCGCGCGGACTGGACACCGATGAGGGACTGCGCTCCGGACCTCACGTAGCAGCGGCCCGGTGTCGCCTTCGAGATGTTGCCCGAGTCGGGGGCGTCGATGACATCGCGCGACTCCTCGCCGTTGGTCACGCGCAGCGCGATACGCAGGTTGGTGTTGGCCCGGATGTCCTGGCTGACCACACCGGCCGGGCGCTGGGTGGCGAGCAGGAGGTGCACCCCGAGCGACCGGCCCCGCCGCGCGATGTCCACGAGACCCGCGATGAAGTCGGGCAACTCCGCGACCAGCGAGGCGAACTCGTCGATGACCAGCATGAGCCGTGGCATCGGCTCGAGATCGGGCCGCAGCCTGCGGGCGTCGTTGTAGTCCTCGATGTCCTTGGTCTCTGCGTGGAAGAGGATCTCCTCGCGACGCCTCAGCTCGGCGGCGAGCGAGGCAAGTGCGCGCTCTGTCAGATGGGCGTCGAGGTCACTGACCATGCCGACGGTGTGCGGCAGCCGCGCACAGTCCTGGAAGGCGCTTCCGCCCTTGTAGTCGATGAGTACGAAGTTGAGGGCGTCCGGGGTGTTGCCCACGGCCAGCGAGGCGATGATGGTCTGCAGCAGCTCCGACTTACCGGCGCCGGTGGTGCCGGCGATCAGGGCGTGCGGCCCGTCCCGCCGGATGTCCAGGACGAACGGGCCGTCGGCGGCCAGTCCGATCGGCGCCGACGTCGTCGCCCCGCCCCGCCGCCAGATCGACGCTATGTCGGCTCCCGTGGGGTTCGGCATCTCCAACAGATCGAGCAGCCGGGCGGCCGTGGGCAGTGCGCTGTCGGCGTCGTCTCGGCTCACGTCCACCACGGGCGCGAGAGCACGGGCCATTCGTTCACACCAGGCGATGGAGACCTGATCCGCGAGTACGTCACCCGCGGCCTCATATCCGTACCCCCGAAGGTGAACCCTGGTCGCCGACTCCGGCGTCCAGCAGACGGCCGTGCGGCACTCCTCCGGCAGAAGGCGTTCGTCCTCGTCCACGCAGAGCGCGAAGATCCCGTGAGCCGGCCCCTCCTGAAGCAGCTGAGGAACACCGGGCACCCTGCGCAGCAACCGGGCGCCGTCAAGAATGAGCAGCACTTGTGCGTCGGGACGGAGCGCGTTGAGGCCGCCGTTCTCCTTGGCGACCGCCTGCCGCCTGGTGAGTTCGGCGAGCAGTTCGGTGACCCTGCGCGAGATGGACTCCGCGTCGGTCCCCATCAGCGCCACGCAGTTCTGGCCCTGCTGGGGGCTGGTGTGCGGCAGCCACTGCGCCCAGCTCCAGTTCTGCGCCGCGTCCGCCGCAGAGGAGAGCACCACCAAGGAGAGGTCACGCGGGCTGTGCAGCACCGCCGCCTGGGCGGTCATCCACCGGGCGCTGGCCACCGCCCGCGTCCTGTCCCCCGCGATGCCGACCACTCCGAGCTCTGCGAAAGGCAGTGTCAGCGGCACGTTGGTCACGACCGGAGGCGCCGGATCCTCCGCGTCCGAGCTGGCATTGCGGGCGTTGACAACGTCGATCTCCGCACGGAGATCGCTGAAGCCGACCCTCAGGTGCATCGCGTCGGGGTCGGTGATCCGTCGTTCCCACAGGCGTCGCCGCGGGCCGGTGGCGAACAACAGGAGCTGTCCCGGATCCGGGTATGCCTCCCGCCTTCGGCGCTGGTCGATCTCACTCAGCCGCTCGACCTCGGCTTCGTGATCGTCCTTCGCCTTCCTGTACTCCTTCATGGCCGCCCGGTACTTCTTCTTGCCATGACGCCTGTCGCTGACCCACTGACCGAAGATCATGATGGGTGAGAGGAGACAGAAGAGAAGCATGTAGATCATCTTGGTGACGAAGTACATGCCCACCCCGAAGAAGAGGGGGAGGATCGCGGAGATGAGCTGGAACCGCTGTCCCTCGTCCTTGTTCGGCGGTGCGGGAACGACCAGCCGCGGCTTGGCTCTGGGTGAAGTCAGGCGCGGTGGGCGGTTGTAGGCGAGACCGCCCGCTCCCGCGGGTGAAAGGTGAGCATCGGGCTCGCCCACTTCGGAGAGGCTGAACAATGATTCGCCGGACTTCAGCAGAACACCAGGTTGCCACTCCTGCGGGACTGACACCGGGTCGTCGTCCAGGACTAGTTCGGCGCCGCCGAGGGGAGCGATCTCCACTCGCCCCTTGACGTCGACGGTCACTCTCGCAGCCATCTGCGACAGATACGGGTCGTCGACGGAGAGCGTGGCGGTGGGCGCGGAGCCGATCGTGCTGACCCCGGCAGAAAGCCGGACCACTCGGCCTGCCCCGGCACCACCGCTGACGGTGATCTCATACCTGCCGATGGGCTCGCCATTGATCATGAAAGGGCCGACAGAGGGGTCTGTGGTGAGGCGCACACCGTCCCTCAGCGCGCCCCCGATCCTCGCCTCTGGTTCACAGAGTCGGCCGTCCACCCACAGCCCTCCGGCGTCGGGTCGCTGCCACGAGGGGGCTTGCCCTGGGAGAGGTGTCACCACCCCCTGGGCCAAGAACGAGGCAGGGCCGCCTTGCGCATAGAGCCGATCCACCGCCGCAGCGACTTCGGCCGCGGTCGCCCCCTCGTCGACGTTGATCACCGCGTCCTGTGGTGCGGCTCCTTCCCGGACCACGGTCGCCCGCACTCGCATCGGGACGCGTCCCCTCCCCTTCGAATCCTGCACGTCATGATCTGAAAATACGCCGTCAAGAGCCTAGCTCGCACTGGTCAGCTATTCGGCTGCAGCGCCTGTGCACGTTTCGGGGAGGCCTAGCCGGATTGACCGTTGTCCTCCACCGCGACAGTCGGAGCAAACGTTCGTAGAGCCCCGACCAAGCGTTCGCGGTCGAGCACCCACAAGTTGATGTGCCTGCTCGCCAGGAAGACCTCGTGATCGACATGCGCCGCCAGCCGACCCGTCTGCTCCCGCCTCAGCTCGGAGTTGGGCCCCGGCAGGGCAGGCGCGCCTGCCCTGCGGCGAAGGCCCACGTAGCGCATCGGCGTCAGCGCAGAGGTGTCCTGCTGCCACAGCACCACTGCTTCGATATCGCGCCAGGGAACGAAGGCGGTCTGGCGCTCGTACCGCGCGGGCGCGCCCCCCAAGGTCACACCTCTTTCATCGACACGGAACGCGACAAGACGCTTCGTCCACGCGCCGCTGAGAAGCTGAAAAGGTGTCCAGGTGAAATGGACTTCGTACGTTGACGACGAATCTGCAGACATGAAGATCGCAATCGCTTGGTTTCGCTGATCAGCCAGGACCGCCTACCTGGCAAGAAGTGCCCGACATCCCTCACACCGCCGGCAACGCATAGATCTCATAGCCATGCGTAGCCAACAGCCGGTTGCCGGAGAGCGCAACCTGCCATGGCTCCCCCGGGTCCTTGTTGTCGTTGTGGACCCATCGGGGCCGGCCGTTCTTCGCGTCCAGTGCGAAGACTCCGCCCCCGTCCATGTCCGAGGCCCCGTACAGGGTGCCGCCCGCTCGCAGGAACCGGGTGGGGGCCCGGTCCGCGCCCGGGTCCTCGCACAGCCAGGTCTTCTTGCCCGTCCTGGCGTCGACCGCCCAGACTCCGCCGTCGTGGTCGGCGGTGTACAGGACGCCGTCGACGACCGTCGGGTTGTCGAAGCCTCGGCGGCCGTTCGGAGAGAGGGTCCAGCGGGACTGCCCGGTTTCGATGTCGACCGCCGCCAGGGTGCTGCCCGGGAGGAGGACAAGGCCCGGACGGGGAGCGACCGCGGGGCGCCAGGTCCAGTCGTCGCCGATCTTCCTGGTCCACAACTGGGTGCCCGTGGCCGTGTCGCGGACGGTGAGGTTGTAGTGGGAGTCCGCGTAGACGAGGTACTTGCCCGAGACCGTGCCCTGCACGTCGTAGTCGTTGGTGCCCCAGTCGCGCTTCTGGAGCCATGCCTTCTTGCCCGTGCTGTGGCTGACGGCCGCGACGCCCGTACGGTAGTCCGTGGCGCTGCGGGAGTCGCTGAAGTCGGTCACCGTGACGTAGACGTTCTTCGCGTCGATCGCGATCGTCTTCTCGACCTTCAGGTCACTGCCGAGGCGGCTGCGCCAGGCTTCTTCACCCGTCGCCGCGTCCAGTGCCTTGAGCACACCGCTCGTGTCCGTGTCGGCCATGAACAACTTGTCGTCGGCGAGCAGCAGCGGGGCGCCGAACGGGAGCACGTCCTTGCGCGACCAGCGTGCCTTGCCCGTCTTCACGTCGTACGCCACCAGCGGGTCGCCGCTGATGAACAGCAGTCCGTCATGGGCCAGCAGATTCTCGGTCGTGCTGATGCTGTCCTCGGCCACCGACTTGTGCCACAGGGCCTGCGGTGCCGTACCCGCCGGTGGTGTCGTGAAGTTCTCCGCCGCGGGCTCGGCCGTTCCTCCCGCGGCCGCCGCCGACGGCCCGTCCACGGCCTCGTCCTCGTCGTCCTTCCGGGTCAGCCACCAAGCGGCACCACCACCGCCGGCCACGACCACCGCGGAAGCGCCCACTGCCCGGCCCAGGAAGCGTCGGCGGGTCGAGGTGGGAGCCGTCACAGGTTCGGTGCTACCCGGCCCGGGAGTGTGCAAGGGGGGCCCGCCGGTTCCGTACGGCGGGGTGCCCGGACCGTATCCGGGCTGCGGCGTACCCGGAGCGGCGGGCGTCGCGTCCCACATCGTCGGCGGTCGGCCGAATCCGGAAGACGGCTGCTCCTGCGGCACCTCCAGGTCCAGGATGCCCGCCGCGTGCGTCGCGATGGTCGAAGCGACCGCGGACGGCAGCCAGTCGGTCAGCAGTCCCTCGACTCCGCCTGGCGCCAGGGCAGTCATGATCTCGGCGGGTGCGGGGCGCTGCGCCGGGTCCTTCTGCAGACAGGCGCGTACCAGACCGAGCAGTGACTGCGGTACGCCGGTGACATCCGGTTCACCGTGGACGACCTGGTAGAGCAGCGCGGCGTGCGAGGCGGCGCCCGCACCGAAGGCGTTGCGGCCCGTCGCGGCGAAGGCGAGGACGGCACCGAGCGAGAAGACGTCGCCGGCGGTACCGACGTCCTGTCCCAGCGCCTGCTCCGGCGGCATGTAGCCCGGCGAGCCGACCACGACTCCCGTCTGCGTCATACGGGTCCCGTCCACCGCCCGCGCGATGCCGAAGTCGATGACCCGCGGCCCGTCCGCCGCCAGGAGGACGTTGGAGGGCTTGAGGTCCCGGTGGATCAGGCCTGCCGCGTGGATCTCCTGAAGGGCTGCGGCGAGGCCCGCGCCCAGCGCGCGGACCGTGCGCTCGGGGAGCGCGCCATGTGCGTCCACCACGTCCGTCAGATCGGGGCCGAGGACGTACGCGGTCGCGAGCCAGGGCAGCGCGGCGTCCGGAGCCGCGTCCACGACGGGGGCCGTGTAGCGGCCGGAGACCGCGCGGGCGATCTCGACCTCGTGCTGGAAACGGTTGCGGAAGCCGGTGTCGGCAGCCAGGTCCGGACGTACGACTTTGACGGCGACGGTACGACCACCCGGCGAGCGTGCGAGGTAGACCCGCCCCATGCCTCCGGCACCGAGTCTCCGCAGCATCCGGTAGCTGCCCAACTCCCGTGGATCGTCGGGCTGCAGTGTCTCCATGGTCGAGCTTTCCCCGTTCGTTCACAGCTTCCGGAGTACGGAGTCCGAGTCCCGATTCCAGATGTCTGGTTACGTGCCGGCCGTGCGCCTGAACACACATGACGGCGTTCGCTGTCGCAGACACAGTAGTAACCGCCGGGGCCTGCGCGGCGCGTGGGGAGACGGGGACCGCCCCGCCCCGCCCCGTGCCGGCGTCGCCGCCGGTGTCCTACTTGATCTTCGACATGCGTGACACCGGGTCTCCCGCCTCCGTGTTGTCCGTCTCGTAGCGCAGGTCCTCGCCCGTCGGGATCAGGCGGACCTCGTGGCGGCCCGTCGTGCACTCCGACGTGGTGGACGGCTTGGACACGCTCGTGGCGATCAGTTGGTCCGCCGTGGCCTTCTTGAGGTAGAGGTCGGTGTCGCAGGTGCCGCCGATGAGGTCGGTCTGGCGGAAGGTGCCGAGCCGGTCGCCCTGTTGGGCCTGGTGGACCGTGACGCGGATCCGGCCCGTGGGGAGCTTGCCGTCGAGGGCGTAGCCGTCGCCCTCCCAGGTGCCGAGGTAGGACTTCGGTACGGCGGAGAGCGCGCCGTCCTCGCCGCCGCCTGAGCGGGTGGCGCCGGCCGAGGGCGGCTGGGCCGCGGGCCCCGAGTCCGCGCTGTCGTGCGAGTCGCTGCCCGGCAGCAGGTCGAACACGAACACCGAGCCGATCGTCACCGCCGCCAGCGCTCCCGCCATCGCGAGCGCGACCGTGCAACTCACCTTGCGGCCACGGCCTCCCGCGCCCGGCGCCGAGGTCGCGGCCACGCTGACGGACAGCTTGCCCGCGGGCGGGTCGGCGGCCTCAGCCCCAACTGCTCCTGCTGCCCCCGCAGTCGGGGCTCCCGGCTGACTCGTGGCGTCGCGCGGGTTCGGTGCGGCGGTTCCGTGGTTCGCGTTCGGTGCGTAGGGCGCGTACGGGCCGGGGCTGTACCCCCCATGTGACCCGCGCGACCCCTGCGATCCGTACGACGGGTCCGGGGGGCCGAACACCCCCGCCTCCGGCGCCTCCGTCCGCTCCCCCACCGACGGGCTGCTGAAGCCCACCACCCCCGACGGTGTCGCCCCCGTCGCCTCCAGGTTCAGGATCCGCACCGCGCTCCTGCTGACCTGTTCCACCAGTGGTCCAGGCAGCCAGCCCGCCGCCACCAGCCGGGCCGCGCCCTCCGGGGCGAGTGCGGTCGCCAGTGCCGCCGGGGTCGGGCGGGCGGCCGGGTCCTTGGCCAGGCAGCCGGCCACCACCTCCCGCAACTCGCCCGACAGCTCGCCCAGTTCGGGCTCCTCGTGCACCACCTTGTAGAGCAGTGAGGCCGAGGACTCGCCGGGGAACGGGGACGCTCCTGTCGCCGCGTACGCCAGTACCGCGCCCAGCGAGAAGACGTCCGCCGCGCCCGTTGTCCCCTTGCCGAGTATCTGCTCGGGCGACATGTAGCCGGGCGAGCCGATGGAGACGCCCGTCGCGGTGAGGGACGCCGTGCCGTCGGTCGCCCGCGCGATGCCGAAGTCGATGAGCAGGGGTCCGTCGAGGGTCAGCAGGACGTTCGACGGCTTGACGTCGCGGTGGACCAGGCCCAGGCCGTGCACCGCCGACAGCGCCTCGGCGAGACCCGCGCCCAGGACCCGTACGGAGTGGTCCGCGAGGGCGCCGGAGTCGGTGACCGCCGCTGTCAGCGTGGGGCCGGCCGCGTAGCCGGTCGCGACCCACGGGATCGGGGCGTCCGGGTCGGCGTCGAGGACCGGGGCCGTGTACGCGCCGCCCACCCGCCGAGCCGCCTCCACCTCACGGCGGAACCTGGCGCGGAACTCCTCGTCCAGCGCGAAGTGCGGGTGCACGATCTTGACCGCGACCGTACGGCCGCCCGCACTGCGGCCCAGGTAGACGCGGCCCATCCCGCCGGAGCCGAGCCGGCCGAGCAGCCGGTAGGGCCCCACCGTCGTGGGTTCGTCGACTTCCAGCGGCCGCATGGCGCCCGCACCTCCCCCGTCGTCCCACCGTCGTCCCGCTGTCGTGCCGCCGTGCCGGCGTCCGGCATCCGGCCGTCCCTCGGAGGCTGCCCTCACTTCCAGCAGGGTAGTTCCCAGCACGGCGTGGCGTACGTCCCCGGCGGCAGCGGTCAGGAGTCTCGGCCCGGAGCCGGAGGGGAGCCAGAGTCGGAGCGGCCGGGGCCCGGCCCCCTCCCCCTGTACCCCCGGTCCTGCCGCCGTCGTACGCCGTCCTCGCTCAAGGCGTCAGCAGGTCCACCTGCACGTCCGCCGCGAAGCCCGTCGTCGGGCCCACCCTGCGCGCGAACTCGGTGACCGCCTCCAGCTGCGGGGCGCCGAAGCGGAAGTCGAGCGTCGTGAAGTAGCGCTCCAGGACGCTCTCGTCGAACGCCTCCCAGCGGGCCGCCTGCTCGGCGACCTTGCCGACCTCCTCCAGGGACACGTCACGCGAGGCGAGGAAGGCCTCGTGGACCCTGCGGGTGAGGACCGGCTCGCGCTCCAGGTAGTCGCGGCGGGCCGCCCACACCGCGAAGACGAACGGCAGGCCCGTCCACTCCTTCCACAGCGTGCCCAGGTCGTGCACGGCGAGGCCGTAGCGCGGGCCGTCGAGCAGGTTGGCCCGCAGGGCGGCGTCGCCGATCAGCACCGCCGCGTCGGCCTCCTGCATCATCAGGCTGAGGTCGGGCGGGCAGGTGTAGTAGGACGGCTCGACGCCGTACCGCTCCGACAGGAGGAGCTGCGCGAGGCGTACGGACGTACGCGAGGTCGAGCCGAGGGCGACCTTGGCGCCGTCCAGCTGGTCCAGCGGGACCTGGGAGACGATGACGCAGGACATCACCGGGCCGTCGCAGCCGACCGCGATGTCGGGGAAGGCGACCAGTTCGTCGGCGTGCTTGAGGAACTCGACGAGGGTGATGGGACCGATGTCGAGATCACCCCGTACGAGCTGCTCACTGAGCTTCTCCGGGGTGTCCTTGGTGAGCTCGAAGTCGAGCAGTGTGCCTGTTCTCGCGAGTCCCCAGTAGAGGGGCAGGCAGTTCAGGAACTGGATGTGGCCGACGCGCGGCCGGGAGCGGCGGGCGTCGGGACGCCCCTCGGGAGACTCAGGAGAATTGTCCACATCCGGAGGCTAGCCCCCGCGGAGTGACGTGCGGGCCCCAGGGTCCCGGAGTGGTCCCGGAGTGGTTCCTGAAACCGCCTCTCCCTCCCGTGTCAACCCCTGTGACACCGCGTGATAGTCCTACGTCAACCCCCTCGGCGGACCCGCCAAACTTCCGAGTGACGTGATCTTGTCCTCTATTGCGTTCGGCTCCCCTCGTCGGTAAGGTCTTCCGCAAGTTGCAGTTTGGTTTCCCTTGCAGTACAGAGCCTGCGGAGCATGTGACCGCGGGCTCTCGTCGTTTTCAGATGAATGCAGTTGTTTACAAGGTTTTGTTTACAAGCTTTTGTTTACACCTTGCAGGTTCTGGAGCAGGGCAACCCTTTGGGCCCAAGGAGGGCTTATGGCTACCGGAACCGTGAAGTGGTTCAACGCCGAAAAGGGCTTTGGTTTCATCGCCCAGGAAGGCGGCGGCCCGGACGTCTTCGTCCACTACTCCGCGATCAACGCGAGCGGATTCCGCTCCCTCGAAGAGAACCAGGCGGTTACCTTCGACGTGACCCAGGGTCCGAAGGGCCCGCAGGCGGAGAACGTCACCCCCGTCTGATCCTTCGGCTGAGTCCTGGCTCCATGAGCCCGACACTCTGATCCGGAATCGACAGCAGTACCCAAGGAGCCCCGACACCGTCAGGTGAAGGGGCTCCTGCCTTTTCCCTGCCGGGTCCGGCCAGGTCTGGCCGGACCCGGCCGAGTGCTGCCGGGTCCGGCCGCGGGGTCTCAGTCCTGGCCGAGATCTCCCTCGTACATCTCCTCGATCTCCCTGGCGAACTCCCGTGTCACCACCGCCCTGCGCAGCTTCATCGTCGGCGTGAGGTGCCCGGCCGTCTCCGTGAAGTTCAGCGGGAGCACCGTGAAGCGGCGGACCGACTCGGCGCGCGAGACGAGGCGGTTGGCGTCGTCGACGGCCCGCTGGAGGACCGCGAGGAGGTCGGGGTCGGCGGCCAGCGCGGCGAGGGGCACCTCGTTCTTGCCCGCCATCCGGCACCAGTGGGCCATGCCCTCGGCGTCCAGGGTGACCAGCGCGGTGACGTACGGGCGGTTGTCGCCGACGACGACGCACTGGTTGATGAGGGGATGGGCGCGCAGCCAGTCCTCCAGCGGCGCGGGGGCGATGTTCTTGCCGCTGGTGGTGATCAGGATGTCCCTCTTGCGGCCGGTGATCGTGAGGTAGCCGTCGTCGTCCAGCTCGCCTATGTCGCCGGTGGCGAACCAGCCGTCCTGGGCGGCCGGGACCACCCCGCCCGCCTGCGGGTCCCAGTAGCCGCGGAACACCTGTTGGCCGCTCAGCAGGATCTCGCCGTCCTGGGCGATCCGGACCCGGGTGCCGGGCAGCGGCCAGCCGACCGTGCCGAGGCGGGGCCGGTGCGGGTAGGTGAGGGTGGCCGCCGCGGTGGACTCGGTGAGGCCGTAGCCCTCGTAGACCTGGATGCCGGCACCCGCGTAGAAGGAGGCGAGGCGGCGGCCGAGCGGGGAGCCGCCGCAGATCACCTGGCGGACCTTGCCGCCGAGGGCCGCGCGGATACGGCGGTAGACGAGGGGGTCGTAGAGGGCGCGGCCCATCTTCAGTCTCGCGCTCGGTCCCGGGCCCGTGCCGTGCTGCTGGGCCTCCAGCGCCTCGCCGTAGCCGCGGGCCACCCGGGCGGCGCGGTCGAAGGAGGAGGCGCGGCCCAGCTTCTCGGCGGTCGCGCGGCCGGTGTTGTAGACCTTCTCCAGCACGTACGGGATGGCCAGCAGGAAGGTCGGGGCGAACCCCGCGAGGTCGGCCAGCAGTGCCTCCGTACGGATGCTCGGCGCATGGCCCAGGCGTACGCGGGCGCGCATGCAGGCGACGGCGACCATCCGGCCGAAGACGTGCGAGAGGGGGAGGTAGAGGAGCGTGGACGCCGGTTCCTTGAAGGTGGACTTGAAGACCGGGTGGAGCAGTTCGACGGCGTTGTCGACCTCGGCGAAGAAGTTGGCGTGGGTCAGCGCGCAGCCCTTGGGCCGCCCGGTGGTGCCGGAGGTGTACATGATCGTCGCGAGCGAGTCGGGGCCGAGCACTCCGCGGCGTACGGCGACCTCCTGGTCCGGTACGTCCCGGCCCAGCTCGGCGAGGCGGTCCGTGTGGCCCTTCTCGAAGATCCACATGTGCCGGACGTCGGGCAACCGGTCGCGTTCCGGGCCGAGGGCGGCGGCCTGCGACACGTGCTCGACCGCGATCGCCACCGCGCCGGAGTCCTGGAGGATCCAGCGCGTCTGGAAGACGGACGAGGTCGGGTAGACGGGGACGGTGACCAGGCCCGCGGCCCAGGCGGCGAAGTCGAGGAGCGTCCACTCGTACGTCGTACGCGCCATGATCGCGAGCCGGTCGCCCGGCATCAGGCCCTCGGCGATCAGGCCCTTGGCGACCGCGAGCACCTGGCCGGCGAACTCGGCCGCCGTGACGTCCGTCCAGCGGCCGTCCGGGCCCTTGCGGCTGAGCACCGCGTCGTGCGGCACCTGGTCGGCGTTGTCGAAGGGGATGTCCGCGAGCGAGCCGTGTGTCACGGGCAGGATCAGCGGCGGGACCGAGACCTCTCGTACGACCCCGTCGAGCCGCCTGACCTCGGGTTCGGGCAGGGCGGGCTGCGGGCGGGAAGAGGGATCGCGGGACACGGGCGGCTCCTTACACTCGTACTCCTCCCATTACGGACCCGTGAAGTGGCAGGTTCACCTGGGAAACCGGGGTGCTTGTGTGCGGAAGAGTGAGAAGTTGGTGCTCGTTCGGACGGTTGTTCATCTTCTGCTCGGGCGTAGGGGTACGGGTCGGTCTCACCGAGGACCAGGACCTCGCCGCGGCGCGGGCGTCGCGGGGAGCCGGGCGGGGCCGTCTGCGTCACGGGGCCGTCGGCTCCGTGGGGCCACGGCCTCATGGGCCATGGGCCATGGGCCACGGCCTCATGGGCCACCGATGTCGCGGGCGTCACCGGACGCCACAAGCATCACGGGCGACACGTGCATCACAGACGGCAGGGCGCCGCAGGCACCACGGGCGTCGCAGGCACCACGGGCGTCACGGACGTCAGGGCGCCCTTAGCGCCATGAGCGCCGCGGGCCTCATGAGTGCCGCAGGCGTCACCGGCATAAGAACGCCGCGGACGTCAC
Source organism: Streptomyces sp. CWNU-52B (assembly GCF_047444975.1). Lineage (NCBI taxonomy): Bacteria > Bacillati > Actinomycetota > Actinomycetes > Kitasatosporales > Streptomycetaceae > Streptomyces > Streptomyces sp. CWNU-52B. Next base: position 90,985 of record NZ_JBLFJV010000066.1, on the reverse strand, counting down.
GGGTGCTGTGAGCGTCATGAGCCCCGCGGGCGTCACGGACATCAGGACGCCACGGACACCACGGATGCGTGAGCGCCGCCGGTCCCTGGGCACCGCCAGCCTCACGGGCGTCATGGGCGTCGCAGGCACCACGGACGTCCTGGGCGTCACGGGCGTCACGGGCGTCACGGGCGTTCGAGGATGGCCGTGACGCCCAGTCCTCCCGCCGCGCAGATCGAGATCAGGCCGCGGCCCGAGCCCTCCCGCTCGGCGAGCAGTTTCGCCAGGGTCGCCACGATCCTCGCCCCGGTCGCCGCGAAGGGGTGGCCGGTCGCCAGGGACGAGCCCGCCACGTTCAGCCGGGCGCGGTCCACCTGGCCCAGGCCCTGCTTCTCCCAGGCCGCCAGCGTGGCCAGCACCTGGGACGCGAACGCCTCGTGCACCTCGACGAAGTCGAAGTCGTCGAGGCCGAGCCCGGCCCGTTCCAGCATGCGCGGGACCGCGTACGCCGGTGCCATCAGCAGCCCGTCCTCGCCACCGGCCACATCCCCCGCCACGAAGTCGACGGCCGCCGTCTCGTACGCCGTCAGATACGCGAGCGGAGTCAGCCCGCGCCCCGACGCCCATTCCTCGCTCCCGAGCAGCACCGTCGCCGCGCCGTCGGTCAGCGGCGTCGAGTTCCCGGCGGTCATGGTCGGGGAGGGCCCGTCCACGCCGAACACCGGCTTCAGGGTGGCCAGCTTGGCGACCGTGGAGCCGGGCCGGAGGTTCTGGTCCCGCTCCAGTCCGCGGAAGGGCACCACCAGGTCCTCGAAGAAGCCGCGTTCGTAGGCGGCGGCGAGACGCTGATGGCTCGCGGCGGCCAGTTCGTCCTGCGCCTCGCGGGCCACGGCCCAGGTGCGGGCGGTGACCGCGGCGTGCTCGCCCATCGACAGACCGGTGCGCGGCTCGGCGTTGCGCGGGATCTCCGGGACGAGGTGGCCGGGGCGGATCCGGGCGAGCGCCTTCAGCCGGGCGCCCGCCGACTTGGCGCGCCTGGCCTCAAGGAGGATGCGCCGCAGCCCGTCGTTGACGCCGAGCGGGGCGTCGCTGGCCGTGTCCGCGCCGCCCGCGACGGCCGACTCGGTCTGCCCGAGGGTGATCTTGTTGGCCGCCGCGACCACCGCCTGGAGACCGGTGCCGCAGGCCTGCTGGATGTCGTACGCGGGGGTACGGGCGTCGAGCCGTGAGCCGAGCACCGTCTCGCGCGCGAGGTTGAAGTCGCGGCTGTGCTTGAGGACGGCACCGGCGACGAACTCCCCCACCGCTCCCGGCTCTTCGAGCCCGAAACGGTCCACGAGGCCGTCGAGGGTTGCGGTCAGCATCTCCTGGTTCGAGGCGGTCGCGTACGGGCCGTCGGAACGGGCGAAGGGGATGCGCGTGCCGCCGATGACCGCGACGCGGCGCGGCTGCGGCGCGCGAAGGGGTTCGAGCGGTGCGCGGAGGGGCTCAACGGGACTCATCTCGACCTGCTCCTCGCTGTGACATAGGCTTACCTCCGGTAACCTTACTCCAGAGTAAGCACGGAGTGAGCCGTACCGAGTGAGCGCATCCGACCGAACTGGAGCTGGATCATGGCCGACCGCTATCTGAGCCTCACGGGCACCGCGCCCGGCCGCTTCCTGACGCGCCGGCTCGGCCTGCCCCAGCCTGCCGGGCTGCGCCGATGGAGCCCCGAACAGCCCGCGCTGCGGGGCAGGTTGCTGCACCTGACCGCGGGCAGGAGCGATCTGGATCTGATCCCCGTCCTGGCCCGCTCGGGACTGGACCTCGCCGGCCGGGACGAGCACTCCGCCACCTCCGCATCCTCCGCAACCTCCACGACCCCCGCCGCACCCGCCGTATCCGATGTATCCGACGTATCCGACTCACCCGTCACCCCAGTCACTCCCGTCACCCCCGTCGCCGTCGTCCTCGACGCCACCGGTGTCCGTGACATCGACACCCTCGCCGAGGTGCACGCGGCGCTCCACCCCGTCGTACGGTCGGTCGCCGCGAGCGGGCGCGTCGTGGTGCTCGGCGCCCCCCTGGACCCCGCCGACCACCACCAGGCCGCCGTGCAGCAGGGACTCGAAGGGTTCGTACGGTCGCTCGGCAAGGAGATCGGGCGGGGCAGGACCGTCAATCTCGTACGGCTCACGGACGCCCACGCCGCCGAGTCGACGCTGCGCTTCCTGCTCTCGCCCCGGTCGGCGTACGTCAGCGGGCAGGTGATCGAGGTCGGCACGGGCGAGGTGACTGCACCCGCGGACTGGGCGAAGCCCCTCGCCGGGCGGACCGTCCTGGTCACCGGCGCCGCGCGCGGGATCGGCGCGGCGGTCGCCGAGACGCTGGCGCGGGACGGGGCACGGGTGGTGTGCCTGGACGTACCCGCCGCCGAGGCAGACCTGGCCGCGGTCGCCGGACGCCTCGGCGGGGTCGCCCTGCCGCTGGACATCACGGCGGACGACGCCGGTACGCGGATCGCCGCCGCACTGCCCGAGGGTCTGGACGTCCTCGTCCACAACGCGGGGATCACCCGGGACCGGCGCCTGGTCAACATGCCCGCCGAGCGCTGGAGTTCGGTGCTCGACGTCAACCTCGCCAGTGTGCTGCGCACGACCGACGCGCTGCTGTCCGGCGGCACGCTCCGGGCGGGCGGGCGCATCGTGGCGACCGCGTCCATCGCCGGGCTCGCGGGGAACGCGGGCCAGACGAACTACGCGGCGTCCAAGGCCGGCGTCGTGGGGCTCGTACGGTCCCTCGGGCCGCGCGCGCTCGCGGAGTACGGGGTGACGGTGAACGCCATCGCGCCCGGCTTCATCGAGACGCGGATGACGGCGGCCGTCCCGCTGTTCATCCGCGAGGCGGGCCGGCGCATGAACTCGCTCGCGCAGGGCGGCCTGCCGGTGGACGTGGCCGAGACGACGGCGTGGCTCGCGAGCCCGGGTTCCGGTGCCGTCAACGGCCAGGTCGTACGGGTCTGCGGGCAGAGCCTCCTCGGCGCGTGAGCGCTCGGCGCGCAGTTCCCCGCCCCCTGGAAGAGCCCGTGGCCCGGCCCGTTGCGGAACGGAGGAGAGTCAGCGATGGACGACGACCTTACGGAAGCCATGAACCCATGAACAGCCATACCCTCACCAGTTCGCCGTCCCTGTGGCCGCTGCTCGCCCGGGGCGCCCTCCTCTCGCCGCTCAAAAGGCCCCGGACGGGGGTCACCGCGCCCCGCACCCGGCTGGTGCTGCCCGATGTCCGGATCCACCTGGGCAGGCTCGCCGCGTACGAGCGGGCCTGCGGTTTCGACGTGGGGGCGGACGAACTGCCCCTGACCTACCCGCATGTGCTCGGCTTCCCTGCGGCCATGCGGCTGATGAGCGAGCGGGCGTTCCCGCTTCCGCTGCTCGGCCTTGTGCACACCTCCATCGAGATCACTCGGCGCAGGGCGCTCACGACCACCGGCGTGTACGAACTCTCCGTGCACGTCGAGGACTTGGTACCGCACCGGCGCGGGACCGAGGCGGTCGTCGTGACCGAGGCGAGGGCTGCCGGGGAACTCGTATGGGAGTCACGCAGTACGTATCTGGCCCGCCACCGCACCACGCCGGAACCCGGAACGGCGGGGACCGGAACAGCGGGGACCGGAACGGCGGAAGGCGCCACGGCGGAGAGTGCGGGCGGTCGGTCCGTCCCCACCGGGGCTCCCCCACTGCCCGTCCTCACCGAGTGGCAACTCCCCGCGGACGTCGGGCGGCGGTACGGGGCCGCGTCCGGAGACCGCAACCCGATTCACCTCCACCCCCTCACCGCCCGGCTGTTCGGCTTCCCCCGGGCCATCGCGCACGGCATGTGGACCGTGGCGCGCTGCCTCGCCGAGCACGGGGCGACACCCCGAGCGGTCCGGATGCGGGCGGAGTTCAAGGCGCCCGTGCTGCTGCCGGGGACGGTCACCTACGGAGCGAAGGACGGCCGCTTCGAGCTGCGCGGTGCCGACGGCGAGCGACTGCACCTGACGGGAGAGGTGCTCCCACCGGCCTGAGCCGAGCGGTCGGCATGAGCCGAACGGACCAGCGGGGCCTTGCGGCTACGCCCCCGCTCCCCGTTCTCGTTCCCGCTCCCGTTCCCGTTCCCGCTGTGGTCAGGGTCGGGCCGTCGGTTCCGGGGACTCCGTCCAGGGGCGCCCCTCCATCAGCTCGCCGAGGCCCGCCCAGGCGAAGTTCATCATGGTCGCGGCGGCCTGCCGGGCGGAGACCTGAGGGGTGGTGTTCGCCCAGGCGGCGAGCGACTCGGCGGCGCCCACCAGGGCTTCCGCGAGGCCCGCGACCTCCCGCTCGGGCAGCGACGGGTCGCTGTGCGCCTCCCGCGCCGCGACCACGATCAGCTGGGTGACGAACGCGACGATCTCCTCCCGCATCGAGGTGACCTCGGCGGCGAACGGCTCCCCGTGCGTACGCGCCTGGAGGTGCAGCACCGCCCAGCCGTCCGGGTTCTGCGCGGTGTGGGTGAAGAACGCCCGCAGTCCGTCCCAGAGTTGACGGTCGACGGGCAGGTCGGGCTGGACTCCGGCGCGTACGGCCGCGGTCAGGGCGGCCGCCTCACGCCGGATGCACGCGGTGAAGAGGTCTTCCTTGGAGTTCAGGTACAGGTAGACCAACGGCTTGGACACGCCCGCCAGATCGGCGATCTCGTCCATCGACGCGGCCCGGTAACCCCGTTGTCCGAAGGTCCGTACGGCGGCGTCCAGCATCTGCTGTTCGCGCACGGCACGAGGCATCCGCTTGCTCTTCACTGCACCCATACAGGAAAGAGTATGTTCTGCCGGGGGCCGGGCACGGCCCACCGTGAGGTTCAGGAAGTCTGGCCTTGGGGCTGCCCCTGGGGCTGACCCTGAGTCTGGCCCTGGGACTGACCCTGGGTGCGCGACGCCTCGTCCGCCACCGCGTCCTCCTGGCTGCGGTTGGCCTCCAGGTTGGACTTGACGCGGTCGACGCGCTCGACGATCCGCATCGAGGCGCGGTCACGCTCCTTGCGCAGGACGACGAAGCTGATGGGCGCCGAGATCAGCAGGGAGAGCATGACGATCCACATGCCGTTCGAGTCGCCGAGGCCGCGCGGGGCGACACCGGAGTAGACGAGGCCCCAGACGACCACGAGGCAGCCCGCGAAGATCCCTAGGCGCATCAGTGTGTAGCGGAGCATCTCAATCCACTCTTCCCGTTCCGAACTTCCCAAAGGGCACCGTCCAGTGAAGCACGGGGGTGACGCGATCTTGTAGGGGGGTGCGTGCCCCGGCGGGCGGGCCGCTCTCAGCGGAGGGCGCCCAGCGACAGCAGCATCGTGATGTCGTCGCGGTCCTCGCCCGGCGCCACCCTGATCGCGTCCGGCACCCGGCCGACCTCCTTGTAGCCGCAGGAGCCGTAGAAGCGTTCGAGGCCCTCGCCGCCGCGGCAGGTGAGCCGTATCGCCTCGATGCCCTCGATCCCCCGGGCGGCGTCGGCGGCGGCCGTGAGCAGGTCGCGGCCGTACCCCTTGCCCTGGTGGCTCGGGTGCACCATCACCGTGTAGAGCCACAGCCAGTGCGTCATCAGCCGGTGGGTGTTGAAGGCGAGGAAGGCGGTCGCCGCGACGGACCCGTCCTCCTCGCGGCCGACCAGGAGACGGGTGCGGCCCTCCGCCATGGCGACGAGGTGCTTCATGAGTTCCGGCCGTATCGCCTCGTGCGAGACGGGGGGTACGAAGCCGACGGAGCCGCCCGCGTTGGACACGTCCGCCCACAGGGCGACGATGCCGTCGCGGAGGGCGGGATCGACGGAGGGGTCGAGCTCGAACGTAAGGGCCATGCCCGCAGATTAATCATTACCCCACCTGTGGCTCAAGTGACGGGTGGCGGGTGATGGGTGACCGGTGGCTGGTGACCGGCGACCGGCGACCGGTGGCTACCGAGTCGAGGCCCTCACCTCCGTGGCGGGCGGGGTCACGCCCCGCGGCGGGCGCGGTTCAGGCGGAGCGCCGAGACGAGGAAGAAGAGGCCGCCGAGGAAGGCGTAACCGGCGAGGCTGCCCAGCGTGGGGTCGTCGCTGCCGGCCGCCATGACGAACGACGTGCCGGCGAAGGTGGAGATGGCACCGCTGATGATCATCGGCCACTGACCGCCCAGCTTCCGGCGAAGGGCGCCCGCGACGAGCTGGACGATCCCCGAGACGACGGCCCAGGCTCCCCAGACCCGCAGGACGGCCGGGATGCCGGAGGTGGCGGCGACGGCCAGGCCGATGACCGCCAGGGAGCTGATCACGATGTTCACGATCAGGGCCGGGGCCGTACCGCCGTTCGCCCTGGCGGCCCGGACGTCGACGACCGCGGCCGCCACGTCGAACAAGGGGTAGATCACCAGCAGCGTCGCGCTCACCGGCCCCAGCGTGTCGGCGGTCGCGAACAGCAGGCCGGCCCAGACCGCGGCGAACGCAAAGCGGACGAAGTACAGCTTGCGCAGGGCCGCGGGAACGCCGACGGGGGCGGAGGTGGCGGCGGCGCCGACGCGGTTGTCCAAGGAGGTGTCCACAGGAGTTCCACCAATCAGGGAGGGAGAGGGAGAGGAGGGGAAAGCGGATGAGTGAGGGAGAACGTTCGGTCACGTCCGCTCGCACCACAGTCAAAGGGCAAGGGTGGCCCGTTGTCAATACCGAACGTTCTCCCTCGCCGCTTTGGTACTCTGGCAGCATGAGCGGCATGAGTCGGAGTCAAGAAGGCGTCAGCACATCCGAAGCACGCGCTCGGCTGCTGAACACGGCGACCAGGATCTTCTACGCGGAAGGCATCCACTCGGTCGGCATCGACCGGATCACCACGGAGGCCCAGGTGACCCGGGCCACGCTGTACCGGCATTTCGCGGGCAAGGAGGAGCTCGTCCTCGCCTATCTCGACCTGGCCGACCGGGGCATCCGCGGGCAGATCGCCGCGGCTCGGGCGAGCAGCGAGTCACCGGTCGAGAGGGTGCGGGCGGTCGGCAGGTCCATCACCGACGGCATCCGGTCCGCCGGGTTCCGCGGCTGCGCCTTCCTCAACGCGGCGGCCGAGTATCCCGACGCCGCCCAGCCGATCCACCAGGCCGTGCTGATGCACCGGCAGTGGTTCCTGAACACCGTCACGGAGCTGCTGGCGCAGACGGGAGAGGGGCCCGCCGACGGGGCCGGCCGGCACCTCGTGATGCTCAGGGACGGCGCGATGGCGGCCGGCTGCCTCTTCGACCCGAAGCTGGTCTCCGACACGTTCTTGCAGGGCGTGGAGGGAATCATCCAGGCCCGGACGGGCTCACTGCCCACGCCCGCCACGTCGACGTCGGCGTCGGCGTCGGCCACGAACAGCTGAGCGCCCAAGCCGTCGACCACATCGACCACAGCGGCCGTCGGCTTGAGCGCTCCCACCGCGCCCGGTGAGGCTGGTGAGGCCGGGGTTCAGACCCGCATCGCCTGCGGGCTCTCCCGGCGGTCCGCCTCCGGGCCCTCGTACTCGCGGATGATCTCGTACCGGGTGTTCCGCTCGACCGGGCGGAAGCCGGCGTCGCGGATCAGGTCGAGCAGGTCCTCGCGGGTCAGCTTGTTCGGGGTGCCGTAGTTGTCGGCGTCGTGCGTGATCTTGTACTCGACGACCGAGCCGTCCATGTCGTCGGCGCCGTGCTGGAGCGCCAGCTGGGCGGTCTGGACGCCGTGCATGACCCAGAAGACCTTGACGTGCGGCACGTTGTCGAAGAGGAGCCGGGAGACCGCGAAGGTCTTCAGGGCCTCCGCGCCGGTGGCCATCTGCGTACGCGCCTGGAGGCGGTTGCGGACCTTGCCGTCCTTCATGTCCACGAAGTCGTGCTGGTAGCGCAGCGGGATGAAGACCTGGAAGCCGCCGGTCTCGTCCTGCAGTTCACGCAGCCGCAGGACGTGGTCGACGCGGTGACGGGGCTCCTCGATGTGCCCGTACAGCATCGTGCACGGGGTCTTCAGACCCTTCTCGTGCGCGAGCCGGTGGATGCGCGACCAGTCCTCCCAGTGGGTGCGGTGGTCGACGATGTGCTGCCGGACCTCCCAGTCGAAGATCTCCGCGCCGCCGCCGGTCAGGGACTCGAGACCCGCGTCGATCAGCTCGTCGAGGATCTCGGAGGCGCTGAGTCCGGAGATCGTCTCGAAGTGGTGGATCTCCGTGGCCGTGAAGGCCTTCAGGGAGACGTTCGGGAGGGCCTTCTTCAGCTCGCTCAGCGACCGCGGGTAGTACCGCCACGGCAGGTTGGGGTGCAGGCCGTTGACGATGTGCAGCTCGGTGAGGTTGTCGCCCTCCATCGCCTTGGCGAGCTTCACCGCCTCCTCGATGCGCATCGTGTACGCGTCCTTCTCGCCCGGCTTGCGCTGGAACGAGCAGTAGGCGCACGACGCGGTGCACACGTTCGTCATGTTGAGGTGGCGGTTGATGTTGAAGTGGACGACTTCACCGTTCTTACGGGTGCGCACCTCGTGGGCGAGGCCGCCCAGCCAGGCCAGGTCGTCCGATTCGTAGAGCGCGATGCCGTCCTCGCGGGTCAGCCGCTCACCGGCCCGGACCTTGTCCTCCAGCTCGCGCTTGAGCCCGACGTCCATGCGTGCACCTCTCCCTGTGACCTGCTTCACCTGCGTGACCTGCACGCCCTTGTCCCGCGTGACCTGCGACAAGTTCCCCAACCGTACTCCGCGCCCGTGCTGCTCCTCCGCCTACTCCTCCTCGGGCAGTTCACCCACCCGGTTCTCCCACTTCGTGGAGAGCACGATGGTGGTACGGGTCCTGGAGACGCCCTTGGTCCCCGACAGCCGCCGGATGGTCCGCTCCAGGCCGTCCACGTCGGACGCGCGCACCTTGAGCATGTAGGAGTCGTCGCCGGCGATGAACCAGCAGTCCTCGATCTCGCTGAGGTCCTTCATCCGGCGGGCCACGTCCTCGTGGTCGGCGGCGTCGGAGAGGGAGATGCCGATGAGGGCGATGACGCCGAGGCCGAGCGAGGCCGAGTCGACCGTCGCCCGGTAGCCGGTGATGACACCGGCGGCCTCCAGGCGGTTGATGCGGTCGGTGACACTGGGCCCCGACAGTCCGACGAGGCGTCCCAGCTCCGCGTAGGAGGCCCGGCCGTTCTCCCTGAGAGCCTGGATGAGCTGCCTGTCCACCGCGTCCATGCGATCGCTAGCCTTCCGCTGAAAAGTTCCTGAAGTGGTGCCTGAAGTGATGAGTGGGTGCTGCCGCGTTGCTGCTGTGCTCAGGTGGTGCGGGTGTTCAGGTGGTGGTGCGCGAGCCGCCGCCGAGTTCGCCTTCCCAGCGGCGGTAGAGGGTGTGCCCGACGCCCGCCGCGTCCAGCACCCGTCCGGCGACGAAGTCCACCAGGTCCTGGATGTGCGTGGCGCCCGCGTAGAACGCCGGGGAGGCCGGCAGTACGGTCGCGCCCGCGTCGTCGAGCGTCACCAGATGCCGCAGCGTCTGGCCGTTCAGCGGGGTCTCCCGGACGGCGACGACCAGCTTGCGCCGCTCCTTGAGCGTGACGCTCGCGGCGCGCTGCAACAGGTCCTTGGAGAGGCCGAGCGCGACTCCGGCGACACAGGCCGTGGAGGCGGGCACGATCAGCATGCCCTTGCAGGGGTACGAGCCTGAGGACGGCCCCGCCGCCAGGTCCCCCGCGCTCCAGTGCCGTACGCCCTCGACGTCCACCGCGAAGGTGCCGGGCTTGCCGTCGGCCCCCCGGCCCAGCCACTGGCGCAGGTCGTCCTGCCAGTGGGCGTCCCGGAAGCTGATCCCGGTCTCGTCGAGCAGGGTGAGCCGCGAGGCCCGCGAGACGACCAGGTCGACGCGCTCACCGGCCGCGAGGAGAGCACGCAGTACGGCAGCGGCATACGGCGTTCCGGACGCGCCGGACACCCCCACGATCCAAGGCCGACGCTCTGTTTCTCCTGCGTTCACACCCTGAGCCTACCGGCGGGGGCCCAGGTGCGGTGCGTCAGGAGTCCGAGTCGGTCGGCAGGTACATCGTGGCGCTGTGGGAGTCCGGTCGATTGTCGTCACCCGGCCTGCCGAGGAATCCCCACGCGGCCTGGTGGACGTCCTTGTCCTTGTCCACCTGGACGCGACCGGCCCACTCGCTCAGCCCGATCGGCTTCGAACTGGAGAAGACGGGATCGATGACCAGGATGCCGTCCGCGGTCGTCACCGAGGCCGCGACATGGTGCCTCCACTGGTGTCGGGCGTGCAGCCGGGCCCCCGAAGACGTGGCCCACTGTTTCGAGAGCTGGTGGGCGGCGATCGACGGAGACGCCTTGGCGATGGCCAGGCAGATCTTGTGGGCCCGGTCCTCGCAGCCGTCCTGGCCCACCTTGCCGACGCTGCCGAAGGCGGGCACGATCTTGGGCCACAGGGCTTGGAGGGACTCCGCGGTCGGAGGGCCCGCGGACGGGAACTCCTGCGCGAGGTAGGTGCGCTGCTCCTTGAGTTTCGCCAGATACGTGGTCCTCGTCTTGCTGTCCCCTCGCCGGCTGACGAGCCTGATGGCCTCGTTCACGGTCTCCACCGACCGCATGGGAGTCAGGTTCCGCACGAGGGAGAGGATGGCCTGCCTTTCTCGGGCGGCCCTCTTGGCGTTGTCGGGCGCGCCTTTCTCCTCCATCTCCTCCATCAGTCTGGACACCTTGGTCAGCAAGGTGTCGATCACGGCCACGTTCTGCGTGGAGAACGGCTCTTCCCTCTCCTCCGCGGATTCCTCCGAGGAGGAATCGGCTTCCCGTGCCCGTGCCCGTGTCAGCTTGGACGGCCCCTGGTCCTCCGGGGACTCGGACCTCTTGCGCTTGCCGCCCGGCGTCTGCACGCGCTGGATCGCCGTGGTGACCGCCGCGTTGCCCGCGCTGTCCTGCAACGCCAGCAGGGCCGAGGAGCGGGCGGACCGAGGGAAACCCGGCCGCGCGGTCGGGTCTTCCAGCCGGTCCGGGGCACGCTTGGGCGCGGGGGCCGTTCCCCGCGCGTGTGTCTCGTCTCGAACCGACCGGCGCATCATCCACTCTCTTCCGTCATCTCCGTCATCTCCGCCGTCTCCGACGTCGTTCGGCGGGCTGACATCGCATCGTCGCGGACTCCGGCGCGGTTTGTCGCCGTCCGCGAGGGCACGCATGGGGGCAATTACGTCCACCGCGCCCGCGAAACCCGCGAAGAGCGCCGCCGGCCGTCGCCCACACGGCGAACGGTCAGACCGTCAGACCGCGGACCAGCAGGTCGAGCAGCGCGCACACGAACAGGGCGATCCCGATGAAGCCGTTGACCTGGAAGAACGCGCGGTTCAGGCGGGACAGGTCGGTCGGGCGGACGATGGTGTGTTCGTACAGGAACGCGCCCGCGACGATCGCCAGGCCCAGCCAGAAGAACGCGCCCGCGTCCGTGGCCAGCGCGAACCAGACGAAGAGGGCCGTCGTGACCGTGTGGCAGCCCCGGGCTCCCCAGACCGCGGCGGGGATGCCGAAGCGGGCCGGGACCGACTTCACGCCGACCTCGCGGTCCGTCTGCACGTCCTGGCAGGCGTAGATCAGGTCGAAGCCGCCGATCCACACCCCGACCGCCAGGCCGAGGATCACGGCGTCCCACGACCACTCGCCGGTGATCGCCAGCCAGCCGCCGATGGGCCCCATCGCCTGCGCGAGGCCGAGGATGGCCTGCGGGAAGTTCGTGAACCGCTTGCCGTACGGGTACACCACCATCGGGATCACCGCGATGGGCGCCAACGCCAGGCAGAGCGGGTTGAGCAGGGCCGCGGCGCCGAGGAAGAAGACCACGGCCACCAGCGCGCCCGTCCAGGCGTGCTTCACCGACATGGCACCGGTGACCAGCTCGCGGTGGGCCGTACGGGGGTTGCGGGCGTCGATCTCCCGGTCGATGATCCGGTTCGCCGCCATCGCGAACGTACGCAGCCCGACCATCGCGATCGTGACCAGGAGCAGCCGGCCCCACTGGATGTTGCCGTCGTCGAGGAACATCGCCGTCAGCGCCGCGATGTACGCGAACGGCAGCGCGAAGACGGAGTGCTCGATCATGACGAGGCGTAGGAACGCCTTGGTGCGCCCGGGTTGCGGGATCGCGGCTGATGCGCTGCTCACGAGAGTCCGTATTCCTTCCAGCGACGGTCGACCTTGGCCGCGGTGTCCGGGTCCGAGAGGACCATCTCAGGCCAGCCGCCGTCCCGGGTGTACCCCTCCTCGGGCCACTTCCGCGTGGCGTCGATGCCCGCCTTGCCGCCCCAGAACTGCTGGTACGAGGCGTGGTCGAGGTGGTCGACCGGCCCCTCGACGACGGTGAGGTCACGGGAGTAGTCCGTGTTGCCCAGCGCGCGCCAGGCGACCTCGTGCAGGTCGTGGACGTCGCAGTCGGAGTCGACGACCACGATCAGCTTGGTCAGGGACATCATGTGGGCGCCCCAGACGGCGTGCATCACCTTCTGCGCGTGCTTCGGGTACTTCTTGTCGATCGCGACGATCGCGCAGTTGTGGAAGCCGCCCGCCTCGGGGAGGTGGTAGTCCACGATGTCCGGCACGATGATCTTGAGGAGGGGGAGGAAGAACCGCTCCGTCGCCCGGCCCAGCGGCCCGTCCTCCGTCGGCGGGCGGCCCACCACGATCGACTGGATCAGCGGGCGCTCCCGCATGGTGACGCAGTCGATGGTGAGCGCCGGGAAGGGCTCCTGCGGCGTGTAGAAGCCGGTGTGGTCGCCGAAGGGTCCCTCCGGCAGCATCTCGCCGGGCTCCAGCCAGCCCTCCAGTACGACCTCGGCCTGCGCCGGCACCTGCAACGGCACCGTCTTGCAGTCCACCATCTCGATCCGCCGGCCCTGGATGAACCCGGCGAAGAGGTACTCGTCGATGTCACCGGGCAGCGGGGCCGTGGACGCGTACGTCACCGCGGGCGGGCACCCGAAGGCGATCGCGACCGGCAGGCGCTCGCCCTTGCGCGCCGCCACCTGGTAGTGGTTGCGGCTGTCCTTGTGGATCTGCCAGTGCATGCCGATGGTGCGCTTGTCGTGGCGCTGGAGGCGGTAGAGCCCGAGGTTGCGGATGCCGGACTCGGGGTCCTTGGTGTGGGTGAGCCCCAGGTTGAAGAAGGACCCGCCGTCCTGCGGCCAGGTGAAGAGCGCCGGCAACTGGTCGAGGTCGACGTCGTCGCCCTTGAGCACGACCTCCTGGACCGGCGCCTTGTCGGACTTCACCTTCTTCGGCGGTACGTGCGTCATGGTGCCGAGCTTCCCGAAGGCCTCGCGCACCCCGACGAACCCGTGCGGCAGCTCGGGCCGCAGCAGCCCGCCGATCTTCTCGCTGATCTCGCCGTACGACTTCAGGCCGAGCGATTTGAGGAGGCGGCGGTCCGTCCCGAAGACGTTCATCGCGAGCGGCATCGCGGAACCGCGCACGTTCTCGAAGAGCAGCGCGGGGCCGCCCGCCTTCTGCACCCGGTCGACGATCTCCCCGACCTCCAGGTGCGGGTCCACCTCTGCCTTGATGCGCTTGAGGTCGCCCTCGCGCTCCAGCGCCCGGAGCAGCGAGCGAAGATCGTCGTAAGCCATGCGTCCCAGTATCGGCTACTCGCTACCCTGGCCCTGTAACGGGGGCCGCTCATCCGGCCCCATCACCGCACGCATCTCCACAAGCAGGGGGACCGCCGCATGCTTCGGGTGCTGTTGATCCTGGTGCCACTGGCACTCAGCATCTATGCGTTCATCGACTGCATCACCACCGATGAGAAGGACGTCCGCTACATCCCGAAGCCCCTCTGGGCGATCCTCGTGCTGCTCTTCCCGCTCGTCGGCTCCATCTCGTGGCTGATCGTCGGCCGCGTCCGCACACCGCGCGGCACGTCCTCGGCCCGCGGGGGCGGCTGGGTCGCGCCCGACGACAACCCCGACTTCCTGAAGTCCCTCAAGGACGACAGCAAGGGCAGCGGCCAGGGCAGTGGCAAGGCCGAGGGCGAGAGCGAGGACGGTGGGGCGAAGGACGGCGAGGGCGCGGACGACGACTCCCACCTCAAGGACTGGGAGGCCGACCTGCGCCGCCGCGAGGAGGAACTGAAGCGCCGCGAGAGCGGTACGGGCGAGGGCCCGGAGGACTCGGCGCCGCCGAAGCCCTGAGCCCCGTTCCCGACAGCTACGGCAGCGGCCCCGGCCGGGCCGCGTACGTCACACCGCCGACCAGCGCTGCGAAGCCTTCCCCGCGCAGGTCGTCGCCGTCGCCCCGCCGTCCTGGCCCAGGTCGAGGCAGCCGCCGTTGCTGCCGCTCTTGATGGTGCTGCCCGAGCCCGCGCTCCAGACGGTGCCGGCCGCACCGCAGTTGCTCACGAAGACGGCCTGGCCGATCATGTTCGCGGACAGGCACTGCCCGGCCGACTTGTTGACCAGCTCGAACCCGCCGGACACGCTCCGTACGGTCCAGGAGGTGGCCGAGCCCGAGCAGTCGCCCGAACTGGCCGCGGAGTACACGTTGTTGAGGCACTTGCCGGTGTTGCCGTTCCGGTAGCGATGCGTGCCCGAGGTGGGCAGGCCCGCGTCGCCCCCGGCCGACGTACCACCGGCTCCGTCGGCCGAACCGGACCCGCCGGACCCGCTCGCCCCTCCGGAACCGTCCGAGCCGCCCGAGCCCTTCGAGCCACCGCCCGCGTCCGAGCCGCCGGAACCGTCCCCCGCACCACCGGCGGCGTCCTGCGCGGCGCCCGCGCCTCCGGAGCCCGACGCCCGGGACCCGCCGTCACCGGTGCCGCCGTCCTTCCCTTTCCCCTTCTCCCCTCCCTCGCCTCCGGCCTTCTCGTCGTCCGGGGACTTCGAGCCGCTCGGCGCGGAGGATGTGGGGCTGCCCGACACCTGTGCCGAGGCGGTCGGCGTGGACCGTGCCGTGTCGTCCCCGTCCGGCGAGGTCACGTTCGGGAGGTACTGGATGGCAAGGGTCGTACCGGTCACCACCACGACCGGGACGACGGCGAGCAGCACCCGGGTACGCCGACGCCGGCGCTGGGGCCTGTCCTTCGACGCCGACTCGGAGACGGGTTCGGGTTCGGGTACGGGTACGGGTTCGGGTACCGGTACGGGCGCAGGGACAGGCTCGGGCACCGTCGGCGGCCCGGGTACGTCGATCTCCTGCACCCGCGCGGCGAAGGCGGCCCGCTCGGCAAGGTGCTCGGTGATGTCCCGCGGCCAGAGCGGCGCGGTGAACGGGCCGTGCGCGTCGGCGCGTTCGAGGAGGTCGGCGGCGGTGGGCCGGTCCTCGGGTGTCTTGCCGAGGCAGGCCGCGACCAGGTCGGCGAGTTCGGGATCCACGTCCCGTACGGGAGTCAGGTCGGGCTCTTCGTGGACGATGCGGTACAGCACGCCGTGGCCCGACTCGTCCCCGAACGGCGGGCGCCCGCACGCCGCGTAGGCGAGCACCGAACCCAGCGCGAACACATCGGTGGCGCCGTCCAGCGTCCGCGCTCCCGATGCCTGTTCGGGCGCCATGTAGGCGGGGGTGCCGACCACCATGCCGGTCACCGTGACCTTGCTCTGCTCGGCGGCGCGGGCCACCCCGAAGTCGATGAGCGTGGCGCCGTCGAGGGTGAGCATGACGTTGGACGGCTTGAGGTCCCGGTGCACCATGTCCAGCGCGTGCACCGCGGCCAGGCCGGCGGCCGCCTCGCGCAGGAGGGCCCACAGCGCTTCGGCGGGCAGGGGCTCCTCGTTCAGCTCGACGGCCTGTCTCAGGGTGAGCCCGGGTACGTACGCGGTGGCGAACCACGGCGGGCGGGCTGCGCCGTCACCGGCGAGGAGCGGCGCGGTGGCCTCGGCGGGCAGCAGAGCGAGGTTGTCCAGCTCGTGCCCGAAGCGGCGCAGGAAGTCCTTGTCCTCGGCGACGACGGAGGGCAGCACCTGCTTGACCGCGACGTACCGCCCCTCGTGGACCCCTAAGAACACCCGGCCCATGCCACCCGCACCCAGCCGGCCCGCCAGAGGAATGGAACCGATGGTCCGCGGGTCCTCCTCCTCCAGTGGTTCGGCCCCGCTTCCACTCAGATCGAACACGCCTGCCCCGACTTCCCCGTTCACGGTCACTGCCCGTACCACTCACCACAGCCGTTCGACCGGCGGCGGGTCCGCCCATCCCCCTCCGGTGGGCGGACCCACTCGTCCGGCAAGGATCAAGTCTGGGCTGTCGGGCCGTAGAATTGGAAGTACTTTCTAGAAAAATGCTCTAGAACTGCTCCGGCAAAGAGAACATCCGGTAAAGAGCACGCAGAAAGAGCGCGAGCGCAGAGGAGGGCGACCCCCGCATGAGTCGGAAGCAGCAGCGCGGTGAGGCGACCGCCGCCCTGCTCCTGGACGCGGCACTGCGCGTGTTCGCCGAATCGGGCGAGCAGGGACTCACGGTGAACGCCGTCACGAAGGCGAGCGGCGTGAGCCTGGGCAGCCTCTACCACCACTTCGGCAGCCTCGACGGGCTCCTCGTCGCGCTGGCGCACCGCTGGCTGGGCCAGCTGCTCGGCGAGCTGGTCACGGCCCTGGAGGGCACGCGCACCGCCCGCTCGGGCATCGACGCCCTCGTGCGGAGCTACCTGGGCTTCACCAAGGAACACCCGGACGCCGCACTGCTGGTGCACTCCCCCATCGTCGACCGGATGGGGATGGCGGACGGCCAGGAACTCCGCGACACCCAGGCGACGAAGGTCTCGGCGTTCGCGCTCTGGATACAGCCCCACGTCGCGTCGGGCGAGGTCGCCCCGCTCCCCCTGCCGCTGATCGAGTCCCTGGTCCTGGGGCCCGTCGTCGCCGTGGCCCGCCGCTGGCTCTCGGGCATCGACGACATCGACCTGGACGACGCCGCGCGGATCCTGCCGGAGCGGATCTGGCAGTCGGTCAGCGGGGCGCGCTCGTGACCTGTGACTCCGATGCCGATTCCGGAGTCGGAGTCGGGTCGGGAGCCGGGGCCCCACTTGAGTCCGGAGTCGAGGTCGACACCGATTTCGACGGCTCCGACGGTGCGGCCGTCGGTACCGGCGGCTCCTCGGGGGCTGCCCCGGTGGGGCCACCGGGGATCGAGGTCGGCTTCTCCCCGGGGGCCCGGGACGTGCCGGGATCCGTCGACGGCTGTGTGGTGGGCGGGACCGAGGTCGTGGCCGGGGGAGTGCGCTCGGGCGGCGGGGCGAGCGGGACCGTCGGGGACACCGGCCGGTCGGGTGCCGCCAGGCGGACCGGCAGCACGACGAGGGCGGTGACGGCGCACAGCAGGCCGGCCCCGGCTGCGGTGCGCAGCAGCCGGCGGCGGGCCGCACCGCGGCGGATCGCCTCGTACCGGCCGGGAGGCGGACCGAGGTAGTCGGAGGAGGGCCGCAGGATGACCGTGAGGGGGTCGTCGGGTTCGAAGTCCGGACCGTCGTCAGAGTGTGTGATCAACGCTTCTCCTCAGATGGGCGCGGAGCAGTTCTCGGGCCGCGTGGAGGTCGGCCTTGATGGTTCCTTCCTTGCGCCCGGTCAGCACGGACACCTCCCGGATCGGCATGTCGGCGTAATAGTGAAGCAGGATCGGGACGCGCAGTCGTTCCGGCAGGGACTGTACGAGCAGCCGCACCGACGGGTCGGTCTGTCCGGTCTCCGGGCGGACGGATGCCTCGACCGTCGCGCGGTGCACGGCTCTGCGTTCACGTTCGAGCTTGCGCCAGTGGTCCCGGACGAGGTTGGCCGCGGTGACGTAGAGGAAACCGCGGGGCTCCGCCACGGAGGTCCAGCGGGCCCAGAGCCTGGTGAACGCCTCCGAGGCGACCTCGTGGGCCATCTCGTCGTCGTCCACCAGGCGGCGGCACCAGCCGGCCAGGCGTGGGTAGAGGGCAGCGAACAGCTCGGTCGCTGCCTCCTCGCGGGACCGTTTCACCACGCTCCAGGGTCGGGCCGGCCTGCGTGCCGATGGAATGCCATGGGGCTCACGCGCTCAGTTCGGCGAAGACGATCACACTGTCGCGGTACCCGTCGCCGCTGCGCGGACCACCGCAGGTGATGAGCCGCAGCTCGGGACGGCCCACGTCACCGTAGACGTCGTCCGTCGGGAACTTCGCCTGCGCGACCGTCCGTACGTCGCTGACGGTGAACCGGGCCGCCGTGCCGTTCTCCAGGCGCGCCACGATCCGCTCGCCCCGTCGCAACCGCGAGAGATGACGGAAGACACCGTCGCCGTAGGACCCGACCGTGACGTGGCCGAGGATCACCGACGGGCCCACCTGGCCGGGCGTCGGTGAGTGCCGGTACCAGCCCGCGCGGTCGTCGGCCTCGACCGGGGGCACCTGCACGCTGCCGTCCGAGGCCAGTCCCAGCCGCATGACCGGGGTGTCGACCTCGATGGCGGGGATCTCCAGCCCGACCGGGACCGAGCGCGCCAGTGCGCGCACCGTGCGCCCCGACCCCGACGCCTTCCCGTTCCCGGCGGCACCGGAGGAAGGCGGCGTGCTCTCGCGGCCGGCGGTGCCTGCCCCGTCGGCCTTGTCGCCCCCTCCGCCCCCGCAGCCCACGAGCAGGGAGGCCATCGCGGCGGTGACGAAGACCCGCCTGGAGGGGCCGCGCCCGGAGGGCAATGTCATGCTCCGGTCGCCCGCCGACGGCGTACGACGTAGACCGCCGCGCCGCTCAGCGCGAACGCCGCGGCGGCGCCGCCGATCAGGCCGCCGTCGCCGCCGCCGGACTCCGACGACGCGACACCGGTGTCGGGCGCTCCACTCGGTACGACGGAGACCTCGCTCGCGTCCGGCACCTTGGTCGGCACAGGGCTCGGCGCCTTGGTCGCTTCGCTCGGCGCCCTGGTCGGTTCGGCGCTCGGGGCTTCGGTCCCGGGCGCGGTGCCGCCCTCGCTCGGCGCGACGGTGGGGGCCTCCGTGGCGGAGACGGGGGTCGGAGGCTTGTCGTCTGCGAACGCGGGCACCGTGCTCGCCAGCACGGCGGTGCAGGCAAGTGCCATGGCGCTGAGGACAGTTCGGCGCATAAAGGGCTCTCTCTCGTCGGGCCGCCCGTCCAAGTGACGTGACGGGCGGCTGCGTTACGGATCGAGCAAAGAGACGAGGCAGCGGGGCACCGGGTTGTAAAGAACAGGCAAAGCCCTGACGCGGCCGCGTCCCGCGGCCCGACTCGCCGTCGTCGCGTTCGGCCTACGGCCGCCGCAGGCACGTCCGCCATAGGAGAGTGGAGGCCATGAACGACATGGAGCGCCTCGACCGGACCCGGGCCGCCGTCTGGCTCGCCACCGCCGTCGAGGAGGCCAGGACCGGCCTCGCGGAGGGCGGCGTCCCCGTCGGCGCCGCGCTGTACGGGGCGGACGGCACCCTGCTCGGCCGGGGACACAACCGCCGTGTCCAGGACGGCGACCCGTCCGCACACGCCGAGACCGCCGCCTTCAGGAACGCGGGACGGCAGGTCTCGTACCGCGGTACGACCATGGTGACCACCCTCTCGCCGTGCTGGTACTGCAGCGGTCTGGTCCGGCAGTTCGGGATCTCCCGGGTCGTCGTCGGGGAGGCCGAGACCTTCCACGGCGGGCACGACTGGCTGGCGGAGCACGGCGTGGAGATCGTGCTCCTCGACGACGCCGCGTGCGTCTCCTTGATGCGTGACTTCGTCAGGAACAACCCGGCACTCTGGAACGAGGACATCGGTGAGTGACGCCCTTCCCCCCGACCGCCCCCGCGTCCCGACCGTCGACCTCGGGCCGTGGCTGTCCGGTGGCCCCGAGGCCCGTGCCCGGATCGCCCGTACCGTCGACGAGGCGCTGCGGAGCGCCGGGTTCCTGCTGGTGACCGGCCACGGCGTCGACCCCGCCCTGCGGGTACGGGTCCGGGAGGCGGCCCGTGCCTTCTTCCTGCTGCCCGCCGAGGCCAAGGAGCCGTACGCGGTGAAGGTCGGCGGCCGGGGCTGGCTCGGTCCGGGCGCCGAGGCCAACGGCTACGCGGAGGGCACCCCGACGCCGCCCGACCTGAAGGAGTCCCTGACCTTCGCGACGCACGAGCCCTTCGACGACCCGAGGACCAACGAGGAGTGGTACGCGCCGAACGTCTGGCCGGCCCAGGCTCCCGGGCTCCGGGCCCTGTGCGAGGAGTACCTGGCGCGGATGGGCGAGCTGGAGAACCACCTGCTCACCCTGCTCGGCGAGGCGCTGGGCCTGGAACCGGACTTCTTCACCCGGCACATGGACCACCCGACGTACGGCTTCAACATCAACTGGTACCCGGGCAGGGAGGTCGTCGGCGAGCCCGCGGAGGGCCAGTTCCGGATCGGCCCCCACACCGACTTCGGCACGGTCACCATCCTCGACCGGCAGGCCGGCAAGGGCGGACTCCAGGTCTACACGGACGACGGCGGCTGGGAGGACGCGCCCTTCGACCCGGCCGCGTTCACCGTCAACATCGGGGACCTGATGGCCCGTTGGACCGGCGACCGCTGGCGCTCGGGCCGCCATCGGGTCCTTCCCCCACCGGCCGACGAACCCACCGAGGAGCTGATGTCCCTCGTGTACTTCGGCGAGTGCACCCCGGGCACCCGCGTCGAGTCGGTCCCGGCCCCGGTGGGACGGGTGGCGTACGAGCCCGTCGACTCCCATGTGTACCTGCGGGCGAAGCTGGCCTCGATCACGGTGAACTGAAGTGAACTGAGGTGGGGGGAAGCGAAGGGAAGCGGAGGGAAGTGAGCCGGCCGCTCCGTGGTCGGACTCGGCCGACGGCGCCGACATTTGTGGAAGCCTACGGAAGCCTGCGGACATCGCCCGACCCACTCCGAAACAACGCCCCCTGGCCTCCGGCCGGTTGATACACCTCACCTAAGACAGGACCCACGGGCCCCGGGGGGAGACGCGGTGCGCAGAGGGCTGCACGGCCGAGGGGCGCTGTTCGACACGGAACCGCCCGGCCTCGCCGCACGGCTCGTCGGGCTGCGCCCGTTCCAGCACGGGACCAGTCCGTACGAGCACCCGAAGGACGTCCCCTTCGTGGTGTTCGCGGGCGCCCGCGGCCTCGGCAAGAGCACGGTACTGGCGGAACTGCGGGCCGCGTACGAGGGGCGGACGCCCGTCGCGCTGATCGACTGCGAGGCGGACCTGTTCGCATGGGCTCCCGCGGGACAGCCGTACGAGGTCTGGTCGCCCGTGTCTCAGGCCCTGGTGACGATCGCCGAACAGCTCGCGGAGCCGGTGGCCGACGCGGGCCGGATCCCGTTCCCGAGGCTCGCGGTGGGCCTGCTGGCCGTGGCGGCGGGCGGCTGGCACGACCGGGACGTGTCCCGCGCCCGCCGGGAGGCGGAGCGGATCCTGCTGTTCAACGACACGGGCCCGTGGGTGGGCGGGTTCGGTGGGTTCGGCGGGTTCGGGGCCCGCTGGGTCGGCCGGGCGTCGGCCAGGCTGACCGAGGCTCTGTCGGGTACGGAGCCGGGGGCGGAGGCCGGTGCCGGTGCAGGCGCGGGGCCGGTGGTCGAGCCGGTCGTCGAGGCCACGTTGGAGGCGTTCTCCGAAGGGGTCTCGCCCACGCACCGCCGGTTGCGGAAGGCCGCCACCTGGTACCGCGACCACCCCGGCTCCGCCGGCAACCCCAAGCTCGGACTCGTCCTGCTCTCGGGGCAGTTCAGGGCGGGCGGCTACTCCCGCACCCACGCCGAGGGACATCTCGTACGGGCCCTGCTGGCCGACCTCGACGACGCGTACGGCGGTTCGCTGCCGCGCGGGCACCGGCCCGGCCGACCCGTGATCCTCATCGACAACGCGCAGACCGAGCCGGGCATCGGGCTGATCGGGGCGGTGCTGCGGGACCGGGCCGACGGCATCGCCGACCCGGTGGCGTTCTTCGCCGGGCTGCGCGGGCACGGCCATCCGGCCCTGCGCAACGCGACCCGCGCCACCCTGCCCGAGCTGGCCCGTGCGAGCGGCTGGGCACCCGGTGGCACGGCCTCGTCCCGGGCGCTCCTCGTACCCCTGTCGCCGCCGGCCCCCGACGAGACCCCACGCACCGTCGAGGCGGAGCGGTCGGACGGTCAGACCCCGGCGTAGGAGTGCTTGCCGGTGACGAAGATGTTCACGCCGTAGTAGTTGAACAGCCAGCAGGCGAACGCGATGAGCGCGATGTACGCGGCCTTGCGGCCCTTCCAGCCCGCCGTGGCGCGGGCGTGCAGATAGGTGGCGTAGGCGACCCAGGTGATGAAGGACCAGGTCTCCTTGGGGTCCCAGCCCCAGTAGCGGCCCCACGCGTCGCCCGCCCAGATGGCACCGGCGATGATCGTGAACGTCCACAGCGGGAAGACCGCGGCGTTCACCCGGTAGGAGAACTTGTCGAGCGACGCCGAGGCGGGCAGCCGTTCGAGCACGGAGGTCGCGAAACGGCCGGGCTTGCCGCCGGTCGCCAGCTTGTTCTCGTACGAGTCCTTGAAGAGGTACAGGATCGTGCCGACCGCGCCCACGTAGAAGACCGCGCCGCAGAAGATCGCCGTGGAGACGTGGATGTAGAGCCAGTACGAGTGGAGGGCCGGCACCAGCTGGTCGCTCGCGGTGTACAGGACGGTGACGGCGAGGCCGAGGTCCAGGAGGACCGTGGTCACCAGGAAGAGGCCCATCCAGCGGACGTTCTTCTTCATCGCGAGCAGCGCGAGGTACACGGCGACGGCGACGGTGGAGAAGGTGATGTTGAACTCGTACATGTTGCCCCACGGCGCCCGCTGCACCGACAGGGCGCGGGTGAGCACGCCGCCGAACGCGATGAGGAAGGCGAGCACCGTGAGGGAGATGGCGATCCGCCCGTAGAGGTCCCCCTGCACGTCCCCGCCGTGCGCGCCGGGCCCGTCCGGCACGTCCCGCGCGCCGGCCGCGGCCCGCGTGACGACCTGGGGCCGCTCCAGCACGGCGGTGCCGCCCGCGTTCTGCACGGTGACCGCGGGGCCCGCGGCCTTCTTGGCGGCGCCCGCGTCGGTGGCGGTCAGCGCGGCGGCCGTACGGCCGACCTTGCTGCGGCTGCCGAAGAGCCATTCGGCGATGTACGCGAAGAAGGCCAGCGTGTAGACGGCCATCGCGGAGTAGATCAGCGTGTTGCTGACGTTCGCGAGGTGCTCGTTGGTCGCGGCGGCGAGGTCTGTTGCGGCGGCGAGAGTCATTTGTTCTCAGCCCCTTCGGCAGGTACGGCGGGGGGTTCGGGGGTGGTTTCGGCGGGGGATTCAGCGGGGGTCACGGCGGTGGGTGTCACGTTCTCGGCCTCCGGGTCCGGGCCTGGCTCGGGGTCCGGGCCTGGCTCGGGGTCCCCGGTGTCGACCGGGGCCTCGACCGCGTCCCTGTCCGGGGCCTCGGGTGCGCCCGGCGCCAGGTCGTACAGGTGGCCCGCCAGGACGCCCAGTTCCTCCGGGACCTTGGCGGACTCGCTGCGGCCGAGGCCCGCCATCTCGACGACCGTGACGCCGTCGGGGCCCGTCACGGCACGCACCCACACGCGGCGGCGCTGGATGAAGAGGGAGGCGGCGAGCCCGAAGATGGCGGTGACGGCTCCGCCGAGCGCCCAGCCGGCCCCGGGCTGCCGGGTGACCTGGAAGTTCGCCCACTCCTTGATCCCCTTCTCGAAGGTGATCGAGCCGGCGCCGTTCGGCAGCTGCATGGTCTCGCCGGGCTTCAGGTTCTCCCTGAGCTGCTCGCCCTTGGAGTTCTTGAACTCCCTAAGGTTCTTCTTCTCCAGCTGGTACACGCTCTGCGGGAGGCCCGCGTCGACACCGAGGTCGCCGTGGTACGCCGCCAGGTTGAGCACCGGGTTCAGCAGTGCCGGGAACTGCGAGACCACCGCGGTGCCGTCGCCCCCGTACGCCGGGAGGAAGAAGGCCTGGATGCCCAGCTGCTCCTGCTTCCCCTTGGCGTTCTTGTAGCCGTCCATGACCTTGATCGCGCCGGTCGAGGTGACGTTGGAGTCCAGCGGCAGCAGGGGCACGGCCTGGCGGTAGACGACGTCGCCCTTGCCGTCCCGGACGGTGACGACAGGCGCGTAACCGTGGGCGGTGAGGTAGACCTTCGAGTCGCCGATCACCAGCGGCTGGTTGACCTTGACGGTCTTCTTCTGCTCCGCGCCGTCGGCGCCCACGCTGTAGTCGACGCCCGCCTGGTAGGTGCGCGGGGTGCCCTTGTTGGGGCCCGTCGTCTCGTACGTGCCCTGGAAGTCGTCCAGTACGAAGCTGAACGGCTCCAGGTCGTCCGTGTCGAAGAGGCTCCCGGACTTGAAGTCGTCGTACTGCGTGAGGGTGTTGGCGAAACCGTCGCCCTCGACGATCAGCTTGTTGCCCTCGGACTTGAAGAGCTGGCCCCAGGCGAAGGTGGTCAGCATCACGATCAGCGCGATGTGGAAGGCGAGGTTGCCGATCTCACGGAGGTAGCCCTTCTCGGCGGCGACCGCGTCCCCGGCGAGGTCCGCGCGGAAGCGCCGCTTCTTCAGGACCTTCAGCGCCTCGTCCCGCACCTCCTCGGGCGCGGCCTCGGTCCGCCACGTCGTGTACGCGGGCAGCCGGGTCAGCAGCCTCGGCGCGCGCGGCGGGCGGCCCCGCAGCTGGCCGACGAACTGCCAGGTGCGCGGCACGATGCAGCCGATGAGCGAGACGAAGAGAAGGATGTAGATCGCGGAGAACCACGTGGAGCTGTACACGTGGAACAGCCCGAGCTTCTCGTAGATCGGCCCGACCGTGGTGTGCCGTGCCTGGAAGTCGGCGACCTTCGTCTCGTCGGTCCCGGACTGCGGGATCAGCGAGCCGGGGATCGCGCCGAGGGACAGCATGAAGAGCAGGAGCAGCGCGACCCGCATCGAGGTCAGCTGCCGCCACATCCAGCGGGCCCAGCCGATGACCTCACGGCCGCCCCACGCGAGCCGGCCGACGACACCGGGGGCGCGCACACCGCCGAAGGAGCCGGGCATCGCGGTCTCGCGGGGCGCGGTGGACAACTGGGCCCCGGCGGCACCGAGATCACCGGCGTCACTCTCTCTGTTCGGACCACCCTTGCCGCTGTTGCCGTTCTCGCCGCTGTCGGTCCGCACGTCAGTGTCCCGTGTCGTGCTCATGAATCAGACCCCTACCGTGAAGCCGTCGGACCAGCCCTGCATCTCCTGCACGATGCCGTCCCACGCGCCGGTCAGCAGGAGCAGACCGGTCACGATCATCATGCCGCCGCCGATCCGCATCACCCACACGTAGTGGCGCTTGACCCAGCCGAAGGCACCGAGCGCCTTGCGGAAGGCGATCGCGGCGACGACGAACGGCACGCCCAGACCGACGCAGTACGCGATGGTCAGTATGGCCCCGCGTCCGGCGCTCGCCTGGTCGGAGGAGAGCGCCAGCACCGAGGCGAGCGTGGGGCCGATGCAGGGCGTCCAGCCGATCCCGAAGAGGGCGCCCAGTACGGGGGCGCCCACGAGGCCGGCGACCGGCCGCTTGTGGAACCGGAACTCGCGCTGGGTGAGCCAGGGCATCATGCCCATGAAGAAGACACCCATGAGGACCATGAGGACGCCGAGCACCTTGGACATGGTGTCCTTGTGCTCCTGCAAGGTCGAGCCGAAGTAGCCGAAGAGGGCGCCGCCGGAGACGAACACGGCGGTGAACCCCAGCACGAACAGCGAGGCCCCGGTGACCATGCGCCCGCGCCGGGCCTCGGCCAGGTCGGTGCCGCTGACCCCGGTGACGTACGACAGATAACCGGGTACGAGCGGCAGGACGCACGGCGAGAAGAAGGAGACGAGCCCGCCGAGGACCGCGATCGGAATGGCGAGCACCAGCGCCCCGGTGAGGACGGTCTGGTTGGGGTCGGTGCCCGCGGCCAGGAGAAGAGACACGAGCCGTCACTTCTCCGCGAGGATCGGCTTGAGCATCTTGCGCAGGTTGTCCTCGCTGAGCGCGGACAGCGACCGGGAGGCGACCTTCCCGTCCCGGTCGAGCACGAGCGTGGAGGGGATCGTCTGCGGGTTGAGCGTGCCCTTCTTGAAGCGGAGCATCAGCTTGCCCGTCGGGTCGTACAGGCTCGGGTACTCGACGCCGTGGGCCTTCTCGAAGGCGATGGCCGGGGTGGTGCTGGTGTCGCGGGTGTTGATGCCGACGAACTGCACGCCCTGGTCCTCGAGGTCCTCGGAGACCTTGACGAAGTTCTTGGCCTCCAGGCGGCACGGGCCGCACCAGGAGCCCCAGACGTTCAGGACGACGATCTTGCCCTGGTAGTCGGCGACGTTGAGCTGCTTGCCGTCGATGGTCTTGCCGGACAGGTCGGGGGCCTGGGCGCGGCTGCCCTTGGCGACGGTGGCGATGCCGTCGGAGCCGGTGACGAAGCCGGTGTCGCCCGACCCGCCGGACTTGCCCCCTGACCCGCACGCGGACAGCAGCAGCGCGGCGGCGAGGGCTCCGCAGGTCAGCACGGCGGCGCGGCTACGAGCGCGGCCATGGAGACGGATGCGGTTCGAGCGCTGACGGGTCCGGTTCGTGCGCCGGGGGGCGCGGCTGGCGGCACTCATGTGAAAAGTTTCGCATGTCCGTTCCGGGGATCTTGGGCACCCCCCTCGCAGGTGCGAAACAGCATTTCAGACGCCGTTTCGGACGATACGCCCGAAGCCGCGCGGCCGGCCGTTCGCCGGCCCCTCAGCCGTTCGTCGACCCCTTGCCGGAACCGGTGCCGGAGTTCGTGGTGACGTCGCCGAGGAAGGTCTTCCAGCCGCCGACGGGCTCCTGTCCCACGCCCAGCGACCGCATCTTCTCCAGCACGGCCGCGTCCTGCACGTCCATCCAGTCCACGAACTGGCGGAACGACACCAGGCGTACGTCCTTCTTGCCCGCGATGTGCTTCAGCGCGCCCTCGACGGCGTCCATGTAGATGCCGCCGTTCCAGTCCTCGAAGTGGTTGCCTATGAAGAAGGGGGCGCGGTTGGTCTCGTACGCACGCGTGAAGCCCGCTATGTACGACTCGGTCGCCTGCTTGCGCCAGGCCGGGTAGTTGGCGGGCGGGGCCTGGGTCGAGTTGACCGACTGGTTCGCGAGGATGTTGTAGTCCATCGAGAGGACCTCGAAGGTGTGGCCGGGGAAGGGCATCGCCTGGAGCGGCAGGTCCCAGACGCCCTCCTTCTTCGTGGGCCAGACCTGGAGGCCGCCGGGCGAGGAGGCGTCGTAGCGCCAGCCGAGTTCGCGGGCGGTGGGCAGCAGGTTGTCCTGGCCCTTCAGGCAGGGGGTGCGGCCGCCGACGAGTTCCTTCTCGTAGTCGAAGGGCAGCGAGGGCACCTCGTCCTCGGTCCAGCCCGTGTTCGTACGCCACTCCTTGACGAAGGTCTTCGCCTGGTCGATCTCGCTCCGCCACTGGGCCGGAGTCCAGTTCTCGACCGTGCCGGTGCCGCCGCAGAAGTGACCGTTGAAGTGGGTGCCTATCTCGTGCCCGTCGAGCCAGGCCCGCCGCAGGCTCTTCAGCGTGGTCTTGATATGGCTGTCCGTCAGATAACCGATGTCGGAGGCGCCGGGCGCGTTGTTCGGCGGGAGGTACTTGCGCTTTTTCGACTCGGGCAGGAGATAGAGCCCGGAGAGAAAGAACGTCATTCGCGCGTCGTGCTCTTCGGAGAGTTTCAGGAAACGCTCGAAAAGCCCCTTGCCGACGTCTCCCGCGCCGTCCCAGGAAAAGACGACGAACTGCGGCGGGGTCTCGCCGGGTTCGAGCGGCACGGGCTTCGCGGGCTGCTTGGGCTGCTTCCCGGTGAAGGCGGTGGAGCCGTCACCGATGGGGCGGGCGGTGCGCCCACCTCCGCTCTTACCGGAGTCCCCGGAACCGCCGACACCCAAGCCGTCTCCCAGAGCGGTGCCGCAGCCCGAGAGCCCCATGGCGGCCGCGGCCCCGGCTCCGAGCCCCAGCATTCCCCGCCGACTGATGTCGCGCATTCCACCGTCCCCATTCGTCGCGCCCGGCGTCCAAACCATCTGGACACCCGGTTAGAGGGCACGACGAACATCGGGGTTCCCGCCCACACACATATATTTCGGTGACAACCCGAAGATGAACCTGTAACGGACACAAGAGGAACCAACAGAGGCTTACCCCCGTCCGAGGGCCCACTCCACAGGCCCACCCCACAGGCCCGCCCCGCAGGGCCGCCCCGCAGGGCCGCCCCGCAGGGGCGCCCTTTAGGGGCGCGGGGAACTGCGCGCCCAGCCCCCACGCCCCGCACCCGACCCCGCCCCGGAACCCCCCACCCCGGTCCGATCCGGAAACCCACCCCACCCCGGCCCGAAAACCCACCCCAGGCCGGAGGCCACTCCAAGGACCGGAATCCCACCCCAGGGGCCCGGCCCCACCCCGGCCCACCCCAGCGGAGCGCCTACGCTCCGAAGGCCTTCGACTTGCCCTTCACCGGCCTCGCCCCCGCAAGAAGATGCGCAGGCACAAGATCCCGAGCCGGCTCCGTGTACCCCACGGACACGATCTTGTCGCCCCGGTACGTGAACGTCGTCAGCGAGGCGAGCGTGCACTGCCGCTTGCGCGGGTCGTGCCACAGCCGCCGCCGCTCCACGAAGGACCGCACGATCCAGATCGGCAGCTGGTGGCTGACGCACACCGCCTCGTGCCCCCGCGCCGCGTCCTTCGCCGCGTCCAGCGCCCCCATCATCCGTACGACCTGCTCCAGGTACGGCTCACCCCAGGACGGCTTGAACGGGTTGACCAGGTGCTTCCAGTTGTCGGGCTTGCGCAGCGCCCCGTCCCCGACCCCGAAGGTCTTGCCCTGGAAGACGTTCTCCGCCTCGATCAGCCGGGCGTCGGTCGCGAGGTCGAGACCGTGCTTCCCGGCGATCGGCGTGGCCGTCTCGCGGGCCCGCTCCAGCGGGGAGGAGACGACGTGCGTGATGTCCCGGGGGGCGAGGTGCTCGGCGACCCGCTCGGCCATCCGCTGCCCCAGCTCGGACAGGTGGTAGCCGGGCAGCCGCCCGTACAGCACACCGTCCGGATTGGCGACCTCGCCGTGCCGCAGCACGTGTACGACCGTGATGTCACTCATGCTGCTGTGGCCTCCGCTGCTGCCCGTGCCGCCGCCGGAAGGGCGTCGGCGATCCGCTGTACCGCCCGGTCGTCGTGCGCCGTCGACACGAACCAGGACTCGAACGAGGACGGCGGCAGGTAGACGCCCTGCGCCAGCATCGAGTGGAAGAAGGCGTTGAAGCGGTACGACTCCTGCGTCTTCGCGTCCTCGTAATCGCGTACGTCCTCCCCCGTGAAGAAGACGGAGAACATACTGGACGCATTCTGCACCCTGTGCACGACACCTGCTTCGGTGAGGGCGTCGGCGACCAGCGTACGGATCTGCTCGGACACCGCGTCGAGGGCGGCGTACGCGGCGTCGTCGAGCAGCCGCAGCTGGGCGAGGCCCGCGGCGGTCGCGACGGGGTTCCCGGAGAGCGTGCCGGCCTGGTAGACGGGACCGACGGGTGCGAGATGCGCCATCACGTCCGCGCGTCCGCCGAAGGCGGCAGCCGGGAAGCCACCGCCCATGACCTTGCCGAAGGTGACGAGGTCGGGTGCGACACCGTCCACGCCGTACCAGCCGGCCCGGCTCGTACGGAAGCCGGTCATGACCTCGTCGGAGATGTACAGGGCACCGTCCGCCGCGCAGGCGTCCTTGAGCCCCTGGTTGAAGCCGGGCAGGGGCGGCACGACGCCCATGTTGCCGGGCGAGGCCTCGGTGATCACACAGGCGATCTCACCGGGATGCGCGCGGAAGGCTTCACGCACGGCGTCCAGGTCGTTGTACGGCAGGACGATGGTGTCCTGGGCCTGGGCACCGGTGACGCCCGGGGTGTCGGGAAGAGCGAAGGTGGCGACGCCACTGCCCGCGGCGGCCAGCAGGGCGTCCACGTGCCCGTGGTAGCAGCCGGCGAACTTCACGACCTTGGCGCGCCCGGTGTAGCCGCGTGCGAGACGGATGGCGGACATGGTCGCCTCGGTGCCGCTGGACACGAGCCGGACCTGCTCGACCGGTCCGACGCGGGCGACGATCTCCTCGGCGAGGGCGACCTCGCCCTCCCCCGGCGTACCGAAGGAGGTGCCTCGGGACACGGCGGCCTGGACCGCCGCGATCACCTCGGGGTGGGAGTGGCCGAGGATCATCGGCCCCCAGGAACAAACGAGGTCGACATACTCCCTCCCGTCGGCATCCGTCAGGTATGGACCGTTACCGGACACCATGAACCGGGGCGTACCGCCCACGGCACGGAAGGCGCGGACGGGAGAGTTCACGCCGCCGGGCGTCACGGCCGCCGCACGGTCGAAGAGAGTCTGCGAAACTGGGGCTTCGTACGGATAGCTCACACGGACCATGGTGTCAGAGGCTGCGAAGATCCTGCGGAGAGGTGTTTCAACGCACGTTTCGTCGTGCGGTCGTGGGGGAGGTCACTGTCACGATGATCGGGTTGCGTGGCGGGGGTCGCGAGCCCTGGAAAAGCAGTCGGGTGGAGATATGCAGCGCGGTGGCGGACTGGGCGAGGGGACCGATGACCTCGGTCCTCGGCGTGCCCGGCGGGGGAAGCACCGGCGCGAGGCAGAAGCGGCCGAGGCACGGCAGATACAGGGATCGCAGGGCGAACCTGAGCGGATCGAGCCGTCCGCGCGTATGGACGGTATGGACTACACGGACCGCGGGGCAGACCAGCTCAGGCCAGGAAGCAGCGGGAATGGTGGCCGGGTGGGGGTGACCTACAAATACTTCGGGGCTCCGGACGGTGCGACCGCCGCCCGCGTCCCGATCTCCATGCGCCCGGAGGAACTGGGCGGCGACGAGCTCGGTATGAACGGCATGTTCACAAAGATCAAGCCGGAGACGATGGCGGCGATGGTCCTCACCGGCATCGAGGGCATACCCCTGAACAAGGTGCCCCCGCTCGAACTGGTCGTCCTCCACCCCGACTACGCCGTCGTCCGGCTCCCCATGACGGTCGTCGACCCCCTCCGCGGCATAGGCGAGGAAGCGGTCGGCGCGGCGGCCTTCATCTGGTCGACGGTCCCGGACCGCGGCGGCCCGCGCGACGCGTTCAACGTCTACCAACTGCTGCACGAATGGCAGGACTTCAGCCATCGGTTGCATGAGGCGGGGCATCAGCCTTATTGCTTGGTGTGGCCCTGACCTGGGGTTTCATTGGCAGCGGGCGGGGTCTTCGGACCTCGCCCTTTTCAGTGAGCGGGAACGTGCGCTCGCGTTCGCCGAGCAGGTCTGGGAGCTCACGTACGCGCTGGAACAGCGAGTCCAGTTGCCCCTTGTCGACCTCCCCGGTTTCGCCGGAGGGGAGGTCCACCCCGGCGAAGAGCTGTCTACCGACCCTGTATCCGCAGCCCGCGAGCTTCGCCGTCGTTGGGGCCTCGGCGACGGCCCTGTCACGCATCTGGTGAGGCGGATGGAGTCCCACGGGATCGTGGTGGTCATGCCGCCTGCCAGCGATCCCTCTGCCGCGAGCGTGGACGCCTTCTCCACCCGGGCAGCCCGGCCGCTCGTCGTTCTGACCGCCGCCCGGGCCGACGACATCTACCGGCACCGGTTCACGGCTGCCCATGAGCTGGGCCACCTTGTGCTTCACGCCGATGCCACCGGTGACAGCCGTCAGGAGAAGGAGGCGGATGCCTTCGCCGCCGAGTTCCTGACCCCCCAGGACAGCATCCTGCCGTTCCTGCCGGGGCGAATGGATCTTGCACGCCTGGCCGAGCTAAGGGGCGTCTGGGGAGTCTCCCTCCACTCGTTTGTCTACCGATGCCGCGAGCTGGGGCTGATCTCCGACGCGACTGCCAGCCGGACGTATCAGCGTCTACGCGCTCTCGACGGCCAGCCGGGCTTCACCGCCGAATCCGTCTCGAACTTCCCCGGTGAACGGCCTTCGCTGCTTCGGCAAGCCTTCGAGCTGGCTGCCAAGGAGGCGGGCCTATCGGTTTCCCAACTGGCTCATGAGCTGGCGTGGACAAGCGGGAGAGTGCAGGACTTGCTGGGCGTTCAGGAACAGAGGCCGGTGCTCCGGCTGGTCCAGTAGCAGCGTCGTTCGACCTGAGTAGCCGTGGGGCACGGTCGTTTCCCGATGCTGCTGTCAAGAGTCTCCAGCGCCAAGCCAACAACACGTAGCGATGTCATCAGGGCCGACTCACCTCGGAGTCGGCCCTGATGGCTCCTCGTAGGACGTGGACGATGTCCTCGGGCTTGAGGTCGATACCGTCGAGACCCGCCAGGGTCAGCGGGATCTCCTCCAGCGCGTACTCACCGCGGCCTTCGGTGCTGAACTCGGGACCGGTGCGGTCGTCGAAGGACCAGGTCGCGATGCGGGCGAGGTAGAAGAGCTGACGCTCGTCGTCGGACTCCATCGTGTGGAGCAGACGGATGATGTCGGCCTTTCCCGCGATCTCCTCGTGGATCTCGCGGTGGAGGGCGGCCTCGCGTGACTCATCGGTGGGCTCGACGCCGCCGCCGGGCAGGACCCAGTACTCGGGGATGCCGGGCCTGGTGCGGCGGATGACCAGCATCGTGTGGTCGGGGGTGACGAGGACGGCACGGACTCGTTCGATCATTTCGTTGGGTCTCCTTGCTTGTTGACGTTCTCAGTGGAGCAGCCAGCCACCATCGACGTGGACGGACTGCCCCGTGATGAACGAGGCGGAGGGGCCTACGAGAAACGCCACCAGGGCGGCGACGTCCTCGGGGCGGCCACGGCGCGGGACGCACTGGCGCTTGATCTGGTCCTCCGGCCGCGCACGGTGCCGGGCAGGGAGGGCGTTCTCGGCCTCTACCTGGATGGCGCCGGGCATGACGGTGTTGACGCAGATCCCGAACGGACCCAGTTCGCGGGCGAGGGAGCGGGTCAGTCCCAGCAGCCCGGCCTTCGCGGTGCTGTATGCGACGAGGTTCGTTCGGCCGGCGCGGGCGTTGACGCTGCCGATGTTCACGATCCGGCCCCAGCGGCGTTCGATCATGCCGGGGGTGAATGCGTGGCAGGTGCGGTAGTGGGCGGTGAGGTTCACGTCGAGGGAGTAGTTCCAGGCGGTCTCGTCGGTGTCCTGCCAGGCGACGCGGGGGTAGGAACCGGCGTTGTTCACCAGGATGTCGACGGGTCCGATCTCGGCGCGGACGACGTCGGCCATGGTCCGAACGGAGCCCGGATCGGTCAGGTCGGCGTTCACCGCGATCCCAGGGCTGCCCGCGCGTTCGAAGGCGGCGAGGAGGGCGTGGGCGTCGGGGTCTTGGCCGAGGTGGTTGACCGCCACGGTTGCTCCGGCGGCCGCGAGCGTCCGTCCGATCTCGGCGCCGATGCCGGTGGCCCCGCCTGTGACGAGGGCGGTGCGCCCCTGGAGGGGCCGACTCTGGAGAGGACTCTCAAGCAGTGGCAGGGACATTGCCGCTCCGTTCGCCGGGGTGGGGGTGAGAGGCCGGTGTAGTGGTGAAGAAGGTGTCGAGGGTCATGTGCGGGTCCTGGCTCTCGGCGAGTTTGATCAGAACGAGCAGAAGGTCGTGTCCGGTGAGCCGGGAGGGCGGGATGACGCCGAGGACGCGCAGGGCGAGAAAGGCACGGATCTCCTCCATGCCGCCGCTGCTCTCGATGCGGAGGCCGTCCAGGGCACGAGTGATGGCCGCAGCGCGGCCGGGGCTGGTGTTCCAGGAGTATCGGACATCGATGTGGCGACTCCTCCTGTGCAGTTCCAGGTGCTCGATGCGAGGGCGGGCCAGAGACGGCAGGGCAAGGCGGAGGGTGCGGGCGTATACGTCGGGCTGGTAGCGGGGGACGAGCCAGCCGCCCAGGGCCACCAGGTACCAGAGCAGGTTGGCGGCCTCGCCCGCGACGGTGTTGCGCCCGGCGTACTCGAAGTCGAGCCAGCACAGCGGCTCGGCGATGTTGGGTTCGGTGGGGTCGCCCTGCGTCAGGCCGGCGCGCAGGCGGCGGTCAGGGGCCAGCGCGTCACGGAGGCGCTCGATGGTGTCGGCGACATCCGGCGTCAGCGGTCTGCCGTTGGCGGTGAGGGTGAAGTCGGCCAGTTCCCGGACGGTGAGGGTGGTATCGGTGTGGGGCAGAGCGATGGGCAGGTCGCGGCGCAGGTACCAGCGGTCCAGCCGTCCCCCGGGGCGGATGCGGTCGAGGTAGAGGTCCGGTACACACTCGGCCAGCGGCATGTGCTTCCCGGTCTCCTCGGCCGCCGCCCGCAGGTCGGCGCAGACGCCGTCCACGAGGCGGGTCAGGCGGGGCCGGACGGCCAGGTCTCGGTCGGCTAGAGCGATCACGTCGCCCAGGAGAAGGTCGCACCGGCCGGTAGCGAAGACATCCTCGTAGACAAGGATCTGCCTGTCCGGTAACGCGATCTGCCCGCGGAGGGCCGGAACCGCGACGCGAGAGGCGAGCCGCGCACGCCCCTTCGCCTCGTTCTCGGCCTGCTCGCGGGTAGCCACCGGCTTGTGGAAGATACCCGTTGCTGCCGTGGCCCACCTGCCTGTCGCGCTCACCGCGTCTCTCCAGGAAGAGTGTCCAGCCATCCCTGGAGAACGAGGAGCGCAAGCGCTTCGGCAGCGAGCGGCTCGGTGCGAGCGGTGGTGACCAAGCTCGTGTCCTGCCGTGTGGCGTCGAGGAGGACGGTGAGGGCGTCGCTGTCGGAGGGGCACTCGATTCCCTTGAAGCGGAGCTGGATCTTCGCGAGCAACGCCGTGACCTTGTAGAGGGCGCGGAGGTCGGGGCTGCCTTTGAGGAACTGGCGGCGGATCTCGATGGCGGCCTGGATACCGTCGCGCAGGCTTGCTGCGATGTCGGTTGCCGCGTCCGGAGAGGGCAGAGACAGACCGGGGGTGGACCACAAGGGGACCAGCGACCCGCTACCGATGAGAGCGAGGACGTGAAGGAGTCGAGAGGTGATGGCGCCGGCCCGACACTCGGCACGGGTCAGTACGGTGATGCCCAGCTTGACCCCGCCGAGTTCGGTCGCCAGATCCGCGAGGATCTGGCGCATCTCGTCGAGGGAGGAGGTGTCTGCCACGACGAGGACGTCGAGGTCGCTCCAGCCGTGCTGGTACTTGCCCCGGGCGCCGCTGCCGGTGACGGCCAGCAGATCGATCAACGGGCGGAGGCCGGTGGTGCGGTCGATGAATTCGGCCAGATAGGACTCCAGGTTCACGGGGAGTCCGAGCGCGTTGACCGGCATGGTCAAGGGCTCGTGTTCCGGCCAGCGTCGATCGAGCGCGATGCGGTCCAACCGCCGCTCCAGCTCCAGGCGCGGTCCGTCGTTGCTGATGACCTCATGGGCGATCGAGACGATCTTGTCCGCGCCTCGTGCGCATTTGGTGAGGTCGCGGTCGACGACGTCCTGGGAGCCAGCAGTACCTCGCCGGATGCGTGTGGCCTCGGAGGCGTCCAGGTACGCGATGGTGAGCTGGGGCCCGAGCATCCGGGCGAGTTCGGCGGTCGAGTCGAAGTCGTGCAGCGACTCGATGCTGACGGAGTCGAGGAAGTGGTGGGCCTGGTAGAAGCGGTCCAGCGAGTCCACGATCAACTCGGCCTGCAGGACTGGACCCAGTCGGTACGGGTCGCCGATTCCGGCGTGGCTGGCGGAGTTCTCGATGAGATACCCGATCTTGAGGCGGGCGTGGCCGTGCTGGGTGCGCAGATACTCGCCAGCCGTGCTCTTGCCGCTCTCCGACATCCCGCCCAGCGCGGTGACGTGCACTCCGGCCAGGGCACGGCTGGGCACCTCCGGATGCAGCGGTGCCAGAAGCCGGCGCACCTCGTCCTGGACGGCGACGGTCGGCCGATCCCCGATGCGGATGGCCATCGGGAAGCGCCCCTCGTCGACGAGGCGGTTGATCTGCTCATGGAGGTGGCGTTGGTAGGCCGCGTAGATGCCGGTGACGGACACCTCGTGGGCCAGGCTCCGGCGGGCACCTTCCTCCGGATCCTCGCAGTGCAGGAGGACGAGGGCGTGCTCGTCCTCCTCGGCGGCCCGCAGGTCGGTCTCGTACGGGGCCAGCAGGATCCGGGCCCGGTCCGTGGCCTGCGCGGCGTCCAGATCCTCCCGTACGGCGACCGTCGCGGCGACGGACGCCTCCAGCATCGGGATGCCCCGGTCCAGCAGGCGCACGGGTGCGGAGAAGGGGAGGCGGGAGCGTTCGAGGTAGGAGGTGGCGAGGACGTCGGCGACCTCCTCCACCGGGCCGGTCTCGAACCACCAGCGAGCCATGCCGTCGGCCTTGATGACGTTCCAACGGGGGTCGTAGCGGTCGAGTGGGCCTGCTGAGGTCACGGCCGGGCCCATGCGCCGGGCGAGGATTCCGATCTGCTTGGTCTTCCCGGTGTTGTCGGGGCCGCTGAACGCGACCGACACGGGGAGGGGATACGTGTCGCTGTTGTACGGACTGGACATCGGCTTCCCTTCACGGGTGATGCGGAAGAAAAAGGGGGGTACGTCGGTGAGGCATCGTGGATGGCCTGCGGCAAACGAGGTGGGCTCCGGCCCCGGCCGGGGAGGCCAGACCGAGGCCGAAGGGGCTATACGGTTCCGTCGGCCGACGGAACGTCCTCAACGCTGAGCGTCGGCTGCGCCGACGGGGCCGGCGCGGAGGAGTGCTCGGTGTGGGCCAGAAGGCCGACCGCGACGAGTGGAGGCCGTGCCGAGGGCCCAGATCCAGCTCAGGACTGTCTCCAGCGGGTCGGACAAGGGGGAACGGCTCACCGCGTCGCCTCGCGTACGACAGGGTGCCGAGCGGCACTGGGCCGTCGCGTGGAAGGGATCGTGCGGGCCTCTCAGGTGTTCGGGGCAGGCACCAATAGGCACTGAATAGGGCCTATCCGAGCCATTCGGAGATTTGTGGGGTGATGTTCAGTGAACGACGGGCCGCGCTCCCGGGACAGGACCCAGGATGTAGTCCTGCGTAATCCCGCGTAATCCAGGTGGGGGAGGGTGACGGGGTGCCGAGGAACCCGGCCATCGCGGAACTGATCAAGCGGGCCTGCCAAGAACGAGGCTGGGGACCCTCGGAGTTGGCGCGTGCTCTCGGCCTGGCCGAATGCGGTGACCCGCGCCGCCTGCAGCGACAGCACGCCCGGCGGTGGATAGAAGGCGAACGGACCCCAGGCCACTGGTGGCCCTACATCGCGCAGGTGCTGGCACTGGATCCCAAGGCGATCAACCTCCTGGAGCCCACGCCTGCGACACCCCACACAGATACCGTTGCATCAGTCCTGCACCTGGGAAGGAGCGACGTGGAACGCCGGGAGTTCATCCTCGCCTCCAGCGGATACGCGCTGTCCGCACTCGGCCTGCCCGACATGGACAGCATCACTCGCCGGACCAAGACCGCCCTTCCCGGAGCCGTCCGCGTCGGCCAGGGCGAGGTGGCCGCCGTACACCACATGGTCAAGGCACTCGGCGACTCGGCCTCCGAACTCGGTGGGGGGCATGCCCGTCACCTGGCTGTCCGCTACCTCACCCAGGACGTCGCACCCTGGCTGGAGGGCCGCTTCACCGAAGCCACCGGCCGCGACCTGTTCGCCGCGACCTCACAGCTCGTCCACCTCGCTGGCTGGATGGCCCAGGACGAAGGCGACACCCCCGAACTGCGCGGGCTTGCCCAGCGCTACTACGCGCATTCCTTCCGCTTGGCCGCCGAGGCCGGCGATCCGGAACTGTCAGCAACAGCTCTCCGCGGCCTCGCCGTTCAGTGCGTCGACCTCGGCTATCGCGCCGAAGCCGTCCAGCTCGGCGAAGCCTGCGTGGAGTACGGTCACCAGCTCATCAACCCGCGAGCCGTCGCCTATTACGAGGCCACCCTCGCCAACGCCGCCGCCCAGGACGACGACCGACGCATGGCCACCAAGCACCTCGCCCTGTCCGAGACCGCCATCGGTAAGCCGACCGCCGCAGCCGGCGACTCCTGGGCTGCCCACTACTCCCCCGGCCGATGGGCCCACGAATCCGGCATGATCCTTTCTCGCCTCGGCGACCTCGACGCCGCCGAGGAACACCTTCACCTCGCCCTCGACATCCACGGCCTCGACCGCCGCCGCACCCGAGCCATCGTCCTCGCCGACCTCGGCGGCGTGCGCCTGCGCCAAGGCGACGTCGAAGGAGCCATGGCTACCTGGCGCGACTTCCTCGACTGCGCCGACGGCATCCGCTCGGTCAAGGTCCAAGCCGCCCTCCAGGACATGCGTGTCCGCCTACGCCGGTACACCGGAGTTCTAGAAGCCCAGGAACTCCGCGAGCAGGCAGCGCGCATCTCAAGGTGATCTCGGTGTCAGCTCTGTCAGTAGCGGGTGATAAGCCTGTTCTTCAGTCAATCGGCCCGGCATCACCTGAAGGTCAACCGACCCTGCGGGGCGCATGCACCACGCGGACCGAAACCGCACCTCACTGACGGGGATCACCATGCTTGACTCTCACGAGTTGGCGCCGGACGGCGAGGGCCTGGAGCAACTAGGACCTGTCCGGGCGATCACGCGTCCCGATACGGTGGCTGCGGCGGAGGGGCCTGGTGAGTGCAGTGGAGATGAGCCGTGCGGAAGCGGTCGCGCTTGTGCAGCGGATCACGGATATGGGTTACGCCTCCGACGGCGAGGTGGCCGGCTGGCTGGACAGGCTCGACAGAGCCCTGGCCTGCCCGTCCGGTCACGTCAGTGACTTGATCTTCTGGCCGCCGGAGCGGGATCTTTCGGCTGATGAGGTGGTCGATCAGGCCCTGGCGTATCTGCCGATCGTTTTGTGAGGCCGGGACTCAGCTCCGAAGCCAGATGAGCAGGGCTGCGGTGGTTGCTGTGCCGAGGAAGACGTAGCCGCGCTTGTCGTAGCGAGTGGCGACGGCCCGGGACTGCTTCAGCCTGTTGATCGCTCGTTCCACGGTGTTGCGCTTCTTGTACCTCTCTTCGTCGAAGCCGGGTGGCCGTCCGCCGAGTGAGCCTTTGCGTAGGCGGGCGGCCTGGCTGTCGGTCTTCTCGGGGATCGTGTGCCGGATGCCCCGGCGCCGCAAGTACTCGCGGCAGGGGCCGTTGCTGTATCCCTTGTCGGCCGCGATGCTGTCGGGCTTCGTGCGGGGCCGGCCCGGACCGCGTCTCGGGACGCGGATCTTTGCCAGCACCGTGTGGAACTGGGCGCAGTCCGCCCGCTGCCCTGCGGTGACGACCAGTGGCAGCGGACGGCAGCGGCCGTCGACGCTCAGGTGGACCAGCAGGGAAACGAGGGCTCCCACATCACGTCCTTGCAGGCGCACCTTCCCTGGCAGAGGGGCTGACCCGTACAAGGTGGCGTACGCGGTCGGCAGGAACGCCATGATCCAGCCGCGCCCGGTGAGATGGCCTCCATCGCCGTATCCGTGCCGAACATGGTGAGAAAGCCGGCAGTACCCCGCATGCACCGCTGTCCGGGTGGTGGCCTGCCCGGACGGCCTCTCCCTCCCTCAACACGGCAAGGGGGCGTAGGCAACCGCCCCAACTCGGTTGCCCACGCCCCCACAGACCCAGCCCGCCCGCAAAAACCTCACGCCGCCAGCGTCACCGCGCTCACCGCCGGAGTCCGCAGTACCCGGCGGGCCGTGATCAGGGTCGTGCCCAGTACCGCCCCCGCCGCCACCGCCGCGATCCCCAGCCAGATGCCCAGCCCCTGGTCCGGCAGGACCGTGTCGCCCGTGCGGACCATCGTGAAGGGGATGATCCCGGCCAGCGCCGCCGCCGTGCCGAAGAAGACACCCGTCACCGTGAGGACGAGCGACTCGACGCCGATCATGCCGAGCACCTGACCCGGAGTCGCCCCCGCCAGGCGCTGCTGGCCGAACTCCTTGCGGCGGTAGGTCGTCGCCGCGTACAGGGAGTTGATCAGCATGATGCAGGAGAAGACCACGATGATGCCGACGACCGTCAGGTTGAGGGTTTCGAGGTTCTTCGCGTCGACCGACTTGGGTACGCCCGCCGCCGCGATCTCGTCGTTCTCGACGGCCTGCGTGTAGAGGGTCGCCGTCGAGATGCTCGTGAAGAGGATCAACGGCACCAGGACACCGGCCAGTTCGGCCGCCCGCACCCGCAACGTGCGTACGGCGAGATAGCCGCTCGGACCACCCGTCGGCAGCCGGTCGAGCAGCGCCCTCAGCAGCCGCGGCGACAGGAGCGCGAACCCGACCGCGAGCAGGACCGCGCCGTACACCGGCGGAGCCATCAGCGCGGCGGCGTCCGAGGAGACCGCGAACGTGGCGCAGCTCGACAGGCCGCCCAGGACCAGGGACCCGAGGACGAGGAACCTGCGTCCCCTGCCCCGGGGCCGGTGCCGGCCGGTGGTGGCCCGCCGCACCGCGAGGAACGCCGCCCCCGCCGCGGCGATCACCGTGATGTCGACGCCCGAGTACAGGGCGATGGGCCCGAACGCGTAGTCGACGGACTCGGCGACCTGCCCGCTGTCCTGGAAGACGTCGAGCAGCACCCGCCCGCCGAGCATCGCCGGGCCGATGGCCAGCAGCGCGCCCACCAGGGCGACCGCCACCGACTCCCCGACGACCATCCGCTTGATCTGCGCGGGCGTCGCCCCTGAGCAGCGCAGCAGCTCGATCTCCGCGGAACGCTGGCGCACGTTCACCGTCAGGGTCGAGGCGACGGCGAAGAACACCAGGAGCGAGCCGTAACCGCCCACGACGCCCGCCGCGGTCGACAGGGTCTCCGAGCTGACGGAGTCGACCCCCGGCGCACCGGCCGTGTCGTGCATCGAGTTGAACGTCATGATGATCGCCGCGCCCAGGAAGGCGGACAACAGGGTCGCGGCGAAGCGCCCGGGCCGCTGCCGGACGGAACGCGCCGCGAGGGCCGACATGGTGAGCATCGCGGTCACACCCCCGCCATCACGTCGTCGCCGAGGTGCGCGAGGCGTTCGGCCACCGCGTCCGCCGTCGGGTGCCGCATCTCGCCCACGAGCCGGCCGTCCGCGAGGAACAGCACCGAGTCGGCGTACGAGGCCGCGACGGGGTCGTGGGTCACCATCACGACCGTACGGCCGTGGACGCGTACCGCCTCCTGCAGGAGCCGCAGGACGTCCCGCGCGCTGCGCGTGTCCAGGGCGCCGGTCGGCTCGTCCGCGAAGATCACGCTCGGCTCGGTCACCAGGGCGCGGGCGATGGCGACGCGCTGGCGCTGGCCGCCGGAGAGCTGGTCGGGCCGGTGGCCGAGCCGCTCGCCGAGGCCGACGGCGGTGAGGGTCGCCCGCACCCGCGCCCGGTCGACGCGGCGCCGGGCCAGCCTCAGCGGCAGGACCGTGTTCTGGGCCACGGTGAGGGTGTCCAGCAGGTTGTACTGCTGGAAGACGAAGCCGATCCGGTTGCGCCGGAACCTCGTCAGCTCGGCCTCGGTGCCGCCGGTCATCGCCGTGCCGTCGACCATCACGATGCCGCTGTCGGCCCGGTCGAGCCCGGCCGCGCACTGCAGCAACGTGGACTTGCCGGAGCCCGAGGGCCCCATCACCGCGGTGAACGTGCCGCGCGCCAGGCTGAACGTCACCTCGTCCAGCGCGGTCACCGCGCTGTCGTCGCTCCCGTAGGTCTTGCTGACCTTGACCAGCCGCAGAGCCATCTCGGTGACACCCGGGCCCGTACCCGTACCTGTGCCCGTGCCCATGCCCGCATGTGCGGTGTCGTGGCCACGTCGGTCGGCGGTACGTCGGTCGGCGGTACGTCGATCAGTTCGGCGAAACATCGTCATCAGCCTCCGTCGGGCACGGTCCGCGCCCCCGCTGTCGGACACTTCCTGTGCCCCGCCGAAGACGCTACGGAGAACGCGGGACGGGCACATTGGGCGCAGAACCCGTATCCGGAGGTGTACTCAGCACCACCGCCACGGCCCGGCCGGCCCCCGCCGACGTCACCGGAGTGCGGGCGCCATCGCCACAACCTTGCGGGGCCTTTACCTGGGCGTCGCCGCCCGTATGCCTCGGCTTGATTTCATCGGACCTCCGCAGGACCTGCTTCTCCTCCCCCGCCGCCGCCCCGCCTCCCCGCCTCCCCGCCTCCGCCTGAACTTCTGATCGTGCCGCAGTCCCCATGGCACTCCTTCGACACTCCCTGGGGAGAGATGGAGCGAGACATGACCGACCTGAAGAGTGCGAGCGGCATGAACGTCGACTACAGCGACCACGACGACCCGGTGCTGATCCGGCCGGACGGCACCCCCGTCGACACCTGGCGCGAGAACTACCCGTACGCGCAGCGCATGGAGCGCAAGGAGTACGACTGGCACAAGCGGCTGCAGCAGATCGAGCTGCTGAAGCTGCAGAGCTGGATCAAGGAGTCGGGGCGCCGGCTCGTCGTCGTCTTCGAGGGGCGGGACGCGGCCGGCAAGGGCGGCACGATCAAACGCTTCACCGAGCACCTCAACCCGCGCGGCGCCCGGGTCGTGGCCCTGGAGCGGCCCACCGAACGCGAGCGCGGGCAGTGGTACTTCCAGCGCTATGTGGAGCACCTGCCGACCGCCGGGGAGATCGTGCTCTTCGACCGGTCCTGGTACAACAGGGCGGGCGTCGAGCGGGTCATGGGCTTCTGCTCGGACGACGAGTACCGGCGCTTCATGCGGCAGGCGCCCGCCTTCGAGCGGATGCTCGTGGACGACGGCGTGGACCTGGTCAAGTTCTGGTTCTCGGTGTCGCAGGGCGAGCAGCGCACCCGTTTCACGATCCGCCAGGTCGATCCCGTACGGCAGTGGAAGCTCAGCCCGATGGACCTCGCCTCGCTGGACCGCTGGGACGACTACACCGCCGCGAAGGTCGCCATGTTCCGCGAGACGGACACCGCGCAGGCCCCGTGGACCGTGGTGAAGAGCAACGACAAGAAGCGGGCCCGGGTCGAGGCCATGCGCAGCGTGCTGGCGCGCTTCGACTACACGGACAAGGACCACGAGGTGGTCGGCGACCCGGACCCCAGGATCGTGGGCGCGGCGGCGACCCTGCTGGAGGCGGGAGAGGACGACAACCTCCAGGGGGACTTCCCAGGAGACCTCAAGGGGGACCTTGAGCGGGACCTCCAGTGAGACCTCCAGACCGGTGAGCAGCGCCCGGCAGGCCGGTCCCGGACGCGCGCCCGCGCCCGGCCTCACCCCCCGTCGACCGTGAACCCGGTCACCGACCCCCCGCCCTCCCTGCGGCGGGCGAACGGCTCTCCCCCGTGCGCCGCCGCCACCTCGCGGACGATCGAAAGACCGAGCCCGGAGCCGGGCAGGCTCCGGGCGTCCGCCGCGCGGTAGAAGCGGTCGAAGACCCGGTCCAGGTCCTCCCGCGCGATACCGGGGCCGCGGTCCAGGACCTCGACACGGACGGTGTCCCCGGCGCGCGTCACGACGAGTTCGATCGGCTCGCTCCCGCCCAGGTCGAACTTGGCCGCGTTCTCCACCAGGTTGGACACCGCGCGTTGCAGCGCCGCGGGCCGCCCGTCGACCGCCGTGTCGCCGGACACCCGGACCGTGACGGCCCGTCCGGTACGCCTGCGGGCCGCCACCGCCACGTCGTCCGCGAGGTCGCCCACGATCACCCGTCGCGGTGGCCCGGTGTCCGACTGGCCGGCCGCCAGCGCGACCAACTCGTTGACCAGGTCGGTGAGTTCGCGGGCCTCCTGGGCGAGGTCGGCGACCAGTTCCACGCGGACCGCGGGCGGCAGTTCGTCGATCCGGCGGAGTATCGAGATGTTCGTACGCAGCGAGGTCAGCGGCGTACGCAGCTCGTGCCCCGCGTCCTGGACGAGGCGCCGCTGGTCGTCCTCGGACTGGGCGAGCCGGCCCAGCATGCGGTCGAAGGAACGGCCGAGCCGGGCCACCTCGTCGTGCCCGGCGACCGGCACCTGGACACCGATGCCCAGGCGGCCGGTGCGCGCCACGTCCTCGGCGGCCCCCGCGAGCCGCACGAGACGCGAGGTGATGCGCCGGGCCAGCCACCACCCGAAGA
Organism: Streptomyces sp. CWNU-52B; assembly: GCF_047444975.1. Lineage (NCBI taxonomy): Bacteria > Bacillati > Actinomycetota > Actinomycetes > Kitasatosporales > Streptomycetaceae > Streptomyces > Streptomyces sp. CWNU-52B. The sequence continues at coordinate 47,069 of NZ_JBLFJV010000066.1, read as the reverse complement.
GCCCGGCGGCGACCACCACGGCGGCCACCAGCAGGACGGTCCGCTGCTGGAGGTCGCGCAGCAGGTCCTCGGTGCCGCTGAACTCCTGCGCCACCTGTACGGCGCCCCGGCCGCCGCCGAGCGGGACGGTCGCCAGGCGGTACACCTCGTCGCTGTCGCCCACGCCGACGTCCCGGTACCCCACCGGCCGCCCGGCGGTCCGCCCGGCCGCGATCCGCCGGTCGTCGGCGTCCACCGGCAGCGGCGGGCGGCCCCGGTCGACGACCGACCCGGCCGGTCCCAGGACCTGCACGACCGTGCCGCTCGGCCGGACGAGTTCGGCGCGCGGACCGCTGTCGGCGTCGGCGTCGGCGGTGGCAAAGTCCGCGGGTGACAGCGGGCTGCGGCGCACCTCGTCACGCAGGTCCTGTACGACGCCCTCGAACACCGTCTGCTGGTCCACGCGTACGAGCCGGGCGGCGGCGTCGTACGACAGGAAGCCGACGAGGACGGTGACGGCCGCCGCCACGGCCGCGAACGACACCGTGAAGGTGGTCCGCAGCGAGGAGAGCCGGGCCCTGGCCACCCACCGCCCGAGCCGCCCGGACCGACCGGACCGACCGTTCGAGCCCACGGAGCCGACGGAGCCGATCCGACTGCGCCGCTCGCCCGTACGGCGCGACCGCCACCGCCACCCCCGCGACCACCACCGCCGCCGCCGCACTCAGTCCTCCCTCAGCACGTACCCCACGCCTCGCACGGTGTGGATCGGCGACGGCACACCCGGCTCGTCGAGCTTGCGCCGCAGGTAACCGACGTACACGGCGAGGTTCTTCGAGCCGGGCCCGAAGTCGTAGCCCCAGATGCGGTCGTAGATGGTGGCGTGGTCCAGGACGATGCCGGCGTTGCGGACGAGCAGCTCCAGCAGGTCGAACTCGGTGCGGGTCAGCTCCGCCTCCCGCGTCCCCCGCCAGACACGGCGGGCCTGCGGATCGATACGCAGACCCGCGGCGGCGACCTGGCCATCGGGCGCGCGCCGCGGTTCGCTGGGTACGTCGTCGGGGGCGCCCGTACGCCGGAGCAGGGCCCGGAGCCGGGCGAAGACCTCCTCGACGTCGAACGGCTTGACCACATAGTCGTCGGCGCCCGCGTCCAGGCCCGCGATGCGGTCCGCGGTCTCGACGAGCGCGGTGAGCATCAGGATGGGGGTGCGGTCGCCCTCGGCACGCAGGACACGGCAGACCTGGAGGCCGTCGATGCCGGGCATCATCACATCGAGGACGAGCACGTCGGGCGGGGTGCGGTGGGCCTGCGCGAGCGCCTGGACGCCGTCGGCCACCGCGGTGACCGCGTACCCCTCCAGAGTCAGAGCCCGCTCCAGGGCATGGCGGATCGCACGGTCGTCCTCGGCGAGCAGCAGATTGTGGGCCACGGGACCAGTCTGCCAAGCCGACTGCTACGTACTACCTGCTGAAGAGGGGGTACGGCCGGTCCTCTTACCCGGCTCTCACCCTGCCGGGACCGGTGGCTTACCTCGCCCAGCCACTGTTTCCCCTGTGCCGGGGGCGAGCGCCGCGACGGGGAGGGCCACGCACGCATGAACCGCACGGGACGCACGGGACACACAGGACGCACAGAACACATGGAGCGTATGGAACGCACGGGCCGCACGGAACGCATGAAGGTCGTCTTCCTGCTGCACAACGCGTACGCCATCGGAGGGACCGTCCGCACGACGCTCAACCTCGCCACGGCACTCGCCGACCGGCACGACGTGGAGATCGTGTCGATGCGGCGCCACCGGGACGAGCCGCGGTTCACCGTCGACCCACGGATCACGGTGGTACCGCTGGTGGACGAACGGGACGGCAGCGAGGACCTCACGGACCCCGACTACGCCCGGCCGGCCACCGACTTCCCCGACTCCGACAAGCGCTACGCCCAGTACACCCGGCTCACCGACCTGCGGGCCCGTGCCTACCTCACGGCCTGCGACGCCGACGTGGTGATCGGCACCCGGCCCGGCGTCAACGTCTACGTGTCCCTCTTCGCGCCGCGCCAGGCCCTGCGGATCGCCCAGGAGCACCTGCGGCACGACGCCCACACCAAGCGGCTGCGGAGCGTGCTGGCCCGCCACTACCGCCGGCTGGACGCGGTGGTGACGACGACGGAGGCGGACGCGGAGGTGTACCGGCGGCGGATGACCCTGCCGGGGGTACGGGTCGCGGCGGTGCCGAACATCGTGCCGGCGCCCGAGGGCGTCACCCGCGACGAGGCGACTGACGAGACGACCGGCGAGACGACCGGCGAGACGTCGAAGGTGGTCGTCGCGGCGGGCCGGCTGGTCCCCGGCAAACGCTTCGACCTGCTGATAGAGGCCTTCTCCGCGGTCGCCTCGAAGGAACCCGACTGGCGGCTGCGGATCTACGGCGGCGGCCCGCAGCGCGACCACCTCCAGGACCTCGTGGACGGCCTGGGCCTGTCGGGACACATTCGGCTCATGGGCCCGCGTACGCCGATGGAGGCGGAGTTCGCGAAAGCGGCGCTGGTGGTGTCGGCGTCGGACGCGGAGTCGTTCGGGATGACGCTGGTCGAGGCGATGCGCTGCGGGGTGCCGGTGATCAGCACGGACTGCCCGTTGGGCCCCGCCGAGATCATCACCGAGGGCGTGGACGGCAGGCTGGTCCCCGTCGGCGACTCACGTGCGCTGGCCGAGGCGATGCTCGACCTGATCACGGACGGGCCGCTGCGCCGGACGATGGGCCGGGCGGCGCTGGCGAGCTCGCGGCGCTACGACGCCGAACCGATCCTGGACCGCTACGAGGCGCTGTTCGCGGAGCTCGCGGCGACGCGGGGCAGCCGCGCGCGGGCCCGGGGGCGGGTCCGCGCGGCCGGCTGGGTCCGGCGGCAGGCCCGCAGGTTGCGCCGGGCGCTGCCGGGGCGGCCCCGGGTGGCGGGGCCTTGACCTGGACCATGGCGTCCGGGCCGGTGGCGGCTGGTCGCGCGGTTCCCCGCCCCGAGCCCCGTAAGGGGCGGGGAACTGCGCGCTCCGCCCCCGCCGGCCCGCAGAGCCAGACCCGCCCCTACTCCGGCCGCACCGCGGCAAGCTGCGCCGCGAAGGGAACGACATCGAAGCCACCGACCCGCACGGAATCGCGTACGGACTCGGGCGCAGACTCGGAATCGGGCTCGGAATCGGGCTCGGAATCGGGCTCGGACCGGGCCCGCCCGGCACCCATCCCCATCCCCGTCCTCGTCCCCATCCCCATCAGCGAGGCCAGCTCCCCCGCCGCCCGCTCGATGCGTTCGGCGAGTCCCTCCGCACCCCAGTCCTCCGAGGCCGCGTAGACCCCGGTCGGCACGACCACCGCCCGCAGGTACGCGAACAGCGGTCGCAGCGCGTGATCGAGGACCAGCGAGTGCCGTGCGGAACCCCCGGTCGCGGCGATGAGCACGGGCTTCCCGGCCATCGCGTCACGGTCCAGGACGTCGAAGAACGACTTGAACAGTCCGCTGTAGGAGGCGGAGAACACGGGCGTGACGACGATCAGGCCGTCCGCCGACGCCACCGCGTCCAGGGCGGCGCCGAGCGCGGGCCCGGGGAACCCGTTGGTGAGGTTGTGCGCGATCTCGACCGCGAGGTCGCGCAGCTCGACCACCTCGACGTCGGCGGCCGTGGCAGCACGCCCCGCGACGGCCACCGCGAGCCGGTCGCCCAGCAGCCGGGTGGACGACGGGACACTCAGCCCCGCCGACACGACGACGAGCTTCATGACGCGGTCACCTCCTGGCCCGCGTCGGCGGAGGCGGCGGCCTCAGCGGCGGCGGCAGCGACCCGCGCGGCGTGCGTCGGCGCCTCCGGCACCCCGGCGGGGCGCCCCTTGGCGAACTCCTCGCGCAGCACGGGCACGACCTCCTCGCCCAGCATGTCGATCTGCTCCAGCACGGTCTTCAACGGCAGTCCGGCGTGGTCCACCAGGAACAACTGCCGTTGGTAGTCGCCGGCGTAGTCCCGGAAGGCCAGCGTCTTCTCGATCACCTGCTCCGGCGAGCCGACCGTCAGCGGGGTCTGCTCGGTGAAGTCCTCCAGGGACGGACCGTGCCCGTACACGGGCGCGTTGTCGAAGTACGGCCTGAACTCCCGTACGGCATCCTGGGAGTTGCGCCGCATGAACACCTGGCCGCCGAGTCCGACGATGGCCTGCTCAGGTGTGCCGTGCCCGTAGTGCGCGTACCTCGACCGGTACAGCTCGACCATCTGCTTGGTGTGGTCGGCCGGCCAGAAGATGTTGTTGTGGAAGAACCCGTCGCCGTAGTACGCGGCCTGCTCGGCGATCTCCGGCGAGCGGATCGAGCCGTGCCAGACGAACGGCGGCACGCCGTCCAGCGGCCGGGGCGTGGCGGTGAACGACTGCAGCGGCGTACGGAACTTGCCTTCCCAGGTCACCGCCTCCTCGCGCCACAGGCGGTACAGGAGGGCGTAGTTCTCGACCGCGAGGTTGATGCCCTGGCGGATGTCCTTCCCGAACCAGGGGTAGACCGGGCCGGTGTTGCCGCGCCCCATCATCAGGTCCACGCGCCCGTCCGCGAGGTGCTGGAGCATCGCGAAGTCCTCGGCGATCTTCACCGGGTCGTTGGTGGTGATGAGGGTGGTGGAGGTGGAGAGGATGAGGTTCTCGGTGCGGGCGGCGATCCAGCCGAGCATGGTGGTCGGCGACGACGGCACGAACGGCGGGTTGTGGTGTTCACCGGTCGCGAAGACGTCGAGCCCGACCTCCTCGGCCTTCTGCGCGATGGCGACCATGGCCTTGATGCGCTCGTGCTCGGACGGGGCCCGTCCCGTGGTGGGGTCCGGCGTGACGTCGCCGACGCTGAAGATCCCGAACTGCATGGCTGCCTCATCCTCCGCAGGTTGTTTACGATTCAACTATACCCGCAAACACCCACGCCACCCGCCGGTATTCCCACCACCTCCGGCAGGACCGGTCCCGGGGCCCGCTTGAGCCGGGAGGCCGGGGCCGGGACGCAGCCCGGGGGCCGGAGGCCCGCCTCCCCGCCGCCCGGCAGGCCGTCGAGCACGCTCCCCCACCAGCGCCCCGTAAGGGGCGCGGGGAACTGCGCACCCAGCCCCCACCGGCCCGCACCCGGCCCCCCACATCCGGCCCGCATATCCTGGCGGGAGAAGCAGTCGACCGTACGAGCGGGTGCGGCAGCAGGACCGTCGCGCCCGCCACCCCCTCCCCCGAGGAGCACCCCATGACCGCCCCCGCATCCGCCGCGCCCGCCGCCGCGTCCCGTATCGCCGTCGTCACCGGCGCGAGCAGCGGAATCGGTGCGGCGACGGCCCGGCAGCTGGCAGCCGCGGGCTACCGGGTGGTCCTCACCGCCCGCCGCAAGGACCGCATCGAGGCACTCGCGGAGGAGATCGCCGCGGCGGGCGGCCAGGCGACGGCGTACGCGCTGGACATCACCGACCGCGCGGCGGTCGACGAGTTCGCGACGGCCTTCAAGAAGATCGGCGTGCTGATCAACAACGCGGGCGGCGCACTCGGCGCCGACCCGGTCGCGACCGGCGACCCGGCGGAGTGGCGCCAGATGTACGAGACGAACGTCATCGGCACGCTCAACGTCACCCAGGCCCTCCTCCCCGCGCTCACCGCGTCCGGCGACGGCACGGTGGTCGTCGTCTCCTCGACCGCGGGCCACGGCACCTACGAGGGCGGCGCCGGTTACGTGGCCGCCAAGCACGGCGAGCACGTCCTCGCCGAGACCCTCCGCCTGGAGATCGTCGGCACACCGGTCAGGGTCATCGAGGTCGCCCCCGGCATGGTGCGGACCGACGAGTTCGCCCTGACCCGCTTCGGCGGCGACACCGAGAAGGCCGCGAAGGTCTACGCGGGGGTGGCCGAGCCGCTCACCGCGGAGGACGTCGCCGACACGATCACCTGGACGGTCACCCGCCCCTCACACGTCAACATCGACCTCCTGGTGGTACGCCCCCGGGCCCAGGCCTCCAACACGAAGGTCCACAGGGAGCTGTGATGCCGGACCCGGAACAGGAACGAGAGCAGGAACAACGCCGTCTGGCCCAGGAGACGAAGAACGAACGCTACGTCTGGTGGTACCTCGCGTACTTCCTCTTCGGCATCCACATCGTGGCGTTCGTGATGATCTACGCGGTGATGCACGCCAAGTAGGACAGCGGTGCCGGCACCGGCACCGGCACGACAGCGGACGTCACGCCCACCCACCCGACCGCCACCGCTCCCGCACGCCCCGGTAGTCGATCAGGAACACCCCTTCCTCCTCCAGGAGTTCACGGGCGCCGGCGGAGACAAGAAACTCATGGTCGGTCCGCCGAACCCGCCACCCCTCGGGGTCGACGACCCGCGACTCGGCGTCCCCGAGCCCCGGATGCACGGCCCACTCGCTCAGCCCGACGGGAAGTTCCCGCACCAGCCGCGCGTACCGCTCCGCCTTGCGGTCCAGCGGCAGCGAAAAGCTGTCGAGGAAGTCGTTGTCGACGACGGGCAGCCCCGCACCTTCCGCCGCCCGGCCTCTTCCACAGCAGCCTCGATCTGCGCCCGGAACTCCACCTCGACGTCCTCGACCCGGGCCCGCCCGACCAACTCACCCCGCCGATCGGGCGTGAACAGCTTCCCCGCCTCATCGAGCAGCGAGCCCACACCGCCACTCGGAGAAACCGGCTCCACAGCCCCAGCGACCCCGTTCTCCGTCGCCTCGACAACAGCGGAATTGGCCCCACGGGACATCCCGAAGTCATCGCAATTGACGATGAGGACATGGGATCGGCAGTGAAACGCAACAACTCGCTGGACGACAACGGCAGTTAAGCCACCCGGGCAATGCGAAGCCTCACTGCGCGACTCCGCTTTCGAATAGCTCACAAGGGTGAACCGGTTAGATCACCCATACGGGATCAGAACTACCGACCTAGGCTCACTTCACAACATCAAAAGGACGACCCTCGGCCGGGACCGACATCCCGACCAAGGGTCTGACCAACGAGGAAGGCCAACTTCCCCATGGCTGAACGTAAGCCTAACGCGCAGCAATTCACGCTGGATGACGCCCTTGACGTCGACACGACGGGGTTCATGAACCTCAAGAACCCCAACTACGCCTATATGTTCGGCTTCTTGCAGGCCGACGGGCACCTCGCCAAGGGGACGGGTCAAAAGGGGCGCTTGACCGTCGAGATCAACGTGCGGGACATTGAGGTCCTGCGCGAGTTCCAGCGGCTGACTCCGTACAACAGCAGCATCACCGAGCGCACGAGGTCCACCAACTTCGCCGAGTCCCACCACTCGGCCACCTGGACCCTGTGCGCTCTCGAAGCCAGAACCAAGCTCAACGAACTCGGCCTCCCGTACGGTCGCAAGTCGACGAAGATCGCCCCACCCCACGTCGAGCACTCAAGCCGCGACTACCTCCGAGGCATCATCGACGCCGATGGTTCGGTGGGCTACACGAGCAAGGGTTTCCCCTTCATCTCCCTCACGACGGCCAGCACCGCCATCGGCACCTATCTGTGCCAGTACGCGAACCAGGTCACAGGTGCCGAACGCCTCATCAAGCGCAACACTCGCGACGGCATCTACAACATCCTGTACCTGATGGAGACGGCTCAGGCTCTCAGCAAGCACCTGTACTACCCGGACTGCATCGCCTTGGACCGCAAACGGACAGCTGCCGACTCGCTGACATCGTGGACTCGCCCAGCCACCATGAGGGCGCCTTACGCCAAGCGTCGTTGGAATGAACACGAGGACCGGATCCTGCTGGAACACAGCAAAGCGACTTCGGCCGCCGAGGCACTCAACAGGACCGTCCAGAGCTGCGGTCTCCGCCTTTGGCGTCTACGCACCGGACAGGTGTCCAAGCCCCAGTAACCACTGATCAAGTGCCGGTCGGGCCCGTGCCAGTTCAGCTCGGGCCCGACGGGTATTCGGTCAACCCTTCACGCAGACAACCTGCTTCAGCTTCGCCACCACCTCGACCAGGTCCCGCTGCTGGTCGATGACCTGCTCGATCGGCTTGTACGCGGCCGGGATCTCGTCCACGACTCCGGAGTCCTTGCGGCACTCCACACCCCGCGTCTGCTCCTCCAGGTCCTTCGTCGAGTAGCGACGCTTGGCCGCGCTGCGGCTCATCCGCCGGCCCGCCCCGTGCGAAGCCGAGTTGAAGGCCTTCTCGTTGCCGAGACCCTTCACGATGTACGAGCCCGCGCCCATCGAACCCGGAATGATCCCGTACTCGCCGGAGCCCGCGCGAATGGCGCCCTTGCGGGTGACGAGCAGGTCCATTCCCTCGTACCGCTCCTCGCTCACGTAGTTGTGATGGCACGAGATCTCCGGCTCGAAGGTCACCTTCGCCTTCTTGAACTCGCGGCGAACTACTTCCTTCGAGATCGCCATCATGATCGTGCGGTTGTACCTCGCGTACTCCTGCGCCCAGAAGAGGTCGTGCCGGTACGCCGCCATCTGCGGTGTGTCCGCGACGAATACAGCGAGATCACGGTCGACCAGACCCTGGTTGTGCGGAAGCTTCTGAGCGATACCGATGTGGTGCTCGGCAAGTTCCTTACCGATGTTCCGGGAACCGGAGTGCAGCATGATCCAGACCGAGTTTTCCGAGTCGATACAAAATTCCCAGAAATGATTCCCTTGGCCAAGGGTTCCCATTTGCTTAGCCGCCCGCCCCTGACGGAACCTCACCGCTTCGGCAACCCCGTCGAACCGCCCCCAAAAGCCGTCCCACCCCCCGGTCGCAAGTCCATGGAACCGTCCCGGATCGACCGGGCTGTCATGCATCCCCCGGCCCACCGGAATCGCCTCCTCCACCTTCGAGCGCAGGCGGGAGAGGTCTCCCGGCAGGTCGTTGGCCGTCAGGGACGTCCTGACCGCGGACATGCCGCAGCCGATGTCCACCCCGACCGCCGCCGGACACACCGCACCCCGCATCGCGATGACCGACCCGACCGTCGCGCCCTTGCCGTAGTGCACGTCCGGCATGACGGCCAGGCCCTTGATCCAGGGCAGTGTGGCGACGTTACGCAGCTGCTGCATCGCGCCGTCGTCCACCGCCGCCGGGTCCGCCCACATCCGGATCGGAACCTTCGCCCCCGGCATCTCCACGTACGACATATCGTCCTCATTCCCCCGTAAACCCAATGGAAGCCGCACATCGAAAAACCGGCGCCAAGGCCAACGTTTGGGACAACGGACCGGCATCCACGGCAGTGCGTGCGATACACATTGTCTCCAGGCCCCACCCCCGTGCGGCAACCGAATAACCACAGGACACGCTGGTCGCGAGCACAGCCGAGCGACCCGTCGAGAGGAGCCCACCGTGCAGCGGAAGGCCTACGTACCCGGCGTCGCCGCCCTCCTCGCGGCGCTGATGGCCGGCTGCACCGGTGGATCGCCGGACGGCGACGGCACGGACGACGCGAAGCCCGGCAGCACCGCGACCACGGCCACAGCGGCGCAGCCCGGCAAGTACCGCACGCTCCCGGAGCCCTGCGGCGCGGTGTCGCAGAGCACCCTGGACTCGCTGCTGCCGGGCATCAAGCAGCTGACGGACGAGGAGCGGCGCGAGAAGGCGTACGAGGGCACGGCGACGGTCACGTACGACACGGACCGGAAGGTCGGCTGCCGCTGGAAGGCCGAGTCGACGACCGCGACGGACCATCTGCTGGTGGATTTCGAGCGGGTGGTCTCGTACGACAACGCGGTGAGCGACGACGACCGCGCGACGGAGATCTACGCGAAGAAGGAGGCGGCGGCGGACCTCCCGGCACCGGTCGCGTCGGCCTCCGAACCGCCCGAGGAATCAGCCGGATCCGGCGAGACCGACGAATCCGGGTCGCCGGATCCGAGCGGCGCGACCGACTCGGCCGACCCGACCGGCTCCCCCGATTCTTCGGGATCGTCCGGATCGTCCAAGTCGTCGCCCTCCTCCCCCGCCGGCTCGGACGAGCCCGGTTCGGACGGGTCCGGCGCCTCGGGCTCCACACCGACCGCCCTCCAGCCCCGCACCCTCGACGACCTCGGCAACACCGCGTTCCTCGACGACGCGCTGAACTACTCGAAGCAGCGCACGGTGACTGTGGTGTTCCGCACGTCCAACGTGGTCGTGACGATCCAGTACGACGAGCAGCCGGCCACCACGACGGACGTCCCGAGCAGCGAGGAGATGCAGGACAGGGCGCGGAAACTGGCGGGTCAGCTCGCCGGGACGCTCAACGATTAGGGGCGTTCGGCGAGGGTTTCGGCCTCGGCGGAACGTGAGCCGCACTTGTCCCGTTCGGCGTACGGTGACTCCTCGGACCCGACAGAGTCACGACCGAGTCACGGTCACGACCGAGTCACGACCGAGTGCGGCCGGCGGGAGAGCGCGCCCCGTCCGCACGTACACCCGAGCGTCTTGAGTGAAGGAACCATGCACCGATCCGTACAGCGACACCGTCAGCGACTCACCCGCATCCTTGTCGGGGCGGCCGCCGTTCCGGTGATGCTCGTCGCCTCCGGCTGCTCCTCGGACTCCGGCGACGGCTCCGGCGACGACGCGAAGAAGGACTCCGGCGCCTCGGCGTCGCCCTCCGCCACGGAGGCGGGCACGGTGGTGAAGGAGGCGACGTACGCGAAGCTTCCCGAGCCGTGCGAGGTGTTCTCCTCGAAGACCTTGAAGGAGCTGGTGCCCGAGGGCGCCAAGTCCGGCAAGGAGGGCAAGTCGGACAACACCTCGACGCGCGGCAACTGCTCCTGGGACAGCCTGGACAACAAGGGTGTGAAGGGCTCGCAGTTCCGCTGGCTGAACGTGTCGCTGCTGCGTTTCGAGTCGGACCAGACCCGCGGCACGGGCGAGAAGCTGGCCGCGGAGTACTACACGAAGCACGCCGAGGACGCGCGCTCGGTGGAGGACGCCAAGAACGCCGAGTCGAAGCCGGTCTCCGGCACGGGCGACGAGGCGACGCTGGTGACGTACGACCTGAAGAAGAAGGAAGGCACCTTCAGGCAGCAGACGCTCGTGACCCGCGTCGAGAACGTCGTCATGACGATCGACTACAACGGCGCGGGCCTGGCGGGTGACGACTCCCCGAAGGCCGCCGACCTGTCGAAGGCGGCGCAGAAGGCCGCGAAGGAGGCCGTCGAGTCGGTCGTGGCCGCGAACGACGGCGGTGGCGACGGAGCCGGCGGTGACGGAGCCGGCTCGGGCGCCGAGGCGACCCCGAGCAAGAGCGCGGGCAAGAGCACGGGCAAGGGCACGGACGACAAGAACGCGAGTGCGAGCGCCGGTGCGAGCGACAGCGCCGACGCGGCCTCCGGCAAGGGGTCGAGCCTCGGCAAGGGGGCCGACGACAGTGCGAGCCCCAGCGAGTCCGCCGCGAAGGACTGACGCGAGGCCCGATTTCAGGCGGCGGCGTCCAGTCCCGCCGCCCCGCCACTCGCAGCCCCACCAGGACATTTGGTCGAGCCCGGCCCCGACGGAGGCAGGGCTCGACCCGTACCGGGCATCCGCACCCCGTACACATGTGCCACTCTGTTGCGCGCAACACGTCGTAATGGAAGGGGAGTACGGGTGACCGCGCCTATGCAGCTCACGAAGACGCACCGGATCCTCATCGGGGTCGTCGTCTTCGGAGCGGTCGTCATCGCCGCCATCGGCTTCGCCGGTTCCTACGCGGCGGTGCGCGAACTCGCCCTCCAGAAGGGCTTCGGGAACTTCAGCTACGTCTTCCCGATCGGCATCGACGCGGGTATATGCGTCCTGCTCTCGCTCGACCTGCTCCTCACCTGGATCAGGATCCCCTTTCCGCTGCTGCGGCAGACGGCATGGCTGCTGACGGTCGCGACCATCGCGTTCAACGGCGCGGCGGCCTGGCCGGACCCGCTGGGCGTGGGGATGCACGCGGTCATCCCGGTCCTGTTCGTGGTCTCCGTGGAGGCGGCCAGACACGCGATCGGCCGGATCGCGGACATCACGGCCGACAAGCACATGGAGGGCGTGCGGCTCACCCGCTGGCTGCTCTCCCCGCTCCCCACGTTCCTGCTGTGGCGCCGGATGAAGCTGTGGGAGCTGCGCTCCTACGAGCAGGTCATCAAGCTGGAGCAGGAGCGCCTCGTCTATCAGGCGCGGCTGCGCTCCCGCTTCGGCCGGGCCTGGCGCCGCAAGGCCCCGGTGGAGTCCCTGATGCCGCTGCGGCTGGCCCGTTACGGCGTGCCGCTGGCGGAGACGGCCCCCTCGGGCCTGGCGGCGGCGGGCATCGAGCCTGCGCTGCTGCCTCCGGCGCCGCAGCCCGCCCTGGAGCCGGCCGACGCGACGGCGGGTGCTCGCACCACCGGCGAGACCGCGCCCGCCGCCGTGCGGAACGACGCGGCACCCGCCCGGGACGCCCGGGGCCAACACCCCGCCCTCGACGGCGACGAGTTCCCCGAGCCGCCGGACCACGCGGACGCCGAGCCGCAGAATCCGTGGCTCCACGCCCGGGACCCGCAGGCCGTCGCCTACCAGGGCGGCTACGACCCGACGTACGACCCGGAGGCCGCGTACGACCAGTGGTACGGGGAGCAGCAGCAGGCCGAACAGTTCGAGGAGCAGCAGCACTTCGAGCAGCGCCGGCGCTTCCAGGACCAGCGGCGGTTCGAGCAGGAGGGCTTCCCTCAGCAGTACGAGGAGGAGCCGTCGGCCCCCGCCGCCCCGGAGCCCTCTCCCGAGCCTTCTCCCGAGCCGTCTCCCGAGGACACCGGCACCTTCCCGATCCCGGCGGGTCCCGGCCGTACGCGTGAGATGGGCGCGGGCGGCGGCACCGAGCCGTCCGAGGACGACTACTACCTCATATTCAAGAAGTCGATAGACGGCAGCTACCCGACCTCGGGCCAGTTCAGGGGTGACGTGGAGGCCACGTACGGCACCACGCTCCCGCAGCGCGAGGCCGACCGGATGGTCAACCGCTTCACCAACCGCCACACGGCGGAACTCCAGGAAGACCACATCGCGTAGAACTCGGCGCGTGTACCGCCGTACGTGGAGGAGGGGCGCCCGGAGATCTCCGGGCGCCCCTCCTCCACGTACACGCGGGGTGCCGCCTACTACTCCCCGAGCAGCCTCCGCACCCTCTCCTGCCCCACGGCGAGGAGCAGGGTGGGCAGGCGCGGGCCGGTGTCGCGGCCCACGAGGAGGTGGTAGAGCAGCGCGAAGAACGTGCGCTGGGCGACCTTGATCTCGGCCGGGAGTTCCTTGGGTCCCGCGTCGGCGGAGAAGCCGGCCTGGACCTTCGGCACGCCGTACACGAGGTGGGTGAGGCCGTCCAGCGACCAGTGCGCTTCGAGGCCGTCGAGCAGCAGCCGCAGGGAGGCGCGGCCCTGGTCGTCGAGGGACTTGAGCAGCTCGGCGTCGGCCTCGCCCCGGACGACGGTGCGCTGGTCGGCGGGGACCTGGGTGTTGATCCAGGCCTCCGCCCTGTCCAGGCGCGGCCGGACCTCGTCGAGCGAGGTGATCGGGTCGGCGGGGTCGAGTTCGCTGAGGATGCGCAGGGTCTGGTCCTCGGCGCCCGCGGTGATGTCGGCGACGGAGGCAAGGGTGCGGTAGGCCATCGGGCGGGGGGTGCGCGGGAGTTCGCCCGCGGCGGTGCCGACGGCGCGTGCGTAGGCGGCGACGTCCCCCGGCAGGGCCGAGCCGTCGGCGACCTTGGCCGCCAGCTTGTCCCACTCGTCGTAGAGCCGCTGGATCTCCTGGTCGAAGGCGATCTTGAACGACTGGTTGGGCCTGCGGCGGGCGTAGAGCCAGCGCAGGAGCTGCGGCTCCATGATCTTCAGCGCGTCGCCCGGGGTGGGCACTCCGCCCTTGCTGGACGACATCTTGGCCATCCCGGAGATGCCCACGAAGGCGTACATGGGCCCGATGGGCTGCTTGCCGCCGAAGATGCTCCCGACGATCTGTCCGCCGACCTGGAAACTCGACCCGGGGGACGAGTGGTCGACCCCGCTCGGCTCGAAGACGACGCCCTCGTACGCCCAGCGCATCGGCCAGTCGACCTTCCAGACCAGCTTGCCGCGGTTGAACTCGCTGAGCCGGACGGTCTCCGAGAAGGCGCACTCGGTACAGGTGTAAGTCAGCTCGGTGGTGTCGTCGTCGTAGGCCGTGACGGTGGTGAGGTCCTTGCCGCAGTCCCCGCAGTAGGGCTTGTACGGGAAGTACCCGGCGGATCCGGTGCCGTCGTCCTCGGCGGCCGCGCCGGACCCCTCGGCGGCTTCGAGCTCGGCCTCGTCGAGGGGCTTCTGCGACTGCTGCTTCTTGGCGGGGGCCTTCTTGGTGCGGTACTGGTCGAGGATCGCGTCGATGTCACCGCGGTGCTTCATCGCGTGCAGGACCTGCTCGCGGTAGACGCCCGAGGTGTACTGCTCGCTCTGGCTGATCCCGTCGAACTCGACGCCCAGCTCGGCGAGGGCGTCGACCATGGCGGCCTTGAAGTGCTCGGCCCAGTTGGGGTACGGGGAGCCCTTCGGGGCGGGTACAGCGGTCAGGGGGCGGCCGATGTGCTCGGCCCAGGACGCGTCGGTGCCGGGGACGCCGTTGGGCACCTTGCGGTAGCGGTCGTAGTCGTCCCAGGAGATCAGGTGCCGGACCTGGTGGCCGCGGCGGCGGATCTCGTCGGCGACGAGGTGGGGGGTCATGACCTCGCGGAGGTTGCCGAGGTGGATGGGGCCGGAGGGGGACAGTCCGGACGCGACGACGACGGGTTTGCCGGGGGCTCGACGCTCCGACTCCTCGATGACCTCATCCGCGAAACGGGAGACCCAGTCGGTGGTCTCGGTGCTCTGAGCCACGATCGGCACGTCCTTCTTTCCTCAGGGGGTGTCAGATGCCGGCGGTACGGTTAGCACGGCTGACGCCCCCATTCTCCCAGCTCCCCCCGCATCCACGAAAACGCCTTTCCTCACCGCCGGGGAGGGGAAGGGCGAGGGCACAGCCCCGCCCCCAAGGGGCGCGAGGAACTGCGCACCCAGCCCCCACCGAACCCGCACCCGCCAAACGGACCCAGGAGGCGAGGGCGAAGCCCCGCCCCCAAGGGGCGCGAGGAACTGCGCACTCAGCCCCCACCGAACCCGCACCCGACAGGACGCCCCCGCCTGGGGCGAAATTCGCTTTACCCCCCGTGGGATACTGGCCGCACCCACCCGTACCCACGAGGAGAACGGCTCCCACCCCATGGCCCCGGTCACGTCCCTCACCGCCCACGTCCACCACCTCCTGGCGGACGCCCTCACGGCAGCCCTGCCGGAGACCACGGACGCGGACCCGCTGCTGCGACGCAGCGACAGGGCTGACTTCCAGGCCAACGGAATCCTCGCCCTGGCGAAGAAGGCGAAGGCCAACCCCAGGGAGCTCGCGACCCAGGTCGTCGACCGGGTCGTCAAGGGTGATCTGATCGAGGACATCGAGGTCTCAGGACCCGGCTTCCTGAACATCACGATCACGGACCGGGCCATCGTCGAGACCCTCGCGGCCCGTGCCACGGACCCCGCGGACCGCCTCGGCGTGCCGTCGGCCGCCCACCCGGGCACCACGGTCATCGACTACGCCCAGCCGAACGTGGCGAAGGAGATGCACGTAGGCCACCTCCGCTCCGCGGTGATCGGCGACGCGGTCGTGCGGATCCTGGAGTTCGTCGGCGAGAGCGTCGTCAGGCGGCACCACATCGGCGACTGGGGAACCCAGTTCGGCATGCTCATCCAGTACCTGGACGAGCACCCGCACGAACTGGACCGCAAGTCCCCCACCGACGTCGACACCGACGCCGACACCACCACCGCCGCCGCGGAGACCGCCGCGGAGACCGGCGAGGAGGCGATGTCGAACCTCAACCGCCTCTACAAGGCGGCGCGCACACACTTCGACTCCGACGAGGAGTTCAAGACGCG
Organism: Streptomyces sp. CWNU-52B; assembly: GCF_047444975.1. Classification (NCBI taxonomy): domain Bacteria; kingdom Bacillati; phylum Actinomycetota; class Actinomycetes; order Kitasatosporales; family Streptomycetaceae; genus Streptomyces; species Streptomyces sp. CWNU-52B. The sequence continues at coordinate 31,143 of NZ_JBLFJV010000066.1, read as the reverse complement.
GGCCCGCCGCAGGGTGGTCGACCTCCAGGCGGGCGACCCGCACACCCTCGCCACCTGGCAGCGGTTCGTGGACGAGTCGAAGGTCTACTTCTTCTCGGTCTTCGAGAAGCTGGACATGGAGATCCGGGACGCGGACATCGTCGGCGAGTCGGGTTACAACGACATGCTGGACGAGACCTGCCGCCTCCTTGAGGAATCAGGCGTGGCGGTCCGCTCCGAGGGCGCCCTGTGCGTGTTCTTCGACGACGTGAAGGGGCCCGACGGCAACCCGGTCCCGCTGATCGTGAAGAAGTCGGACGGCGGCTACGGCTACGCGGCGACCGACCTCTCCGCGATCAGGAACCGCGTCTTCGACCTGAAGGCCGACACGCTCCTGTACGTGGTCGACGCGCGCCAGTCGCTGCACTTCAAGATGGTCTTCGAGACGGCGCGCAGGGCGGGCTGGCTGAACGAGGACACGAAGGCGCAGCAGTTGGCCTTCGGCACGGTCCTCGGCAAGGACGGCAAGCCGTTCAAGACGCGTGAGGGCGAGACGGTCCGGCTGGTGGACCTGCTCGACGAGGCGATCGACCGCGCCACGGCGGTGGTCCGCGAGAAGGCCGAGAAGGTGGGCCTGACCGAGGACGAGATCGTCGAGAACGGCCGGTTCGTCGGGGTCGGCGCCGTGAAGTACGCGGACCTGTCCACGTCCGCCGTGCGGGACTACAAGTTCGACCTGGACCAGATGGTGTCGCTGCACGGCGACACGAGCGTGTACCTCCAGTACGCGTACGCCCGTATCCAGTCGATCCTCCGCAAGGCCGGGGACTCGCGTCCGCTGGCCCACCCGGAGCTGGCGCTGGCTCCGGCGGAGCGTGCGCTGGGGCTGCACCTGGACCAGTTCGGCGAGCTGCTCCTGGACGTGGCCGCGGGGTACGAGCCGCACAAGCTGGCCTCGTACCTGTACCAGTTGGCGTCGCACCTGACGACGTTCTACGACCAGTGCCAGGTGCTGAGCGACGCGAACCCGAAGGAGGTCGTCGAGAACCGGCTGTTCCTCGTCGACCTGACGGCCCGCACGCTCCACCAGGGCATGGCGCTCCTCGGTATCAGGACGCCCGAGCGCCTCTGAGGGGCTGAAGGGGGCCGCGTGCCTACCTCCTCACCCCTCACGCCCTCCATGCCTATTCATCCGATCGGGTGAATAGGCATGGAGGGCGTACGCATCGGAGGCGTTCCCCGGACAGCGACGGAGGGACCTCTCGACCGGTGTCGACCGGTGTCGCGACGGACCTCGCGGCCGGCCGACGTGCCGCGTGGCACGGGTTCCGGGCCGCAGGACACCGTCGCGCATATGCCGGTGTCCTCTTCCGTCCCTCTGTCCTCTCCCGCCCCTCCGCCGATGTGACCGTCGATGCGAGCAGTGGCCAAAGGTTGAGATATCCGGGCGCTTCCCCGGATTATGCGATGCTGCGGGGCGCCGACCCCGACTCCGGGGACTCCAGAGCCCTGTTGGAACCGCACGCTGGGAGCGCAATGAGCACTGCACTGCCCTTCTCCATCACTCCGGCCGCCCGGAGGGTGTTCGCCAGTCATGCTGCCACTCGTTGAGACCGGCGAGGAGCTCGACGAGATCGTCCGGGACGAGGCCCTGCTGCGGCCGGCCGTCGCGGACCTGTGCGAGCACCTCGGACTGGTTCCCAAACCGATGGCCCGCTTCATCGAGGGCTCACTGCCGGTGTACTCGATCGGCGCCGCGCACGTACTGAAGCTGTTCCCCGCCTTCGAGAAGCTCGACGCCCGGCGCGAGGAACGGATGCTCACGCACGTGTACGGCAGACTGCCGATTCCGACACCGCAGTTGTACTCGGCGGGCGCGTACAAGAACGGCTGGTCGTACGTCCTGATGTCCCGGCTGCCCGGCGAGTCCCTCGCGGAGGCGTGGCCGCGGATCCCGCCGGCGGAGCAGGACCGTATCGTCACGGAGGCCGGTGAGACGCTCGCCGCGATGCACGCGCTGAGTCCGGCGCCGCTCACGGGCCTCGCCGGTCCCGCCGACTGGAGCCTGTTCGTCGACGCGCAGCGCGCGAACGCGATGGACCAGCAGCGCGAGGTCGGACTGGCTCCGCAGTGGCTCGAACAGATTCCGTGGTTCCTCAGCTCGGTGCCCCTGCCCGCTCCGGCCCGACGGGTGCTGCTGCACACCGAGTTCATGCGCCAGCATCTGACCGTGGAGCCGGACGGCTGGCAGCTGACGGGCCTGTTCGACTTCGAGCCCGCGATGATCGGCGACCCGGCCTACGACTTCGTGGGCGTCGGCCTGTTCGTCGCGTGCGGGCAGCCCCGGCTGCTGAAACGCTTCTACGAGGCCTACGGGCGCCCGCCGTTCGACCCGCACACGCTCATGGCGTACACGCTGCTGCACGTCTACAGCAATCTGCCCTGGTATCTGAGCCTGCTGCCCAAGCCGCCCGAGCCGACGCTCGACTCGCTCGCGCAGACCTGGTTCGGCACCGACTGACGGACCCTCGACGGGCACCGGGGCGCCGGTCGGCCGGGGCCTGAGCCGTTGTCAGTGGCTGGCTCTAAAGTCTCGTGCATGGCGACACTTCCGAACCAGCTGCCGACGCTCGCGGCCGACCCGGCCGGCCGTTCGCTCGGTCTCGACCTCCCGCCCGGTGCCCTGCTCGACACGACGGTCGACGGCCCCAGGGGCGAACCGCTGCTGTGGCGCGCCGACGCTCGGGCGGCACCGGGCGACTGGCTGCGGCTGGCCTCCGCGCGCCGCACGGCGGGTCTGTACCCGGTCCTGGTCGGCGGCCGTGCGGACGGCGAACCCCACCCGGACAAGTGGGAGTTGGACCCGGACCTCGCGTCCTATCCGGGCGACCACGACGCCGACGAGGTGCTCGCGGAGCTCTGGGAGGAGCGCGCGGCCGAGCCGCAGGACGCCGACTGGCCCGGCCTCGCCCCGGCGTGCCCGCCGGACACCGACCCCGACACCCGGGCCGCCGAGGTGACGGACGCCCTCGCCGGTACGGCGAGCCGGCTGGTCGAGCCGCGGTCGGCGCTCGTCCCGGCCCGCCGCAGCGCGGACATCCCGGCCGCCGTCGGCTGGTGCGGGCCGGCCAACCACACGGACGACGTGGGGCAGTTGTGCGCGGTCCTGCGTTCCTGGGAGGACCGCTTCGGCATCCGGGTCGTGGCGCTCACCTACGACCAGTTGTTCGTCTCCGTGGCGGCCCCGCCCCGGACCCTCGCCGAGGCCGAGGCGATAGCCGCCGAGCACTACGCGTTCTGCCCGGACAACGTCACCCGGAGCGGCCACGCCTCCCTGCGGGCGTACGCCGAGCACGAGGTGCTCGGCGCCCACTCCTGGTGCTTCCGGTGGGACTGACGGGGCTGACCGGGCTGACCGGGCTGACGGCGGACGGGCTCACCGGTCAGGGCGTCGCCCAGACCCGCCGCGGCCGCGCCCTCAGCGCTTGCGGCCCGTGACCGCGTACACGTTGATGTCCGCGTCCGTCGCGTCGTTGATGTCCAGGTAGCGGACCTTCTCGATGTCGTCGAGGGTCTCCAGGTAGCTCGCCTCCACCTGCTCGGGCGGGGGCGCCGCGTCGTCCGGGCGCCAGTGGTGGGCGGGGACCACACCGGGCTCGTCGATCTCCAGCCCGTTCTCGGTGAGGAACCGCTCGACCTCCGCCCTCGTCCGCAGCACGAAGGTGAAACCGCGCTCGGTGTAGGTCCGCTGGACGGCGCGGACGTTCTCGGGGTTGAGGTCCTCGGTGAGATGGCTGAGCACCAGCCGGCTCCCCGGGGGCAGCGCGTCGATCAGCTCGCGGACGATCGGGTAGGCCCGCTCGTCCTCGACGAAGTGCAGGATCGCCACGAGCGCGAGGGCTATCGGCTGTCCGAAGTCCAGGGTCTTCGCGGCGGCTTCGAGGATCTGGCCCGGGTTCTCCAGGTCCGCGTCGATGTAGTCGGTGCGCCCCTGGGGCCCGCTGGTGAGCAGGGCGCGCGCGTGCGCGAGGACCACCGGGTCGTTGTCGACGTACACGACACGGGAGTCGGGGGCGATGCGCTGGGCGATCTGGTGCACGTTCTCCTGGGTGGGCAGCCCGGTGCCGATGTCCAGGTACTGCCGGATGCCCTCTTCGCCGGTCAGCCTGTTCACGGCCCGGCGCAGGAAGTCGCGGTTGTGCCGGACGTCGAGGTAGCCGCGCGGGTTGGCGGCGAGCGCGGCGGCCGCGGCGGCCCGGTCCACCGGGTAGTTGTCCTTGCCCCCGAGGAAGACGTCGTAGACCCGGGCCGGGTGTGCCTTGGTGGTGTCGATCCTCCTTCTCAGCTCGGCGGGGTCCTGGCTGAGAGCGTCACCGGGCATAAGGCCTCTCCCTGGGGAGTCGCGTCGAAACGTCACATAGGTCAACGGGCAACAACCTAACTCCCAGAGGGAGTTGATAGTGCCCCGAACCGGTACGCGCCCAGAACCGGGGTGCGCTCAGCCGGGGACGTCCGGCTCGTACTCGTTGCGTCCCCATTCGGAGTCCCCGAGCGGGTAGGTGTACGCGGGCCGCCCCGCGTTCCCGCTCGTCCGGAAGGCCTTGCCGTTGTCGTTGATGCGTACGGTGCCCTCCTTGCCGCCGCTCGACCAGTCCAGTTCCAGGTACCAGCTCACGTTGTGCGCGCGGGCGTCCGCGTAGACGTAGAAGACCTCGGGGTCGGACTCGCTCACCTTGTACGGGAAGTCGCGCTGTCCGGACTTGGGCGCGGCCTGGGGCCGCCCGTCGTCGAGGTTCACACCGAACGACTTGGTCTGTACGCCACCACCGCACCCGACCCCCATCGCGAAGTCGTTCCACGCGAGTGGCGCGCTCTTCTCCACCACCCGCACGTGCAGTGCCTTCAGGACGACGGTGGCCTTCCCGGTGCCCTGGACGGTCAGCGCGAGGATCTGCTTCCCGCCGGGGACACCGCCGAGCGCGGTGACCCACCCGCGCGCGTCGGGCTCACTGGCCGGCGGGGGCACGTACTGGGGCTTCTCGTCGACCAGGTAGTGCTGGCTGCACGGGTCCTCCCACTTGTACGGATTGACGGCGACGGTGGGCGCGCTCGCGCCGTCCGCTGCTCCGGCGTCCGGCGCCGCGGCGGCTCCGTCGCCGCTCCGGGAGGCGGAGGGGGAGGCGGATGCCTTGGGACTGGCGGAATCCGAGGCGGACGGTGTGGCCGACTTGCCCTTCGCGCCGGTGGACTCACCGGCCCCCGGCCGGTCGCCGGCGGATTCCTCGGCGCCCACGGACTGCTCGTGGCCCGCGTCGTCGTCACCGCTCGGCACGAGATTCACGACGAGCGCCACCGACACGACGGCGGCGGCCACGGCGGCACCGGCGAGAACGGCGGTACGCCGCCGCCGCGCGGCCGGCCCGGACGGCGGCTCCGAGGAGACCAGGACGTCAGCGGAGTCCAGCGGCTCCCCCGAGCCGACCGACCCCGGCCCCGCCCCCTCAGGGACGGACGGCGCCCCCGCCTCATTCCCGGCACCGGCACCGGCAGTCTCCGTCCCAGACCCGGGTCCGGACCCCGTCTCCGCCCCTGTCCCCGTCCCCGTCCCCGTGTCCGTCTCCGTCGGCTTCTGCCCCCGACGGGCGTCCGCGAGGACCCACCGCCGGTGCAGCTCCACCAGTTCCTCGGACGTCGCCCTGCACGCCCGAGCGAACCGCTCCACCGGCGCGTAGTCGGCCGGCACGGCATCCCCGTTGACGTACCGGTGAAGCGTGGACGCACTCGTGTGGAGCCGTTTCGCGAGCACGCCGTAACTGAGCCCGGATCGTTCCTTCAGCTGCCCCAACAGCTCCGTGAACTCGTCCCGCGCCACCGATTCCGCCTCTCTCCACGTCCCGGATCCGTATTCCAGGGGTATGCCATTCGACCAGGTCAGAGCCGTTGCAACCGTTCCAGCGTCCCGGAAAGCCCGGCAGGTGTGGCGGCCGGGACGGATCGCCCCACAAGCTTGGGCCATCCAAGCACGCCGCCCCCGGTACCCGGTCGAGCGGCCCGTGCCACCACCCGTACCGCATCAGGGGGATCACTCATGTCCGCACGCACCGCACGCACCGCTCGCACCACCCGCACTCGCCTGCTCGCCGCCGCCGCGCTCGCCGCCGCCACGTTGTCACTGACGGCCTGCAACAACGGAGAGGGAGTGCGCGACGAGGGGGCGTCGGCCGGCACCTCCTCCGAGTCGCCCGCCGCCAAGGGGGACGAGGCGCCCGCGGGCAAGGAGAAGACCGGCACCAAGGCACCGGTGTCCGAGGAGGACCAGGGCACGTCGGGTTCGAGCGGTTCCTCGGGCTCGTCCGGCTCCTCCGGCTCCTCGGGCTCCTCCGGCTCGGGCTCCTCCGGTTCCTCCGGCTCGGGCGGCTCGGACGACTCGGATTCCGGCCTCGCCGCCTGCTCCAGCGTCCGTACGACCGCCACCGAGGTCAACCGCCCCCTCAACCACCTCCTCCTCACCGTGACCAACACCGGCTCGAAGAACTGCGGCCTGGCCTACTACCCGGTGGTCCGTCTCGGCGAGGCCCAGTCGGTGCCGCCGGTCATCGAGAGCTCCCAGCCGCAGGCGGTCGTCACCCTGGCCCCGGGCGAGTCCGGTTACGCGAGCGTGGTCCTCTCGGCGGCGGACGGCAGCGGCTCCAACGGCTACACGGCCAAGACGCTGTCGATCCACCTCAACAAGGAATCGACGAAGTCCATCACGCCGACGTTCCCCGCCAAGGACGGTCTGCACGTGGACGACTCGGTCAAGGTCTCGTACTGGCAGCAGTCGATGGACGACGCGCTCGCCTGGTGACGACGGCGCCCACCTCTCGCCCACTCCCTCCCGGACCTTCCCCCGTTCCCCGTCCCCCCTCTCGGGCCCTCCCCCTCCTCCCTCCCCCTCGGGCCCTCCCGTCCGGCCCTCAGGGACACCAGTGCGCGGGCGTCTTCGCCGGCAGACGACCGCAGAAGGCCTGCTGGACGGGCAGGCCGTCGCGGTCCACGCGCTGGATCGAGATGAGCTTGTCCACCGGGGTGTGCCCGCCCACCCCGCCGCCGAAGTCGATGACACCGCTCTCCCCGTCGAGCACGTACTCACCGTGGACGGTGCCCAGCGCGTGCCACACGGCGTGGGCGGTGAGTTCCATACCGCGGGCCTTGTCCTGAAGGTGCGAGATCGCCGCGAGGTACACGCTCACCGCGTCGAAGGCGAGGGCCGCGTGTCCGTTCAGATAGGTGGTCGCGGCCGGCGAGCACTCCTCCTGGAACAGCTCCTTCATCGTGCTGTAGAGGTTGCCGGAGCCGTCGCAGGACGCGGAGTTCGGAGTGAAGTCGAGGAACTCGTACGTCAGGCGGTGGAAGCGGGAGCGCCGGGCCGGGTCGGCGCCCAGCCGGGCCACGTCGTCACCGCCGAGGATGAAGGGCTCCGACGAGCCGCACGTGCGGTCGACGGCGGCGAGGATCTCCTCGAAGTCCTCGGAGCGCCCCGCGAAGAACACCATCCGCTCCTTGTCGCCGCAGATGTCCTGCCCCGCGGAGTTCGGGCCTGGGGTGCCGGGGAAGGCACCGTCCGGGGACTCGGGTGCGTACTTCTTCGGCGTCACCTCGAACCCCGTCTCCCCGAAGGCCCTCCGGACGTCCTCCCACAGGGTCCGGCTGTACGCGTCGGTCCGGTCGGCCGAGTACAGGACCAGCACCTCGCGCCTCTTCACCGTCCCGTTCTTGACGAGCTGGTCGGCGTACGCGGCGGCGACCTCGGCCTCCCGCTCGTTCTGCGGGGAGACCTGGTGGTATAGCGGTGAGTGGTCGTCGAGGGTGTCGGCGGACGGGGTCGTGGCGACCATGGGCAGTCCGGCCCGGGTCAGCGCCTCGATCGTGTCCACCGTGGCCTGCCGGCTCTCGTCGAGCCCGGTGACGCCGACGATGGTCGGATCGCCCTCCTTCAGCCTCCGCAGCAGGCCGGCGACCTTCTCGCCGTACCGCATGGCGGATCCGGCGTTGGCGGGCAGGATCCGCAGCGCCGGGTCCCTGTCGCCCTGCCCGTCGAGCTGGCGCCGCTGGGCGCTCGCCACGCCCTGGAGCTGCTCACGGGCGTACGAGACGGCCTTGGGCGAAGGGGTCTCGGGGCTGCTGAGCATGGCCGAGACATGGACGAGGGTGACCAGGGGCCGGTCCCCGTAGGTGCGGTGGATCTCCTCCGCCTCCCGGTTCTGCTCGTCGATGACCCGGAGGGTGTCGGTCAGTTTCCGGTCCCGGGCGCCGAAGGCGAAGCCGTGCGAGGCGACCCCGACGCACTCCTGTGTCTCCTTCTGCCAGGTCACGTTCGCCGCGTCGGCGTGGGAGCGCGCCAGCCCGCAGTGCGCCTCCTTCCACCGGCCGTCCCGCTCGACCATCGCCCCGACGCTCCCGACGACCAGCGTGAGGGCGAGCGCGACCACGCCGGTCGTGGCGGTCCGTCCCGCCCAGACCGGCGGCCGCCGGACGGTGAACCGCCGCGCCGCGGACGTGCTCTCGCTCTGCGCCGCGAGGTCGGGATGCCCGGCCGGCAGCGGCCCGGGTACCCGTACGGGCAGGTACCAGAAGCCGGCGCCCCGGCTACGGCCCGCGCTGCGCAGCCGCTCGCACCAGGCCTCGTACGGGGTCAGCTCCTCCATGAGGCTCCGTACCCGCGCGCCTTCCTGGCCGTACTCCTCCTCCGAGCAGGTCGTGACGATCAGCAGCGGGTCGAAGGCGCCGGTCTCCCTGCGGACCTCCACGAACGAACGCACCAGCGCTCGCCCGTGGTTGCCGTCGCTGACGCCCTTGAGGACGGCCACGCAGTAGGCCGTACGCCGGGCGGCCCGCCGGCGCCAGGGCCGCCGCCGGTAGGCGACCCGCAGGTCCTCCAGGAAGGCGTTGATCATCAGCTTGACGACCTGCTCGGGGTCCTCGCGCCCCCACCGGGGCTGGGTGAGGCGCACCGCGAACCCGGTGAAGGTCCCCGGATCGCCGGGCGACATGTACGGCTGCCGCAACAGCCAGCGGTACTCGCCGCCCAGCACCCGCCAGGCCCTGAACCACATCAGCGGCAGCACGTACAGCCCGAAGACGTACGCCCACCAGGGCACCTTGCCCTGGAGGGCCACCTCGGTGCCGGGGGCGCGCAGGAAGCCGAAGACCGGCCTGCGCCGGAACTCGCGCTCCCGCAGGCGGCTCAGCATGTCCTGGTCGTGCCGTGAGTCCGGTTCCTCGTCCGTGCAGGTCATCTCCAGCAGCCAGTTGACGAGCCCGAACCGCCGGAACCGTACGCGGCCGTCGTCCCCGCCGCGCGCGGAGGAACAGGTGTGCGCCAGCTGGACGAGGACCCTGCGGCACAGCTCGGTCCGCTGCCATTCCGGGGCGAGGTCGGCCCGGTCGTGGACGAGTTCGTCCCACCGCTCGTCCATGACGACGACCTCGTGCGACACGCGCCGCGGCTGGGTCTCGGCGAACGCCCGCCGAATCTGCTCGACCAGCCGGTCCTGGTGGTCACCGACCAGACACAGCACGGGAATTCCGTCCCGGTGCGTCACCTCACGGGGCAACTCGCCCTTGCCGGGGCGGCGGACCAACTTGTTCAGCAGAGAGAAGAGCCTGTCGGCGTGCGCGAAGACGGGTTCCATGGGACCCCCGGTGCGGTGCTCAGATCGTGGTGACCAGCAACGCTACTCTCCGTGAGACCCAACACGCCCACAGTCACCCATTGTTGCAACCGCGCGCCCCCGCCTCACCTCCCCCTGCGCCCTCAACGCAGCTTCTGCGCCACCTCGGTGGCCCAGTAGGTGAGGATGTTCCGCGCCCCGGCCCGCCGGATCCCGGTGAGGGTCTCCAGAATCGCCTTGTCGCGGTCGATCCAGCCCTTCTCCGCGGCGGCCTCGATCATCGAGTACTCGCCGGAGATCTGGTACGCGGCGACCGGCACGTCCACCGCGTCGGCGACCCGCGCCAGGATGTCGAGGTAGGGCCCGGCGGGCTTCACCATGACCATGTCGGCGCCCTCTTCGAGGTCGAGCGCCAGCTCCCGCATCGACTCGCGCGCGTTCGCGGGATCCTGCTGGTAGGTCTTGCGATCGCCCTTCAGCGAGGAGCCGACGGCTTCCCGGAACGGCCCGTAGAAGGCGGAGGAGTACTTGGCGGTGTAGGCGAGCACCGCCACGTCCTCGCGCCCGATCTGGTCCAGGGCGTCCCGTACGACACCGACCTGGCCGTCCATCATCCCGCTGGGCCCCACGACGTGGGCGCCCGCGTCGGCCTGCACCTGGGCCATCTCGGCGTACCGCTCCAGGGTCGCGTCGTTGTCGACCCGCCCTTCCGCGTCCAGCACCCCGCAGTGCCCGTGGTCGACGGTCTCGTCGAGACAGAGATCGGACATGACCAACAGCTCGTCCCCGACCTCACTGCGCACATCACGCAGCGCGACCTGCAGAATCCCGTCGGGATCGGTCCCGGGGGTCCCCACGGCGTCCTTCTTCGACTCCTCCGGCACCCCGAAGAGCATGATCCCGGAGATCCCGGCCGCCACCGCCTCGGCGGCGGCCTTCTTCAGGCTGTCCCGCGTGTGCTGTACGACACCGGGCATGGCCTCGATGGGCACGGGCTCCGAGACGCCTTCCCGCACGAAGGCCGGGAGGATGAAGTCGGCGGGGTGCAGCCGGGTCTCGGCCACCATGCGCCGCATGACAGGCGTGGTCCGCAGCCGCCGGGGCCGGCTGCCGGGAAAGGATGCGTACTTCGTCATCCCACCAAGCTACGCCCGCCCCATCGATGCCTTTGCCGACGCGGAGTCGGCCCTGGACGGCACGACGGCCCCTGGACGGCACGACAAAGGCGAGAAGAAAACTCTCTCCTCGCCACTCTCAAGGTATAGCGCGCCAGGGGGCTTGCGGCAAGCCCCCCGTGATGCCGCAAAATCGTCGGCCAAGGCCCCAACCTGCACAAACGGCTGCCTCGGAGGCATAGCGGTGAGCGAGCACTACGTACGGGATCTTCGGTCGGTCGACGGGACGGAGGTCGCGCTGGTCGGCGGCAAGGGCGCGCACCTGGGCGGGCTGTCGCGGATCGACGGCATCCGCGTACCGCCGGGCTTCTGCGTGACGACGGACGCCTTCCGCCGGATCATGGCGCAGCAGCCGTCGCTGGACGATCTGCTCACCGAGCTGTCGCACCTGCCCCCGGACGACCGGAAGTCGATCGGCGCGCTCAGCGCAGAAATCCGCCGGACCGTGGAAGAGACCACGATCCCGGACGACCTGGCGGCGGCGATCACCGGCGCCCTCGCCGGCCACGGCGAGCGGGCGGCCTACGCGGTCCGGTCCAGCGCGACGGCGGAGGACCTGCCGACGGCCTCCTTCGCGGGCCAGCAGGACACGTACCTGAACGTCGTGGGCCCCGCGGAGATCCTCCGGCACATCAGCCGGTGCTGGGCCTCGCTGTTCACCGAGCGGGCCGTGGCGTACCGCAGCCGGAGCGGCGTCGACCACCGCGCGGTCCACATGGCCGTGGTCGTCCAGCGGATGGTCGTCCCCGCCGCGGCCGGCGTCCTGTTCACGGCCGACCCGGTCACCGGCAACCGCAAGGTGGCCACGGTGGACGCCGGCTTCGGCCTCGGCGAGGCACTGGTCTCCGGGTCGATGAACCCGGACGTCTTCACGGTGCGCGACGGCGAGGTGGTCGCCAGGAAGATCGCCGTGAAGCGACGCGCCGTGCGCGCCCTCCCCACGGGCGGTACGGGCGAGGTGGCGATCGAGCCGCACCGCCAGGAGCAGCCGACGCTGACGGATGCGCAGGCGGTACGACTCGTGGAGCTGGGGCGGCGGATCGAGGAGCACTTCGGCAGCCCGCAGGACATCGAGTGGTGCCTGACCGACGACGGCTTCGAGATGGTGCAGAGCCGCCCGATCACCACGCTGTTCCCGGTCCCGAAGGCCGAAGGCGACCAGGGAACGAACCACGTCTACGTCTCGGTCGGCCATGGGCAGATGATGACGGACCCCATGAAGCCGCTGGGCCTGTCCATGTGGCAGCTGACGGCGATGGTGCCGATGCACGCGGCGGGCGGACGGCTGTTCGTCGACGTCACCCGCCGCCTGGCCGCGCCGGGGAGCCGGGCGGCGCTCCTGGACGCGATGGGAAAGGGCGACCCGCTGATCAGGGACGCGCTGGAGACGGTCCTGGCCGACGGCTTCGTCGAGCCGCTCCAGGAAGAGACCCCTGGAGGCACATCGCCCAGAAGCACGTCACCCGGAGCGGGGAAGGCCGCCACCGAACCGGACCCGGGCATCGTCGACGAACTGATGGCCCGCAGCCGGGCCTCCGTCGCCGCGCTGGAGCAGGACATCGGGACGAAGAGCGGCCCGGCGCTGTTCGACTTCCTCCTGGAGTACTTCGACGAGCACAAACGGGCCCTGAGTGACCCGCTGAGCATGCAGGCGCTCATGGCGGGGATGGAGGCCACCTGGTGGCTGAACGACAAGCTGCAGGAATGGCTGGGCGAGAAGAACGCGGCCGACACGCTGACGCTGTCCGCGCCCGGCAACATCACGTCGGAGATGGGCCTGGCGCTGCTGGACGTGGCGGACACGATCCGCCCGCACCCGGAAGTCGTGGCGTTCCTCCAGCAGGTCGAGGACGACGACTTCCTGGACGCCCTGGCGGAACTCCCCGGCGGTGCCGAACCGCACGCCGCGATCGAGGCGTACCTCGACCGGTACGGCATGCGCTGCGTGGGCGAGATCGACATCACGAGGCCACGCTGGCGGGAACGCCCGGCCACCCTCGTCCCGGTGATCCTGGACAACGTAAGAAACTTCGAACGGGGCGCCGCGGAACGACGCTTCGAGGAAGGACGCAGGAAGGCCCTGGAAGCCGAAGAGAACATACTGCAACGCCTGCGCACCCTGCCGGACGACGGAGCGGGGAAGGCCGCCGAGACGAAGAGGATGATCGACCGGGTCCGCACGTTCATCGGCTACCGGGAGTACCCGAAGTACGGCATCGTCAGCCGCTACTTCGTCTACAAGCAGGCCCTGCTGAAGGAGGCGACCCGCCTCGTACAGGCAGACGTTCTCCCTGAGCCGGAGGACATCTACTACCTGACCTTCCAGGAACTCCACGACGTGGTGCGCTCGAACCGGGCGGACTGGGACCTCGTCCAGCGGCGCAAGGAGGAGTTCCGCTCCTACCACGCGCTCACACCGCCGCGGGTCCTCACCTCGGACGGCGAGGCCCTCACGGGGGCGTACCACCGCGACGACGCACCGCCCGGCGCCCTGATCGGCCTCCCGGTCTCCGCCGGCACCGTCGAGGGGCGGGCCCGCGTCATCCTGGACATGGCACAGGCCGACCTGGAAGCGGGCGACATCCTGGTCACCCCCCACACGGACCCCAGCTGGTCACCGCTGTTCGTCGGCATCGCGGGCCTGGTGACGGAGGTGGGCGGCCTGATGACCCACGGCGCGGTGATCGCCCGCGAGTACGGCCTCCCGGCCGTGGTGGGCGTGGACGGGGCCACGCGCCTGATCGAGGACGGCCGACAGATCCGCGTACACGGAACGGACGGCTACATCGAACTGCTCCCGGGCTGACCGGTTCTCCACCGCCCGAGCCGCAGCCGCAGCCGCAGTACGAACGGGAGCGGGCCGTGCCGGTGCGTCGCAGCCCGTCGCGTAGGGCTCCTGCAAGGAACCCCACCCTCCCAGGCGTACAGCAGTACACCCGGAAGGCGACGGGCTCGACGCACCGGCACGGCCCCGACCCCACACCACTCACCGCGGCCCCACCTACGTGGTGGACCGCCTCCGCCGCGACCCCGGCCGCCGCTCGCTCGGCCGGGTCACCGGGTCACCGGCGTCCAGTGCCGCGGCGCGGCGGCGCGTCCCGAACTCCGCCAGGGCCTCGGCCAGCCGGTGGACGGACGGCTCGGGTGACATGACGTCGACCCGCAGTCCGTGCTCCTCGGCCGTCTTGGCCGTGGCCGGGCCGATGCATGCGATCACGGTCACGTTGTGCGGCTTCCCGGCGATGCCCACCAGGTTCCGCACGGTGCTCGACGACGTGAACAGCACCGCGTCGAACCCGCCGCCCTTGATCGCCTCACGGGTGTCCGCGGGCGGCGGCGAGGCCCGTACCGTCCGGTAGGCCGTGACGTCGTCGACCTCCCAGCCCAGCTCGATGAGCCCGGCGACCAGCGTCTCCGTGGCGATGTCGGCACGCGGCAGGAACACCCGGTCGATCGGGTCGAAAACCGGATCGTAAGGAGGCCAGTCCTCCAGCAGACCGGCCGCCGACTGCTCACCGCTCGGCACCAGGTCCGGCTTCACACCGAAGGCGATCAGCGCCTTGGCGGTCTGCTCACCCACCGCCGCGACCTTGATCCCGGCGAAGGCCCGCGCGTCGAGCCCGTACTCCTCGAACTTCTCCCGTACGGCCTTGACGGCGTTCACCGACGTGAAGGCGATCCACTCGTACCGCCCCGTCACCAGGCCCTTGACGGCCCGCTCCATCTGCTGGGGCGTACGCGGCGGCTCGACGGCGATCGTCGGCACCTCGTGCGGCACGGCCCCGTACGACCGCAGCTGGTCGGAGAGCGACGCCGCCTGCTCCTTCGTCCGCGGCACGAGCACCTTCCAGCCGAACAGCGGCTTGGACTCGAACCACGACAACTGGTCGCGCTGCGCGGCGGAGGAACGCTCACCGACCACGGCTATCACCGGCCGGCCACCCTCGGGCGAGGGCAGCACCTTCGCCTGCTTCAGCGTCTGCGCGATCGTGCCGAGCGTCGCGGACCAGGTCCGCTGACGGGTCGTCGTACCGGCGACCGTGACGGCCATCGGGGTGTCCGGCTTCCGGCCGGCGGCCACGAGCTCGCCCGCCGTCGCCCCCACGGAATCGAGGGTCGCCGAGACGACCACGGTCCCGTCGGACGCGCCGACCTCGGTCCAGCAGCGCGCGGACGCCGTACGGGCGTCGACGAACCGCACGTCCGCACCCTCGGCGTCCCGCAGCGGCACACCCGCGTAGGCGGGCACGCCCAGCGCGGCGGCGACACCGGGAACGACCTCGAACGGCACGCCCGCGGCGGCGCAGGCGAGCATCTCGCCGGCGGCGTACGCGTCGAGCCCGGGGTCACCCGAGACCGCACGGACGACCCGCCTGCCGCCCCTCGCGGCCTCCATGACAATATTGGCCGCGTCCTTCGACGCGGGGACGCCAGAGGTGGTTGACGCACCGTCAACTACCTTCAGCTGAGGCGTGTCCGGGCTCGCGCCCGTATCGGTGTCGAGCACGGTGACGTTTCGTCTGGCGTGCGTGCGGACGACGTCGAGCACTTCGGGTTCGGCGACCAGGACATCCGCGTTCCCCAGCGCCTCCACGGCGCGCAGAGTCAGCAGTCCCGGATCCCCGGGTCCGGCACCGAGGAAGGTGACGTGCCCGTGTTCGAGGCCGATGGGAAGGGTGGTGGGGCTCAATGTGCTCGCTCCCCCATCAGACCGGCCGCGCCCTTGGCAAGCATCTCGGCAGCGAGTTCACGGCCGAGCGCCATTGCTTGGTCATGTGTCTCGGGCACGGGACCGGTGGTGGACAACTGCACCAGCGTCGAGCCGTCGGTCGTGCCGACGACGCCGCGCAGGCGCATTTCCTTGACAATCTGCCCGTCGGCCAGCAAGTCGGCGAAGGCACCCACAGGTGCGCTGCAACCGGCTTCCAGGGCGGCGAGCAGGGACCGCTCGGCGGTCACGGCGGCCCGGGTGTACGGGTCGTCGAGCTCGGCGAGCGCAGCGACGAGTGCGGTGTCCTGGGCGGTGTGCCCCGCCCTGCACTCGATCGCGAGGGCCCCCTGGCCGGGGGCGGGCAAAATCGTGTCGACCGGCAGGAAGTCGGTCACTTCGTCGGTGCGGCCGACGCGGCTGAGTCCGGCGGCGGCCAGTACGACCCCGTCCAGCTCTCCGTCGCGTACGAACCCGATACGGGTGTCGATGTTCCCGCGGATCGGAACGGTCTCGATCGTCATCCCGTGGTCACGCGCGTACGCGTTCAGCTGGGCCATGCGACGCGGCGAGCCGGTGCCGATCCTCGCCCCGTTCGGCAGCTGGGCGAACGTCAGTCCGTCGCGTGCGATCAGCACGTCACGCGGGTCCTCGCGGACGGGTACCGCGGCCAGCGCCAGGCCGTCGGACTCCTGGGTCGGCAGGTCCTTGAGGGAGTGGACGGCGAAGTCGACGTCACCGCGCAGCAGCGCGTCCCGCAGGGCGGTCACGAAGACGCCCGTGCCGCCGATCTGCGCGAGGTGCTCGCGGGAGGTGTCCCCGTAGGTCGTGATCTCCACGAGCTCGACGGGCCGTCCGGTCACCTGGCTCACGGCGTCCGCCACCTGACCGGACTGGGCCATGGCGAGTCTGCTCCGCCTGGTCCCGAGCCTCAGTGCCTGCTCAGTCATGCTCGCCCTCGGTTCTCGGCGCTCTCGAAGTTGCTGCTGTCGAAGATTGTGCCGTCGAAGCTCGTCGTGCCCGTGCCCGTACCGCCGAAGAGCGCACGGCCGAAGCCCTTAACACCGTCGCTGCCATCACTGCCGTCGTCGCTGTTGTCGCGGTTGTCGCTGCTGCCGTCACTGTCATCGCGGTTGTCGCTGTCCTCGCGGTCGTCGCTGTCATCGGCCCGCGAGACGGCGGCGACCGTCTCCTGGTCCAGGTCGAACAGGGTCCGCAGCGCGTCCGCGTACCCGGCGCCACCGGGCTCCGCGGCGAGCTGCTTGACCCGTACGGTCGGGGCGTGGAGCAGTTTGTCCACCACGCGTCGCACGGTCTGGGTGATCTCGCCGCGCTGCTTGTCGTCGAGGCCGGGCAGCCGTCCGTCGAGCCGGGCGATCTCGCCCGCGACGACGTCGGCCGCCATCGTGCGCAGCGCCACGACGGTCGGAGTGATGTGCGCGGCCCGCTGAGCGGCACCGAAGGCGGCGACCTCGTCGGAAACGATTCGCCGCACCTGGTCCACGTCGGACGCCATGGGCGCGTCGGCGGACTCGTCGGCGAGCGTCTCGATGTCCACGAGCCGCACCCCGGGCAGCCGGTGCGCGGCCGCGTCGATGTCACGGGGCATGGCGAGATCGAGCAGCGAGAGCACGGGGGTGGGCCGGGGCATCTCGGCGACGGGCTCGGGCCGGCGCCGCTCGGGCACCCGTCCGACGGCGGCCGAGGCGGCGGCGAGGGCGGCGATGGCGTCGGACTCGGCGGCGGGGTCGACCGCGGCGAAACCGCCGGGCGTCTCGGATCCCGTGCCGGAGTCCGCGGCGGACGCTCCCTTGTCGACCCAGGCGGCGTGCTGTTCCAGCTCGGTGGTGGCCATACCGGCCACGGCGGCCTCGCCGAGCACGGAGAACCCGGCGGTGCCCTGCACGCTGGAGAGGTCGAGGGGACAGTTCTCGTCGGTGCCGACGCCGGTGGCCGGCAGGCCGTCGCGTACGGCGGAGGCGTCCGGGGCGTCCGTACGGGACGCAGCAGCGCCACCGACGGCCGACGACGACGGCGAGACCGGGGCCGGAGCGGCAGGGGCAGCGGCCGGACGACACCGGCCCTCCATGGCCGCCGCGACGACCTCGGCCGTGAGGACGAGTCCGGTCGCGCCGGTGCACGACACGACGACGTCGGCACGTGTCAGTTCATCCGCGACCGCGTCGATCGGTACGGCGCGGGCGACCACGTCGGCGCCGGGGTCGAGATCGCAGGAACGCCGTCCGTACTGCTCCACGAGGAGCGTGGCGAGCCGCTCGGCCCGGTCGAACGTCCGGTTGGCGACGACCACTTCGGCCACTCCGGCGCGCGCGAGGGTGGCCGCGGCCAGCGAGGACATCGAGCCCGCGCCGATCACCAGGACCCGCTTGTCCCGGGCCCAGGCGTCGACTCCGGCGTCGGCCGCGAACTGTTCGAGGCCGAAGGTCACCAGGGACTGCCCGGCCCGGTCGATGCCGGTCTCCGAGTGGGCGCGCTTGCCGACCCGCAGCGCCTGCTGGAACAGCTCGTTCAGCAGCCGTCCCGCGGAGTGGACCTCCTGCGAGGTGGCGAGCGCGTCCTTGATCTGGCCGAGGATCTGCCCCTCGCCGATCACCATCGAGTCCAGCCCGCAGGCCACGGAGAAGAGGTGGTGGACGGCCCGGTCCTCGTAGTGCACGTACAGATGGGGAGTGAGCTCTTCGAGCCCGACCCCGCTGTGCAGGGCCAGCAACGTGGAGAGCTCGGCGACACCGGCGTGGAACTTGTCCACGTCGGCGTACAGCTCTATCCGGTTGCAGGTGGCGAGCACCGCGGCCTCGGTGGCCGGCTCGGCGGCGACCGTGTCCTGGAGCAGCTTGGTCTGGGCGTCCGCGGACAGCGCGGCGCGCTCCAGGACGCTGACCGGAGCGCTGCGGTGGCTCAGCCCGACGACGAGGAGACTCATGCGGGCATCACGGCGGGGACGTCCCCGTCGGGCCCTTTGCCGGCCTCCTTGGCCGCGGCGGCCTCGGCCGCGAGCACGGCGTCGGCCTGTGCGTCGGCCTCCTCGCCGGCCTTGCGCTGCTCGTGGAAGGCGAGGATCTGCAGTTCGATGGAGAGGTCGACCTTGCGCACGTCGACGCCGTCCGGAACGGACAGCACGGTCGGCGCGAAGTTCAGGATGGAGGTCACACCGGCGGCGACGAGCCGCTCGCAGACCTGCTGGGCCGCCCCGGCGGGGGTCGCGATGACACCGATCGACACACCGTTGTCGTCGATGATCTTTTCCAGCTGGTCGGTGTGCTGTACGGGGATGCCCGCGACGGGCTTCCCGGCCATCTCGGGATCGGCGTCGATCAGCGCCGCGACCCGGAACCCGCGTGAGGCGAACCCGCCGTAGTTGGCCAGGGCCGCGCCGAGGTTGCCGATACCGACGATCACGACCGGCCAGTCCTGGGTCAGACCCAGCTCGCGGGAGATCTGGTAGACGAGGTACTCGACGTCGTAACCCACACCGCGTGTCCCGTACGACCCGAGGTACGAGAAGTCCTTGCGGAGCTTGGCGGAGTTGACGCCCGCCGCGGCCGCGAGTTCCTCGGAGGAGACCGTGGGTACCGAGCGCTCCGACAGAGCGGTGAGGGCTCGGAGATACAGCGGAAGCCTGGCGACGGTGGCCTCGGGAATCCCTCGGCTGCGGGTCGCCGTTCGGTGAGTTCGGCCAGTTGCCACGGTGCTCCTGCGGGTAGCGCGGGGCTGCAGGCGGTCACACGTTCCCGGACCGCCCCGTCGAATGCAGGCTATGTCTTTGTGAACGCGTGCACAAAGATGGTGTCCGATTTGCCCGGCCAACGTGACCGGGGTCACGCACCCCCGGCGCACCCGTACGGAACCGGTACGCACGCACCTTTGTTCCTCACTTCTTGGGGGCAAAACCGCACACTCTCCTCTACGATCCCCGCCCCCGAGTCCGAACCGCCCTCGATCCTAAGTGACATTCCGGCCCCTTTGGACTACTCAGTCAGGCCACGGTCCGATTACTCCTGCGTCCCGGCAGCCGCGGTCACACCGCGAGCGCCCGCCTCAGCCGCGCCTCGTCCACCCGCCAGAACGTGTGCTGCGCCCCGTCCACCAGCACCACAGGGATCTGCTCCCAGTGCTCCTCGTACAGCTCCGCGTCCTGAGTGATGTCCTTCTTCTCCCAGGGCACCCCGAGCTCGGCGCAGACCTTCTCCACAACTCCCTGTGCGTCTTCACACAAATGACAGTCGGGCTTCCCGATCAACGTGACCAGCCGCTCCTGCGGCGCCTTCTTCTCCACCCGACGCTCACCACGCCGGAAAACAGGGCTCATGCGTCCCATTCTCCCGCAGGGGCGCCGGCGAGGGGGGCGCGGGGAACCGCGTGCGTCCAGCCCCACGCCGAGGCGGGAGGTGAGTTCTTTAACGGCCCGGTCTCAGAGAGTTCACGGCCTCCAAACCTCCCGACTCCAGACGCACCGAACAAACTGGCTATGCTCACGTCATGGCCGCTCTCGGATGGCTCACTCCCCGCAGGCGCTCCGCAACCGCACGCAGTGTGCTGGCAGGCGAGGCCTCGGCTGAGGCAGCGCGCAAGACCTCCCAGGAGCTGGAAGAGCTCGCGCACGAAGCCGCGCCCGAAGGCGCCGAACCGGAGTTCCCGGAGTTCCCGGTGTTCGGCGACGACCGGGCCGCCGCGTTCTTCGACCTGGACAACACCGTGATGCAGGGCGCCGCGCTGTTCCACTTCGGCCGCGGCCTCTACAAGCGGAAGTTCTTCGAGTCCCGCGACCTGTACCGGTTCGCCTGGCAGCAGGCCTGGTTCCGGCTGGCCGGCGTCGAGGACCCCGAGCACATGCAGGACGCCCGTGACTCCGCGCTGTCCATCGTCAAGGGCCACCGCGTCGCCGAACTGATGTCGATCGGCGAGGAGATCTACGACGAGTACATGGCCGAGCGCATCTGGCCCGGCACCCGCGCCCTGGCCCAGGCCCACCTGGACGCCGGCCAGAAGGTGTGGCTCGTCACGGCCGCCCCGGTCGAGATCGCCACGGTGATCGCCCGCCGCCTCGGCCTGACCGGCGCGCTCGGCACGGTCGCGGAGTCGGTGGACGGCGTCTACACCGGCAAGCTCGTCGGTGAACCGCTGCACGGCCCCGCCAAGGCGGAGGCGGTACGCGCGCTGGCCTCGGCGGAGGGGCTGGACCTCGGCCGCTGCGCCGCGTACAGCGACTCCCACAACGACATCCCGATGCTGTCGCTGGTCGGGCACCCCTACGCGATCAACCCGGACGCCAAGCTCCGCAAGCACGCCCGCAGGCTCGACTGGCGGCTGCGCGACTACCGCACGGGCCGCAAGGCGGCGAAGGTCGGGATTCCGGCGGCCGCCGGGGTCGGAGCGGTCGCCGGTGGCACCGCCGCGGCGATCGCCCTGCACCGCCGTCGCCGCTGACGCTCCTCGGCGCCGCCCCGCACATGTCACAGCCCCCGCGCCCCTTCGGGGGCGCTCCGTCACGTTGACGGCACCCGGCCACAACACGCCCCGGACTCAGACGTAACACGGGCTGATTCGATCAACAACCGGTCATGATCCGGCACTTGATCAGGTGTCATTCAGTTGCAGAAGCGACGTAATCGATGATTTTAGCAACTGGGTGTAGTGCTGCCTGTACGAAGCGTTATTCTCCTCAGACGCATAACGGACCCCACTCTTCGCCACGAAGAGTGAACGGTCCTGTACTGCACGTGATGGAAGCTCTGCCTCTGGGAGTCCCGTGTACCCACACGTCGGGGTTGACGCCTCGGGCCTGGCTACGCTGCGCGCAACGGTCCTGGACCGCTTGCGCGGCTTCGTCCCCACCGCGTACGCCGTCCCCGCCCTCGCTGTCTCCATCGCGCCCGTCGGCCCGTGCTACGCACTGGCGGACGGCAGCGCGGCGGTAGGCAGACGAGGACGTTCGAGCGCGCCAGCCACCCCCGCACGCCGCCCGGCCGCAGACAGTGACAGCGCCCGGATGATGGACCTAGTGGAGCGCGCACAGGCCGGGGAGGCCGATGCCTTCGGCCGGCTCTACGACCAGTACAGCGACACTGTGTACCGCTACATCTATTACCGCGTCGGCGGGAAGGCGACCGCGGAAGACCTGACGAGCGAGACGTTCCTGCGCGCACTGCGCCGCATCGGGACGTTCACCTGGCAGGGCCGTGACTTCGGCGCCTGGCTGGTCACCATCGCCCGCAACCTCGTCGCGGACCACTTCAAGTCGAGCCGCTTCCGGCTCGAAGTGACCACCGGCGAAATGCTCGACGCCAACGAGGTCGAGCGCTCACCCGAGGACTCCGTCCTGGAGTCCCTCTCGAACGCGGCACTGCTGGACGCCGTACGCCGCCTCAACCCGCAGCAGCAGGAATGCGTGACCCTGCGCTTCCTCCAGGGCCTCTCGGTCGCCGAGACCGCCCGGGTCATGGGCAAGAACGAGGGCGCGATCAAGACCCTCCAGTACCGGGCGGTGCGCACCCTGGCACGGCTCCTCCCGGAAGACGCCCGCTGAGACACCCCCACGGCCGTCCGCAGCCCCCGGTACGGCTCCGCACGGAACCCGTCCGGAACCCCGTAGGGAACCCCGCACGGGGTTCCCTACGTTCCGCGACGCCCAACTCACCGTCCGTGAAAGTCTGTTGACTTCACGGTCCGATCATCCGTCGTCCGTAACCCAAGTGCCGAGCCGCTCGTTGTGCGGGATACAGGCTCCCTGTGGTCACACCCTGACCGTCTTCGATCACTCGATCGAGTCGTCGTGGTCAGCGGGTGGGACCCTCAGGACCCCCTGGGGAGCCGATCCGTCATGACGAGAGGAGGTGCCGCCAGTGATCGCGAACGTATCGGCGCACCGGCGGACGAACGCCTTCGCCCAGGCCCTGGAGGAGCAGTCCGACAGGGACTCCGACAGGGACACGGCGGCCGAGCAGTCCGAAGGACCTGCTCCGGCCGCCGCGGACCGGCCCGAGCAGAGCCGGATGCTGTCCCTGGCGACCGGCCTCGGCGAGCTGCCCAAACCAGTGATGGACCCCGAGGTCAAGGTCGTCCAGAGAGCTCAGCTGGTGGCCGCGATGGAGGCCATGCTGCTGGAGGGCACGGCCGCGGGCGGCGAAGCAGCGGGCCCTTCGGTGCCCGAGCAGCGGGCCCAGCGGGGCAGGGGCGCGCACCGGGCGACAGGTCTGGGGAAATTGCGGCCCCGTTCCCGGCTGTCGAAGGGGCTCGCCGCCGGCGGGCTCACCGTGGGTGTGGCCGCCGGAGCCTTCAGCGGGGTCGCCGCTGCCAGTTCCGACGCCCTGCCCGGTGACTCGCTCTACGGGCTCAAGCGCGGCATGGAGGACCTCAAGCTGGGCATGGCCGACGGCAACAGCAACCGCGGCGAGCTCTACCTCGACCAGGCCTCCACCCGGCTGAGCGAGGCGCGCCGGCTGATGGAGCGCGGCCGCTCCGGCGACCTGAACCACGAGTCCCTGGGCGAGATCCGGCGCGCGCTGTCCGGCATGCAGCACGACGCCTCCGAGGGCCACCGCCTACTGCACGACGCCTATGAGCGGGACCCGGACTCCCTGGGCCCCATCCAGGCGCTCTCCGCCTTCTCGCAGTCCCACCGGGACGCCTGGGGCACCCTGCGCGACCGGCTGCCCGTCCAGCTCGGCGACGTCAGCCGCCAGGTCAGCTCGGTCTTCGACGCCATAGAGGAAGAGGTCGAACCGCTGCGCGCGCTGTTCCCGCAGCCGCCCGTCCAGGAGGGCACCGGCCGGCACCGCGGCCCGAGTTCGGACTCCCCCGGCTCGTCCGGTGCGGACCGCTCGGCCCCGCCCAGCGCCTCCGGCGGCGACTCGTCCGACGGCACCGGGACCGAGAGCGGCAAGCCCAAGCCGTCCTCGTCCAAGACCGCGGACGACGGTCTGCTCGGCGGCAGCACGGGCGGTCTCCTCGACCCGCCCAAGGACGACGCCACCACCACCCCGTCGGGCAAGGCCACGCCGTCCCCCGAGCCGGACGTGACCCTGCCGCCTCTGCTCCCGGGGCTGCTCCCGGGCCTGGGCATCGACAGCGAGGACGCGGACTAGGCTCCGCCGATACGCGGATGGGGCGCCCCTTTCTGAAAAGGGGCGCCCCATCCGCGTACACACAGACCGTCGGTCGGAAGACCGAAGGCCGTCGGTCGGAGGAACTCGGTCAGAAGAACACCGAACGGCGCTGTACGAGCAGCTTGTAGAGCGTGTGCTGGATCTGCTCTCTCACCTGGTCCGTCAGGTTGAACATCAGCATCGGGTCCTCGGCCGCCTCCGGCGGATAGCCGTCCGTCAGGATCGGCTCGCCGAACTGGATCGTCCACTTGGTCGGCAGCGGCACCGCGCCCAGCGGCCCGAGCCACGGGAAGGTCGGCGTGATCGGGAAGTACGGGAACCCGAGCAGCCGCGCGAGGGTCTTCGCGTTGCCGAGCATCGGGTAGATCTCCTCCGCGCCCACGATCGAGCACGGGATGATCGGCGTGCCCTGGCGCAGCGCGGTCGACACGAACCCGCCACGCCCGAAGCGCTGGAGCTTGTAGCGCTCGCTGAAGGGCTTGCCGATGCCCTTGAAGCCCTCCGGCATCACACCGACCAGTTCGCCGCGCTGCAGCAGGCGTTCGGCGTCCTCCGCGCACGCGAGGGTGTGGCCGGCCTTGCGGGCCAGCTCGTTGACCACGGGCAGCATGAAGACGAGGTCGGCCGCGAGCAGCCGCAGATGCCGGTTCTCGGGGTGGTTGTCGTGGACCGCCACCTGCATCATCAGGCCGTCCAGCGGCAGCGTCCCCGAGTGGTTGGCGACGATCAGCGCCCCGCCCTCCGACGGGATGTTCTCGATGCCCTTCACCTCCACGCGGAAGTACTTCTCGTAGAGGGGGCGCACCAGGGACATCAGGACCTGCTCGGTGAGCTCCTGGTCGTAACCGAAGTCGTCGACCTCGTAGTCACCCGTCAGGCGCCGCCGCAGGAACGACAGACCGCCGGCGACGCGCTGCTCCCAGCCGTCGCCCCGCGGCTTCTCCCCGGCGGCCGGGTCGACAACCGGATCGAGAGCCGGATCGGCGGCTGGTTCCTCACGTGTCACAGGAACATCATCCTGCTGAATCGTTCGTGCGGGCAGGGGCTGGACCTCGTGAACCGCCGTGGGCTCGCCCTTGCGCCTGCTCCCGGCGCTCCGGCGCCGCGCGGGCCGTTGTACGGCACTTCCGCGGGACCGGTCGTCGTCGAACGGAATGACCTTGGCGTCCGCCATCGTTGATGCGCTCCTCGGTTGGCGCTCAGTTGGCGCTCTGCGTCGGGGGGTGGCCACCGCCCAGTGCGGGCAGTGCGGCGATCCGGTCGACGGCCCCCGCAAGGGCCTCGGGGGGCAGCAGTCCGGAGCCCCGGCTGCGGGCGAAGTCCGCGAACGCCTCCGCCGTGGTGAACTTCGGCCGGTAACCGAGCGTCTCGCGCATCTGTTTCGTCGCCACGACCCGGCCATGAGTCAGCAGCCTCAGCTGCTCGGGCGAGAAGTCCGTCATGCCCAGCGTACGCAGTGCCGAGCCCACCCAGCTGATCGCGGGCATCAGCACCGGGACGGTGGGCCGGCCCAGCCTGCGCGCGCACTGCGAGAGCAACAGGACGCCGTCCCCGGTGATGTTGAACGTGCCGCTGTTGAGCGTGCCGCGCTGCGGCTCGTGCGAGGCGATCCGCAGGACGTCGATCACGTCGTCCTCGTGCACGAACTGCAGCCGCGGGTCGTAGCCGAGGACGGTCGGCAGCACGGGCAGCGAGAAGTACTCGGCGAGCGGGGTGTCCGCGCTCGGCCCGAGGATGTTGGCGAACCGCAGCACGCACACGGCGACGTCGGGCCGGCGCCGCGCGAAGCCGCGTACGTACCCCTCGACCTCGACGGTGTCCTTCGCGAAGCCGCCGCTGGGCAGCGACTTCGGCGAGGTCGTCTCGGTGAAGACGGCGGGGTCGCGGGGGGCGGCCCCGTAGACGTTCGTGCTGGACTTCACGACCAGTCGCTTGACCGTCGGGGACTTCTGGCAGGCGCCGAGCAGCTGCATCGTGCCGATGACGTTGGTCTCCTTGACCGAGGCCCGGCTTCCGCTGCCCAGCGGGGTGCCCGTCACGTCCATGTGCACGACCGTGTCCACGGAGTGCTCGGCCAGCAGCCTGGCGATCGTGGGCTGCCTTATGTCGGCCCGTACGAAGTCCGCTCCGCCCAGGTGGTGCTCCGGCGCGACCGCGTCCACGGCGACCACCCGGTCCACTTCGGGGTCACGCTGGATCCGTCGTACGAACCGGCCCCCCAGTTGACGGGCCACTCCGGTCACGAGCACGACCTTCCCCAAGATCAGCGCCTTCCTTCCAGCCGTCGACGACACTTGCCCGTACTCTGCCGTGTTCCCCGTGTCGGTCACGTTAGCGGGTCGGTGTCGCACTGGGATGACTGCCCGATGCACGAAGTCACGGCACCTCGGGACATACGACCAGACCAAGCCATTCGCCGGACGGAACATACGCCCGGACACACGCACGGCGTTCGTGCAGTCGGACGGAAAGGGCGTCGGCGGGTTGCAGGACCTGCCGGGGGGGGCGTTGCCGGGTCTGCGGGTGCCGCGGGCCGAAATGCGAGCGAAAACGGCTGTGGCCCCCCACCGGTCGGTGGGGGGCCACAGAGCGCACTGTCGCGGCGTCGCCCACGCCCCGCTCTCGCGTGGTGGGCGACCGCCGCGTATCGCGACTACTTCTTGTTGCGACGCTGAACGCGAGTGCGCTTGAGCAGCTTGCGGTGCTTCTTCTTGGCCATCCGCTTACGCCGCTTCTTGATAACAGAGCCCACGACTACCCTCGCTCACTTCTCTTTACTCGCTGCTGGGCTGCATGGGCCCACACGACTTATGAGGGGCCAGCCTACCCGTCTGAGCGCCGAGGTTGTAATCGAGGGGTTCCGGGTGAAATCCCGGGGACGCGATCATGCCTCCCCGGGACGTCGCCGGACCGCCGTCAGGCTGTCTCCACCCCCACATACGACTCGCGGAGGTACTCGTGAACCGCTTGCTCCGGGACGCGGAATGACCTCCCCACCCGGATCGCGGGCAGATGACCGCTGTGCACCAAGCGGTACACGGTCATCTTCGACACTCGCATCACCGAGGCGACTTCCGCCACGGTAAGGAACTGAACCTCGTTCAGAGGCCTCTCGCCAGCAGCCATGACACACCTGAACCTTCCGCACTCGACGGTCCCCGGCTTCCCCTTCCGGTGACACTTCGTCGTTGCGTGCTCACTCCCCAGAGTAGGGGCGGGTGATGCGAGTGGGGAAGAGGAGCCCCCATCGGCGGCCTACTGTGACAGACACGCTCGATTGAGTACATAGCGAGTAAGCGGTCGGTAGTAATCAGACCGCACAGCGTCATCAAGTGGAACGACGACGGACACCCGCCCCTCTGCCTCGCCGACGAACAGCGCGGGATCGTCGGTGTCGCCGAGACCGATGGCCTCGAACCCCAGCTGACCTGCCCCGCAGACCCATCCGTGGTCCCCCACCACGAGTTCCGGGAGGGGCCCGCCGGCCGCCGCGGCGGCCGCCAGGGCCGCCCGAACCGGGAGAGGTGAGTGGGTGTGCGCGCCGGTCTCGCGACCGGCGCCCCGCACCCCGGGTTCTCGCACCAACGCGACTCCCCGTACGTAGTCAAGGTTGTACGTGCGTAGACCGAACCGGGTCGTTATGTCGACACAGTGACCATGCGCGGGGGTGAGGACGGCACACCCGGCCGCCGACAGAGCGTCCGCGAGAGCGGCGTAGAAACCGATCAGTCGGTGCGGATGTCCGGTGCCGAGCAGTACCGGCGAACGGTTCCGCACGGCCTGCCCGAGCCGCTCCGCGAAGGCGTCGAGCGCCTCCAGGGTCCGATCAGGATCGATCACGTCGAACCCGGAGGTGTGCCGAGGATCGGCCGATACACCACACTTGTCCGCCATCAAAGCGATCAGATCAGGCTGTCGCCAAGTCCATTCAGGATCAAGCCCGATCGTCACCCGCGGATCCCGAGCCGCGAACAGCCGATAACTCCTGAGACTCGCCTCACGCGAGGTGGCCACCGTGCCGGCCAGCCTCGCCGCCAGCAGATGCGCCCGCAACACCCCGGTACTCAACACGCCCCGATGCTGCCGCACATACGCCACCCCGACCCCCAGAACCCCGGGAACACCCCACAGTTGGCGTAACACAACCGCCGGCCCGTCCGGCGCCGGACCTTCCAGCCCCTCCGGCGTTTGAGGAGCGGGGGTTCGGGGGCGGAGCCCCCGATCAGTGACGGGAAGGGTAGGGGCGGCGGGGGCGAAAGAAGCCCGTGGAACGAGCCCCCCGCCCAGGCGCTACGCCAGCAACCCCCGCAGAGGAAACACGGCCCGCCGAGCGGCCAACACCGCCTGATCCAGCCGATCCGCGGGGTCATACCCCGCATCCCACCCCGCCCAGACCACCGGCCACCGCCCGTCAGTCATCCGCGCGGGCCCCAACTGCCGCGTACGAGCGAACACTTCCTGCCGCCACCCCTCGGGAACGACCGACTCGGGCGCCACCTCCCGCCCCGCCGCGATCGCCACCAGATGCGTCCAGGACCGCGGCACGACGTCCACCACGGCATACCCGCCCCCGCCGAGGGCGACCCACCGCCCCTCCGCGTACTCGTGCGCCAGCTCGTGACAGGCCACCTGCACGGCCCGCTGCGCGTCCAGCGACACGGCGAGATGGGCGAGCGGATCCTCGAAGTGCGTATCGGCTCCGTGCTGGGTGACCAGCACCTGCGGCCGGAAGTCGGCGATCAGCTCCGGTACGACGGAGTGGAAGGCCCGCAGCCACCCCGCGTCCCCGGTCCCGGCGGGCAGCGCCACGTTCACGGCGGAGCCCTCCGCACCCGAGGCCCCGGTCTCCTCGGGCCACCCGGTCTGCGGGAACAGGGTCCGCGGATGCTCGTGCAGCGACACCGTCAGCACTCGCGGGTCCTCCCAGAAGGCGGCCTGCACGCCGTCCCCGTGGTGCACGTCCACATCCACGTACGCGATCCGCTCGGCCCCGAGCTCAAGCAGCCGGGCGATGGCCAGCGCGGCGTCGTTGTAGATGCAGAAACCGGACGCGGCGCCGGGCATCGCGTGGTGCAGCCCGCCCGCGAAGTTCACCGCGTGCAGCGCCTCACCGCGCCACACGGCCTCCGCGGCGCCCACGGACTGCCCGGCGATCAGGGCGGACACCTCGTGCATACCGGCGAAGGCGGGATCGTCCACGGTGCCGAGGCCGTACGCGCTGTCGGCGGCCCCGGGGTCCACGGAGGCGGCCTTGACCGCCTCGACGTAGTCCTCTCTGTGCACCAGCCGCAACGTCGAGTCCCCCGCGGCCTTGGCCGCGACGACATCCATCTCCCGGTCGAGCCCGAAGGCGTCGACCAGGCGCCGGGTCAGTGCCAGCCGGACCGGATCCATCGGATGGTCCGGGCCGAAGTCATAGCCCGTTACTGCCTCGTCCCACATCAGCTGTGCGCGGCCACTCATGCCCGTCACCGTATCCGGAAGGCCCAGAAGCGAACGACCGGGCGTACAAGAGGGTCACCAGCACCAACGTCATCGGTACGAGCATCGCCCCGCGGTAGCTCCACGCATCGCCCAGCGCCCCCACGAGGGGTGACCCGACCAGAAACCCGACATAGTTGAAGATGTTCAGCCGGGCGATGGCCGCGTCGGCCGCTCCGGGGAACAGCCTCCCCGCCGCCGCGAAGGTCTGCGGCACGATCACACACAGCCCGAACCCCACGAGGGTGAAGCCGAGCATCCCGACCCAGGCCCCCGGCGCCCCCGCCACCACCGCGAAGCCCACGGCCGCGACCAGCGCCCCCGCCCGTACGACCGCCACGGCCCCGAACCGCCGCACTCCGAGGTCCCCCACCGCCCGCCCGAGCAGTGTGGTGACCATGTAGACGTTGTACGGAACGGTCGCCAGCTGCTCCGAGCTGCCGAGGACGTCCTGCAGATACTTGGCGCTCCAGTTGGAGACGGTCGAGTCGCCGATGTAGGCGAAGGACATCACCAGGCACAGCGGCAGCAGCAGCTTGAACCCCACCCCCGCACCACCGCCCTCACCGGCCCCACCGGTCCCACCGGCCTCCTGGCCCTTCCCTGGCCCAGTCGGGTCGGTCCCGGCCCCGTCGACGTACCACCGGCTCGCCACCAGCGCGGCGGGCAGCACCACGACCACGACGGGCAGGTAGGACACGAACAGCGCGAGATCCCAGTGCGCCCCGACCCACGCGAGCGACGCCCCGACGATCCCGCCGAGGCTGTACGCGGCATGGAAGCCGAGCATGATGCTGCGCCCGTAGGTGTGCTGGAGGCTCACTCCGAGCATGTTCATGGACGCGTCGAGGGCTCCGACGGCCAGCCCGAAGGCGGCGAGCGAGAGCCCGAGCGCCCACAGCCCGTCACCGGCCCCCACCCCGAGCAGCGCGAGCAGCACGACGGGCTGGGACCAGCGCAGTACGTGGCTGGGCGGCACCCGCTTCACCAGGTGCTCGGTGCAGACGCTCCCGGCGCCGGCCAGGACCGGTACGGCGGCGAGGAAGGCGGGCAGCAGCCCGTCGGACACCCCGTACCGGTCCTGGATGGCCGGGATACGGGTGACGAGCAGCGCAAAGGCGACGCCCTGGGCGAAGAAGCTGAACGCCAACGAAGCCCGACCACGCCTCAGCACGTCTGTCATGGCGGCTCAGCGTAGGGGTCAGGCTTACTCGTGGGTAGATGCCGCAGAAGATGAGTTTCGCTCAGCTTCGGCGGTTCGGCGGCGCGTCAGCTCTGGAGCAGGCCCGTCAGCTCGCTCATCTCCCCGAAGAGCAGGTCGGCCTCCACCAGCCGGTCCGCCGGTGTCATCGCCGTGAAGCCGTACACGTCCATCCCCGCGGCGACGGCCGCCCGCACGCCGAGCGGGCTGTCCTCGACGACGAGGCACTTCCGCGGGGGCACTCCCATCCGCGCGGCCGCGTACAGGAAGAGGTCCGGGGCCGGCTTCCCTCGTCCGACGTCCTGCGAGCTGAAGACACGCTCGTCGTCGAACCACCGGTCCAACCCGGTCCTGCGGTGCCCCACCCGGATCCGCTCATGGCTCCCGGAGGAGGCCACGCAGTACGGAGTCCCGTCCGCGGCCAGCTTCTCCAGGACCTCCACGACTCCGGGCACCGGCTCCAGCTCCCGTTCGAAGGCGGCGAACACCCGCTGGTGGAAGACGTCGTCGAAGTCGGCCGGCAGCCGCTGCCCGGTCCGCTCCTCGACCAGGTCGTGTACGCGATGCATGGCGGCCCCCATGTAGTCGCGCAGGGAGTCCTCGTACGAGGTGGGGTGACCGAGCTCGGTGAGATACGCGGCGAGAAGCGTGTTGGAGATCGGCTCGCTGTCCACGAGGACGCCGTCGTTGTCGAAGATCACCAGGTCGTAGCGCATGACAAAGAACCTAAAGGTAGGAGGAGTCTTCGCGGGTAGGGGGTCCGCACGGGAACGCAAAAAAGCCCCCGCACCGAAGTGCGGGGGCTCTCTCACAATAATTG
>NZ_JBLFJV010000065.1:0-42873 GCF_047444975.1 Streptomyces sp. CWNU-52B | reverse complement strand
TTCCTGACACCACCCACCCTCCCGCCACAACACCCCCCACACCCGATGCCGAAGGTCCACGACAACAGGACTGAACGTCCCCACCCACAAGGACCGTTGGACCACCACCCAGGTATCTCAGTCCCGAGTGCCGGGCAGTATCAGCCGGGACGTCTCCCCCGGCCGCACCGAGAGTGTGCGGTCCGGCAGCCGGACGTCGATGGGCAGTCCGTCGGACGCGGGCACCGTGATGTCCAGGCTTCCGCTTTCCATGCGCAGCCGTACGCCCCAGTGCCCCTGGTAGCGCAGGGTGAAGCCGTAGGAGGACAGCTCCGGCAGGGGCACCGGGTCGAGCCGCAGGGCGCCCTGACGGGTCTCCAGGCCGGTGAGTCCGCGCTGGACGAGGTCGAGGGTGCCTGCCATCGCGCCCAGATGGATCCCCTCCCCCGTGGTGCCGCCCTGCAGGTCGGCGATGTCACCCCGCAGGGCCTCCTGGCAGTACCTCCAGGCTTCGGCGCGCCGGGCCCTGGCCAGCACCCAGCCGTGCACCAGGCCGCTGAGGGTCGAGCCGTGACTCGTACGGCTCAGGTAGTGGTCGACGGTGCGCTGCCAGGTGGCGTCGTCGAGACGGTGGCCCAGGCGGCCGAAGAGCTCCCGGAGTTCGGAGGGTGAGAAGAGGTAGCCGAGCATCAGCACGTCGGCCTGCTTCGACGCCTGGTAGCGGTTGACGGAGTCGCCCTCCGCCTCCAGGATCCGGTCCAGCCGGCGGATGTCGCCGTACCGCTTGCGGTAACCGTCCCAGTCGAGTTCGTCGAGAGCCCCGTAGCCCTCGAACTGGCTGATGACGTCGTCGTGGAAGGGGACGTGGAGGGTGCGGGACACGTCCTCCCACAGTTCGAGTTCGCCGCCGTCCAGGGCCGTCCGCTCGACGAGTTCCCGCCGGCGCGGTTCGGGGAGGATCCGCAGGACTTCGAGGGCACGGGTGAGGACCCAGGCTGCCGTGACG
Source organism: Streptomyces sp. CWNU-52B (assembly GCF_047444975.1). Classification (NCBI taxonomy): domain Bacteria; kingdom Bacillati; phylum Actinomycetota; class Actinomycetes; order Kitasatosporales; family Streptomycetaceae; genus Streptomyces; species Streptomyces sp. CWNU-52B. Next base: position 41,888 of record NZ_JBLFJV010000065.1, on the reverse strand, counting down.
TTCGTGTACGCGTTGTCGTCGAGACCCGGCTTCTCGGCGTCCGGGTACGCGTCGTGGTACTCGTCGGGCCCGACCACACCACGGATGCGGTGCCGCCCCAGACTCTCGTCGTACGTGGCCGAGTCCGCCCAGAAGCGGGCGATCTGCAGCAGCATCTCGGCACCCTTGGTGTACAGGAACTCGCTGTCCCCGCTCGCCTCGCAGTACTGCCACACGTTGTACGCCACGGCCGATCCGACGTGGTGCTGGAGCCGGGAGTGATCGGGCAGCCAGCGCCCCGAGCGGGGGTTGAGGTGCAGTTCCTGGGTCTCCTCGCGGCCGTCGCTGCCGCTCTGCCAGGGGTAGAGCGCGCCCGTGCGGCCGGCCGCACGGGCGGCGCGACAGGCCGCTTCGAGCCGCCGGTGCCGGTAGCGGAGCAACGCCCGGGACACCTCGGGGAAGTGCAGGTTGAGATAGGGCAGGACGAACAGCTCGTCCCAGAAGACGTGCCCCCGGTAGGCCTCACCGTGCAGTCCCCTGGCCGGCACGCCCACGTCGAGGTCGGCGGTGTGCGGGGAGAGCGTCTGCAGCACATGGAAGAGGTGCAGCCGCAGGATGCCGCCCGCCTCGCCCGGCACGTCCAGTTCGGCGCGGCGCCAGAGCTGGTCCCAGGCCGTGATGTGCGTCTCCAGCAGGTCGTCGAAGCCCGGCGCGCCGTCGACCCGGTCGACGGCGGCCCGCAGCGGGTCGCTGATCGCGGGATCACGTGAGGTGTGCAGGGCGACGGTCTTGTCGACGGTCACCGTGCGGCCGGGAGACAGGTGCAGGAGGGTGCGCTGGGTGGCGCTCAGGGGGGTGTGCCGGATCGACACGGGCGCGTCCGCGGTGAGGCGGGACGCCATGCCGATACGGATGTCCGACGTACGGGTGCGGCAGCGCAGCCAGACCGTGTCCTGGCCGGCGGTGTCCGTCTGCACGTGGGTCAGATGGCGGCCGTCCAGGTCCTGGTACCGGGCCACGCCCGCGTTGGTGACGGCGCCGTCGAGCGCCGCCTCCACGTCGAGGTCGCCGGAGAAGTTCTCCGCCGTGAACTCGCTGCGCAGGGCGGCCAGATGAGGGTCGGCCATGTGCGCCAGACGCAGCTGCCGCACGAGGAGGACGCGGCCTTCGCCGTCGGCGTACCGCGTGCGGCGTTCCAGCAGCCCGGACGAGAGGTGCAGGGTCTGCCCGTGGCCGAGCACGGTCGCGGTGTCCGGAGTGAACCACGCGCCGGGGCCCTTCTCGCCCCGCAGGCGGAAGCGGAGCGGCAGCCAGTTCGGCAGGTTCACCATGTCCTCGTTCTCGACCCGGTGCCCCGCCACGTCGGACGTGAGCCGGTTGTAGCACCCGGCCGCGTACGTGCCCGGGTAGTGCACGTCGTCCGCCGCGCACTCCGCCAGCACCCCGCGGGTGGCGAGATAGCCGTTGCCCAGCGTGCACAGCGACTCCCTGAGCCGCTCCTCCGCGGGGTCGTAGCCCTCGTACGTCCAGGTCCCGTCCGTCACTTCGCCGCTCCCGCCTCGATCAGCTCGCCGAGGTCCCGTACGACGAGGTGGGCGCCGTGCTTCAGAAGTGCCGCCCGGGTGCCGGGGCCGGCTGTCCGGTCCACTCCGACGACCAGGGCGAAGCCTCCCCGGCGGCCGGCCTCCACCCCGGCCAGGGCGTCCTCGACCACGGCGGCGCGGCCTGCGGGGACACCGAGTCGGCGGGTCGCCTCCAGGAACAGGGCGGGGTGCGGCTTGCCCGGCAGGTCCAGCCGGGCCGCCTCCGCGCCGTCGACCAACGTGTCGAAGAGGTCGATCACTCCGGCCCGGGTGAGGAGTTCACCCGCGTGACGGGACGCGGACGCGGCGGCCAGCGGTGTCCCCCTGCGGCGCAGCGCGCGCAGCAGGCGTACCGTCCCGGGGTAGGCGTCGATGCCGTGTGCACGGAGCCTGCCGGTGTACAGCCTCTCCTTGTCGGCGGCCACCTCCCGTACCGTCTCGGCGGGCAGGTCGAGACCGCGTGAGACGAGGAAGGCCGCCGCGCCGTCGAGACGGGACCTGCCGTCCACGTACCGCAGGTAGTCGTCCCGTTCGTCGAACGGTCGCCGCCCGCGGGGGTCCTCGGGCGGATGGGCGCGCAGGAAGGCGTCGAAGGCGCTCTTCCAGGCGGCGGCGTGCACCCGGGCCGAGTCGGTGATCACCCCGTCGGTGTCGAGGACGACGGCCCCGATCTCCCGCAGCACGGGAGCGACGCGGTCACCGAAGGCCCCGGGCCGGGCCGGCGACGGGTTCACGGCCGTCCCGGCGCGCGGCCGGTGCCGACCGCCGTCCCGGTCCGCGGGGCGGCTGCCCCGGCGCACTCCTCCCGCGCGCCGCGCCGGCGGGTGCCGGTACGGGTACGGGTACGGGCGAATCCGTTGCTGCCCGGCCGGACGGTCATGCGTGCTCCCGTGTGACGAGGGGTGAGGGCTGAGAACGCCAGGGCCTCTTCCGCTGCTTCCACGGTCACGCCTGTTGGGGCACTATCGCCACCGGACAGTCCGCGTGGTGCAGCAGCGTGTGTCCCACCCGGCCGAGCTGCAGGCCGAAGTGGCCGTGCCTGCGCCGGGCCCCGACGACCACGAGGTCCGCCGCCGCCGAGCGCCGCAGCAGCACCTTGCGGGCCGACCCCTCGGCCGTGGTCCTGTGCACCCGCACCTCCGGGTGGTCCGCGACCCCTTCGTGGACGACCGCGTCCAGCAGCGCCGAGGCCCGTTCCTCGTGGTACCTCTCGGCTTCGCCCGCCATGCTCGGATGGTCGGTGGTCTCGTACGCGGGACAGCGCCAGGCACGTACGACGTCCAGCGTGCACCCGCGCACCGCCGCCTCGCGGAACGCGAACCGGGCCGCCTCACCGCTGTCCGCCGGGTCCCCCGCGCCGAGCAGGACGCGCTCGTGCGTCGACTCGAGCGCGGCCTTGTCCCCGCGAATCACGATCACCGGGCAGTGGGCACGGGCCGCCACCGCCAGACCGACCGAGCCCAGCATCAGCTCCGTGACCCTGCCACGGCCGCGTGAGCCGGTGACGAGCACGGAGGCGTTGCGGGCGGCGTGCAGCAGCGCGGCCACCGCGTCCTCCTGCACGATCTCCGTCGAGATCCGCACGGACGGATCGACGCGCCGGGCACGCGCCGCCGCGGATTCGACGACGCTCTCGGCGAGCGCCTCCCGCGACGGGTGTCCGCGGCCGCTGTCCGGTTCGGCACCTTCGTAACGCTCCCACAGGCATGCGTGCACCAGGCGGAGCGGCAGGCCGCGGCGGGCTGCCTCGCCCACCGCCCAGTCCGTCGCCCGGAGGCTGGACTCCGATCCGTCGACTCCCACCACCAGGGGCAGCTGCATCATGGCCACCGCCTTCCGTACGTGTCGGAACACGTGTCGGGTCGCCCCGCCGCGTGCGGGGAACCGACTTCACCGTGGCACCGGTGTCCGCCGGACGGGAGGGGCGGTTCGGCCCTTGTCGGGGACCTTCGGCAGCGTCCCGGGAGTCCGGTGCCTGCGGAGGTGCCGGTGGAGGTGCCGGTGGAGGTGCCGGTGGCCCAGCAGCCGCTCGTACAGGGAGTCCGCCGTCGCGGCCACGATGAGCAGCACGGCCACGGCCGCGACCAGCAGCACGGCGAACAACTGGTAGAAGTCCGGCGTGAGTGTCGTACGCACGGCTGTCACCTCCTGGTACGTCACATCTCGGGTATCGCCTTCACCTTCATCCAACTCCGTTTCCGCAAAGCACACGTGAGCCGATGGGCACACTCCCCGGGCCGGACGGCCCTGCCGGACGGGGCCGACCTCCGCGCCGTACGGCTCTCGCGGTGCGGCGCCCGCTGCGCTCGGCTGGAAGGCGGCAGTCTCACACAGGGAGGAACCGTCATGTCCAAGACATCACAGGGGACGACCGGGACCGCCGGCCCGCGGGACCAGGCACAGGCACAGGCACAGGCACAGGCACAGGCACAGGCACAGGCAACCGTGCACGCTCTGGACGTCGTCCATGTCAACGGCGACGCCTACGAGACCGAGGTCCGCGGCCACCATCTGCTGGTCGACCAGCCCACGGACGCGGGTGGCACGGACACCGCGCCCACGCCCGTCGAACTGTTCGCCGCGTCCCTCGCCACCTGCGTCGCGTTCTACGTCGGCCGCTATCTCACCCGTCACGGCCTGCACCGCGCCGGTCTGCGGGTCAGGGCCGAGTTCACCATGGCCGAGGACCGTCCGGCCCGCGTCGCCTCCGTCCGTCTCCGCGTCACGGCGCCGCCCGGACTGTCCCGGCAACGCCGTACCGCCCTGCTCGCCGTCGCCTCCCACTGCACCGTCCACAACACGCTCCGTCAGCCACCCGGGATCGACATCGAGCTCGCCCCATGAACGCCTCCCGCACGCCGGGCGAGGACCCCATGGACCGCGTCCGTCCGGACGAGCCCACGCGCCGTCGCCCGGTGACACGTTTCCTGCCGTCCAAGCCCGAACCGGCTCTTCTGGCCGTCACGTCCGCCGCTCTGGCGGCCGGTGGCGTCTGCCGGCTGACCGGTGCCGCCGGCCTCGCCGATCTGTGCTGGGGCCTGGGCACGGTCGTGGCCGTCGCACCCGCCGTGCTCTGGGTGCTGACGGCGCTGCGCCGCGGCCACGCGGGCGTGGACCTGATCGCCGTCCTGGCGCTCGTCGGCACCCTGGCCGTGGGCGAGTACCTGGCCGGCTCCCTGATCGCGCTGATGCTCGCCACCGGTCGCACCCTGGAGACCGCGGCCCAGCGGCGGGCCTCCCACGACCTGCGCGCACTGCTGGAGCGGGTGCCCCGTACCGCTCGCCGTCGTACCGGGTCCGAGGTGGCCGCGGTGCCACTGGCCGAGATCGCCGTCGGCGACCTGCTGGTCGTCGGCCCCGGCGAGGTCGTCCCCGTCGACGGCCAGGTGGCCGGTACCCCGGCCCTGCTCGACGAGTCGGCGCTCACCGGGGAGTCACGGACGGTGGAGCGCGGGCCGGAGCAGACCGTCCGCAGCGGCGTGGTCAACGCGGGCGGCGCCTTCGAACTACGAGCCTCGGCCACCGAGCAGGACAGCACGTACGCGGGGATCGTGCGGCTGGCCCGGCAGGCCGGAGCACAGGCGGCTCCCGTCGTCCGGCTGGCCGACCGCTACGCGGCCTGGTTCCTGCCCCTGTCCGTGGCGGCGGCCGCGCTGGCCTGGCTGATCAATGGTTCCGCGGTGCGGGCGGTGGCGGTCCTGGTGGTCGCCACACCGTGTCCGCTCCTCCTGGCAGCGCCGGTGGCGGTCGTCTCCGGGCTGTCGCGGGCCTCCCGGCTCGGAGTGGTGATCCGGGACGGCGGCGCGCTGGAGAACCTGGGCCGGGCGCGGACCCTGCTGCTCGACAAGACCGGCACGCTCACCAGCGGCCGGCCACGGGTCCTGGACGTGACCGCCGCACCGGACCGGAGCCCGGCGGAGGTCCTGCGCCTGGCCGCCTCGCTCGACCAGTACTCCCCGCACGTACTGGGCCGGGCCCTCGTCCGCGCCGCCCGGACGCGCGGGCTGCGGCTCACCGTGCCGGTCGACGTCTCGGAGACCGCCGGCAGGGGAGCCTCCGGAGTCGTCGCCGGCCACCGGACGACCGTCGGCCGCCTCGACTCCGGCGCGGACAGGCCCGACTGGGCACGCTCGGTCGACCACCGCGCGCTCCTGGACGGGGCGGCGGTGGCCTGGCTCACCGTGGACGGCCGGGCCGTCGGTGCCGTCCTCCTGCACGATCCGCTGCGCCGCGACGCACCCCGAACGGTGCGGCGCCTGCGCGCGGCGGGCATCCGCCGTCTGGTGATGCTCACCGGCGACCGGCCGGAGCCGGCCCGGGAGATCGCCTCCGTGCTCGGCCTCGACGACGTGCACTCCGGACTCACACCGGCCGGCAAGGTCGCCGCCGTGCGCGCCGAACGCGAGCACGCGGTCACCGTCATGGTCGGCGACGGTGTCAACGACGCCCCGGCGCTCGCCGCCGCGGACGTCGGCGTGGCCATGGGGGCACACGGCTCCACCGCCTCCTGCGAGGCCGCGGACATCGTTCTCACCACGGACCGGGTGGACCGGCTGGCCGACGCCGTCTCCATCGCCGTACGCGCCCGGCGCACGGCCGTACAGAGCGCGCTCGGCGGAATGCTGCTGTCCCTGGCCGCCATGGCCGCGGCGGCCCTCGGTCTACTGCCTCCCGCCGTCGGAGCTCTGCTCCAGGAGGGCATCGACGTCGCGGTGATCCTCAACGCGCTGCGCGCCCTGCGGGCCGACCGGTCCACCCGGCCGGTCCTGGAACCCGCCACGGAGGCCCTCATCCAGCACTTCGCGGCCGAGCACGACGACCTTCAGGACGTCCTCGAAGCCGTACGCGATGCCGCGGACCGGCTGTCGGACGGCCCCGGGCCCGAAGCCCTCGCCGCGCTGTCCGCGGCACACCGGCTGCTCACCGAACGGCTGTTGCCGCACGAGTACGCCGAGGAACACCAGCTCTATCCGGCGCTGGCCCCCGCCCTGGGCGGTCCCGAGGCGACGGCCACCATGAGCCGCGCCCACGCGGAGATCGAGCGGCTGGCCCGACGCGTCGCCACCCACCTGGCACTCGCCGTCGCCGACGGACACCTGGCACCGCAGCAACTCGACGACCTGCGCGCCTGCCTCTACGGGCTGCACACCGTGCTGCGGCTGCACTTCACCCAGGAGGAGGAGAACTACTTCACCCTCGCCCCCTGACCGGCCCCCTGACCGCGGGCCACTTCCCCGGCGCGACCCGCACCGCCTGCCGAACGTCCTCACTGGCACACAGCACACGGATGCGCGGCCGGAAGACGGTCCGGCCGCGCAGACGGGGTGCGGCTCAGCGCGCTGTGACGCTCAGACGTGCCGCACCGGGATGGTCCTGGTGCCTGCCTTCGTCTCGGGCACCGGGACGGTGATGGTCAGGACTCCGTCCTTGTACTCCGCCGCCGCCTCGTCGCCCTGCGCCCCGGCCGGCAGCCGGACCGCGCGGGTGAACGTGCCGTAGCGGAACTCGGTGTGATGCTTCTCCGTCGTCTCCTCACTGCGCTCGGCACGCAGGGTCAGCACACCCCCCGTGACCGTGATCTCGACGTCCTTGGCGGGGTCGATGCCCGGAAGCTCGGCCCGCAGCGTGTACGCCCCGTCCGTCAGGCGTTCCTCGATCCGGATCCCGTGCGTCCCCGGAACCGTGTGTCCCGCGGGGAAGCCCGTTTCCATCCAGCCGAACAGGTCGGGCAGAGTGGGCCAGCCCGGCAGCCGCTCGATCATGCCGCTCATGTCTCCCTCCTCCTTCTTCGACACTCCCAGCGTCGCCCGGAAGCCGCCGCACCCGCGTGGGCCGACCGGCCCCGTACGGGCCCTGGTGGCCCCTGTCGGTCCTGCCGGACGACCGTCCTGCACCGCCGGACACCGGGAACGCCCCCGGACCGACCTGCGCAAGTGGCCCCTGGGGCACGGGAGACGGGCCGCCCGGCACGGGAGCCGGGGCAGCCGTGCCGCCCTGCCGCCCTGCCGCCGTCGAGCATCACGAGGTGCTTGCTCCTGTCCCCGCTCTCCGCACGGGCCGAGCCACGGTCATGGACCGGCGGTACGTCGGCCTGCGGAAACAGCCCGGTGAGCCGCCGACGGGCCGTGCGGCCCCGTGGTACAGGCCACTCGGCTCGACCCGGCTCCCCGTTCAGCCCCTGGGAGCCACCGCGTCCTCGCCGGACGCTGGTCTGTGAGCCAGGAAGGACGGGCCGTGATGACCGGCATCCCGGAAACCTCGACACACCCGCCGTCGCCGCGCGGCGCCGTCCCACGGACACGGCGGGGCGCGACACGACGATCGCCACGCGACGCCTCGGCCCGGCAGCCGGCCTGCCGGACGGACTCCGCGCGCGACCGGCGGGCGCCACCCGCGAACTCCGGCTCAGAACCCGGGCGCCGCACGGCTCCCGGCCGGCGAAGGAGGCAGCAATGGTTCCGATCGTCCTGCTCGGTGCGCTGGTGCTGGGCGCCTGCCTGGTCTTCGGCTACAGCTCGTTCGTCGTCGGCTTCGTCCTGATGGCGGGCGGTCTCCTCGGACTCTTCACGTTCCTGGCCACGGTCGGCGCGAAGCTGCCCGGCGAGCGCGAGACCGTCATCGACGAGCGCCACTACATCGGCCGGCACCACGACCACCGCGACTTCCGTTCCTGATCCACGACGCGTCCGAAGGACCACATGCCATGAGCACGCGCGCACTACGTCCCGGCAGCCGACCCGGCTGACCGTCCGGCGATCTCAGCCCCGCCGGTCACCCACCGGCGCACACCACACCAAGGTGGTTCCGTCGCCGTCGGGGCTGCCCAGCCGCAGTTCACCGCCCGACTGCTCGGCCCGTTCCGCCATGTTGCGCAGGCCGCTGCGGCGGCCCTCGGGCGGGATGCCCACACCGTTGTCCGAGACCGTCAGGCGGACCTCACGGCCGTCGGTCTCCAGGACCACCGCGACCCGGGTGGCCCTGGCGTGCCGCGCCACGTTGGTCAGCGCCTCGGAGAGCACGGCCACCACGTGGTCGGCGGTCTCCTTCGGGACCTCGGTGTCCACGAGGCCCTCCATCCGCAGGCTGGGCGCGAAGCCCAGCACCGTCGCCGCCTCGCCGGCCACGCGCACCGCACGGGCCCGCAGGCCCGGGGCCGTGCCGCCCTCACGGGATCGCAGACCGAAGATGGTCGACCTGATGATCTTGATGGTCTCGTCCAGGTCGTCCACCGCCCGCGACACGCGTTCCGAGGCCTCGGAGTGCTCGATGAAACGGCCGGCGCTCTGCAGGGTCATCCCGGTGGCGAACAGCCGCTGGATCGCCAGGTCGTGGAGGTCGCGGGCGATCCGGTCACGGTCCTGGAGCACCGCGATCTCCTCGGCGTCCTCCCGGCGCTCCGCGAGCTCCATCGCGACCGCGGCCTGTGCGGCGAAACCCCGCAGCGCCTCGGTCTCCTTCTCGGTGAACTCCGTCCGGCCCGACTCACGCACCAGCAGGACGATCCCCCGTACGCCCTCGCCCGACCCGATGGGCACGGCCACCGCCGGCCCCAGGCCGGTGAACCGCGGCGGTCCCGACCCAGCCCGTTCCTCGGCGGAGATGTCATGGCTGGCGACCGAGGTGGCCTGCGAGAACGCCCGGCCGATCAGGCCGTCGTCCACCGGCAGGACGAGCCCGCGGTGCGCCTGGGCCCCCTCGCCGATGGCCAGTTCCACCGTGAGCGCGTCGGTGTTCTCCATGGGCAGGGCGACCACGGCCAGAGCCGCCGAGGTGATCTCCCTCGCCCGTTCGGCGATCAGGCCGAGCACCTCACCGCGGTCGCTGCCGGACATCAGCCGGTGGGTGATCTCCGCGCTCGCCTGCAGCCAGCGTTCCCGCAGCCTCGACTCCTCGTACAGACGGGCGTTGTCGATCGCCACTCCGGCCGCCACGGCCAGCGTCGCCAGGACCGACTCGTCCTCCTCGTCGAAGTACGCCCCACCGCGCTTCTCGGTGAGGTAGAGATTGCCGAAGACCTGGTCCCGCACCCGGATCGGCACACCGACGAAGGTGTCCATCGGCGGGTGATGGGGCGGGAATCCGTACGAGGCCGGGTGCGCGGAGAGCTTCACCAGGCGCAGTGGCTCGGGGTGGCGGATGAGTTCGCCCAGAATGCCGTGCCCCTCCGGATAGTGGCCGATCTCGGCGATCTGCTCGTCGCTGATCCCGATCGTGTGGAAGGCCGACAGCCGCTTGCCGTCCGGCCCGATCACACCGAGGGCGGCGTACTCCGCGTCCACCAGCACGGCCGCGGCCTCCACGATGCTGTACAGCGCCTGTTCCAGGTCCAGTTCCCGGCCGACGGAGAGCACCGCCTCCAGCAGGCTGTGCACCCGGTCGCGCGTACCGCGGGCGGCGTCCAGCCTGGCCTGCAGCTCCGTCAGCAGCTCGTCCAGCTTCAGCTGCGGCAGCCGTACCCGGGCCTGGACCTGGGCCTGACGGGGCTCCTCGGGGCTTCCCACCGGTGTTCCTCCAGGTCCCCTCGACACACGGACAGCCGACCGTTGCGGTCGTGTGCCACGGTATCGGTCCGGCTCGGGGGAAGGATACGGATCTAGCCCGGCTGGAGGTCCCGGAGCGGGCCCGGTGCCCGTCAGTCCTGGGGCAGTCGGGACGCGACGTACTCGGTGAGGTCGAGGAGCCGGTTGGTGTAGCCCCATTCGTTGTCGTACCAGCCGAAGACCTTGACCAGTTCACCGTGCGCCTGGGTCAGCGGGGCGTCCAGGACGCACGAAGCCGGGTCGCCGACGACGTCACGGGAGACGATCGGGGCGTCGGAGACCCGCAGGATGCCCTTCAGGGGTCCGTCCGCCGCCTCCCGGAACGCCGCGTTGATCTCGTCCACCGACGCGGACCGCTCCAGGACCACGCTCAGGTCGGTCAGGGAGCCGTCCTCGACCGGGACGCGTACGGCGATACCGTCGAGGGTGCCCGCCAGTTCCGGCAGCACGAGGCCCACGGCGCGGGCGGCTCCGGTGCTGGTGGGGATGATGTTCACGGCGGCGCTGCGGCCCCGGCGCAGGTCCTTGTGCGGGCCGTCCAGGACGACCTGGTCGTTGGTGTAGCCGTGGATGGTGGTCATCAGGCCCTTGACGATGCCGAAGTGGTCGTCGAGCACCTTCACCATGGGGGCCACGCAGTTGGTGGTGCACGAGGCGTTGGAGACGACGTGGTCCCGCTGCGGGTTGTACGTGTTCTCGTTGACGCCCATGACGATCGTGCCGTCGACTCCCTTGCCTGGCACGGACAGCAGCACCTTGCGCGCGCCCGCCTTCAGGTGCAGACCGGCGTCCTCACGGGTGCGGAAACGCCCGGTCGACTCGATGACCACGTCCACGCCGAGGTCGCCCCAGGCCAGCGCGGCGGGGTCCCGTTCGGCGGTCACGGCGACGCGGTGCCCGTCCACCGTCAGCGAGGTGTCGTCGTGCTCGACGGCGCGGCGCAGCCGGCCGTACGTCGAGTCGAACTCCAGCAGATGCGCCAGTGCCGCCGGCGAGGTGATGTCGTTGACCGCCACGACCTCCACCGGCGTGCCGGTTCCGCTCTCCGCGCGCTCCAGTACGCAGCGCAGATAGTTGCGTCCGATACGGCCGAAGCCGTTGATGCCCACCCGTACGCTCATGTCCGTCGTCCTTCCGGTCCGTCCCGTGTCCGACTGGCTGTCCGACTGCTTTCCTGCGGTGCCAGCGTGCGGGCGGTGGACCGGATGGGGCTTGGGCCCTACGGGGGCGAGCCGGGGGACGTTCGGCCCTGTGGCCCGCCCCGTCGACTCCTGTGCGGACGCTCGGACTTCAGCGTCCTTCGTTCCTGAGCCGGTCCTGGGCCTGGGTGGCGATGACGGCGGCCTGGATGCGCCGTTCCACACCGAGCTTGGCGAGCAGGCGCGAGATGTGGTTCTTCACCGTCTTCTCGGCGAGGAAGAGCCGCTGGCCGATCTGGCGGTTGGTCAGCCCTTCGCCGATCAGGGCCAGGATCTCGCGTTCCCGCTCGGTCAGACCGGGCAGTCCGTCCGGCTCCTCCTTCGGCTGGTCCCCCGCGCGAAGGCGGGCCATCAGCCGGGCGGTGGCGCTCGGGTCGAGCAGGGACTGGCCCGCGGCGACCGTACGGACGGCCGACACCAGGTCCGAGCCCTGGATCTGCTTCAGGACGTAGCCGGAGGCCCCGGCCATGATCGAGTCGAGCAGGGCCTCCTCGTCGTCGAACGAGGTCAGCATCAGACAGGCGAGATCCGGCATGCGTGAGCGCAGCTCCCGGCAGACGCTCACGCCGTCCCCGTCGGGCAGCCGGACGTCGAGGACCGCCACATGGGGCCGCAGGGCGGGCACGCGTACCAGCGCCTGCTCGACCGTGGCGGCCTCGCCGACCACGCTGATGTCCGCCTCGTCGTTCAGCAGGTCGCGCACTCCGCGCCGTACCACCTCGTGGTCGTCCAGCAGGAAGACCCGGATCGGGCTGTCGGTGCCGGGCCGTTCACTGTCCGCCATCGGATGCTCCCTCGTGTGCGTCGGACCTGTGCCGGATCCGCGTCGGATCCGCGCCGGACAGCGAGGTCCGCGTCCGCGTGTACCCGGCGCGTGTACCGGCTTCGTCTTGTTCCCAGTGTTCCCCGTGTTCCTGGATCCTTCCCGCTCCGGGGCCGAACGGCCAGGGCCGGTCGGCCCTGATTCCCGGGCACGCCGGTCACCCGGGCCGGCCGCGGGGGCCGACCGGCCCGCCTGAAGGGACGTCCAGTACCTGCTCCGCCGCGGACGGCGGTCCGACTCTGGAGGAACACAAGCCCGCAGAGCCGCGGTACCGAGCCGAGGAGCACAGTGTCATGGTCCGTTACGTGTACGACTTCACCGAGGGCGGTCGTGACATGGCCGACCTGCTCGGTGGCAAGGGAGCCAACCTGGCCGAGATGACCGGCCTCGGCCTTCCGGTACCACCGGGATTCGTCGTCACCACCGAGGCCTGCCGGGCCTTCCTGGCCACCGGGGCCGAACCCGACGGCATGTCCCGGGAGATCTCCCGTCATCTGGCGGCCGTCGAGACCGCCGCCGGGCGGACCCTGGGACAGCCGGACGACCCGCTGCTGCTGTCCGTACGCTCCGGCGCCCGATTCTCCATGCCCGGCATGATGGAGACGGTCCTCGACATCGGCCTCAACGACTCCTCCGTGCTGGGCCTGGCCAAGTCCGCCGGGAGCGAGCGCTTCGCCTGGGACTCCTACCGCCGTCTTGTCCAGATGTTCGGCAGCACGGTCATGGGCGTCGACGCCGAACTCTTCGAGCGGGCCATGGCGATGCTCAAGGAGCGGCGCGGGGCCCCGGACGATCTGCACCTGGACGCGAGCGACCTCGCCGAACTCGTGGAGACGTACAAGAACGTGATCCACGTCGTGACGGGCGACGACTTCCCGCAGTCGCCCGCCGAGCAACTGCACCGGGCGGTGCTCGCGGTCTTCCGCTCGTGGACCGGTGAGCGGGCCCGCCTGTACCGGCGGCGCGAACACATCCCCGACGACCTCGGCACCGCCGTCACCGTGCAGCGCATGGTGTTCGGCAACCACGGCCCCGACTCCGGCAGCGGGGTCGCCTTCACCCGCGACCCGGCCACCGGACGCCGCGGTCTGTACGGCGACTACCTGTCCAACGCCCAGGGCGAGGACGTCGTCGCCGGCATCCGCAACACCGTGCCCCTGACCGAGCTGGAGCGGCTGGACGCCACCTCGTACCGGGAGTTGTGCGACCATCTGCGGACTCTGGAGAACCACTACCGGGACCTGTGCGACATCGAGTTCACCATCGAGCGCGGGAAGCTGTGGATGCTGCAGACCCGGGTGGGCAAGCGCACCGCCGAGGCCGCTTTCGCGATCGCCGCCGAACTGGTCGACGAAGGGCTCATCACCCCGGACGAGGCGCTGTCGCGGGTCAGCGGCGACGGGCTCGCCCGGCTGATGTTCCCGCGCTTCGACACCTCCGCGACCGGGGATCCGCTCGCCCACGGCCTGCCCGCCTCGCCGGGCGCGGCGGTGGGCGCGGCGGTCTTCGACTCCGCCGAGGCCGTACGGCGTGCGGCGGCCGGCGAGAAGGTCGTCCTGGTCCGCCAGGAGACCACCCCGGACGATCTGCCCGGCATGGTCGCCGCCCAGGCCGTGCTGACCAGCCGCGGCGGCAAGACGAGCCACGCGGCGGTCGTCGCCCGCGGCATGGGCAAGGTCTGCGTCTGCGGCGCCGAGGAACTCACCGTGGACACGGACGCGCGGCGCTTCACCACGCGTGAGGGCACCGTCGTCGAGGAGGGCACGGTCGTCTCCGTGGACGGCTCCGCGGGTGCCGTGTACCCGGGCGCGGCCCCGCTGGTCGACTCCGCGGTCATGCGGTACCTGGAGACCGGTCTGCGCGGTGAGCGGTCGGCCGACGTCGTCGACGCGGTCGCACGAGTCCTGCGACAGGCGGACGGGACACGGACGTTGGGGGTCCGGGCCAACGCCGACACCCCCGAGGACGCCGCCCGCGCCCGCGGGTTCGGCGCGCAGGGCATCGGCCTGTGCCGCACCGAGCACATGTTCCTCGGGGAGCGCCGCAAGCTGGTCGAGCGGATGATCCTCGCGGACGGCGACGCCGCCCGCGAACGGGCGCTGGACGCGCTGCTCCCCCTGCAACGGCAGGACTTCGTCGGCATCCTGGAGGCGATGGACGGCCTGCCGGTCACCATCCGCCTTCTCGACCCGCCGCTGCACGAGTTCCTGCCCGACCGCACCGAACTCGCCGTGCGGATCGCCACCGCCGAGGGACACGGCGACCTGCCGGATCCGCACGACACCGAGTTGCTCGACGCCGTGAACCGCATGCACGAGGAGAACCCGATGCTCGGCCTGCGCGGTGTGCGCCTGGGCCTGGTGGTGCCGGGCCTGGTCGCCATGCAGGTACGGGCCATCGCCGAGGCGGTCGTGGCACGCACCCGGGCCGGGGGCTCGCCGGAGGCGGAGATCATGGTGCCGCTGGTGGGCGCGGTCGAGGAGCTGCGCATCGAGCGCGAGGAGGTGGAGCGCGTCCTGGCTGAGGTCTCGGCGGAGTCCGGCGTCCCCGTGACCTGTCCGGTCGGCACCATGGTCGAGCTGCCCCGGGCCGCGCTCACGGCCGGCCGGATCGCCGAGCAGGCGGAGTTCTTCTCCTTCGGCACGAACGACCTCACCCAGACGACCTGGGGTTTCTCCCGCGACGACGTCGAGGCGGCGTTCTTCTCCGCCTACCTCGACAAGGGCGTCTTCGCCGCCTCCCCCTTCGAGACGATCGACCGCGAGGGCGTGGGACGGCTGATCCGCATCGCCGTCGCCGAGGGCCGCGCGGCCCGGCCCGGTCTGACGATCGGTGTCTGCGGTGAGCACGGTGGCGATCCCGCGTCCGTCCACTTCTTCCACGCGGCGGGGCTGGACTACGTCTCCTGCTCGCCGTTCCGGGTCCCGGTGGCCCGCCTGGAGGCCGGACGCGCCGCCCTGTCGGAGACCTCGGTCACGACCGCGGCGAGCGACAGCAGGTGAGGCGCCCCGGGCCGGGTGACCCGGCCCGGCGGTCCGCCGCGGGGCCGGTCCACCCGGCCCGCCCCGTCGGGGCCGGTCGGGCCCCGACAGGGACCATCGGCACAAGCGACGCGGCGCGCCCCGGACGAGAGTGGGACCTGAGCGGCACCGACCCCCGCGGTGCCGCTCCACCCGGACCCGCCGGCCAACGCGGCGGCACACGACAGCGGAGGTGTACGCCATGACCCGACACGGCGCCGCAACCACGGCCGCGGTGACCACGGCCGAAGGACCCGCCCCGGCACCGTCCGACATCGCCGTCGCCGTGGACCGGCTGGTGACGGCCGGTCTCAAGGCGCTCGCCGACTACGACGCCCTGACGCAGGAACAGGTCGACCACATCGTCAAGAAGGCGTCCGTCGCGGCCCTGGACCAGCACACCGCGCTGGCGCGCCTGGCGGTGGAGGAGACCGGGCGCGGGATCTTCGAGGACAAGGCCGCCAAGAACATGTTCGCGTGCGAGCACGTGACGCACAGCATGGGCGACATGAAGACCGTCGGCGTCATCGCCCGCGACGACATCGAGGACATGGTCGAGATCGCGGAACCGGTGGGTGTGGTGTGCGCGATCACGCCCGTCACCAACCCGACCTCGACCACGGTCTTCAAGGCGCTGATGGCGCTGAAGACCCGCAATCCCGTCGTGTTCGCGTTCCACCCCTCGGCCCAGCGATGCAGCACGCGGGCTGCCCGGATCGTACGGGACGCCGCCGTGGCCGCGGGGGCGCCGGAACACTGTGTCCAGTGGATCGAGAGCCCGTCGATCGAGGCGACCGACACCCTGATGCGCCACCCGGGCGTCTCCCTGATCCTCGCCACCGGCGGCAACGCCATGGTGAAGGCCGCCTACTCGGCCGGCAAGCCGGCCCTGGGCGTGGGCGCGGGCAACGTCCCGGCGTACGTGCACAAGAGCGCACCGCTGCGCCGGGCCGTCAACGACCTGGTGCTGTCCAAGTCGTTCGACAACGGCATGATCTGCGCCTCCGAACAGGCCGTCATCCTGGACGCGGAGATCTACGACGAGGCCCTGGCCGAGTTCCGGATCCTGCACGCCCACCGGGCGACCGCCGAGGAGAAGGCGAAACTGGAGACCTTCCTCTTCCCCGTCGGCAGGGCAGCGGGAACGGGCGGTGAGCCCAAGGTCAACCCCGCGGCGGTCGGGCAGAGCGCGGCTTGGATCGCCGAGCGGGCCGGGTTCACCGTGCCCGCCCACACCTCGCTCATCCTCGTCGAGGCCGAACGGGTCGGCCCCGAGGAGCCGTTGACCCGCGAGAAGCTCTGCCCCGTCCTGGCCGTGCTGCGTGCCGGGTCCGAGCGGCAGGGTTTCGACCTGGCAGCCGACATGGTCGCCTTCCACGGGCAGGGCCACAGCGCCGTCATCCACACCGGGGACCCCGCCCTCGCCGAAGCGTACGGCCGGCGCATGAAGACCGTGCGGATCATCGTCAACGCACCGTCCTCGCAGGGCGCGATCGGCGGCATCTACAACCACCTGCTGCCGTCGCTGACCCTGGGCTGCGGCTCCTGGGGCAGCACGTCGGTGTCCAACAACGTCTCCGCCGTGCAGCTGCTCAACATCAAGCGCGTCGGCACCCGCCGCAACAACCTGCAGTGGTTCAAGGTCCCGCCGAAGATCTACTTCGAGCCGCAGTCCATCCGCTACCTGACCGCCATGCCGGACATCCACCGCGTCACGATCGTCACCGACGCCACCATGACCCGCCTCGGCTTCGTCGACCGCGTGACCCGCGTCCTGCAACGACGGCACGACGCGGTCACCCTCCAGATCATCGACAACGTCGAGCCGGAGCCGAGCATCGACTCCGTCCGGCACGGCGCCCGTCTGATGGACGACTTCCGCCCCGACACGATCATCGCGCTGGGCGGCGGCTCCCCCATGGACGCGGCCAAGGTGATGTGGCTGCTCTACGAGCAGCACGCCCGCGGACAGGACATCGACTTCAGCGACATGCGGCAGAAGTTCTCCGACATCCGCAAACGCGCCTTCCGCTTCCCCGTGCTCGGCGCACGCGCCCGCCTGGTGTGCGTGCCCACCACCTCCGGCACCGGCGCCGAGGTCACCCCGTTCGCAGTCATCTCCGACCCGGCCACCGGCAAGAAGTACCCCTTGGCCGACTACGCGCTGACTCCCAGCGTGGCCATCGTCGACCCGTCGCTGACCAAGGAACTGCCTCCGGCGCTGGCCGCCGACAGCGGCTTCGACGCCCTGACCCACGCCATCGAGTCGTACGTCTCCGTGTACGCCAACGACTTCACCGACGGACTGGCGCTCCACGCGATCCGGCTGATCTTCGACAACATCGAGGCGGCGGTCGCCGACCGCACGGGCCGGCCCGACGCGCGGGAGAAGATGCACAACGCCGGCACCATCGCCGGAATGGCCTTCGGCAACGCCTTCCTCGGCATCGTGCACGCCATGTCCCACACCCTCGGCGCCACCTTCCACGTCGCGCACGGCCGCACCAACGCGGTCCTGCTGCCGCACGTCATCCGCTACAACGGCACCGTTCCGACGAAGCTCACCGGCTGGCCCAAGTACGAGCACTACCG
The DNA here is from genome assembly GCF_047444975.1 of Streptomyces sp. CWNU-52B. NCBI lineage: Bacteria > Bacillati > Actinomycetota > Actinomycetes > Kitasatosporales > Streptomycetaceae > Streptomyces > Streptomyces sp. CWNU-52B. Next base: position 24,152 of record NZ_JBLFJV010000065.1, on the reverse strand, counting down.
CGCCCCCGAACGCTTCCAGGACATCGCCCGCACCCTCGGCCTGCCGGCGGCCACCCCGCAGGAAGGGGTGGAGTCGCTCGCCACAGCCGTGGAACACCTGCGCGACGCGGTGGCCATCGAGCCGTCGTTCCAACGCCTCGGCGTCGACGAGCACGCCTTCCTCGACGCGCTGCCGCAACAGGCGCTCAACGCCTACGAGGACCAGTGCGCGCCGGCCAACCCCCGCATGCCCATGCTGGACGACATGCAGGAGATCATGCGCACGGCCTACTACGGCCACGCACCCGCTCCTGACGTGCAGGGCCGCCCGGACGCGAACGAGGGCCGAACGGCCCTGGCATGAGAGACACCACCATCGTTCCAATGGCCTGACGGCACACACGCCGTATACAACGACCCCACACGGAAATCCGCCATGGCCTTCGACAACGCCGAGCCGGTCGCCGCGGGGCCTCGCCGGAGCAGCGAGCTCCACGGCGACGAGGCCCTGCGGCTGCTGGGCAGCGTGTCCCTGGGAAGGATCGTCTTCACCCGGCACGCGCTGCCCACCGTCCGCCCCGTCAACCACGTCCTTGACGACGGCGACATCGTCATCCGCACCCACGAGGGGGCGGACATCGCCTCACACGCCCGGCAGGGCGGGAGCGACAGTCCGGGGGTGGTCGTGGCCTACGAGGCCGACGCCATCGACCCGGACACGCATCTCGGCTGGAGCGTGGTGGTCACCGGCTACGCCCACCTGGTCACCGACGCGCACGAACTCGCCCGCTACCAGAAGCTGCTGCACCCCTGGGTGGAGCAGACCATGGACTACGCGGTCCGCATCCACCCCGACCTGGTCACCGGCATCCGGCTCACCGAGGCCGGCCGGCCCCGGTGACGCCCGGTGGCGTCGGGGCCGGCCGGCGCGCCGGTCAGCCCTCCCAGGTCCAGTCCGCGACCTCCGGCAGGTCGGTGCCGTGGCTGCGGATCCAGTCGTGGTGGCGCAGCCTGGTGTCCTCCATCAGCTGGCGGACGGCCGCGGCGCGGACGGCCAGGCCCGGGACACAGTCGATGACGTCCATGACCAGGCGGTAGCGGTCCAGGTCGTTGCGGACCACCATGTCGAAGGGCGTGGTGGTGGTGCCGATCTCCTTGTAGCCGCGTACGTGCAGGTTCCGGTGGCCGGTCCGGCGGTAGGCCAGGCGGTGGATCAGCCAGGGATAGCCGTGGTAGGCGAAGATCACCGGCTTGTCGGTGGTGAACAGCGCGTCGTACTCCGAGTCGTGCATACCGTGCGGGTGTTCCTCGCTCGGCAGCAGCCGGGCGATGTCGATGACGTTGACCACGCGCACGGCGAGGTCGGGCAGATGCCGGCGCAGCAGCTGCGCGGCGGCCAGCACCTCCTGGGTGGGGACGTCGCCCGCGCAGGAGAGCACCACGTCGGGTTCGCGGGTGCCGTCCTCGGTGCCGGCCCAGTCCCAGATGCCGGCGCCGCGGGCGCAGTGGGCGCGGGCCTGCTCCATGGACAGCCAGTCGAAGCACGGCTGCTTGCCGGCGACGATCACGTTCACGTAGTCGCGGCTGCGCAGCGCGTGGTCGGCGACCGACAGCAGCGTGTTGGCGTCCGGCGGCAGATAGACCCGTACGACCTCGGGGCTCTTGTTGAGGACGTGGTCGATGAAGCCCGGGTCCTGGTGGGAGAAGCCGTTGTGGTCCTGGCGCCACACGTGCGAGGTCAGCAGGTAGTTGAGGGAGGCGATGGGGGCCCGCCAGGGCAGCCGCCGGGTCACCCGCAGCCACTTGATGTGCTGGTTGACCATCGAGTCGACGATGTGGACGAACGCCTCGTAGCAGGAGAACAGGCCGTGCCGGCCGGTCAGCAGATAGCCCTCCAGCCAGCCCTGGCAGGTGTGTTCGGAAAGGATCTCCATCACCCGGCCGTGCCGGTCGAGGTGTTCGTCGACCGGGAGCGTGCCGGCCTGCCAGGCCTTGCCGCTCGCGCCGAAGACGGCCTGGAGCCGGTTGGAGGCGGTCTCGTCGGGACCGACGATCCGGAAGTCGCGCCGCCCGCTGGTGGCGCGCATGACGTGCTCCAGCACGTCGCCGAGCACCCGGGTGGGTTCGTGCAGTGTCACGCCGGGCTTGTCGACGGTGACGGCGTGGCGCTCCAGTTCGGGCAGCGGCAGGTCGCGCAGCAGCAGACCGCCGTTGGCGTGCGGTGTGGCGCCCAGCCGTCGGGGGCCGTCGGGCACGCAGGCCAGTACGTCCGGGCGCGGCCGGCCCCGCTCGTCGAACAGCTCCTGGGGGCGGTACGAGCGCAGCCACGCCTCCAGTTGCCGCAGGTGCTCCGGGTTGTCCCGGACGGCGGACAGCGGGACCTGGTGGGCCCGCCAGGTGCCCTCCACCGGCAGGCCGTCGACCTCCGCGGGGCCGGTCCAGCCCTTCGGGGTGCGCAGCACGATCACCGGCCAGTGGGCCCGCTGGGTGACGCCCTCCTCGCGTGCCGTGCGCTGGATGAGCTCGATCCGTTCCAGGGCGTCGTCCATGGCGGTGGCCATGGCCCGGTGCACGGTCATGGGGTCGTCCCCGGTGACGTGGATCGGGGAATGCCCGTATCCCCGCAGCAGCGCGTCGAGTTCGGGCTCGGGCAGCCGGGCGAGGACCGTCGGGTTGGCGATCTTGTAGCCGTTCAGGTGGAGGATCGGCAGCACCGCTCCGTCGTGCACCGGGTCGAGGAACTTGTTGGAGTGCCAGGAGGCCGCGAGCGGCCCGGTCTCGGCCTCGCCGTCACCGATCACACAGGCGACCAGCAGGTCCGGGTTGTCCAGGGCGGCCCCGTAGGCGTGCGAGAGCGAGTAGCCCAGCTCGCCGCCCTCATGGATCGAGCCGGGTGTCTCGGGCGCGACATGGCTGGGCACCCCGCCGGGGAACGAGAACTGCCGGAAGAGACGGGCCATGCCCTCGGCGTCCCGGCTCACGTCCGGATACGTCTGCGTGTACGAGCCCTCGATCCAGGAGTTGGCCAGCACGGCGGGCCCGCCGTGTCCGGGGCCCCAGACGCACATGGCGTCCAGACCGCGGCCCTTGACGACACGGTTGAGGTGGGTGTGGACGAGGTTCAGACCCGGGGACGTGCCCCAGTGACCGAGCAGCCGCGGTTTGACGTGTTCGGGGCGCAGCGGCTCGGTCAGCAGGGGGTTGGCCATGAGGTAGATCTGGCCGACGGACAGGTAGTTGGCGGCGCGCCAGTGGGCGTCCAGTGTCCTCAGCTCGTCGTCCGTGAGCGGGGCGGGTGCCTGCTGGGTGTCGGCGGACATGGGGGTCCCTTCGTGATCGTGGGTGGGTCGGGGCGTGCCGGTCCGTCCTGCGGCTGCGGCGTCGTTCATCCGCTCGGCACGACGAGTACGGGGCAGTGGGAGCGGTGCAGCAGGGTGTGCGCCACCGGGCCGAGCCGCGGCGCGACGTGGTGGGTGCGGCGGTGGGCGCCGATGACCACGACGTCGGCCGTGCGGGTGGCTTCCAGCAGTGCGTGTGCCGGCCCGGTGCGGACCGTACGGGCGTCGATGCCGACGGCGGGGTGCTGCTCCTGGAGCCGGGCCATGGTGTAGCGCGGCACGGATTCCTCGGCCCCGGCCCGCCGGGTGAGCCGCGCCTGTGCCGGGGTCTGCGCGGACGCGGGTGCGAGCAGGGGCAGTTCGGGGGTGATGTGCCGTTGGTTCCAGGAGTGCAGGACACGGAGCCGGGCCCCGCGCCGCTCCGCCTCCTGGAACGCGTGGGCGGCCGCGTCCGTGTCCGCCTCGCCGGCCAGGCCGAGCAGCACCTCACCGCCGTCCCCGCACCGGTGATCGCCGCGTACGACCAGCAGCGGGCCGTGCGCGTGCGCCGCCAGACGCAGGCTCACGGAGCCCAGCAGCATGCCGGTGAACCCGCGGAGTCCGCGGGTACCGACGACGGTGAGCGCGGCGTCCTCGCTCGCGTGCGCCAGGGCCCGTACGGCGCTGCCCCGCACGGCCTGTGTCGTCACCGGCAGCCCGGGGCGGCGTGCGCGGACCCTGGCCGCGGCCGCGGCCAGGATCGGACCGGCCTCGTCGAGGTCGGGCACGGCGTACAGGACGCGCAGTGCGGCCGCGCGGCGCGCCGCCTCGTCCGCGGCCCGGTCCAACGCCCGTACGGAGACCAGCGAGCCGTCCACTCCGGCGACCACCTGATGGACCCTCATCGTCGTGCTCCCTTCCGTTCCTGCCGTTCCTTCCGTGTTCCAGGGAGATGCTCGTCGCTCGCGCGGCCTCGGAGCAGGGCCCCTGAGAACCCGGCGCCGCGCCGTACGGCCCCTCGCCGTTGGGCCGTACGGTCCGGTGCGCGGTGTGCGGAGCGGCCCCCTCACGTGGTGATCCTGCGTCCGGTGACGGCGACGGGGGCGATGCGGATCCACAGGTCCCGCTCCCCTCCGGCCCAGGGCGTGCTGTGGGCCGACTCGGTGAGCAGACGTACGGTCGCGGGGTCGGTCACCGTACGAGCGTGACCCCGCACCAGCACGCTCCAGCCCCGGCTGAGGGCGTCGTCGACGCGGTCGACCTCGAAGGCGACCAGGTGGCCGGCTGCCCGTGCCGGGGCGGCGCCGGGAGCGGTCCTGAAGACGATGTCCCCCTCGACGACGCCGTAGTTGACGGGGACGACGACCGGCCCTTCAGGAGTCGACACCGCGATCCGTCCCACGCCGTGCGTCCGCAGCAGCGCCCGGGACTCCTCCGCGGTCAGCTCGGTGAACTCGGCGTTCCGGGAGGCCCGTCCGACGCCGGGCGGCAGAGCGGTGTTGCCGCCGGTGAGCTCCGCCACCGTGGTGCCCAGGGTCCCGGCGAGTCTGAGGAGGACGCTCGCGTCCGGCGCGGCGCCCGGATGCCCTTCCAGGTACCGGAGGTAGCTCAGGGCCATGCCCGCTCGGGCGGCCGTCTCCGTTCTGCTCAGGCCGAGTTCCGCGCGCCGCAGGGCGAGGCGGCGCCCCAGATCGCCCAGGGGTGCTCTCCCTGCCGCGTTCCGGGACTTCGAGGGCGGCTGATCGGTCATGGCCCTCACTCCTTTCGTCACACCCCCCGGACGGCGACCTCGTGCCGCGCTCCGCCGAGCAGCACCTTCAGGGCGCCGGTGTCGGCGGCCCGGCCGAAGACGTCGTACGCCTCCTCCATGCGCTCCAGCGGGAAGCTGTGGGTGACCAGCGGCGAGGTGGGCAGCCGGCCGGCGGCCGCCATCCGCAGCAGGGTGGGCGTGGAGGTGGTGTCGACCAGTCCGGTCGTGATGGTCACGTTCCTGATCCACAGATCTTCGAGATGCAGGGTCGCGGGCCCGCCGTGCACGCCGACGTTGGCCACGTGCCCGCCGGGGCGTACGACGCGCGTGCACAGCTCGAAGGTCTCCGGTACGCCGACGGCCTCGATGGCCACGTCCACGCCCGTCCCGTCGGTGAGGTCGGCGATCAGCTGCTCGGGGTCTTCCCCGGCGGCGACCACGACATCGGCGCCGAGGCCCTTGGCCGCGTCCAGCCGTGCGGCCGCCTTGTCCACGGCGATGATCCGCTCGGGGGTGAACAGCCGGGCGGCGGCGACGGCGGCCAGGCCGATGGGGCCGGCCCCGATCACCGCGACGGTGTCACCGGGCCGTACCCGCCCGTTGAGGACACCGACCTCGTACGCGGTCGGGAAGACGTCCGCCAGCAGGACGGCGTCCCGGCTCTCCACCGTGCCGGGAAGGAGGTGGACCGACAGATCGGCGTGCGGCACCCGGACGTACTGGGCCTGGGTGCCGTCGATCAGGTGGCCGAGGACCCAGCCCCCGCCCCCGCGGCACTGGCCGTACGCCCCGTCCCGGCAGAAGCGGCAGCGACCGCAGGCGCTGATGCAGGAGACGAGTACCCGGTCGCCCGGCCGCACGGTACGTACGTCGGACCCGACCTCGACGATCTCGCCGACCGCCTCGTGTCCCAGCACCGTGCCGGGAGGCACCTCGGGCACGTCGCCCTTGAGGATGTGCAGGTCCGTCCCGCAGACGGTGACGACATCGACGCGCACCACCGCGTCGGTGGGATCCTTGACGGCCGGGTCCGGGACATCCTCCCAGGCGGCCTGCCCGGAGCCGTGAAAGACGAAGCCCTTCATGTCGAATCCACCTTCCTCGTTGTCTGTCCGGGCCCGCGGCCCGCGCCCGGCGCTCCCCGTGGGCCGGGGCCGGCAGACACCGGCACGGCGTCGGGAGTGCCTCGCACGTCCAGCTTGTCCGGAGCGGCAGGGGTGCGCTTGGGCCGGTCGGCCCTGATGGTCCGCCGGGTGGGGCGATCGGGCCGGGATGCCGCGCGGCGGGCCGGGCGCCCGCCGACCGGACCCGTTCGGCGGGGACCGAACGGCCCTTCCGGCCGGGACGTGGTCCCGGCTTTGCTCGGCTCATGTCCGAGAACCGTTCCAGGTCCACCTGCCACCACCGCGCACCCGACACCGGCGGCGCGACCGTCGTGGAGCTGCGCGGCGAGATCGACATCGCCACGGCACCGGCCGTCTCGGCCCGCCTCGACACACTGACGGCCGGTCCGTGCCCCGACCTGGTGGTGGACCTGCGTGGCGTGTCCTTCATCGACTGCGCCGGGCTGAACCTCCTGTGCCGCGCCCGCAGCCGGGTCCTGGCCAGGCGAGGCCGCCTGTGTCTGGTCACGGAGGACACCCGCTTCCTGCGTGTGCTGGGCGGCGCGGGCCTGTCCGGTGTCTTCACCCTGTGCCGCGCGGCCCGGCCGGCTCACGCGGTTCAGTAGGCGGCCACTCCGTGCTCCCGGAACTGTTCCCGGACCCGCGCGACGAGCTCGGGCCCGGGGCCCGGGGTGTCGCGCAGCGGGAAGGGCAGGCCGAGGGCCTCGTACTTCGCCGCGCCGAGCCGGTGGAACGGCAGGACGTCCACGCGGTCGACGCTGCCGAGGCCGGCGACGAAGCGGGCGAGGCCGTCGACCGCTTCGGGGTCGTCGGTCCAGCCGGGGACCAGGACGTAGCGGATCCACATGCGGACGCCGAGCCGGTCGAGCCGCGTGGCGAAGTTCAGGGTGGGCGCCAGTTCGCCGCCGGTCAGCTTTCGGTAGGTGTTGACGTCGAAGGACTTGATGTCGAGGAGCACCAGGTCGGTGTCGGCGAGGAGTTCGTCGGTGGCGCGGGCACCGAGGAAGCCCGAGGTGTCGAGCGCGGTGTGCAGCCCGGCCTCCTTGCAGCGGCGCAGGACCGCGGCGGTGAAGGCGGGCTGGAGCAGGGGCTCGCCGCCGGTGAGGGTGACCCCTCCCCCGGCGGTGGTGACGAATCCCCGGTACGGGTCGATCTCGGCCATCACCTCGTCGACGGTGGCCTCCCGGCCGTCCCTCATGTGCCAGGTGTCGGGGTTGGCGCAGTACAGGCAGCGCAGCGGACAGCCGCTGACGAAGAGCACGAACCGGGTCCCGGGCCCGTCCACGCCGGTGGACAGGTCCCAGGAGTGGATCCGCCCGGTCGTCGCCGTGCTCGCCTTCGCCTTCTCGGCACGCTCGGTCACGGTCCGCTCCTTCACAGCGAGCCGTGGAAGGTGCGGCTGATCACGTCGAGCTGCTGCTCGCGGGTCAGGCGTACGAAGTTGACGGCGTATCCGGAGACCCGGATCGTCAACTCCGGGTAGTTCTCCGGGTGTTCCATCGCGTCCTCCAGCGTCGCCCGGTCGAGGACGTTGACGTTCATGTGGAAGCCGCCCGAGGCCGTGTAGGCGTCGAGGATGCCGACCAGGTGGGCCGCCCGCTCCTCCGGGCGGTGGCCCAGACCCTCGGGTGTGATCGTCGTGGTCAGCGAGATGCCGTCACGTGCCTGCTCGTACGGGAGCTTGGCCACCGAGAGCGCGGAGGCGGCCACCCCGTGCCGGTCACGTCCGTTCATCGGGTTGGCGCCGGGCGCGAAGGGCTGTCCGGCGCGGCGGCCGTCCGGGGTGTTGCCGGTGTGCTTGCCGTAGACGACGTTCGAGGTGATGGTCAGCACCGACTGCGTGTGCTCGGCGTCCCGGTAGGTGGGGTGCTCGCGCACCTTGGCCATGAAGGACTCGACCAGTGCGACGGCTATGGCGTCGGCGCGGTCGTCGTTGTTGCCGTACGCCGGCCAGTCGCCCTCGGTCTCGTAGTCGACCGCCAGTCCGGTGGCGTCGCGGATCACCTTCACCCTGCCGTACCTGACGGCGGACAGGCTGTCGGCGGCGACCGACAGACCGGCGATGCCGCAGGCCATGAAGCGGTGCACCGGGTGGTCGTGCAGGGCCATCTCGATGCGCTCGTAGGCGTACTTGTCGTGCATGTAGTGGATGACGTTCAGCGTGTTGACGTAGGTGGCCGCCAGCCAGTCCAGTGTCCGGTCGTACGCCGCCGACAGTTCCTCGTAGTCCAGGTACTCCCCGGTCAGCGCGGGCGCCGGCGGGGCGATCTGCTCGCCGGTCATCTCGTCCCGGCCGCCGTTGACCGCGTACAGCAGGGCCTTGGCCAGGTTGACCCGGGCGCCGAAGAACTGCATCTGCCGGCCCACCGCCATCGCGGAGACGCAGCAGGCGATCGCGGTGTCGTCGCCGGTGCGCGGGCGCGTCAGCTCGTCCGACTCGTACTGGACCGCGCTGGTGTCGATCGACACCTGGGCGCAGAACTCCTTGAAGCCGGACGGGAGTTCGGGCGACCAGAGCACGGTGAGGTTGGGTTCCGGGGCCGGGCCGAGGTTGTAGAGCGTCCGCAGGAAGCGGAAGGAGGTGCGGGTGACCAGCGGCCGCCCGTCGGTGCCGAGGCCGCCGATGGACTCCGTCACCCACGTGGGGTCACCGGAGAACAGCGCGTCGTACTCCGGGGTGCGCAGGAACCGTACGATCCGCAGCTTGATGACGAAGTCGTCGATCAGTTCCTGGGCGCGGGTCTCGTCGATCAGGCCCTCCGTCAGGTCCCGCTGGAGGTAGACGTCGAGGAACGTGGAGGTGCGGCCCAGCGACATGGCCGCGCCGTTCTGTTCCTTCACCGCCGCCAGGTAACCGAGGTAGAGCCACTGCACGGCCTCGTGGGCGGTGGCGGCCGGACGGGTGACGTCGCAGCCGTACGAGGCCGCCATCTGTGTCAGCTCGTCCAACGCCCGTATCTGCTCGGCCAGTTCCTCACGGTCCCGGATGATGTCGGGGCCCGAGGGTTGTGCGTCCAGCAGGGCGCGCTCGGCCTCCTTGGCCTCGGTCAGCCGGGCCGTGCCGTACAGCGCCACCCGCCGGTAGTCCCCGATGATGCGCCCTCGCCCGTAGGCGTCGGGCAGGCCGGTGATGATCCCCGCCTTGCGGGCGGCCCGCATCGTGGGCGTGTAGGCGTCGAAGACACCGTCGTTGTGGGTCTTGCGGTAGGTCCCGAAGACGCGCGTGACGAAGGGGTCGGGCTGGTAGCCGTACGCCTTCAGCCCGTTCTCGACCATCCGCAGGCCGCCGTTCGGCATGATCGCCCGCCGGAGCGGGGCGTCGGTCTGCAGGCCGACGATCAGCTCGCGCTCGCGGTCGATGAAGCCCGGCCGGTGCGACGTGATGGTGGACGGGGTGCCCGCGTCCACGTCCAGGACGCCCTTGCGCCGTTCCTCGGGGAACAGCGCGCTCACCTCGTGCCAGACGGCCAGGGTGCGTTCGGTCGGACCGGCCAGGAACGCCGGGCCCCCCTCGTACGGTGTGTAGTTGGCCTGGATGAAGTCGCGTACGTCGACGCGGCCCCGCCACTGCGTCCCGACGAAGCCGTGCCAGGCCTCGGCCTGTCGGCTGCCGGTCTTCGCGGCTTTCACGGTTGCGGTCATCGCCGGTCGTCCTCTCCCTGGTTCGTTCCGTCTGCGCGTGTCCGACTCGCTTCACATGCTGCTGCGCCGCGGTCGTCACGGGCAGTGCCGGACAGGTCCGGCGGGTGGTCCGCCCGGCCCCGGGCCGATGGGGCCGGGTGGGCTCAGACGTGCGGGACCACGGCGACGGGGCAGCGGACGTGGTGCAGCACCGCGTGGGCCACGGGACCGATGTGCGGTCCGAGGTGGCTCTCCCGGGTCCTGCGGCCCACGACGACGAGACAGGCCTCGGACGACGCGTGCACCAGGGCGCCGGCCGGCCTGCTTTCGGAGACGGTCTCGGTCACCGGGACCTCGGGGTACTTCGCACACCACGGACGCAGCGTCGCGACGACGGCGCGTTCCTGGGCGGCGAGCACCTCGGCCCCTGCCCCGGTGACCGCGTGCAGGTCGGCGCCGTCGGCCGAGGGAACGCTGAAGGCGTGGATCACGCGCAGTGCGCAACCGTGCTGCCGGGCGGCTTCGAAGGCGAACTCGATCAGTTCGTCACAGGGGTGCCGGATGTCCAGACCGAGGACGACATCGCGGTACGGGGGCTCGGAGCCGTCCTCCGAGGCGGCCCCGCCGGGTGTCGTGGGGTACTCGTCGGCCGTCGCCTCGCCCGCGCGGACGAGCACGACAGGGCGTACGGACCTGGCGACGACCCGCTGGGACACCGAGCCGACCATGAACCCCGCGAGACCACTGAGCCCTCGGGAACCCAGTACCAGGACCTCGGAATCGTCGGTCGCGGCGAGCAGGGCCTCGACCGGGGAGTCGGACACCAGCCGGGCGTCGATCCGAAGGTCGGGGTGTGCGGCCCGCACACCGCGGACCACCTCGTTCAGCGTCTGCTGGGCCCATTCGCGCTCGCTGCTGTCCGCGGGGACGGAGCCGGGCGGGCGGGGGTGCCACTTCCAGGCGTGCACCAGCCTCAGCGGGACTCCGCGGCGTACGGCTTCCCGGGCCGCCCAGTGTGCGGTCGCGACGCTCTCGACGGAACCGTCGACTCCCGCGGTGACATGGCGAAGCATGGCTGCGTACCTCCTGAATCCGGGGCTCAAGCTCTTCTCGTCGAGCTTCGGGCAGGAAAGGAGCCGTGCGCAGGGTGCCGAACGGCCTTCCCGCCGTACCGGGTGGCCTGGTCGTGGGGCCGGGTGGCCCATGGTCCCGCCCGTGCCCCGGTAGGACGCTGTGACTGCCAGGACCCTATGCACCGTATGCACCGATGGAGGCACGTCATGAACGATCCCGTCACGTCGAGCATGCTGCGGGCCCTCCCCGCCGAGCACCGGCAGCGGTTGACGGACCTCGCCCGGGAGGTGTCGTTCGAGGCGGGTAGCCGCCTCTTCGAGGAGGGTAGCCGCGCCGACCGGTTCTGGATCGTGCGCACCGGCACGGTCGCCCTCGACATGCGGGTGCCCGGCCGGCGGGCAGCGGTCATCGAGACGCTCGGGCACAACCAGCTCATCGGCTGGTCCTGGCTGTTCGCGCCGCACACCTGGCACCTGGGCGCCGAGGCGACGACTCCTGTACGGGCCTACGAGTTCGACGCCACGACCGTACGCGCCCTGTGCCGGAACGATCCGGCGTTCGGTGTGGCGGTCACCCAGTGGGTCGGTGACGTACTGGCCCACCGGCTGCGCTCGGCCCGCACCCGGCTGCTGGACCTGTACGCCCCCTACGGCAGCGGCAGTCTCCTGTGAAGCCGGCCCATGGCCCGCCCGCCCGTACCGACGCGTTCAAGGAGGCACCATGCACGGCACACCGCACGTCGTGAGCGATGTGATGACCCGCACCGTCGCCACGGTGGACCGCAAGGCCTCGTTCAAGGAGATCGTGCAGACGATGCAGGAGCGCAAGGTCAGCGCCCTGCCCGTGGTGGGAGCCAAGGGGCAGGTGATCGGGGTCGTCTCCGAGGCCGATCTGCTGCCCAAGGAGGAGTTCCGCGACAGCGACCCCGACCGCTACACGCAGCTGCGCAGGCTCTCCGACCTCGCCAAGGCCGGCGCGGTGACCGCGGGGGAACTGATGACCTCCCCGGCCCTCACCACACCCCCCGACGCGACGCTCGCCCAGGCAGCGCGCACGATGGCACACGCCAAGGTCAAGAGGCTCCCCGTCGTCGACGCGTCGGGCACGCTGCGCGGCGTCGTCAGCCGCACCGACCTCCTGAAGGTCTTCCTGCGGGACGACGAGGAGATGGCGGAGGAGGTCCGGCGGGAAGTCGTCGCGTACCTGTTCCCCACGCCCTCGTCCGTCGTGCGGACCGAGGTGCGGGACGGCGTGGTGAAGCTCAGCGGACACATCCGGGACACGTCCCTGGTCCCGGTGGCCGCACGTCTGGTCCGGGCGGTCGAGGGGGTCGTGGACGTCGAGTTCGACCTCTCCGGTCACGACTCCGGGTACGACGGCTCCGACTCCGGCTCGTGAACTCATGGCTCGTGAGGTGAGGGGCCGTGCGGACGTCCGCACGGCCCCTCACCCCGTCCTCATCCCCGCCGCTCGGGGTGCCCGGCTCAGCCGGCCCTGCGCCTCCACCGCGGTCCGACCAGTTCCCACTCCTCGCCCCACTGCTCCGTCGCCCGGCGCTCGACCCGCAGCCGGACGAGGCGTCCGCCCGCGAGGATCACCAGACCGCCGAAGGCGGTGACTCCGGATCCGGTCAGGATCGCGCGCGCCTGCGCCTCCGCCCGGCTCATCGGCGCGGGCACCAGGCGGCCGTGCCCGTCCGTCCAGACCGGCACGGTGGCACCGGCCTCCGTACCGGCCCGCACCCTCGCGCTGTCGGTGCGGACGGTCCCCGTGTCGTCGGTCCAGCGCACCCGCGCTCGCACCTGGGAGTAGACGGCTCCCGTGGTCACGTCCCGCAGGCCGGCCGGCGCCGTCTCCAGGAGCACCGCGGACACCTCCTCGCGCGCTGCCCGGCTCCGCGTCATCGCGTCCTGCATCCCCTGCGCGGAGACGGCTCCCACGGCGACCCCGCCGACCGTCGCCAGCACCCAGGTGGCCAGGACGATCCACGCCTCCACCGCGTCGCTGTGCCGCCGCAGCGGATTGTGCCGCCATCGCCATCCCAGAACCTTGGTACGCCTGACCTTCGGCATCGGTCGAACCCCCTCACGGGCAGCTGAGACTTGAGACTGAGGAACTGTGCTTGCTGAGGAACCGCACTGAACGTCTCACCTCCGAGATGACCGCGGCAGGTGCCTCAGGTCCGCGATATCCGGGCCGTTCGGGACCCGGCAAGGCCGTACGGCCCCTCCTGTCCGACCGCCTGTCCGCGCCACGCTGGAACCCGCGCGCCAGCCTGGATCAACTTGCCGGCAGAGCCCCGCCGCCCATCGGCGCGGGGCTGGGAGGAGTTCCCGATGCGAACCGCCGTTCTCGACGTCACCACGCTGGAGAGCCTCGTCTCGGCGGCCGTGGCCGCCCCTTCGATCCACAACACGCAGCCGTGGCGCTTCCGGCTGGACCCGGACGCCATGACGCTGGAGATCCGGGCGGCGGCGGCACGCGGTCTTCGCCACGTCGACCCGACAGGGCGGGGCCTGTACCTCTCCGTCGGGTGCGCTCTCCTCAACCTCCGCGTGGCGGTGGCCCACTACGGCTGGGAGCCGGTGACCCGGTTGCTGCCCCGGCCCGACGAGCCGGATCTGCTGGCGACCGTACGGCTCAGCGGGACGACCACCGCGTCCTGCACCCCCCACCTGTACACGACGTTGTGGCGTCGGCACAGCAGCCGCTTCCCGTTCTCCGCGCGCCCCCTGCCGACGGTCGTCCGCACCGAGCTCGCGGAGGCCGCCCATGCCGAGGGGGCCCTCCTAGGCCGTCCCGGTCCCGCGGAGACCGACCGGATCCTGCGCCTGACCCGTGAGGCGGAACACCGCAACACGGCCGACGCCGACCGGGCGGCGGAGAGCCGCCGCTGGGCGCACGAGCCGAACGGCGACGGTCTCGGCGTACCGCCCGCCGCCGTGGGACCGCAGGACTACGGGGAGCACGTTCCGATGCGGGACTTCGGGGCGCACCGGCACCCCGACGCTCTCCTCGCCCGCCCCTTCGAGAAGCGGCCGTCGATCGCCGTACTGTCCACGGCGCACGACCGGCGGACCGACTGGCTGCGCGCCGGCCAGGCACTCGAACGCGTCCTGCTGGTGGCCACCGCTCACGGCGTACGGACGTCCCTGCTGCACCAGGCCCTGGAATGGCCGGACCTGCGGGACCAGCTCCTGGGTGGCGACGGCGCCCGGCGTGCGCACGCCCAGATGGTGCTGCGCCTCGGATACGGCCCGGAGGGCCCGCCCTCCCCACGCCGCACGGCCGACCGGGCACTGGCCGACGACTCGCTGCCGGCCTCCGGCGCGCCCGGCGCGACCGACGCGACGCGCTGACCACGGAGTGACCACCGCGTGGGCCGGGCCGGCCGCTCCGGCACGCTGCCTCGTCCACCCGAAGGCTGAGGGCTCAGGTCACCTGTGGGGCACCACGGCCACGGGGCAGCCGACGTGTTGGATCACCGCGTGGGTGACGGGCCCGGTACGCGGTCCCACCGGCCGCTCGGCCAGGCGATGGCCGACCACCAGGAGGCCGGCGGAGGAGGCGGCCCGGACCAGCGCGGTCGAGGCCTTGCTCTGCGGTACGCACTCCACCACCTCGACTTCGGGGTACTTTTCCCGCCACACCTGAAGCACCGCGGACAGGAAGCCCTGCCACTCCCGCGCCTGCCGCGGCTCGTCCGCCAGCGCGATGTCTCCCGGGCCCAGTTCGAACGCCGAGGGCGGCTGCCAGGCGTAGAGAACCCGCAGCCGGGCGCCGCGCCGGCGGGCCGCCTCGAAGGCGAACTCGATCGCTTCGTCGCTCGGGTCACCGGCGTCGAGACCGAGCACCACGTCCCGGAATCCGGTGCGGGCCGAGGGACTCCCGTCCTCCGCGGGTACGTGCTCGTCCTGCGCCTCCTCCCCCGCGCGTACCAGGACCACCGGGCAGGTCGACCTCGCCACCACCGCGAGGGCCACGGACCCCACCAGGAATCCGGTGAAGCCGCTGAGCCCGCGCGAGCCGAGGACCAGCAGGTCCGCCCGGTCGGCCGCGGCCAGCAGGGCGGCGGACGCGGGCCCTTCGACCTGTTCGTCCGACAGGAGCACCGCGGGGCAGGAACGGCGGACGCGTTCCTCCGCCTGTCGCAGGGCACGCCGGGCCAGATGCCGCTGGGCCGCGTTCGCCTGCGCGCCGTCCGTCCGGCGGGGCGGGCGGCTGCGGGCGTGCAGGAGCAACAGGGGACGTTCGCGGCGTACGGCCTCGCGGGCCGCCCACTCGGCTGCGGCGAAACTCTCTGCGGAGCCGTCGACTCCGGCGATCACGGGCGCGAGCATTCCGCACACCTCCAGTATCTCGGTCTGCTTCTCACGGCCGGCGTCGTCCCGGGCCTGGCCCTCGGGTAGGGACCGCCAGGTCTGTGCCGGGGACCGTTCGGCCTCTGCGCAGGAGCGCCGTCCGGGTCCAAGGTGGTGATGGGGAGAACTTCTCCCACAGAACTGGGAGGTCGCATGCCCGGCCAGCGAGTGATCGTCGTCGAAGTCGACCGGTCGGCACGCAGCCGTGTCGCCGCCGACTGGGCCGCACGCGAGGCCCGGTGGCGCGGCCTGCCTCTGCGAGTGGTCCATGTCGCCGCGCCGGACGCCCTCGACGCGCCCCGGCCGAAGCCGGGCCGGCCGGCTTCCGTGACGCCCCAGGTGGCGGCCGAACTGGCAGCCGAACTGACTCACAGGCACCCGGACGTGCGGATCGTCACCGACACGGCGCGGCTCACCGGAGCGGCCGTGCCGGAGCCGTACCCGCTGTGCCAGGACGCGGAGATCGTCGTCCTCGGCCTGCCCGGAGAGGACGAACTCTCCGGCCCCGGCCCGGTGTCGACGACCGTCCGGCACGTCGCGGGGACGGCCACCTGCCCGGTGGTCCTCGTGCCCGACGGCCCCGTCCGCGCGGGCCCTGCGCACCGGCCCGCGCAGGTCACCGTCGGCGTCGATGCCCGCCGCCCGGCCGGCGACGCGATCGACTTCGCCTTCGGCACGGCACGTCTGCGGCGCGCCCGGCTGCGCGTCCTGCACGCCTGGGCGCTTCCTCCGTCCGCCGCCGAACTCCCCTTCTCCGTACCGGAGGAGGACCGTGCCGCCTGGGAGGACCACGAGGTGCAGCTGTTGTCCGACGCGGTACGGCCGTGGCGTGAGAAGTACCCGGACGTACGGGTACTCGAGGACGTCGTCCTGTTCTCACCGGCCGAGGCGCTGATCCGCAACCCGGGCGACGCGGAGCTGGTGGTGATCGGGCGGCGGCACCCGTACGGAAACGGTCTGCCCGCCGTCGCGGACGACCTGCTGCGGCACACCGGGTGCCCGGTGGCCGTCGTGCCCGGGTGACACGCCACGGGCATCGGCCCCCGCCGGGCCGCCAGACCATCAGACGCTCCCGGCAAGGCCGGGACACCGGGAACAGGACGCACGCTTCGGGAGGCTGCGATGTCCGACTCATCGTCCACCTTCACATCCGCCGGCTCTCCGCGCACGGTGAGCGATGTGATGACCCACACCGTCGTCGCCGTCGGGCGCGACGCGACCTTCAAGGAGGTCGTCGAACTGCTCGGTCAGTGGAAGGTCAGCGCGCTTCCGGTCCTGGCGGGCGAGGGACGGGTCATCGGCGTGGTCTCCGAGGCCGATCTGCTGCCCAAGGAGGAGTTCCGGGACGCCGACGACCGCCTCGCCGGCCGTGACTGCGACCCGGCGGAACGGGCCAAGGCAGGCGCACTGACCGCGGGTGAGCTGATGAGCAGCCCCGCCGTCACCGTCCATCCGGACGCCACGCTGGCCGAGGCCGCCCGCATCATGGCCCGCCGTCGGGTCAAGCGCCTGCCGGTGGTCGACGGGATCGGCCTGCTGCAGGGAGTGGTGAGCCGCGGCGACCTGCTCAAGGTCTTCCTGCGGCCCGACCAGGAGATCGCGGACGAGGTCCGGCGGTCCGTCCTCACCCAGCTCCCGATCACCACCACGGTGACGGCCGGCGTGGCCGACGGAGTGGTCACGCTGAGCGGTTCCCTGCCCGACCGCGGTCTCGTACCCGTACTGGCCAGGGCCGTGCGGGCGGTCGAGGGGGTCGTGGACGTCCGTATCGACCTCGTGCACCGATGACGTACCTGAGACCCGTGGCCCGGTGGTGTACCCGAGGTCCGGTGCTCGCTCGAACGGCCGCCGCCCTGTGCGCCGATGAGGGCGGCGGCCGGTGCGCGAGGTCGTGCGTCTCCCCAGCCGCGTCGTCCTCGCGCTGGTGTCCTCGCGACTCCCGGGAGAGTGCCCGGCCCGCAAGAGCCGTGAGGACTGGCTTTCGGCGGCTCGGTCCAGTCGGGTCCAGTACGTTTCAGTTCGTTTCAGTTCCGCTTGTCATGGCCCCGGCTCTGACTCCGGTCGTCCACGAGTGCGGCTCCGATGCGCGCTGCCCACGCCTCTATGGCGGTGAAGTCCCGGAAGTCCCCGCCTTTTCCGGAGCGGACTATCATCCGGGCGACGAACCCCTTCGCGCCCTCTTCGATGCAGCCCCCGAAGGTGACGTGCTCCCTGACGTCCAGTCCGTCCATGGCCCGTGTCACATCGGGCACCGGCGGGATGTCCCGTTCCGAGGCCGACGCGTCGAGCGGGCCGCTGCTGAACAGCCACACCGGCCGGCCGGCCAGTTCCCCGCGGTGGCGGCGGACGAACCGGCGGGCGTCCCGGTGCCAGTGCCCGGCGTACAGGCCACCGCCGAGCACCACGGCGTCGTACGACCCGACGTCCGCCGCCACGGACCGCGCCGGCAGTGACTCGGCGACGAGTCCGTCCTTGCGCAGGACCGCCGCGATGGCCTCGGCGATCCGGGCGGTCGAGCCGTTCTTCGTCCCGTAGGCGACCAGCACGCTGTCCGGCATGACGGTCCGCCTCCTCTCTCGGTTCTCTCGGTTCTCTCGGTTCTCTCGGTTCTCTCGGTTCTCTCGGTTCTCTCGGCTCGCTGTTCTCACGGCCCCGTGCCGCGCGTCCTCTCAGATCCTGCGCAGCCAGGTGTCGGCGACACCGTGCAGCGCCTGCTCGTCGGGCTGGAAGCGCGCGTCGTCCAGGCGGAAGGTGAGTTTGTGGACGACGCCGACCACGCCGTCGATCTGGCGCGTCATGGAGACCGCGATCTCCGTCTCGCTCTTGCGCTCCATGTGGCCGGTGAGCGTGACCACACCTTCGGTCACGGAGACGTCGACCGTCTGGGGTGCCAGCCACAGCGCCCGTACCAGCACCTCGTCGATCACCTCCTGGCGGATCTCGCGGTCCGGCCGCAGGAACACCTGCAACAGGTCACGGCGGGTGACGATGCCGACCAGCCGGTCCTCCTCGTCCAGGACCGGCAGCCGCTCCACGCGTCGCCGGGCCATGGTGCGGGCGGCCTCGACGATGGTGTCGTCGGCGTGCGCGGTCACGGCCGGGGCCGTCATCAACTGCCCCGCGGTACGGGCCCGTCCCTTCACGGCCTGCTTCCTGGCGCCCCGCGTCAGGCCGGCCAGTTTGGCCGGCCCGGTGAGCCAGGGCCGCCGCCTCGGCGCGTACGGGTCGGCGGTCAGTGCCTGCCGGACCATCAGGTCGGTCTCGGAGATGACTCCGATGACCTGTTCGTCCTCGTCGACCACGGGCAGGCCGCTGATCCGGTGGTCGGCGAGCAGCCGTGCCACTTCCTTGAACGGGGTGCCGTACTCGGCCCGGACGACCTCCGTGGTCATCACGGATCCGACCTTGTTGTGCTTCATGGTTGTTTCCTCCTCAGCGGAGTCGGCGCAGGTACGGGTCCTGGGGCCTGCGAGGCAGCAGGCGCACACGCGCGTCGAGCACGGAGACCGCGCCCGGCGCCGCGAGAACGGGGTTGAAGTCGGCCTCGGCGAGCTGGGGCAGGTCGCTCGCCATGCGGGACAGGCGCAGCAGCAGCTGTTCGAGGGCCGCGAGATCGACCGGGCCGCCGCCGTCCGCCCCGAAGAGGAGCGGGGCGCAGCGCGGTGCGGTGATCAGGTCGTGCACGTCCTGGTCGGTCAGCGGGGCGAGCCTGGCCGCGTGGTCCGCGAGTACCTCCGTCGCCGTGCCGCCGAGGCCGAACAGGACCAGTGGTCCGAAGACCTCGTCCTGGACGACGCCCGCGAAGAGTTCGGTGCCGCGGGCGGCGAGCGGCTGCACGACCACACCGGTCAGCAGTCCGGCGAACCGGGTCTCGAAGTCCCGGAAGGCGGCGCGCACCTGGGAGTCGCCCTGGAGGTCGAGGTGGACGGCGTGCTGCTGGCTCTTGTGCACCAGGCCGGGCCAGTGGGCCTTCATGACCACCCGCCCGTCGGGGCCGCGCAGCCGCTCGGCGGCGATCACGGCGTCGGTCTCGGTCTCGGCCCACGCCCACCGGAGCTGCGGGACGGCGTAGCAGGCGAGGAGTTCGGCGCAGGTGCGCGGGTCCAGCCAGCCGCCCTCGGGGTGGGCGGTCAGGTAGGCGTCGGCGACCTCGTGGGCGCGCTGTGTGTCGACGGCGTCGAGTTCCGGGACCGTTCCGGCGGGGCGGCTGAGCCAGGCGGCGCGGTGGGCGGCGTGGGCCAGTGCCCGTGCCGCCGCCTGGGGTTCGGCGTACGACGGGACGGTGCCGCCGTCGGTGGCGGGCAGCAGCTTGACCGGGAGGTCCTGTTCGAGGCGCACGGCGACCACCGGCCGTGTCCGGTGTCCGGGCCCGCGGGTCCCGTCCGCACCAGGGCCGGAGGCGGAGTCAGGGGTCCGTGGCCGGGTGACGGCGCGGATCAGGTCGTCGCCGGTGGCCTCGGCCACCGCCGTGGGGACGAGGGCCAGCAGGACGGCGTCGACTCCCGGGGAGCGGGTGATCCGCTCGACGCAGTTCCTGAGCTGCTCCTCGGTGACGGCGGGTGTGACATCGACGGGGTTGCCGACGACGGCGCCCTCGGGCAGTACGGCGAGCAGGTCGTCGACCGTCCCCGGGGTGAACGGCGGCAGCACGAGCCCCGCCTCCGCACAGGCGTCGGCCGCCAGGACGCCCGCACCGCCCGCGTTGGTGACGACCGCGACGCGGGTCCCGGCGGGCAGCGGCTGGGAGTGCAACAGGGCGGCGGCTTCGAGGAGTTCGGCGACCGAGCGGGTGGCGGTGACGCCCGCCTGGGTGAACAGCGCCTGGCGGGTCATCGTCCGGGTGGCGGCGGCCGCCGTGTGCGAGGCCGCGGCGCGGCGGCCCGCGTCGGTGCGGCCTGCGTCGACGGTGAGCAGGGGCATACGCCGGGTCACCCGGCGGGCGGTGCGGGAGAAGGACCGCGGATTGCCGAAGGACTCCAGGTGCAGCAGGGCCAGGTCGGTGCGGCCGTCGCTCTCCCACCACTGGAGCATGTCGTTGCCGCTGACGTCGTACTTGTCGCCGAGGGAGGCGAAGGAGGACACGCCGATGCCCAGCCGGGACAGGCCGTCGAGGAGCGCGATGCCCACGCCGCCGGACTGCACGGCCACGCCCGCGGTACCGGGGCGCGGGTGGTCGGCGGCGAAGGTGGCGTCGAGGAGCAGGCCCGGTTCGGTGTTGGAGACACCGAGGCAGTTGGGTCCGACGAGCCGCATGCCGTACGTGCGGCACGCCGCCGTCAGCGCATGCGCCTGGGCGCTGTCGAGACCGGCGGAGACGACGAGCAGGGCCCGGACGCCGGCCTTGCCGCACTCCTCGGCGGTGGCCGGGACCGCGGCGGCCGGGACCGCGACGACGGCGAGGTCGGGGGTCCGGGGCAGGGCACTGACCGAGGGGTACGACGGCACGCCGAGAATCGACGTGGCGGACGGGTTCACCGCGAAGAGCCGTCGGGTGAAGCCACCCGCGTGCAGGTGGTGCAGGACGGCCCGCCCGACAGAGCCGGGCCGGCGCCCCGCGCCCACGACGGCGACGACGCGGGGCCGCAGAAGCGGTTCGAGGCTCGCGACGGCTGCGGCCCGCCCACGTGCTTCCACCGCCGTCAAGTAGGCGTCGTCCTGGGCGAGTTCCACGGTGCAGCGCACCTCGGGGCCCTCGAAGCGACGGGCCGTGCGCAGGCCGAGGTCGGCGAAGAGCTGGAGGACCTCGTGGTTCTCGCTGAGCGCGTCGGCCGTGAACGTGACGATGCCCTCCGCCCGCGCGGCGGAGATCAGGTGCTCGACGAGCAGGGTGCCGATGCCACGGTGGTGGAGCCCGTCGGCCACGGCGATGGAGATCTCGGCCGAGTCGCCGCCGTCGTCGCCGCTCCCGTCGGTGTTGGTGTCGGTGTCGTACTCGGCCAGGCCGATCACGTGCCCCTGTGTCTCGGCCAGCAGGGCCCGGTAGCCGGGTCGCGGCGGTGCGCAGGCACGGTCGGCGGCCATCTCGGCGGAGCGCCGGCTCGCCGCGAAGAAGCGCAGCCGGAGGTTGTCCGGGGACATCTCCTCGTAGAGTCCCTGCAGTTGGTCGTGATCGCCTCGTGCCACGGGACGGATGCACACGGTGGTGCCGTCCGCGAGCAGGGCGTGGACCGTGCGTCGGCCGAGTGCTTCGTCTTCGTCCGTCATCGTGGATCTCTCCTCAAGGCCTCTGGGCACTTCGAGCATCCAGCGGTCCGGTCTGCGGACCCATGGGCTGTACGGGGGCGGCATGAGGGCCGGTCGGCCCGTGGTTCCCGGCCGTGTGGCCGTCCGGACAGCCGGGGGCGGCGGGCGGCGGGCGGTGACCATCAACGAGCCGGGCCCTACCCAGCTCGCCAGGTCCGCCAGGTCCGCCACCTCCGTTTGCCGGTACCGGAGTTGGCGCCGGGCACGAAAGCCCGCCGCACCCGGCGTCGACCGGCCGCGTCCGACAGGCGGTGAGCGGCCGCCACGTGATCCGCGGACCCATGTCCCCGGTCACGTGGCGAGCGCTGAACGGGGCCGCGTGATCAGCCCAGTTGCGGTACGACGGCCACAGGGCAGGCCGAGTGGTGCAGCGCCGTGTGGGCGACGCGGCCGAGCTGGAGTCCGAAGTGCCCGTTCCGGCGCCTGGCTCCGACGACGAGCAGGTCGGCGGAGGCCGAGGCGTCCAGCAGCACCTTGCGAGCGGTGCCCTCGACGATGCGCCGGTGCAGCTCCACGGAGGGATACTCCGCCGCGGCCTCGTCCACCGCCGCCGCGAGTATCTCGCCGGCCTGCTGTTCGTGCAGGCGGGCCGGTTCCCCGGCCAGCAGGGGATGGTCGGTGCTCTCGTAGGCGGGGCATCGCCAGGCCCGTACCGCCTCCAGGGCGGCGCCTCGTCGCTTGGCCTCCTGGAAGGCGAAGCGCACGGCGGCCGAGCCGCGCTTCGCCTCGGCGACGCCGAGCAGGACGCGCCCATGGGCCTCGGGGCCCGTCCGGCTGCTGTGGTCGCCGCGCAGCACGATCACCGGGCAGTCGGCATGGGCGGCGACCGCGAGACTCACCGAACCCAGCAGCAGTTCGGCGACCCCGCCTCGGCCGCGTGACCCGAGGACCAGGAGGGCGGCGCGGCGGGCTTCCCGCACCAGAGCGGGCACCGGTGCGTCCTGCAGCACCTCGGTGTCGACCTTGACGTCCGGCCGGCGACGGCGGGCCCGGTGGGCGGCCGCTTCGACGATCTTGTCGGCGAGGATCTGCTCGGACGTCCTGCCGAGGCCCTGGGCGAGCGCGGCGCCTTCGTACCGCTCCCACAGGGACGCGTACACCAGCCGAAGCGGCGCGCCGCGCAGGGCGGCCTCGTCGACCGCCCAGTCGACGGCGTGCAGACTCGGCTCGGAACCGTCGACCCCGACCACCAGAAGGATGTTCACCGCGCTCACCGTCCCGCACCGGGACGGAAAGCAAGGCCGCGGACGATCCGGGCTCCGGGGTGCTCCTCGATGAACTGGGGCTCACCGAAGGTTCGTACAACGGCTGCCTTCATGATCGTGGTCTCCTCTCTCGTACGCCTCTGCCGTACGCCTCAGCCGTGTGCCTCAGTCGTGCGCCACGACGGCGACGGGTGCTGCGGAGTGGTGCAGGACGGCGTGCGTGACGGGACCGATGTGCACGCCGAAGGGGTTGCGCCGGACGCGTCGGCCGACGACGAGCAGGGACGCGTCATGGGACGCGTCCACCAGGTGGTTGGCCGCGCTGCCCCAGCGGGACTGCGGGACGACCTCGACGGCGGGGAACTTCCGCCGCCACGGGCGCAGCACTTCGGTGAGGGCCGCGGCCCGCTCCTTGGACAGTTCGTCGTGGAGCGCGAGATCCGAGGAGAGTCCGTACGCGTAGTAGGGCGGCGGGTTCCAGCCGTTGACGACCCGTAGGCCCGTTTCCCGCCGGACCGCGGCGTCGAAGGCGAACTCGATCACCGTGTCGTGCGGGTTGTCGGTGTCGAGGCCGAGGACGACCGGCAGGAAGGGGCTCGCGCCGGAAGGTATGCCGGACGGGTCCATGGCGTGCTCGTCGGCGGCCTGTTCCCCGGCCCGGACCAGGACCACGGGCTGCTCGGCCTGGGCCACGACGGCCTGGCCGACGGAGCCCAGCAGGAAGCCGCCGATGCCGCTCATGCCCCGGGAACCGAGGACCAGCAGTTCGGAGTCCTTCGCCGCACGTGCCAGCACCTCACGGGGCGGACCGCTCAACTGCTCCACGGTCACGTCCACCCCGGGGTGGCGCAGCCGGATGCCGTCGGCTGCCTCGCGGGGGATGCGTTCGGTCCAGTGCTGCTGTGTCTCGGCGCCCATGAGGGGTGCCTGGGCGATGGGTTCGGGGACCGGCTCCCATACGTGGACGAGCTTCAGCGGCAGACCGCGCAGCCTCGCCTCGCGGGCCGCCCACTCGGCCGCGGCCAGGCTCTCGGCCGAGCCGTCCAGACCTGCGACAACCGTGCGGACCATGATTCTTCCTCCTGGGTGGTGACGTGGTTCAGCCTGGGTGGCCGGGACGGACGGCCCGGGGACGGGCGGACTCGTCGGACCGGCGGATACAGCAGGGGGGACGCGGTGGGCCCGTGACGACGGGTCCACCGCGTCTTCCGCGGTCATCGCAGCCAGGTGTGGTCGCGGACCACGGGGAGCCGCGCCCAGACCCTGCCCAGACCCCAGGTGACACCCGCACCCGCCACCGCGACAGCGACCAGAGCCACCGCATAGATCACGTGATAGTCGGCGAACGGATTCGTCGACATACTCGCCGCACCGTCCGACAGATGCTTCGCCGGCGGCCACTCCGCGATCCACATGAACGCCATCAACGCCGTCCCCGCCACCGCCGCCAACCGCAACGCCACACCCGCGGTCACAGC